>JAJXZF010000078.1 GCA_021780225.1 Deltaproteobacteria bacterium | reverse complement strand
TGTCGGTTTAATCGAAATATCACTAAAGCCGATATGTGGCCAGCCACGGCGCCGGATTAATCAACAGGCGCTTTGGGCGCATCCGCGCGCGTCCAGCCGCAAGCGGCGACGGCGTCCTTCCGAAACCGCCGGTCGGACGCCGTCGGCTTGAATCCCTGCGCGGCGCTAGCGCTTGGAGTACTGCGGACGCTTGCGCGCCTTGTGATGGCCGTACTTTTTGCGTTCGACCTCGCGCGGATCGCGGGTAAGCATTCCGTTTTTCCGCAACGCCGGGCGCATCGCCTCGGAGACGGCGACCAGCGCGCGCGAGATGCCGTGGCGGACGGCGTCGGCCTGCGCCGAGGAGCCGCCGCCGGTGACGCTGATGATCGCGTCGTACTGGCCGCGCGTTTCGGTGATTTCGAACGGCTCCAGAATCCGCATCCGCGCGGTGTCGCGCGGAAAGTAGTCTTCGAGCGAGCGATCGTTGACGGTTACCGTGCCGGAGCCGGGGAGCAGGCGCACACTGGCGACGGCGGTTTTGCGCCGGCCGGTGGTGCGAATGACGTTGGTCTTTTCTGCCATTTTGCTGGAATCTGTCGCGATTTGTGCGGTTTACAGGCCGATTTCCTGCGGTTGCTGCGCGGCGTGCGGATGCTCGCCGCCACGGTAAACCTTGAGTTTGGTGAACAGCCGCCGGCCCAACCGGTTCTTCGGCAGCATCCCATGCACCGCCATCTCGACCAGCCGCTCCGGATTGGTCTCGATCAGCTTGCCGGCGGTGGTGGTGCGGATTCCGCCGGGGTAGCCGGTATGGCGATGATAAACCTTGTCGGTAACCTTGGCGCCGGTCAATTTCACTTTCGCCGCATTGATCACGACGACGAAATCGCCGGCGTCCTGGTTCGGCGTGAAATCCGGGCGATGCTTGCCGCGCAGCACGCTGGCGGCGCGGGCGGCGACGCGGCCAAGGGGCCGGCCGTCGGCATCGATAATAATCCAGTGACGCGCCCGCAGTGCGGCCTCGCGCGATACGCTCCTGGTTTGTTCGGTCAGCTTCAAGTTACCTGCACCTGCCGGCTTCGTGATGCGCGCCTGCCCGGCGCAATCCGCAGCGCGCGTCACGGTCAAAATTGTTGGCGGGGCCGATGGGATTTGAACCCACGACTTCCGACGTGACAGGCCGGCGTTCTAACCGGGCTGAACTACGACCCCGCCGAAACTGATATTTGTACATGGCGGCCGTATCCGGCACAAGGGCGCAGCATGAAAATTGCCGCGCGCCCGCCATGCCTGCGAACGATTGCGCGAGCGCCAATGATGCCGTTCAGAATCGCCGGACGCAAGTTTTCGCTCTTAACGACGGAGCAAGCCGTAAACGTCCACCGAATTCTGCGTGCCGAGATAGACGCGCCCGTCCGCGACCATCGGGGTGGTGAATTTCACCGCCGGTCCGGTGCTATCGCGCTTTCCCGCCAATTCGCTGTCGTACAGCTCGTTCAGGTTCGTCGCGTCGTAGGCGTAGAGGACGGCCGGGCCGCTCGACAGGAACTGATCGATCTGAATCGCCCATACGATGCCATTTTTTAGCCCGTTCGATGAGACGGACGGAACCACGCCGGGGTAGCCGAAGGCGTTTCCGGTGGTCATCTCGCCATCGACGTTGAACTGCCCCTTGACCATCGGGAAGGCGAGCAGCGGCCGATTCTGCGGACCGAAATAGAACGTGTTATTGAAGAACGCGCCGGGCGTGTACATCATCCCCAGCATCGACGGCACTTCCTGCACGATTTGCGAATCGTCGTCGGGGTTGTAGCGGCCCAGATTGTCGCGATCGAGCAGATAGACGGTGCCGACCTTGGTGCCGACAAACAGCAGGTGCTTCGGGCCGGTTGGCTGGTCGGGCAGGACGATCGTGCCGGTGGGGCCGAAGTCGAGGTCGCTTTCGCTGAATTCGTTCTGCTCGTATGGAGTGAAGAAATCCGTCACGCGAAACTGGCGGCGTCCTTTCACGGTCTTTTCGGCCAGCTTGATTACGCTGTCGCCGTAGTCTGGGCCGCCGGTGTCGGCGTCGAAGGTTCCGTTGCCCGAGGAGACATAGATCGCGCCCGAAGCGTCCGCGGCCGGCCCATTGGCGCCCTGCCAGATGCCGCCGTCGGCGCCGTTCGGCGTGTCGTTGAAGACGTCGGTCAATGCGAGCGTTTTCGCATCGTAACCCAAGACCCATCCGTGAAATGGCGGATGATCGCCGTGGGAGGCGAAGGCGATATAAATTTTTCCGCCGACCTCCGCCAGCGCCGCGCGTTGGTTCTCGCGCAGGGCGTTGAACGGGATAACGCCGTCCATCGCCGCTCCGGCGCCGCTGCCGGAGAGGGTGGGGGCGATAATTCGCGGCGAACCGGGCCGCTCCGCGCCGGTCGCGATATCGAGCGCGTGCAGGCGCTGGACGTACAGGCCCAACTCCTGCGTCTTCGCGACGACGTAAATCGTGCCGGACGGATCGATCACGGGCGTGCTGGTGATGCCGATTTCCGGGCGAATATCGTAGGTGCCGACTTCATCCGAGGCGACGGTCGTCACGCCGGCTTCAGGATCGATAAAGCTGCGACGCCACAGCGGCGTCGGGTCGCGCCCGGACGCGTCGAAAGCGTACACGCTATCGTGTTCGGTGGCGACGTAAACCACGTTATGGACGCCTTTGCCCGGTATCGCGACGTTCCGAACGTATAGCGGTTGGGCGTAGACGTACCCGTCCACCGGCAGCATGCCGATTTTGCCGAAGGATGCCGGATTAACGTTGGCCGGCGTTAGCACGGATTCGTTCGTATTAGCGCCGGCGCGGCTATTGTCGTAGTGATAGGTCAACACGCCGGAATAGGCGCCGGGAGGCGCCAGTTGCGGCGCCGCCGCGGCGTCAGCAAGGCCCGCGGTTGCGGCAAGCGTTGTAAACAGGGTCAAGTAGAGAACAACCCGGATGGGGCGTGTCGAAATGCGCATTTATTCGATTCGGTGCATTCAGTGATTACAGGGTTGACGAAACGATTCAACTGGTCTGGCGCTTTCCGATTTGTCGCAGGGAATAACGGAGAGATAATTGGACCGCGATAGCGAAAAAATGCGCGATTTCGGTCTCGCCGGAAAATCCGCCGGGCTGCGGCGGCGGCGCGGCTGGATTCCGTGGCTCGCCATAGGTCTTTGCATCGGCGCTATCCTGACGCTCGGTTCGCCGCTTTTTTCGTATGTCCGCACCGGCGCGATAATCCGGCCGATCCTGAGCGCGATCATTCCGGGCGGCGCTCCGAGTATGATCGCTTACTGGCATATCCTGTTTCGTTGGAGCGCCCATTTTGTCGAATATGCCGTGCTTTTCCTTGCGCTCGCGCTTGGGCCGATGCGGGGCCGGCCGCTGCTCGCGTTCGGCGCGTGCCTGCTGGTCGCTTCACTTGACGAAAGCCTGCAGTTATTGACGATTTCGCGCAGCGGAAGGTTAGCCGACGTCGCATTGGATATGACCGGACCCGCGGCGATGCTGATGCTGGCGCTGCCGTATTGGGAAAATCGCGCGTGGCGCCAGAGGCGTCCGCCCGCGCCGGACGCGCAAGCGCCTGTCACAACCGCGCGGCGCGCCGGTCGCGCTTGATATGCGCCGCCGCGATGTGGTGCAATCGTCCACCGCCGCTATGCGAGAAGATTTCGTTTTGTGCGATGCGGCGGCGTCACGGAGACAATCATGGCCGATAATTTCAGAAGCAAGCTGATCACCGACGGCGTTCAGCGTTCGCCGAACCGTGCGATGCTGCGTGCGGTCGGATTCGGCGACAACGATTTCACCAAACCGATAATCGGCATCGCCAACGCCTACAGCACGATTACTCCGTGTAACATGAGCCTTGACGTCCTCGCCCGGCGCGCCCAGGACGCCGCGCGCGCGGCCGGCGCGATGCCGCAGGTGTTCGGCACGATCACCGTCAGCGACGGAATCGCGATGGGCACCGAGGGCATGAAGTACTCGCTGGTCTCGCGCGAAGTTATCGCCGATTCGATCGAAACCGCGACCAACGCGCAGGCGATGGACGGCGTGGTCACGATCGGCGGCTGCGACAAGAACATGCCCGGCGCGATGATCGCGATCGCGCGCATGAACATCCCTGCGATTTTCGTTTACGGCGGCACGATCAAGCCCGGCCATTACAACGGACGCGATCTGACCATCGTCAGCGCCTTTGAGGCGGTCGGACAATACAGCGCCCAGTCGATCGACGAGAAAGAATTGCTTGAAGTCGAGCGGCGGGCCTGCCCCGGCGCCGGATCGTGCGGCGGGATGTACACCGCCAACACGATGTCCTCCGCGATCGAAGCGATGGGAATGAGCCTGCCGTATTCCTCGACCATGTCGGCGATCGACGCCGAGAAAGCGGAGAGCGCGGCGAAATCGGCCGAGGCCGTCGTCAACGCGGTGCATCGCCGGCTGTTGCCGCGCCAGATCATGACGCGCAAAGCGCTCGAGAACGCGATCGCGGTGGTGATGGCGGTGGGCGGTTCGACCAACGCGGTGCTGCATCTGCTGGCGATCGCGCACGCCGCCGAAGTGCCGCTTACGATCGACGACTTCGAGGCGATTCGGCAGCGCGTACCGGTGCTTTGCGACTTGAAACCGTCCGGGCGTTACGTCGCCACTGACCTGCATCGCGTGGGCGGCGTCCCGCAGGTCATGAAGATGCTGCTCAACCACGGGCTGATCCACGGCGACGAGATGACCATTACCGGGCGCACGATCGCGCAGACGCTGGCCGAAGTTCCCGATGCGCCGCGCAAGGACCAGGACGTGATCCGGCAGTGGGACGAGCCGCTCTATCCGCAGGGCCATCTCGCGATTTTGCGCGGCAATCTCGCGACCGACGGCGCCGTCGCCAAAATCACCGGCATCAAGCATCGTGAAATCACCGGTCCGGCGCGCGTCTTCGAGTGCGAGGAAGACTGCCTGACGGCGATTCTCGCGGGCGGGATCAAACCGGGCGACGTGCTGGTGATCCGCTACGAAGGGCCGAAGGGCGGTCCCGGGATGCGCGAGATGCTGTCGCCGACCTCGGCGATCATCGGCGCCGGACTCGGCGATTCGGTCGGCCTCATCACTGACGGCCGTTTCTCAGGCGGGACCTACGGTCTGGTGGTCGGGCACGTCGCGCCCGAAGCTCAGGTCGGCGGCTTGATCGCGCTGGTGCACGAGGGCGATTCGATCACGATCGACAGCGTAAAACGGGTGCTTCAGCTCAATGTGCCCGAGGGCGAAATCGCGCGGCGGCGCGCCGCCTGGCATCCGCCGCAGCCGCGCTACACCCGCGGCGTGCTGGCGAAATACGCCGCACAGGTGTCGTCGAGCAGCCTCGGCGCCGTCACCGATTGACGGCGAAATCGCGCGGCGGCGCGCTCAACAAATTCGGCGCTTGATCTGTTCGCGCACCAACTGATGCGCCACGCGCAGAAGATTTTGCGCCTCAGGCGAGAGCGACAAATATTCGCTTGCGGTAACGCCGCGGAACGCGGTCCCGGAGGCGCCGGTCGCCAGCACCACGATCTCGCCGCATCCGCGGCAGATGCTGACGAGATTTTCGGCGGGCGCGCCGCTCCCGGCGAGGTTTTCGCGTTCCGCTAGATCCGTCGCGCAGATCGGGCACGTGGTAAGAACGGGCGAGCTGCCGCCAAGCGAATTTAAAGATCCACCAAACATCAAAACTCCCCCCTTTTTGACGTTCTCGATCATGACCGCACGTCTCCGAAATTCATTTCCGCGCGGCCTCGAGTAACGCCGCCACCGCGATGATTTAATCGAAGCGTTTAACGGGATGGAAGCGAAACGGCATCGTCCGGCGCGCAAATACCGGTTTCTTTTCAGTTTTGGATCGCGTCCGCCCGCAGGCCGATTCTGCTATAGAATTTGATATGGCGGTTGAACGGCGTATCGGCGTGCAGCCGATACCGTGCGGGGCGCGATGAGGCGTTAAGACGTGAAGGCAGGCCAAGACTTTCATAATCTTTATAATCACGACTTTATTCGCGCAGCCGTGGCGATTCCGGCAGTGCGCGTGGCCGATCCTTCATTCAATGCCGCGCAAACCGTCGAACTGATGAAGCGGGCGGCGGAAAAAAAGGCGCTGCTCGCGCTGTTTCCGGAATTGGGACTTTCGGCCTATAGCTGCGAGGATTTGTTCCATCAGCGCGCGCTGCTTGACGGCTGTCTCGATGGGCTGGCCCGAATTCTCGAAGCATCCCGCGAACTCCCGATTGTGGTTGTGGCCGGGATGCCGCTGGTGGTCGACAACCTGCTTTTCAACTGCGCGGTGGTGATGAAACGCGGGCGGATTCTCGGCGTTTCGCCCAAGAGTTACCCGCCGAACTACCGGGAGTTTTACGAGCTTCGTCAGTTCCATCCGGGCGGACACGCGAGCCGCGCGGAAATCGAGCTGGCCGGACAGCGCGGCGTGCCGTTCGGCGCGAAATTGATCTTCGTGGCGGGCGATTTGCGCGATTTCGCCTTTCACGTTGAGATTTGCGAAGACCTCTGGACGCCGATTCCGCCGTCCTCTTACGCCGCGATGGCGGGCGCGACGGTGCTGCTCAATCTTTCCGCGTCGAATATCACCGTCGGCAAGGCCGATTACCGGCGCGAACTGGTGACCGGGCAATCCGCGCGATGCCTTGCGGCGTACCTGTATTCGGCCGCCGGCACGGGCGAATCGACGACCGATTTGGCCTGGGACGGCCATGCGCTGATTTGCGAGAACGGCAATATCGTCGCCGAGTCCGAACGCTTTCATTACGGCCCGCAACTGATCTGTTCCGAAATCGACCTTGAGCGGCTCGGGCAGGAGCGAATGCGCCAGACCAGCTTCGGTTATGCCGCCGCCGCGGCGCGCGCCGAGTTGAACGGCTTCCGGCGAATCGAATTCGATGCGGAGCCGCCGCGCACGGGCGAACTCGCGCTCGAGCGGCGCTACGAGCGCTTTCCCTACGTGCCGTCCGATCCGGCGCGGCGGGGCGAGCGCTGCGCGGAAGTTTACGAGATCCAGGTTCAGGGACTGGCGACGCGCCTGCAAGCGAGCGGATTCGAGCGGCTGGTGATCGGCATTTCAGGCGGCATCGATTCGACCCACGCCTTGCTGGTCTGCGCGCAGGCGCTCGACCGGCTGGGGCTGCCGCGGCGCAATCTGCTGGCCTACACGATGCCGGGATTCGCGACCAGCGCGCGCACGCTGGCGCAGGCGCGCCGCCTGATGACGGCGATCGAATGCGAACCGCATGAGCTCGATATCCGGCCGAGCGCGATCCAGATGCTCAAGGACCTTGGCCATCCGTATATCGACGGCGAGGAGCAGTACGACGTCACTTTCGAGAACGTGCAGGCGGGCGAACGCACCAGCCATCTGTTCCGCCTCGCCAACCAGCATCGGGCGCTGGTGGCCGGCACGGGAGATTTGAGCGAGTTGGCGCTGGGATGGTGCACCTATGGCGTCGGCGATCACATGTCGCATTACGCGGTCAATGCGAGCGTGCCGAAAACGTTGATCCAGCACGTGATTCGATGGGTCGCCGACACCGAGCGCTTTGGCGCCGCGGCAAGCGGAATCCTGCGGGAGATTCTTGCCACCGAAATCAGTCCGGAATTGGTGCCGTCGCGCGCGGGGGCCACAGGCCCGGAACAGACGACGGAGTCGATTGTCGGTCCCTACGAATTGCAGGACTTCAATCTCTACTACACCCTGCGCTTCGGCTATCCGCCGCCGAAGATCGCATTTCTGGCATGGTCGGCGTGGCGCGATCGGACGCGCGGCGGATGGCCTGATATTCCGCAAGAACGCCGCAATCAATACGGCCTGGCCGAAATCAAGGGGCATCTGCGCAGCTTTCTGTATCGCTTCTTCAAGCTGAGCCAGTTCAAGCGCAGCTGCATCCCGAACGCGCCGAAAGTCGGATCGGGCGGATCGCTTTCGCCGCGCGGCGATTGGCGTGCGCCAAGCGACAGCGAGGCCGAGGCCTGGCTGTCGGAGCTGGAGCTGATTCCCGACCGCTAGTGTGGCGTCCCGCAATAACTTCCATCTGACGCCTTATCGGCTCGGCGCGCAGGTCGCCCATAGCGGGGCGGCCAGGGATGGATTGCCGGGTCTGGGCCCGGCAATGACGAACAGAGCTGGTCATGCCCGGACTTGATCCGGGCATCCACGCCGAGCGCAAGATAGACGCGGAGTGCAAACTTATTCAGGGGACGCCACACCAGGGAAGCTCCGCTCAGAATGACAAAAGGGCTAATGGCTATTGAAGATTTTAGACGCGGCGGGATCCCGCGGCGACGGGTCCTCGGACAATCCGACCGCGCTCACATCGACCATGCGGTACTTGCGCAGAGGTTGCTTAAGGTCGCGTTCCGCCAATCAGCTTGCCTGGCGGCGATGGTGAACGCGATTCTTTTCGCGAGACTTAGGGCGGGCCTTCGCTTCGCCGCGGTCAGCCGCCGCTCGCCTGCGACTGGTTGAGCTGAACGATTGCGGCCGCGATCTGATCCGCGAGGTCGCCAAGATCGGAGCTGAGCGCGGCCGCCGCCGATTCCATCGAATCGTTCGCCGCCGCTTCGGCGAAGCGCGCGTCGCGCGTCATCAGGATTTGATCGCTGCGGCCGTCGCGAATCGTCCAGCGCGCCGCCAACTCGGTCGAATTGGCGCCGGCGCGCTCGAAGCGGTCGAATTTGATTTCGATCCGGTAGCTGATGCGGACGGTTGGATACCACGGGAAATTCACGATATGCGCGTTGGGCAGGCGCGAAACAAGTTCGTGCGCCACAACGTCGCGCACGTTGGCGTCGAGAGTTTCGGCCCAGCGGT
This sequence comes from Deltaproteobacteria bacterium, assembly GCA_021780225.1. Taxonomy (GTDB): domain Bacteria; phylum Desulfobacterota; class Binatia; order Binatales; family Binataceae; genus JADMIL01. The sequence goes on along the minus strand of JAJXZF010000078.1, from coordinate 92,513 downwards.
CGGTCGGCGACAGATCGATCCGATTCGGCGCGACGCGCGTGACGATTTGCGCTTGATCGAGATAGCCGGGCAATTCGATCGGGCCGAGACCGAGGACCATCGCGGCGGGCGATGCTATCCGAGTCTGCGCCGAAGCAGCGGTCAGCAGATAAAAGCGCGTGCGATCGGGCCGCGGCGACAGCATCGAGCATCCGGCGACAATCGCTGCGATCGCGATCAGCGAAGATTGGGAAACAAAGTGACGACGCCGGCTCATTCGCCAGCCTTCTTGTAGCTGCGGCCGCGCACGAGCGCGCCGGGGTTTCGATCGAGATAATCGGCGAGGCGGCGCACCGATTTAGCCGCCGCGGACAGTTGGATCAGTGTTTCGTTGGTCTGGTAGAGCAGCGGACCGTCCGGTGCGAGCGTATGGTCGACCCGTTTCAGCGTCGCCTGCGTGGATTGCAGAGTCGCATCGGTATTGCGCGCGGCCGTCTGGATGCTTTCGCTCATCGGACCGATTTGCCGATTCATGTTCGCGCTCAGTTGCTGAATTTCGTTGGCGGCGCGGTTAAGGCTTCGCCCCGTTTCATTCAAGGATGCGATCGCGTCGTGCAACTGGCTGGAGTTGACCAGGTCGCGGACGGCGGCGAGCGTCTGCGTCGCGGTAGTGACGAGCTGATCGAGTTGGATTTTGTCGATTTGGCCGATCAGGCGCGCGGCCGCGTTTTGCGCCTGCTCAAAGGCGGTGGGCAGCGTCGGGATTTCATCGTAGCCCGAGTTGGCGGGCAACACGAATCGCTCAGGCGCGCCGGGATGCATGTCGAGGTCGATATAGAGCAAGCCGGTGAGCAGGCTGTCGACCGCCAACTGCGCCCGCAAGCCCCGGTCGATCGCCAGCTTCATCCGCGCCGGATCGCCGAGGTCGATGTTGGTCAGACCGCGGCTTTCCATTCTGGATTGGTCGATTTCTATAATCACGGGTATCCGGATTACGCTCGAGGTTTGGACGACGTTCGTGGTTGGGCGGCCGACGTCGAGGCTGAGCAGGATGTTTTTGACCTCGCCGATTTTGACGCCCTTGAATTTCACCGCCGCGCCGGTGCGCAAGCCGTTGACGCTGCCGTCGAAGAAGCAGACGTACTGGCGGGTTTTGCGGAACAACTGGCCGGAACCGAGCGCCGCGACGGCGATCACGGCGATCGCGAGGGCGCCGAGCACGAAGGCTCCGACTTTGCGTGGGCTGGTTCGTTTAGCCATCTTTGGGCGCGGTCTCCAATAGCGAGGCGCCGCGGGTCAAAAATCGGCGCACGCCGGGATTGGCGGAATGATCGCGCAATTCGCGCGGGTTGCCGAGCGCGCCCATCGTGCGCGTCTCCGCGTCCAGGAAGATGCTGTTGTCGCCGATCGTGAAAATGCTCGCCAGTTCGTGAGTGACGACGACGATCGTCGCGCCAAGGCTGTCGCGCAGTTCCAGAATGAGTTCGTCGAGCAGGCGCGAGGTCACCGGATCGAGGCCGGCTGAAGGTTCGTCGAGAAACAGCACGGCCGGATCGAGCGCGATCGCGCGGGCGAGGCCGGCGCGCTTCTGCATGCCGCCGCTAATTTGGCTCGGATAGTAATCCTCGAAACCCTTCAGTCCGACCAGCGCCAGCTTGAGCGAAGCGATTTGGCGGATTTCGTCGGGCGCGAGATCGGTGAATTCGCCGAGCGGCAGACCGATGTTTTCCGCCAGCGTCATCGAGCTCCACAGCGCGCCCCCCTGATAGAGCACCCCGAACTGGCGCAGCATCGCCTCCCGATCTTCCACGGCGGCGGTGGTGAAGTTTCGACCTTCGTAAAGGACCTCGCCGGCCGCCGGCTCGATCAGCCCGATCAGATGGCGGAGCAGCGTGCTTTTGCCGCATCCCGAACCGCCCATGATGATGAAGATTTCGCCGCGGCGCACGGCGAAATTCAGATCGCGCATCAGCACGAAGCTGCCGAACGCCATGGTCAGGTCGCGCACCTCGATGTGAACCGGGCGCTCCGCCGCGCGCGGCGCTGGATTTGGATTAGTGGCCATCTGAGAAGGCATTTTGAGCGGATTTAGATATCAAGTATATGAAATAAAACCGCGAAGGCGCCGCAGGCGACGACGATCGCGACAATGCTCTCGACCACGGCGCGCGTCGCCGCGTCGCCCACGGCCGATGAGCTGTTGCCGCAGCGGAACCCTTCGTAGCATCCGGCGAGCGCGATCAAGACGCCGTAAACCACGCTTTTGACCAGTCCGCCGACAAAGGTCGCGGTGAGAATCGCGTTGGAGCTTTCATGCAGATAGGTGTTCAGCGACAAGCCGAGCATCGAGTATCCAACCGTCGCGCCGCCGAGGATGCCGACCAAATCGGCGTAAAGACACAGCAACGGCATCATCAGGACGAGCGCGGCGAGGCGCGGCGCGGTAAGAAATTCCATCGGCGGAATTCCCATCGTCGCGAGCGCGTCGATCTCCTGCGTCACCTTCATCGTGCCGAGCCGGGCGGCGAAGGCGGCGCCGGTGCGGCCGGACATGATGATGCCGGTCATCATCGCGCCCATCTCGCGAACCATTCCGATCGCGACGAGGTCGGCGACGTAAATCGCGGCGCCAAATTGCTGCAATTGAATCGCGCCCATGAACGCGAGGATTACGCCGACGAGATAACTGATCAGGGTCACGATTCCGAGCGCGCTGGCGCCGCAATCCTGGATTGCTTCGAGCAGATCGGAGCCGCGAAAGCGCGCGCGCCCGGCGCACATCCGGCCGAGCGCAATCGACGCCTCGCCCAGAAATTCCGTGAAATCGCCGATGCCCGCGAATTTTTCCAGCGCCGCCGCGCCGACGCGGTCGAGCAGCGGCGGCCGCGCGGCGATGGCGCGGGCGTCGCGTCGTTCGGGCACCGCCTGCGCCAGCGCGATCATCCGGGCCAGACCGTCGGGCAGGGCGTCGCGCGCGCTCTCGATTTCGTGGGCGCGGCAATACTCCTCCAGACGAACGATGAAGCTGACAAGGCTCGAATCCCATCGGCCCACCCCGCTCGCGTCCAGGCGTATCGAGCGTGCGGCGGCGATTTGAAGCGCGCGTTCGACCGACGCCGTCGCGGGCATGCCGTGGCGGAGGCGCCAATCGCCGCCAATACGCACCACCGCGGCGCCGGAACTGTCGCGTTCGAGGGCGACGCTGGGGGCGGGCGCGGCCGGCGCAATCATCCCGAAACGTCGCCCTCCTGATGCCATTGGGCGAGCCGGCCGGCGAGCGTTTCCGCCCAATAATCGATCGCGGCGCGCGCATCATTCCAATTCCATTGCGCGGCGGGTTTGGTCGTGCCGCCGCCGATCCGCTGGTCGATCCAGACCAGCAGCGGCTCGCCCGTCGTTGAATCGGTGATTTCGCCGTCGCTCGCGGCGATTCCGGCGAACGCGTAGGTCGCGGGCGAAAGCTCGGTCACGGCGCGCTCCAGCCGATATTCCGGCAATGGCGACGAGATCGAGCGCAGACCCGCCGCCCCGCCGCCGCGCGCGACGATTACGATTTTCAGCCGCATCACGTCCGGGCCGGGCGAATCGGTAACGACGAATTGCCGCGCCAGATGGCGCCGCAATACTTGGTACATATAGTCACATAAAACGATTTGATCTTCGGGCGAAACTTTGCCCGCGAAATTGCCGTCCCACGAGGTTAACGGCTCCAGCATCACGCGCGAGTAGCGCGGCCAGTCGGCGCCGGGATTGGCATGGTAGCTCATCGCGCTGCCTTCGGGACCTTGATTCATGCGGGCGGCGTCGGAAGCGGCGAGCGGCGGCGGCGCAATCACGTAATGCGGATCGGCGGGATCGGCGATCGGACCGCATCCGATGGCGGCAATGGCGGCGAACAACAGCAAATAGCGGCGGACGCCGGGAGCGGGCGGAGTCCTGCGCATCATTCAACTTGCGGCGGACGCCGCCGGCGGATTGCTGGTGGGCGGCTCCGCGCCGCGCGGAGCGCCCGATCGATCGGTTGAACGCTCATCGGCGGAAAAGCCAAGCTCGTTGCGGATCATGATGAAATGGGCGACGGCCGAACGCGTGACGAGTCCGATAAGCCGGTCGTTTTCCATCACCAGCAGCCGCCCCGTTTCAGCCTCCGACATCTGTCGCAACGCCTGCGCGAGCGTGGCGTCGGGTGCAATTTCGAGCGCCTGGTTAATCGGCCTCATCACCTCCGCAACGCGCTTGGTGGCGCGCTCAGCCGGCGGACAGTCGCGAATTTGCGCGATCGACAGCATCCCGACCGGACGGCCATCTTCCAATACGGGAAATCCGGAGTAACCATGGTGGGCGAAATGCTCGTTCACCGCGGCCGCGACAGTCGTTCCAGCGTCGATTACTTCCGGATCGTGAACCATCAGGTCGCGCACCCGCGCCCCGCCGAGCACCTGCTCCATGATGATTCCCTGATAGCTCGATGACGCCGCGCCTTTAAGAAAAAGCGCGATAAAGATCAACCATAAGCCGCCCACCAGCGCGCCGGCAAAAATCTCGATCGCGCCCAGAACGATCAGACCCCACGCGATGCCGCGGCCCCAATCCGCGGCGCGCGCGGTCGCACGCCTGAAATCTCCCGTGCGCGCCCAAATCGCGGCGCGCAGAATCCGGCCGCCATCGAGCGGAAACCCCGGCAACAGATTGAACAGCCCCAGCGCGATATTGATGAAGCCGAGGTAATCGAAAACCGACGCCCACATCGGATGCCCGTGGCGAAACCCGAGCAAAGTCGGAATCCAAAAGAAGCACACGCCGAGCACGAAGCTGGTCAGCGGTCCCGCCGCCGCGATTTTCAATTCGGCCTTGGCGTCGGTGGGTTCGTGGCCAAGATGAGCCATCCCGCCGAAGATGAACAAAGAGATGCGCTTGACGGGCTGGCCCAGCGAATTGCCGACCATCGCATGCGAAAGCTCGTGGGTGACTATCGAAGCGAAAAACAGCAGTGTGGCGACGATTCCGACAAGCCAATACTCGGAAGTCGGATAGCCCGGATGAACCTCAGGAAAATAGCCCGCTGAAAGGCTCCACAGCACCAGCACGAAAATAACCAGCCAAGAATAATCGATAGCAATCTGGACGCCCGCAATCTTGAAAAGATCGAATTCCTGCCGGCTTTTTCCGTCCATCAGAGGCCTCTCCAGTCCACTAGCGAAGGGTCGTGGTGCGCTGCCGCGTGATTCCGTCCGACGAAGCCGCCGCGCTCCCGCCCGATAAAATGATGCCTGAACGCTGGCGTAGGGTCTATGCAAAGCTAGCGGCGCGAGTTCCGCGGAGCACGACCGGCATCCGTGCGGCGCTCGCCAAGTTGCCGCGCCAGTGTGGCGTCTCCTGAATAAGTTCGCACTCCGGGTCTATCTTCCGCTCCGCCTTGCGGTCGGCGTGGATGCCCGGATCAAGTCCGGGCATGACCAACTCTGTTCGTCATTGCCGTGCCCGGACTCGGCAATCCATCCCTTGCCGCCGCGCGATGGACGGCCCGCGCGCCGAGCTGATAAGGCGTCAGATGGACGTTCTCTGCGGGACACCACACTGGCCGCGTCCGAACGAAAAACTACGCCGAAGGCTCGGGCGAGGGACTGGGCGACGGGGCCGCTTTCAGCGTTTTGATGAACTCCAGATGGAGCGTCATCACGCCCGCCGCTACATTCAGGCCCTTGTTGCCCTCGATGCTCAACGGTTGCAGCGTGACGGATTTCTCAGAACCGCCGACCAGAAGCTGGAAACCGCCGCCGACTCCCAAGGTCGCGCTGCCGGTCACGCCCGCGTAGTCGCCGGCGAGCGAACCCGCGCCGAGATGCGTGCTTTGGCTGTACACGCCCCAGAGCATCACCGCCGAAGACAGGTAGCCGATATCGGCGCCGTATTTGTCGATGCGCCCTTTGTATTCGTCGGTGCGGCCGTCGACGGTTGCATAAGTGCAAACGACGTCGCGCGTCGAGCCGAAGATGAAGCCGAACCCGCCGGCGACGTTGCAGGTTAGAAATCCAGCCGAAGGTTTCGTGGGCGGCGCCTTAAGCCGCTGCGCCGCGGCGTCGGCGGGAAATTGAAGCAGTCCAAACGCCAGCGCCGCGACGATCGTGGTGAAGCGAACGGCCGCACGGCCGCCGATGGAGCGCCAATTCCGCCCCTGCGGATTCAGCGTCGCGCGGTTCAACTGGCCGCCGGCGCGAAGAACGCGATGGTCCGCGCTTCGATGCTTTCACGCGGCGCCGCGTCGGGCGGGGTCGCCGGATCCTCGAAGGCTGAATGAGCGGTGTAGCGCGCGCGATCGGGGTCGGAATCGTAGCACTTGAGCAACAGGACCTCGTCCGGCCGCATCCGCGAAAAGTAATACCATCGGTGCTGCGGATTGTAGCGCACGGAATAAACCTCTCCGGTGCGATCGCGATAGACCAAATCGGTGGCGATAAAGTCGCTCTGCCGCATGGTGCGCGCGTCGCATACCGCCAGCGGAGATTGCTCGACCGGGCCGCGTACAGGACGCCAAACGTTGATAAAGACGTATCTATGCCGCAGCAGATGCTCCGCTTCCGCATCGTCGCACAGCTCGCGCACGCGCAGCGGGCCCGACTTCAAAGTGTAATCGTTATGGGCGAACCGCACCGGCTCCCGAACGCCATATCTGGCGCGCGCTTCTTTCGAGCCGTTGCGCACGTTGTGGTCGAAAACGAGAACCCGGGTCGCGCCGAGAATCTCCCGCACCAGCCGTTCCATCTCGGGGTAATAGACGCGCTTGACTTCGCCGTCGTCGTAAAAATTCGCGACTGCGCTCTGATGACGGGTCAGCATGAAGCCTTCTACGTCAAGCGACGGCTGATGGGCGGCGGTGCGGCCGTCGATGATCGGAACCTCGTGCTTGACGGTGCGGCCCGTTCGTGGGGACGTTCCGGGCGGCGGCTCGTAAGTGTAGGTAACCGGTTTTTCTGACATTTCATCGAGATAGTTGAGTACGCCCTGAACCTGATCCATTGCACGCTCCGTGTCCGGCCTTGGCCTGTCGGCTCGACTCACGATTCTATAGCCCGTTTCGGCTCCAAGGAAAATCCACAAGGCCGTGGCCGCCGGCGCGGATCGCGTCTGGCCGCCGCATCCGGGTTCGATTTCGCAATTTTTGAGCGGGGGGGTTGCTTTGCCGGTTGCGCCAGAGGAAAAAATTATTGTTGCGCCGGCTCGCCAATATATGAAACGTAGATCGATTTTTGCTTTGCGAATTATCGCCGCCCCGCGCGCATCTGGAAGCTCACGATAACGCCGTTATGGCAGTACCCGAAGTTTCGGACAACAACCGCCAGCTTTTCATCCGGCTGATTGACCATCATATTCGATTCACGCTCGCGAAACGGCGGATTCAGCTCAGCAAGCACGATTGGTACCGGGTCGCGGCGCTCGCCGTGCGCGATCTTCTGGTCGAGCGGATGCTGATGACGCAGGCGCGCTTCGAGCGCGCCAATCGCAAAAAGGTCTGTTACCTTTCGCTCGAATTCCTGATCGGACGATCGCTTGAGAACAATCTGCTGAATCTCGGCATCATCGGGGATTGCCGGAATTTCTTGGGCGAGAACGGCGTCGATCTGCAACTCCTCTTCGATGAAGAGCCGGACGCGGCGCTCGGCAACGGCGGCCTCGGGCGCCTGGCCGCCTGCTTCCTCGATTCGCTCGCGACGCTGAATCTGCCCGGCTACGGCTACGGAATAAATTACGAATACGGCCTGTTCCGGCAGGAGATTCGCGACGGCCATCAGGTCGAGCGCCCCGACAGTTGGCAGCGGGAAAGCTCGCCGTGGCTGGTTCCGCGTCCGGAAGAGGCTTGTCTGATTCCGGTTTACGGGCGTATCGAGCACCGCGTCGACCGCGAGGGCAAATACAATCCCGCATGGGTCGATTGGCGGCTGCTCGCCGGCGTGCCGTCGGACCTGCCGATCGTCGGCTACGGCGGGGACACGGTGAATTACGTGCGGCTCTTCTCCGCCGGCGCGTCGAGCGAATTCGACATGCAGATTTTCAACGCTGGCGACTACATGAAGGCGGTCGAGCAGAAGATGGTTTCGGAAACCATCTCGAAGGTGCTCTATCCGTCGGACGCGGTGCAGGCGGGCCGCGAACTGCGGCTGTTGCAGGAATATTTTTTCGTCGCCTGCGCGATTCGCGATATCGTGCGCGGTTTCCTGCGCCGCGGCGAGGATCTGTTCGATTTTCCGCAGAAAATCGCGATTCAGCTCAACGACACGCATCCGGCGCTCGCCGTCGCGGAATTGATGCGGCTGTTCGTGGACGAATACGATTTGCGCTGGGAAATGGCGTGGGACCTGACCCGCTCCGCGGTCGCCTACACCAACCACACCCTGCTGCCGGAAGCGCTGGAACGCTGGCCGCTCGCGCTGCTCGAGCGCGTCGTGCCGCGCCATTTGCAGATAATCCAGGAAATCAACCGCCGCTTCCTGGCCGAGATTCAGACGGTATGGCCCGAAGATCACGATCGGGCGCGGCGGATGTCGATTATCGAGGACGGGCATGAGCCGCAGGCGCGGATGGCGCACCTCGCGATCGTCGGCAGCCATTCCGTCAACGGCGTCTCGGCGCTTCATTCCGAGCTGCTGAAACATCGCCTGCTGCCCGACTTCAACGAACTCTGGCCGCTACGGTTCAGCAACAAAACCAACGGCGTGACGCAGCGCCGATGGCTGCTGGCGGCGAATCCAGGATTGGCGGCGCTGTTGGACGAGACGGTCGGATCCGGATGGGAGACGCAGCTCGAGGCGCTGCGCGGACTCGAACCGCACGCCGGCGATCCCGCGATGCAGGCGCGATTCGCCGCGATCAAGCGCGCGAACAAGGAACGCCTCGCCCGCATCGTCAACCGGATCGCCCACGTCGATTTGGATCCGGAGGCGGTCTTCGACGTTCAGGCCAAACGCATCCACGAATACAAGCGCCAGCTCCTGATGGCGCTCGGAGTCGTGCATCAGTACCTCGCGATCGTCGAGGACGGCGTCGAGCCGCCGGCTCCGCGCGCCTATCTGATCGCAGGCAAAGCGGCGCCCGGCTATTGGGCCGCCAAGATGATCGTCAAGCTGATCAACAATCTGGCCGAGACGATCAACGCCGACAGCCGCACGCGCGGGCTGATCAGAGTCGCGTTCTTGCCCGACTACAAAGTTTCGCTGGCCGAGAATATCATTCCGGCCGCGGACATATCGGAGCAGATTTCCACCGCCGGGATGGAGGCGTCGGGCACCGGCAACATGAAATTCGCGATGAACGGGGCTTTGACGATCGGCACGCTCGACGGCGCCAATATCGAAATTCGGGCGTCGGTCGGCGCCGAAAATATCTACATTTTCGGCTTGACGGCGGAACGAATCGCGGAGCTCAAGCGAAGCGGAGCCTATCGGCCGCAAGAGTTTTACGATCGCGATCCGCGCATCCAGCGCGTGCTCGACGCGCTCGCGTCGGATCTCTTTTGCCCGGATGAACCGGGACTCTTCCGATGGATCCGCGACGTGCTCCTGAATCGCGACGAGTATTTCCTGCTCGCCGATTTCGCGGAGTATGTGGAGACGCAGGCGGAGATGGAGCGCGATTATATCGAGCCGGAGAAGTGGTATCGCAAGTCAATTCTTAACGTCGCGCGCATCGGCTACTTTTCGAGCGATCGCACGGTGCAGGAGTACAGCCGCGACATCTGGGACCTGACCCCGGCCTGATATCGGCCGTTCCGCATGGGCTTCTCGCGCCGCTTGCGAACCGTGCAGGCTTCCTCTCTTTTGCCTGACTGAACCCGCCGTCGGCGCGTCGCGACGATCCGGCGTCTATTAGTATTCAAATATACTGCGCAAATTTATCAAGTTGCCTCATTCAAGCGATTTCACACGTTCAATCGCATGCCGTTTGTCGGCGAGCGATCGATTCCCGATTGGCTGACATTCCGTTCTCGATGCGAACCAACCCGCAATCGACTGATCAAAGCCGCATCAAGCGGCGTTGACCGGAAATTACCGGACAGTCATAAACAGCGAATCATGTTGGGTATCGCTCGCAACCTGGCGTTCCGTATTCTGATTGTCGCGTCGCTCGCCGCATTTCTGGCTCTTGCCGATGCTGGAAGGCCGGGCGCGCAGACGGCCCCGCCGGCGCCCAGTTCGGCCGCCGCCCAAATTCAATCGATTGCGATTTCCGCGCGGCTGCCGGCGCTTCGTTGGCCGGATTTTTCCGATTATCGAGCGGCGGTCGTGGAGTTTTACAGCGCCGGCGGATGGGCCCCGGCGTGGACTGCGGGCGGCGCGCCCACCGCGGCCGCGCTCGGCATGATCGATCTGTTCCGGCAGGCGCGGCTCAAAGGATTGAATCCGCGGGACTACGACGCCGGTTTATGGACGGCGCGGCGTGCGCGAATGCATGCCGAAGGCGCCGGCGCCGCGCCCGCCGATATCGCGCAGTTCGACGTCGCGGTGACCGTGTGCGCGATGCGCTATCTGTCGGATTTGCATATCGGCCGGGTGAATCCGAACGACGTCAAATTTTTTCTCGATGTGGGATCGAAGAAACTCGATCTCGCGCAAACCTTGCGCGCCGAATTTGTCGGCGCGGCGGATCCGGCCGCGATCGCGACTCAGGTCGAGCCGCCCTACGCCGAATATCAGCGCGCCGAGGTCGCGCTCGCCCACTATCTGGAACTAGCGCATGGCGGCGAAGGTCCGCCGCTGGCGGTTCCCTCCGCGTCGATTCATCCGGGCGGCGCGTACCTGGATCTTGCGCATCTGGCGGCGCGGCTGAGACTGGTCGGCGATCTTCCGGCCGATGCGATATTGCCCGCCGGATCGACGCGCTACCAGGGCGCGATCGTTGATGCGGTGCGGCGTTTCCAGCGCCGGCACGGCCTCGCAATCGATGGCGTGCTGGGCAAAGCGACGATCGCCGCGCTGAACGTGCCGATGCGCGTGCGGGTCGAAGAGCTGGGCTACACGCTGGAGCGGTATCGCTGGATGCCGCTGGATTTTCCGGAGCCGCCGGTCGTCGTCAACCTTCCCGAATTCATCCTGCGGACGATGCGCCGGCAGCCGGCGCCATTCCTGGAAATGCGCGTCGTGGTCGGGAAAGCCTATCGCCATCAGACGCCCGTCTTCACCGGGACGATGCGATACGTGATTTTCCGGCCGTGGTGGAACGTGCCCTTTTCGATCGCGCGGGCCGAACTCATTCCGAAGATTGTCCGAAACCGCAATTATCTGGCCGCCAACAATTTTGCGGTTTTCACCTCGGGCGGAACGATGGTGAGCGACGGCGCGGTGACCGACGACATGCTCAATGGATTGCGTTCCGGCGCGCTTAATATCCGGCAGAAGCCCGGACCGAAAAATGCGCTCGGCCTGGTCAAGTTCATGTTTCCGAACTCCTACAATGTGTATCTGCACAGCACGCCGGCGCCCGAGCTGTTCGAAAAGCCGCGGCGCGATTTCAGCCACGGATGTATCCGCGTGCAGAATCCGGTCGGATTGGCGGAGTGGGTGTTGCGCGGGCTTCCCGAGTGGAGCGCCGATCGGATCGTGCGGACGATGAACGGCGACCAGACCGTCCAGGTCAATCTGCCCCGGCCGATTCCCGTGCTGATCATCTACCTTACCGCCGAGGTCGAACCGGACGGCGAGGTGCGCTTCTTCAACGATATTTACGGGCACGACGCCGAACTGCGGCAGGCGCTCGCCGCGCGCCGGCGAACCGCCGGGGAGCCGCCGCCGGAGGCCGCGCCGTGAGAATCAGACGCGCGGTTTGATTCGATAGCGCACCGGCATGTGTTTGATGCCGCCGACGAAACTCGACCGCATCCGCTGGATTGGCCCGTTCAGTTCGATTGCTTCGAGCCGTTCCGCCAACTGCCGGAACATCACCTGCAATTCCAACCGCGCCAGGTTCGCGCCGAGGCAGAAATGTTCGCCGATTCCGAACGCGATATGCGGATTCGGATTGCGCCCGATGTCGAATTCGCCGGGGCGGTCGAACACCGTATCGTCGCGATTCGCCGACGGATAGAAGAGGCAGAGCAGATCGCCGGCGCGGATTTTCCGGCCGTGTAATTCCGCGTCCGCGACCGCTTCGCGGTTGAACTGGATCACCGGCGACGTCCATCGCACGATCTCCTCGACCGCATGCGGCACGAGCGACGGATCGGCCTTCAGCCGCCGCCATTGGTCGGGATGGTTGATGAACGCGAAAAGACCGCCGGTGGTGGCGTTGCGGGTGGTTTCGTTGCCGGCGATTATCAGCAGCGCGAAATACGACATCAGCTCGAAAATCGGCAGCGGTTCGCCGTTCACCTTGCCGTTGGCGAGCGCGCTCGCGAGATCGTCGCGCGGGTTTTTGCGGCGGTCTTCGACCAGCGTGTTGAAGTACTGGAAGAATTCCATCCGCGCCAGCTCCAGCGTCTCCTTGACGGTGTTGCTGCCGCCGTATTCCGGATCCGACGGTCCGATCATCATATTGCTCAACCGGAACATCGCGTCCCAGTCGGCGCGCGGAATGCCGAACATTTCCGCGATTACGGCGAGCGGCAGCCTGGCCGAGACCTCGAGCACGAAATCGCATTCCTCGCGGCCGACGAGGCCGTCGAGCACCTCGGTTGTGATGTCCTCGATTTGCTGGCGCAACACCTGCACGCCGCGCGGCGTGAAGCGGCGATTGACGACGCCGCGATAGCCCCCGTGCTCGGGCGGATTCATGTTGAGGAGCTGGCGCAGAATGCCCTCGTTGGGGTCGGGCGCGCCCTCTTCGTTGATCGTCATGAACAGGCGCTGGATGCTTTTGAAGAGCGCGGGTTGGCGCGAAACCTCGACGATTTGGGCGTGGCCGGTGACGGCCCAAAAGGGATCGACGTTGGGCCGCTCGTACCGGTAAACCGGCGCCTCGCGGCGCAGCAGCGCCCATTCCTCATGCGGATAGCCGCGGGAGACGTAGAGATCTGGATCGATGATATCGATCGTTTCGAGCTTGAGCGCGCTCATGCGATGCGATTACCTCTCGGCCGATTTGATTTTCTGGCGATCCGCCACGCGGTTGCGGCCCTATTCGTCAAGCACGCGTATCGCCTGGCGCGGACAAAGCCGCGCCGCAAGCTCGACCTTGCCGCGCAGCGACGCGGGCGGCCGTTCCTCGAGCACATAACTTCGATCGTCGTCGCGCAAATCGAATATTCCCGGCGCGGCTTCGACGCAGCGTCCGTTGCCCTCGCAAAGACTATGATCAACGACAATTCTCATCGCATCTTCCTTGTGCGTCTTTCGCCCGCGCCGCCGCTTATTTGCCGAACGCGCGGGTGACCAGTTCGGTGTCGAGATACTCGGTCAGTTCCTTGATTTTTCCGTTCACGATGCGAAAGACGTGGCAATAGGTGTTGTTGTAATCGACGCCGTTCTTCGAACGCGCCTTGCCGTGCGTCTGCATCGCGACGTATTCGCCGTCGGCGATCAGATTATCCGGCGTGAGTTCGATTCCGCCCTCAAGCTGCTGCGTAAGCGGATGGAGCAGGCGGTTGATCATGTCCTGCTTGCCGTTGTAGGCGCCGGAATACTTGCTCGTGCCGATAATCGTGTAGCGCACGTCGTCGGCGAAGTTGCTCAGGAACGCGTCGGCGTCGCCTTTCGCCAGTTCCGCGAACATCCCGCGAATCATTTCTTTATTTTCGGCGGCGCCCATCTTTGACCTCGATCTTGAAGGTTCCTGTATATCGCGCGGGCAGGGTCATTCGCCCTTGTCGCGCCCCGCGATTAGCTGCTCGTTCGCGGCCGGCGCCACCGCGCCTTTCAGCAGATCGCTGAATTTCGCCCGCAGCTTCGCCATTTTGGGAGCGATTACATACTGGCAGTATGGCGCTTCGGGATTGCTGCGGTAGTATTCGCGATGATACTCCTCGGCCGGATAAAACCTTTCGAGCGGAGCGATCTGCGTAACCACCGGCCGATCGGTGAAAACCGATCGGTTCAATTCGGCTATAATCTCTTCGGACAGCCGCTTCTGGTCCGGAGTGGTGTAGAGAATCGCGGATCGATACTCAGTGCCGACGTCGGCGCCCTGGCGATTCAGCGTCGTCGGGTCGTGCGTGGAGAAAAAAACAATCAGCAATTCCTGAAAGCTGACGGTCGCCGGATCGAATTCGACGCGCACCACTTCAGCATGTCCGGTTCGTCCCGAACCGACCTCGCGATAAGTGGGATTTTCTTTGAATCCGCCCGCATAGCCCGGCATCACCGCAATCACGCCGCGCAATCGTTCGAACACCGCCTCCGTGCACCAGAAGCATCCGCCGCCGAACACCGCGATTTCCATATTCCCCATAACCGCTATTCTCACGTCCGCTTTTCGAAGACTGACAAATCCAACAGATCCTGAACAATCCGGCTATCCATTGCACATCCCGCCGGAGATTTTCGCTATCTCGGATGGTGCATAGCCAAGTCCCCGCAGGACCGCGGCCGTGTCGGCGCCGATATTCGGCGCGGGCGCAGGCTGCCGCTTGGCCACGCCGTTCACGAAAACCGGGCTGTTCACTGTTTCGAGCGATCCGGCGCCGGGGTAATCAAGCTTTACGATTACGCCGGCCGCGCGCATCTGCGGATCCATTACGACGTCGTCGAGCCGCGGCAATGGCGCCCACTTGATATCGTTGGCCTTGAAGATCATCCGCCACTCGGCCAGGTCGCGGGTTTCGAATTGCGACTGCAAAATCGCGTACAGCGCTCCGGCGTTTTCCGCGCGCGCCTGGTTGGTCGCGAAGAGATCGTTCCGCGCGAGCTCGGGCTGGCCGAAAGTGCGGCACAGCCGCGGAAACTCGTTGTCCGGATCGATTTGCACCAGCAGGAACATTTTGGCGTCGCTGCTCAGATAGACCGCGGTAAGCGGGTTGGGCGGATGTTTGTCGGCGCCGCGCTGCGGAAACACCGCATTCAGCAATTTCGCCTGAATATCGCACGCGTTAGCCCACGCCCCGCTCGCCATCAGCGAGGTTGTCACGCGCGAGCCTTTGCCGGTCCGCTCGCGCCGATAGAGGCCCAGCATGATTGCGCTGAACAAAGACATCGAAGTCGGATGGTCGCCGATGCCGGGACGCGGCGAGCCGGGGGACCCGTCGGCGCCGGCGACGCCGGTCATCAGGCCGGACCGCGCCCAATAGGCCAGCGCGTCGAAGGCCGGATCGTCGGCGTCTTCGCCTGCGTCGCCATAGCCGGTCAGATGAGCGTAAATAAGGCGATCGTTGACCGCCGCCAGATCGTCCCATCCCAATTGGAATTTATCCAGCAGGGTCCGCTGATAATTTGTGACGAAAACGTCGGCCGTGCGGACAAGACGAATCAGGGCCTCGCGGCCTTCGGGCCGGCCGAGGTCGATTGCTACGCTTTTTTTGTTGCGGCTGGTCAGCACGGAGCACCAGTCGAGTTCGGCCTTGGCGCTGCCAGGCAATTTGGAAAAGAGCCGCCACAGATCGCCGCCCCCGGGCCGTTCGATCTTGATTACTTCGGCGCCAAAGTCGGACATCACGGTGGCCGCGGCCGGTCCCGCGACATAAGTTCCGCAGTCGATAACGCGCAGTCCCGCAAGCAAAGATTCTTCAGGCATGTTTCCAGTGCTCCCGAAGCGATGGATCGCTTTCAGGCTCTAATACAGGCGCCGCGGGACCGCAAGGCGCGGCCTTGGCGTAACGATCCGGTCGGTTGTCGATGATTTGTGATTATTCATGCTAATTTATGCTTTTAGCGCCTCGATAACACGTTCCATCGCCAGTCCGCGCGAACCCTTGACCAGCAGGATGTCGCCCGGACGAACGATCGAGCTGACGATTTCGCCGGCGGCGCCGCTCTCGGGAGCGGTCTCGACTAACGGCGCGAGCGCTTCGCGTTCGGCGACGCCCAGCCGCTCGATCGCCGCGCCAAATTCCGGTCCGGCCAGCACAACGGCGTCCGGACGCGCCTCGCGCAGGTCCGCAAGCGCGTCGCGATGCATCGCCGGCGACAGTTCGCCCAGTTCGAGCATATCGCCCATCGCGACCAGCAGCCGCCCGCCGAGGCTTTCGGCGGTTTCGCGGGCGGCGGCCAGGGCGACCCGCACCGAGCGGGGATTGGCGTTGTAAGTGTCGTCGATGACAACGACGCCGCCAATGGTTCGCGTCGCCAGCCGGCCGGAGACCGGCTCGACCGCGCCAAGCGCCCGCGCCATCGCCGCGAGCTGTTCGCGCCCGAGCGGCCGATCGTGAGCCGCCGTCGCCGCGGCGACCGCCGCCGCGCAATTCATCGCGGCCGCGGCGCCAAGCAGTCCGAGATTCGTTTCGAGCGACGGTTCGACGCCCGGAGCGGCCAGCGCCCGGTTCAAAGCGATCGCGATTCGTTGGCGGCCGGGCGCGATCACGGCGCGGCTGACCAGGCGCAGGCCGGCTTCGGCGCCGGCGCCGAATTTTACCTTTCTGACGCGGTCCGGGACCCGCGCGGCGATTAAAGTCTCCGCCGGCGAAAAGACCGCGATGCGCGCGGTTGAAAAGAGCGCGGCTTCCTCGTCGGCGACGCCTTCGAGCGACCCCAGGCCCTCGGTGTGTTCGATATCGGCGTTCAGCACCAGCGCGACGTCGGGTTCGACGATCGCGGCGAGGCGGGCGATTTCACCGGCCCGGTTCGTTCCGCATTCCAGCACCACGGCGCGTTCGGCGCCGCTGAGCGTCAGGATGGTCATCGGCACGCCGATCAGGTTGTTGAGATTGCCCGGCGTCGCGAGGATTTCTCCGAACAGCGCGCGCGCGGCGGCCGCCGCCAGTTCCTTGGTGGTGGTTTTGCCGGCCGCGCCGCCAATCGCGATTACCGGCAGATTGTGCCGGCCGCGCACGCGATGCAGATGGAAATGGGCGAGGGCGCCGAGCGCCGCGAGCGGGTCGGCGGTCTCGAAGCAGGGCAGGTCCGCGATCGCGCGGCCGCGTTCCACAATCGCGGCGACGGCCCCGCGCCGCGCCGCCGCCGCGAGGAACTCATGACCGTCGCTCACGCCGCGCAAGGCGACGAACAGAGCGCCCGCTTCGAGCGAGCGCGTATCGATGCTCACGCCGGCGGCCGCGCCGGCGAAACCCGGCGGCGCCTCCACGCCGATCGCGTGCACGATCTCCGCGGACGTCAACGGGCATCGGTTGGTCGGTATCGGCGTGGCCATCCGGGTTCCTCGCAGCGCCGGCCTGCGGTCCGCGTTACTTGACAACGCCGCCGCCGGTCTTCAGCTTCGTTCGATTGTAGCAATTAGCACGGAGGCTGGATCGAATGGCGACGACTGACACGCCGCGCGTCGGCGTAATCATGGGCAGCAAGAGCGACTGGGAATACATGTCGGCCGCTGCCGAGGTCATGACCGAGCTCAAGGTGGCCCACGAATGCCGTGTACTGTCCGCGCATCGCACCCCGGACTTGACGCTCGAATACGCCGCGAGCGCGGCGGCGCGCGGCCTCAAGGCGATCATCGCCGGCGCGGGCGGCGCGGCGCATCTGGCGGGCGTGGTCGCCGCCAAGACGCTGCTGCCGGTAATCGGCGTGCCGATGCCGACCACGAGCCTCAACGGGATGGACTCGCTGCTGTCGATCGTCCAGATGCCGAAAGGCATTCCGGTCGCCACGATGGCGATCGGCAAGGCCGGCGCCGCCAATGCCGGATTGTTCGTGGCGGCCATCCTGGCGCTTGAGGATTCCGCGCTGGCCGAACGGATCGCGGCGTGGCGCGCGGGCCGCGTCAAAGAGTTGTTGGAACAGAAACTGCCCTGAGCCGCCGGCGTGAACCGCCGGCCGCCGCGCCCCGCGCGCGTTGCGCCCGGACCGCGTCCGCGATGTAATTGAACGGTGCTGAAACCTTTACTCACGGGCGTAATCGCGGTCTGCGCGATTCTGGCGGCGCTGGCGCCGCCGGCGCGCGCGATCGAAGTGCGCAAGGCCGGCAAGCTCTCGGTTCCGGCGAATGCCGAGGTGGTGCCGTTTTCCACCGATCCGACGGTCGCGATGGTGCTGCGGCAGGACTTTCACGCCGAACGACGGTCGGCGCCGGCGACCGCGGCCACGCCGGTCACGCTGACCGTTTCGATTATCGAGCAGCCGCTCAAGCCGGGCGTCTCGCTCGAAGACCTTGCGCCCGGCGACCCCGACGTGCCGAAGCTGCTCAAGGAGGCGGGTGAAACGCCGCCGCCGCTTGGCGATACCGGCGTCGCGCCCGATCAGGCCGCCGTCGCCCGCCTGCGCGAGCAACAGATGCTCCCGCCGGACTCCATCACACAATCCGAACAGGCCGCGAACGCGATGGGCGGACCGTTGGCGTGGGGCGGTCCGCTGATGGCCGAGTCGATGATGGGCGCGCCGATGATGGGCTCTCCGATGATGGGAGCGCCCGCGGCAGGAGGTTGCCTGCCGGGCGCCTATCCGTGCCTGCCCGCCGCCGCCGCGACGCCGCGTCCGCAGCCCGGCGATCCCGGTTACGTGGGCGACACGCAAGCGTACATGCAGCAGGGTTCGGCGTTGAGCAATTTTCAAAGCGCTCAAGGCGGCAACAATAACGCCTACGACTGGGTGATCGTCGCGCGCGCGTCGGACAGCGGCTCGGACGACGAAATGACGGTGCTGGCCGTGGTCCATCCGGGCGAGGATCGGCGCGCCGCGAAGCGGCTGGTCGCCGAAGAGATCGCCAACGCCGTGCTGCAATAGCGCGGGCGGCGCCGCCCGGTTTCACACGCGATAGAAATTCCGCGCGTTGACCGAAAGAATTTTGTCGATCGATTCTTTCGGCAGCGCCGCAAGATATTCGCGCGCTTTCGCGGCCGGATGGACGAAGCCTTCGGCGTGCGGATAATCCGAGCCGATGAAAAATTTGTCGTCGCCGGCGAATTGCACGATATATTTGAACATCTTCTCTTCGGGGTCGCCGCTCACCCAGATATTGCGGGCGAAATATTCGGCGACCGGCCGCTTCATCAGCGACGTTCCGCCCATGTAGCGATAGCGGTAATCGACCCGCTCCAGCCATTCGCCCACCCATCCGACCATCGCCTCGACCGTGGCCACCCGCAAGCGCGGAAAGCGCTCGAAGACGCCGTCCACGACCATCGTGGTCAGCGCCTGGCGCGGGTCCTGAATTAGATTCATCGTGAAGTACATCAGGCCCGGTTTCGGCTCCTTGTACCAGGAACTGCCGGTGTAATGGCGATGCGAAACCAGGTGCAGGCCGATCGAGATGTCGAGGTCTTGCGCGGCGGCCCATATCGGATCGTAAGCCGGATGGCCGAAGCTGCGGCCGGCGATCGGCGCGGCCGAAACGAACGCGGTGCGGCATCCCAGTTTCGCCACGCGATTAAGCTCGGCGATCGCCAGATCGGCGTCGCGCATCGAGATATGCGCGGCGGGAAAAAGGCGGTCGCGATGGCCGCTGACGAGCTCGAAGGCCCAGCGGTTGTAGGCGCGGCACAGCGCATCGGCAAGGATCGGATCGTCCAGTTCGCCCTCCCAGATTATGCCGATGCTCGGGAAGATGACCTGCGCGTCGATTTCCTCGGTGTCGAGGAAGCGGACGCGCGCGCCCATGTCCTGCCATTGTTCGCTGAACGCGCCGTAGCGATCGAAACCGCCGACCTGCGCGCCGCCTTCCTTTTGTCCGTAACCCGACAGCAGCCCGAGGACCTCTTCGACGTCGCGCAGCTTCAGGGGGCGGTTGTCGCAGAGCATCGCGCGCTTGCCGGTCGCGGGATCGGCGGCGAGCTTAACCGCGCGGTCGCGGAATTGGGGTTCGATATGCCGCTCGAACATGTCGAGCGGCTCCATGAAATGGCTGTCGCCGTCGAACGCGCGCATCGCCGTCCCTCCGCGTCGGGAATTTATGATCCGTTTAGCAAAATGATCGCGCCGGCGACAAATTTACCAATTGTTGTTACGAACGGCCGGCTGGATCGGAAAATCAGCGCGGAGAATTACTGGTGTGGCGTCCCCTGAATAAGTTTGCGCTCCGCGTCGATCTTGCGCTCGGCGTGGATGCCCGGATCGAGTCCGGGCATGACCAACGCTGTGCGTCATTGCCGGGTCCGGACCCGGCAATCCATCCCTTGCCGCCCCGCGATGGGCGGCCTGCGCGCCGAGCTGATCAGGCGTCCGGCGGAAGTTATTTGCGGGACACCGCACCAGGGAATCTCTGCACAAGTTCGCATGGTCAATATGCGCGCGCGAAGATTTTTCCTGAGAGCAGCGGTTGCAGAATCCCGCCCAATTCAAAATCATCAATCGCCATCGGCATTTTTGTCATTCTGAGCGCAGCGAAAGCTTGCCCTGAGTCTTGCGAAGGGAATCTCGGCATTTGCCGAAAACCGCAAGTCTTTTCGGGATTCTTCGCTCCGGCAGCCTCCGCTCAGAATGACCCTACGGTACTGGATGGGCGCCATCGCAACTTGTGAAACACGACACTAGCGGGGTGGGCCGTTGCGGCGGGGCGGTTTTTTGCCCGGCACGGCGCTCAATTCGGGACGCCGGAAACGAGCGTCGAAGCCGCGGACGCCGAACCATCCGGCGGCGATATAGAAAACGGCGAAGCCGATTTCCATCGCCGTGATTCTCTGGTCGATGCGCCAATGCATCGCGGCGAGAAAAGCGGTCCCAAGCACGATAAATAGGGTCAAACGCGGAATGAACATCCGGATCGGCGAGTCCGGATTGCCGGTCGCGCGGGCGGAGAGCGCCAGCCACGCCGTCACGAGCGCGAACGTTCCGCCGAGGCAGATCAGCGCCGGGAATTGTTTTTGGGCGTTGTTGAAGTAAAGCGCGAGAACAAACAAAACGACCGCCGCGGGTGCGAAGGCCATCGCCCGCCACGAAATCGTAACGCCTGCGCCGTTCGCCTCGGGGTTGCCGGGAGCCATTGGCGGTCAGTATCCGCAAGCCTTGCCGGATAGACAAGCCGCGCCGGCGATGGCACGCTCGCGCAAACCCAGGCCGCGGCGACGCTACGAATTTATCGCCGCGCCGATCGCACGCGGAGGTTCACGATGTATCAATCATTCGAATATTCGGTTGCCGACGGAATCGCGCTGGTGCGCCTCAACCGTCCGAACAAGCTCAATTCGATCGACGCCGTGATGGTGCGCGAGTTCGGCGAGCTGGCGAACCATATCCGCGACGACCAGGAGGTGCGGGTCGTCGTCTTCACGGGCAACGGCCGCGCCTTCTGCGCCGGCGCCGATATCGCGAATCTCAACAGCATCAACAGCAGCGGCGAGTTCATGCGTTTTATCGAGCGCGTGCAGATGGCGTTCAATGCGATCGAAGACCTCGATCGCCCGACCATCGCGGCGATCAACGGCCTTGCCTACGGCGGCGGATGCGAACTGTCGCTGGTCTGCGACTTCCGCATCATGGCCGAGGAGACGACGATCGGCGTGCCGGAAATTTTGATTGGCGTGCTGCCCGGCGCCGGCGGCACGCAGCGCCTGCCCAAACTGCTGCCGCCCGCGATCGCCAAGCGGATGATCTATCTGGGCGAGCCGCTGACGGCCACGCAGGCTCTCCATTTCGGCCTCGTGAACGAGATCGCTCCGGCGGCCAAGGTGCTCGATGCGGCGATGGAGCTGGCGCGGCGCTTGATCAAGATGCCGCCGCTCGCCGTGCGCTGCGCCAAGCTGCTGGTCCATATGGGGATGAACGCCGACCTGAAGAGCGGTATCGAGGCGGAACGGCAGGGGATGGCGTTCCTGTTCGGCACCGAAGATCGAGTTGAAGGGATGGGCGCGTTTCTCGGCAAGCGGCAGGCGTCATTCAAAGGGCGTTAAGCGCTGGAAATGCGACCGGCCGCTTGCTTGTTTTTTGCTAATGGATGGCGCTATAAGCCGGATTATTGGTGCGTATCAGGGGTTTTCACAGAAGAAGGGTATAGGCAGGAATAAACCGGAAACGGGGGTCGGAGGGAGCGCCGGCCCTGAAGACCAGCGCAGCCGTGTGGGGACGTCGCACGCGCCGCAAGGAGTCAAGAAAATGGCGGAGTTCGATACGATTATAAGGGGCGGAATGGTCGTCGATGGCACGCGGATGCCGCGCTATAGCGCCGACGTGGGGATCAAGGACGGCAAGGTCGCCAAGATCGGCAAGCTCGCGACGCATCAAGGCGGCAAGGTGATCGACGCCGACGGGCAAATCGTGGCGCCCGGCTTTGTCGATCTGCACACCCATTACGACGCCCAGCTTTTCTGGGATCCGTACTGCACGATCTCGAGCTGGCACGGCGTGACTTCCGTGGTGATCGGCAACTGCGGCTTCGGTTTCGCGCCGGTCAAACCGGAGATGCGCGATCGCGCTATGCTCATGATGACGCGCACGGAAGCCATTCCGTATGCGTCGATGAAGGCGGGGATGCCGTGGGACTGGGTCACATACCCGGAGATGTTGGACAGCATCGAGCGGCGTCCCAAGGGCGTCAACATGCTGCCGTTCATGCCGGTGGCGCCGCTGATGATTTGGGTCATGGGCCTGGATGACGCGAAATCCGGTCGCAAACCAACCGCGGCCGAGACGAAGGAGATGTGCCGCCTGCTGCATGAGGCGATGGATCGCGGCGCGTGCGGATGGTCGGCGCAACGCCTCGGTCAAGACAGCGTCCAGGCCGATTACGACGGCACGCCGATGGTGACCGATCTGATGCACGATGAAACCGCCCTGGCGTTCGCCGGGGTGCTCGCCGAACGCAACGAAGGCTTCATCCAAATGACCTATCTGCCAAGCGGCAGCGACGGCGCGGAGGCCGCGCAAGCGCACGCCGAGCGGCATTACGAAGAGATCGCCCGGGTCAGCGGGCGTCCGATCCTGTATAATGTGATACTTGTCAATGATGCGCACCCTGAGCGTTACCGGCATCAGTTGAAATGGTTGGAAAGCTGCGTGAAGCGCGGCCTTCGCGTCTACGGCCAAAGCATCAGCATTGAACAGGGATTCACCTTCTCCTTCAAGGATTGGAACCTGTGGGACGATATGCCGGCGTGGCGTGAAGTGACCACCGGACCGATCGAGGACCGGCTGATGAAGCTGTCGGATCCGGAGCGGCGGCCCGAGTTGCGCAAAGTCGATGGGATGACCGGACTCATCACCAACAACGTGCGCGACATTTTTATCATCGAGTGCAAGCGGGCGGATTTGAAGAAGTACGAGAACCTGACGGTCGGCGAAGTCGCGCGGCGCGAGAATAAGCATCCGGTCGACGCGATGCTCGACATCGCCTGCGCCGACGGTCTGAACACGGATTTCTACACGCCGCCGGTCAACCAGTGCATCGACCATATGGCCGAGATGATCACGTCCAGTTCCGTTCCAATCTTCGGGGTATCCGACGGCGGCGCCCACACCAAATTTTTCACCGGCGGACGTTACCCGACCGAGGCGCTGATCAAGTTCGTCCGCGACAATCCGGTCATCACCCTGGAAGAGGCGCATTGGCGCCTGAGCGCGCATCCAGCGATGTGTGCTGGCTTCAAAAATCGTGGCGCACTGACCGTCGGCGCCGCGGCGGACATAGTGGTCTACGACCTTGACAAGCTGAAGATTCTGCCCATGGAGATCACGCGCGATTTCCCGGCTGGCGAATGGCGTCGGGTGCAGCGCGCCGAAGGCTATCATGCGGTGATGGTCAACGGCGGCATGATCTTCGAGGACGGCAAGCCGACGGGGGCGACCTCCGGCCGGCTGCTGCGTCACGGCGCGGCCGATTAGTTGCCGGGCGGCGGGGGAGCGGGATTTTCGGCTCTTCCGCTGCCGGCTCCAACCACGGCGTCGCGGCGGCGGCGCTTCGGTCGCCGCGCAAGCGGGAGGAGGACCGGCGAATGCGAAAATCCGGATGGATACCGGGACTGATCGGCGCGATCGCTCTGGCGTGCGCGGCGTCCGCGCCGGCGTATGCGGCGGGCGGAGCCAAAGCCGAAATCATCGCCTTCGAGCACAAATGCATCCAGGCGCAAACGACCGATCAATCGATGGCTTGCGTCGATAAGAAAGACGTTACGTTTTACGACTTCATGCCGCCGCTCAAATACTCGGGCGCCGAGGCGGTGCGCAAGGATTTGGCCGCCTTCTTCGACAACGCGACGGATATCAAGGCGGAATTCCTTGAGCTCGAAGTCGTTACCGACGGCAAATTGGGCGTCGCCAACAGCATCCAGCACTTCACGTGGAAGGATAAATCGGGCAAGGCGATGTCGGGAAATTTCCGCGTGACCGATTGTCTCCATAAAGTGGACGGCAAGTGGAAGATTTTCCATTCGCATATCTCGGTGCCGATCGATCCGGCGACCGGCAAGGCCGTGATGGACGCGAAGATGTAGAATCAGCTTGGGATTCGATGGCCTCGCAGGCGCGGAGCTTCGCCGGACGGCGGATCTCCGCGCATTTTTATGCGGTTCCGTTCCGGGCGAAGACCGCCTATGATAGTGCGTCGCGGCGATGGATTTTGTTGTAAAGTTCGTTGGCTGGATGCCGCCGTCGTGGCGCGACGCGATCGACGGTCTCCGGTCGCGCCATCCTTGGTTCAACGCGTTAATCAAGCGGGTCATCTTGATTGCGAGCAGAGGCGACGCGACGATCGTGCGGGGCATCGGCGCGGGGCTGCGATTCAACTCCGCAAATTCCGCGATGAGCTTTCTGATGGGCACGCACGATCCGATTTCGCAGGGCGCGCTCAAACTGTTGCTCAAGCCCGGCATGACGTTTTTCGATATCGGCGCCAACGTCGGATTCTTTTCGGTGATCGCGGCGCGTTTGGTCGGCCCCGCCGGACAGGTGATCGCGTTCGAGCCGTTGCCGGCAAACGCCCGCGCTTTGCTGCATAACGCTCGTCTCAACGGGTTTCGCAACCTGGCGGTGCGGCAGGAAGCGCTGGCCGCATCGGATGGCGAGGCCGCGTTCCTGCTTTCCGCCGAACCGACCTGGGGTAAATTGAGCGGCGCGGGAAAGCCTCCGGATCGGCAGGACGGCGAAATGACCGTCGCGGTGCGCCGTTTGGACAACGTGATCAAGCGTGAAGGCCTCCCGGAGCCGGACGTGATGAAAATCGACGTTGAGGGCGCCGAGATCGATCTGCTCGCCGGAGCGGAGCGGACTTTGCTTGAGCGCCGGCCGGTGATTTTGATGGAGCTGCACGGAACCAATCGCGAAATCGCCGGCAAATTAGCCGCGCTGAACTATGTCGCCGCGGTGCTGGGCGCGCCCGATGAGGTCGCCGCCGCGCACTGGAACGCCAACATTATCGCGGCGCCGGCCGAGCGTGCCGATCTGGTCCAGCTCATGGCGAAGTTGCGCTCTCCCGACGCCGCGGCGCTCGTCGCCTGATTATCGGCTGAAGCGTCCCGCGCAACGCCATGCCGCCGACTAGCCGCCGCCGGCTGCTCACGATCGGACATTCCTACTGCGTCGCCTTGAATCGCCGCCTCGCCCATGAGATGGCGCGGGTCGGCGCCGGCCGCTGGGAGGTGACGGCGGTCGCGCCTGAATTTTTTCATGGCGACTTGCGCGATATTCCGCTCGAACCAATTCCGGGCGAGGCTTGCCGTCTCGCGCCAGTCCCGGCGCGGCTGTCGCGCATAGTGCATCTTTTTTTCTACGGCGCGGGAGTGCGTTCGGTGATGCGTGCGGGATGGGACGTCGTGCACTGTTGGGAGGAGCCGTACATCGTGGCGGGCGGTCAAATCGCGCGGCTGACGCCGCCGTCGGCCGCACTGGTCTATTGGACCGGCCAGACGATCGCCAAACGCTATCCGCCGCCGTTTTCGATGATCGAACGATATTGCATGGCGCGCGCCGCGGGATGGGCCGCGCGGGGACGGCTCGGCGCCGAAATGCTGAAACGCCGCGCCGGCTACGATCGCAAGCCGTGGCGCGTGCTGCCGCTTGGAATCGACGCGGAGATTTTCAGGCCCGACCCGGCCGCAGGCCGCGCGATCCGCGAACGTCTCGGATGGGCCGCCGACGGCGCGCCGGTCGTCGGCTATCTGGGGCGTATGGTCGAGGCCAAGGGCGTTTCATCGCTGATGCGCGCGCTTGAAAACATGACCGCGCCGTGGCGCGCGCTGTTCGTCGGCGGCGGGCCGATGGAACCGGAAATCAAGCGCTGGGCGGACCGCTTTCCGGACCGCGTGCGAATCGCGGCGGCGCCGCACGCCGAAGTTCCGGCTTATCTCAACGCGATGGATCTGCTGTGCGCGCCGAGCCAGACCACGCCGGGATGGCGCGAGATATTCGGCCGCATGGTGATCGAGGCGTTCGCCTGCGGCGTGCCGGTTGTCGCCAGCGACAGCGGCGAGATTCCCGCCGTGGCGGGCGACGCCGCGATTATCGTTGGCGAGCGCGATGAATCCGGATGGTCCGCGGCGATTGCCGAATTGATCGGCGATCCGAATCGGCGCCGCGAACTCGCCGCGCGCGGACTCGATCGCGCGCGCGCCAACTACGCCTGGCCGATCGTCGCGCGGATGCATCTGGAATTTTTCGCGGAGCTGCTGGAGCGGCGGACGCCGGCCTGAGCGCGCCGGCCGTTCCCGCACGCTCTCGCGTTCAGTCAGGCCGCTTTGGCCGGCAGCGCTTCAAACCACGGCGCGACCAGCTTCTCGTTGATCGAATAGGGGAAGGCGTGGCCCCACTCGGGAAGCTCCGCGTATTTCAGGTTGTAGCCGAGCGCGCTCAGCAGTTCGTTGGTCTGCCGCGTAAAGGCGACCGGGAAAATGAAATCGTGCACGCCGTGAATCACGAATATCGGCGTGTCCTTGCCGCGTCCCTCGCGCAACATCGGATCCGCCGCCATGTGCAGCGCGCCGGCGACCGGAGCGATGCCGCGAAATCGTTCGTGATGTTCCAGCCCGAGGATGTAAGTGAAGATGCCGCCGTCGGAGAGGCCGCTTAAATAGATTCGCGAGGGATCGATCGGATAATCGCGGGCGACTTCGTCGATCATCGCCAGCACCGAGCGCGCGTCGGAGCTGCGCAAGGTCATTTCCCAGGTGTTGCCCCATGACTTCGGCGCCAGCAGCGCCCATCGCCGGCTTCGCGCGGACCGCATCCAGGTCCAAATATATTCCGAGCCCTGACCGTAACCGCCGTGCATCGCGACCACCAGCGGCATCGGCGCGCCCGGAGCATAATCCTCCGGAATGTAAAGCGTGTAATCCGATCGGGAATCGTTGCGCGGATGCTGCGTGAAGCCCGCCGGCGCCGATCCGGCCGGACGTTCGGTCATGCGCGGCGCCGCCGCTCCCGCCGTCAGGAAATGCGCGTCGGCGAGCGGCATCAGCTCGCGCAATTCATACATCTGGTAGAGTCCGGAACAGAAGGCGCGGCGGCTGTAGAGGAACGCCAGCGTCCAATCGCGATTGGGCGGCGCCATGAAGAGGTTGCACGATTTGCCGAACTCGGTCGCGGCGGCGCATATCCGCTCGTGCCGATCCTTGAATTCCGCCGGCGGCGCGAGCGGCGCGAATTCCTTTTCGAAACGGCGGAACGTCGCGCCGACGGCTCCGACCAGACGCGCCTGACTGTCTTTCACATCGCCGAGGCGCAAATTTTCGTGGATATCCTCGAAGACTTCGAGGAATTTCACGAGTTCGCGTTCGAGTTCATTCCACGCCGCCTGGTATTCATCTTTGGTCATCGCGCTGCTCCCCGTTTGCGCGAGCATAGCCGCTTGCGCGCCGTTCGGCACGTCCGCTGCGCTCTCGCCGATCGGAATCAAGAGGTGTAAGTTGGCCGTTGGTTAGATCCGAGCGAAAGGATTTCGTTCCCGCCATGCTGGATTTTGGATTGCTCTTCGCCTTCCGCCGCCCTGATTTCGGCCGCGATTCGTTCGTCGATCTCTA
This sequence comes from Deltaproteobacteria bacterium, assembly GCA_021780225.1. Classification (GTDB taxonomy): domain Bacteria; phylum Desulfobacterota; class Binatia; order Binatales; family Binataceae; genus JADMIL01. The sequence continues at coordinate 64,630 of JAJXZF010000078.1, read as the reverse complement.
TCGCAAGCATCTCGACCTTTGCGCCGCCGCCGAAGAGCTGGGTTACGACACGGTATGGCTCACCGAGCATCACTTCGTTCCCGACGGCTACTCGCCGTCGCTGCTGCCGATCGCGGGCGCGATCGCGGCGCGCACCAGGCGCATCCGTATCGGCACCTTCGTGCTGCTGCTGCCGCTCCATAATCCGTTACGCGTGGCCGAAGACGCCGCGACCGTCGATATCATTGCGAACGGGCGGCTCGACCTCGGCCTTGGCCAGGGCTATCGCGTTCCTGAATTCACCGGCTTCAACGTGCCGCGCAAGGAACGCGGCGCGCGCCTCGAAGAGGGAACGGAAATTATCCGCCGCGCCTGGACCGAAGACGGTTTTTCATTCGACGGCCGGTTCAACCGCCTGAGCAATATCACGCTCGTGCCCAAGCCCGTCCAGCGGCCGCATCCGCCGCTCTGGCTGGCCGGCCGCGGCCCGAAATCGATCGCGCGATTGGCGCGCAACGGTTATCACCTCTGCGGCACCGGCGGACCGGATCAGCAACAGATGTATGACGCGGCTTTGAAGGAGCACGGCAAAAATCCGGCGGATTTCAAAATCGCGCAGTTGCGCAACGCCTTTGTCTCGCGCAATCCCGAGGAGGCGTGGGATCATTCCGAGCGCGGCCTGCATTACATGCTGTCGTGCTACGGCGAATGGTTCCGCGAAGCCAGCGATCTTCCGGGCGATGAACTGTACGGGCAGAACATCCCGCCGGTCGGCGAATTGCGCCACAGCGACACGGCGCGATTTTTCGGCGAACCGCCGATCGTCGGCACGCCGGCGACCGCGATCGAACTGATCGAGGATTATCAGCGGCGCACCCGCGTGACCCATTTGGTGCTCTACATGGCCGTGCCCGGCGCCGACGCCGCGGCTGTGTACGAGAGCATGAAGCTGTTCGCGGCGGAGGTGATTCCGCATTTCCGGCGGCGCTGAAAGCGCAGCGGCGGCGGAGCATCGCGCTCCGCGAGACCGTTCAATTCAAACTGATCGGACGGGCGGCTGGACGCCCGTCCGATTACCGCGCCGTTGCAACGGCAGGTTGGGTATAAAAATCAAAATTTTCCGAGCAACCCGTTCAACTCGCCGATCTTGAGCTCGCCTTCGCGCGTCTGACCGCCGATTTCGAGGAACTTGCGCATATTGCGCCGTCCGCTCTCGGTGCGCACGAGTTGCTGGAACAGATAACTTTCGTCTCGGAGCCCTTCGGCCAACGGTTTTTCGGCCGAATTGATCGCCTGTTTCGTCAGCCGCACGGCTTCCACCGGAAACGACGCGACCCGTTGCGCCAGCCATTCGACATAAGGCGCGATCTGCCCGGCGTCGAAGACGCGGTTCAAATAACCCCAGCGCTCCGCGGTTTCCGCGTCCAAATCAATTCCGCCGAGGATAACCTCGACCGCGCGGTTTCTGCCGATCAATCGCGGCAGGCGCTGTGTTCCCGTGCCGCCGGGAAGGATTCAGAGCGGCGCCTCCATCTGATTGATGATCGTTTTGCCGCGCACCCCGAAACGCATATCGAACGACATCGCCAGTTCCGATCCGCCGCCGCCCGCGCGGCCCTCGATCTGCGCGATCGTGATCTTGTCCATCAGGCGGAAGCGCTCGCACATGTCGTGATAGAACGCGTTGGCGTAATCTTCGTGGCGCGCGGGTTTTTCGATCGGAAATTCCAGAATCGCGGCGACGTCGAAGTGCGCGATGAAGAAATCCGGGTTGGCGCTTCTCAGCACGACCACGAGCAAATCCTTGTCGGCTTCGAGTTCGCTCGACAAGCGGACGAGGTCGTCCAGCAGCGGCCGGTGATCAGATTGATCGGCGGATTGTTGATCGTCGCGTAGGCGACTTTTCCGCGAACCTCCACGCTCACGACTTTGTAATTTTCGTATGCCATTGCTTCTCCGTCGGAGCCGTATGGTTTGGAACGTCGCGGCTCTGCGCCCCAAATTCATAGCCGCATTAACGCTGCCTGAGCCAGCTTCAACGGTATGTGACTTCGCGATCCGGTCGGGAACCGGCGCTCTGAATGAGGCCGGTTGATTTCCAAAAAGCGCCGCCTACGCCGGGGGCCAGAAGACGAGTTCGATTTTTACGCCGTCAGGATCCGCGAAATAGAGCGCGTAGTACTCCGCGAAATAAGGGTATTGCGCCGGCGCATCGAGTATTTTCGCCCCGATCCGCTGCAACAGCGCGTGCAAACCGTCGACGTCGGCGCGGCTGTCGGCGTTGAAGGCAAGATGGTTCAGGCCGGGCGCGTTGCGATCGTGAGTCTTGCCGGCCGATGCCGCGTGCGCCGGACGCAACGTGATCGAACCGTTTGGACTGGCCCACGCGCGCAGCCGGGTTTTCATCGCCTGCTGGGTTGTCTCGGGAACTTCGACGCGTTCAAAACCCATGAAACCGAGCACTTGATCGTAAAAGCCGGTGGAGAGGTCGAAGTCTCGCGCCGTCAATGCGATATGACTGATTCCGCCTCGCGCCATCTTTAGTCTCCTTTCGCGTAAAGCGCGCGAATCATGATCGTGACTCAGGCAACGGCGCCATACGCCGCTAAACTCCGGTCATCAATCACGCTCCGGTGTCGCGCGCCATCCGGCGATGGCGCTCTCCCAAGTGCGGCCGTCGAAACGATCGATCGCGAGCTGATCGAGATCGATCCCTTCAAGACAGCGAACGTTCACGTCGATTTTGTCGGGGTCGGAGCGCGGGATATAGAACGGCGCGACGCCGCATACCGGACAGAAATAGTGGCGCGCCACGCCCGTGCTGAAGGTGTAAATCGCGAGATTTTCCGCCGGCGTCAGCAACTGGAAATCTTCCTTCGGCACAATCCAATGCAAGTACGCCTTCTTCGCGCAAATCGAGCAGTTGCATTCGACCACGCGCGCCGGGCGGCCCGCGACCTCGAACGCGACGCGCCCGCAATGGCATCCGCCGCGCGAGCTTTCCGCCGCTCCGTTCATGATAGTCGCACTACTTGCCGCGGGTCTTCAGCGCCTGCGTGACGCCGGGCATCACCTTCGGAAACCTCGGCCTTCCAGCTTGTCTTTCGTGTAGCTGTCCAGGCCGTGAACCATATATTGCGAATATTGCGAATGAGCGTTGCGGATCGAGTTGCTGAAGCCCATTTCGTCCTGCGCGGAGTTCATCGCCAACTTCGCCATTCTGAGCGTGAAGGGATCGTTTTCCGCAATCTCGTTGGCGAGCGCCATGGTTTCTTCTTCGAGGCGATCGCGTGGAACCACGTAGTTGACGAATCCGAACCGGCACGCCTCTTCGGCGCCGATAAAGCGGTCCCGGAACACGGCCTCCTTGGCTTTGCGCAGCGGCAGATCCCACGGTATCGAAAAATACTGCATCAGCGCCGGCAAAAACATGGCGTCGTCGGCGGCGACGATCAGGTCCATCGCGGCGGCGAACATCCAGCCGCCAAAGATGCACATTCCCTGAACTTGCGCGATCGTCGGTTGTCCAGGTTGCGCCAGCGCAAAGTGGCGTCGAGAAACAGATATCGCGAGAGCGCGTACTCGCCGCGCACCCCTTTTGGAAATGGGCGGCGCCGCATGTCCTCTTTTTCCTCGGGGGTGCCGATATCGTGTCCCGACGAGAACCTCTCGCCGGCCGCGCCGAGCACGATCACGCGCACGTCTTCGTCGGCGTTGGCCGCGGCGAACGCATGATCCATCTCCTCGATCATCACGCGCGATTGGGCGTTTTTGTAACGTGGACGGTTGGTGATGATTTTGGCGACGGCGCCGTGCCGCTCGTACAGTATGGCTTGATAGTTCACGATGGGTTTTCCGCTCACTTTCCCCTGAAGTCGGGCTTGCGCTTTTCGACAAAGGCGCGCGGGCCTTTCCTGGCGTCATCCGAGGAAAACACTCCGCGCGCGAGCTCGCTCTCAATCTTGAAGCCATCCTCCAGCGGGCGTCCCGATACTCTTCCGACGCCTTGCTTGATTGCGCGCACGGCGAGTGGGCCGTTGGCGGCGATCTTTTCCGCCAATTCTTCGGCCTTCGCCATCACTTGCGCGGCCGGAATCGTTCGCCGCCAGGCGTCGCCAGGCTTCGGCCAATTGAACTATCAATTCGGGGTCGATCGTGTTGTGAACCTCGGGCCGATTGAGCGTGAGATAAGCGATGTGATTGCGGATTTCGAACAGCGGAGCGGGCATCGGCTAACCTCGGAGGATAATTTCTGTGGCTCCAATATCTTAAGAGAGACTTCGCGCCGATGGACAATCGAATGAATCGGCGGTTTTTGCACCGCCGGCGCATGGGCGACGGAAGTTTGGCGCGGACTTCAGCGAACGAACCACAAGATCTGCGTCGTACAATCGCGCGCCGGCCGAAATTATCATCCAGATGCGCGACGGGTCGATGAGAGCGATCAGCCGTGGCGCCGCGCCCCGGCGAAGTGGCGGTTGTACCTTGTCGCCGGTGAGAGTAATGAATGAGCGTTCAGCCGCTTGACAGGAAGCACGATGTTTCAGTATAAGCAAGCAAGCGTTTGGTATTGACGTTTGCAAAACGCGCCAACCCGGTGGGTGACGACCAGATTTCGCGGAGGCCTCAATGACTGAAACTGAACATCGCATTCAAAGCGAATACGAGACTCTCTATCAGCGGGAGTACGGCGTGCTTGCCCCCGATATGCGGCGGCTTTACGAAAACGCGAAGCGCGACCAGTGGAACGCTTCGCGCGATATCGATTGGTCGCAGCCGGTGGATCTGGACAAGGGAATTTTCGCCGACGGCCTTATCGACGGCTACGGCAGCGAGTTTTGGAACAAGCTGGACGAAAAAACCCGCCGCGAGCTGAACGTGGAATTTTCCTGCTGGCGGATTTCGCAGCTCCTTCATGGCGAAGAGGGCGCGATGCTCGCGTGCAGCCAGTTGGTCGATATGGTGCCGACCAACGACGCCAAGTTTTTCCAATCGACCCAGGTTGTCGACGAAGCGCGGCATGCCGAGGTCCTGAGCCGCTATCTGCTCGATAAATGCGGCGGCCGCGTCTATCCGATGAACCACAACTTGAAGCATCTGTTCGATTATCTGCTCGGACAGGGCAAATGGTTCCTCAAGACCGCGGGGTTGCAGTTGATTGCCGAGACCTTCGCGGTGGGGCTGTTCCGGATGCTGGCGGAAACGGCGCAGGATCCGGTGCTGCAATCGATCAGCAAGCGGGTGCTGCAGGACGAATCCCGGCACATGGGTTTTTCGGTGATCGGACTGCCCGACATGGTCGCGAGCCTGTCGCCGTCGGAGATGAGCGAGCTTGAGGATTTCGTCGCGGAAGCGTGCCGGCTGGTGTTGCGCGGCCAGTTCCCGCGCGAAGCCTTCGAGAAGGTTGGTTTCAGCAAGGGCGAAATCGATCAGATTCAGAAAATCCGGGTCGAGAGCGCCAAGAGCAACGATTACATATTTTTCCGCCAGATTTTCCGGCGCGAGATGTACACGCAGGTCGTATCGAATATGAAGAAGGTCGGCCTGATGACTCCGCGCACGGCGGAGAACTTGCGGAAATTGGGAATCGACCCCACAATTGATGGACGAGCGGCCACTCTGGAGTCGCAGCCCGGCGTCTGATCGCGAGCGCAATCTCGCGGGATCGGCCGGCCGGAAGGAAGAAGGTTGACCGATGCCCGTGAGTTCCTCGCCAGCGCCGCTGCGCGCGCCGCGGCAAGACAATCGCCGCGCCCAACTGCTTGACGCGGCGGCGCAACTGTTCAGTGAACGCGGCTTTCACGCCACGTCGATGCGGGATATCGCAAAGACGGTCGGGATGCTCTCGGGTTCGATTTATTATCACTTCGAATCCAAGGAAGAGATGCTGCTGGCCGTCTATGAGGAGGGCGAGCGCCGAATCGCCGACGCTGTCGATGTGGCCGTTGCGAACGCCGCCGAGCCGTGGAAGCGGCTGGAGGCTGCCTGCGCGGCGCATTTGCGCGCGCTGATCGCCCATCGCGATTATTCGCAGGCGATGATTCGCACGCGTCCGCAAGAGGCCGGCGCCTTTGCGGGACGGATTCGCGAGCTTCGCCAGGATTACGAGATGCGGTTCCGGCGTTTGATCGAGGATTTGCCGCTGCCGCCCGATGTCGATCGTCATTATCTTCGCCTGCTTTTGTTCGGTGCGCTAAACTGGTCGCAGGTCTGGTATCATTCAGGCGGCGATTCGCCGGAAGTTGTAGCGCGCCATTTTGTCGGTATCCTCCGGAGACCATTGCAGGCCTGACGCCGTGGCGCGAGGCGCCGCAGGGCGCCGATCCGGCGCCGCTGGCCGGGATCGATTTTCCGTTCTGGCGCTTGGCGTTTGTTTGCTGCTGGCGGTTCTGGTTATGCCGCGCGTCGCAAATGCGACCGACTTCTACGAAATTCAGATTTATTCGATCGATACCGTGCCGGAAGGCCAATTTATGGCCGAATTGCACTCCAATTACATCAGCACGGCGGTCGGGGAAGCGTCCAAATCAAATCTCCCGCTCTATCAAACGCACGCCACCTACGAATTAACCTACGGCCTGCTGCCGTATCTGGAAGTGGGGCAATATCTCTGCACCGCGATGTTCGAGCCGGGCAAATGGGAATACGCGGGCGCACGCAGCAAGGTCCATTTCGGCATCCCGCAGACCGAGGATTGGCCGGTCCAATTCGGCGCGAATATCGAGCTGCAGTACATGCGCCGCGCGGCCGTACCGGATCCGTTCAATATCGAGTTCATGCCGATTGTCGAAACTCATTGGCGGCGTTTGACCGCGATAGCCAATTTCTCCTTCGAAAAGCAGTTCAGCGGGCCGGGAACGCGGGCGGGAATCTCATTGGAGCCGATGGGTCAGATAAGCTATCTGCTGACCAAGTGGTTTGAGCCGTCGTTGGAATATTTCGGCGATATAGGAGCGGTCAAAGAACCGTATATCTGGCCGGAACAGCAGCAGTTTATCGTTCCCGCCGTCAACCTCTACCTGATGCCGCAACTTGAGTTCAATTTTGGCGTCGGCTTCGGAATCACGACGAATCAGCACGGCACGTTCGAAAAAGGCACGATCGGCTGGCTTTTTTGACCATGTCGCGGCGCGATCGCGCCCGTGGCGCCAGATGGCGCCCGAGCGTGTCCCGGCATGTACATGGATGCCCGGATCGAGTCCGGTCAGACTCTTCTGCGTCATTCGCGGGCTTGACCCGCGAATCCATTGCGGACGGAGGCTTGGCGCGACTCCCGGCATGACAGGCTGGAACGCCAGGCGCCGTCCCGCGACGGCTCTCGCGTCAACCCTATTCCTTGCGCGACGGCATCGTCTCAACCAGACCGCCCGCCGCCTTCCATCCCCGAAACCCGGCGCCGATATGGCAGACCGGAGCGACGCCCATGTCCTTGAGCACGAGCGCGGCGAGCGCCGAACGTCCGCCGCCCGCGCAAAAGATCACCAGCTTTTTGCCGGCGCCGAAGGCTTCCTTGTAATAGGGGCTTTCGGGATCGACCCAAAACTCGAGCATCCCGCGCGGCGCATGATAGGCGCCCGGCACGCGGCCGTCGCGTTGCAGCTCGCGGATATCGCGGATATCGACCAGCATCACGCCGGGATCGTCCTTCATCGCGATCGCCTGTTCGGCGCTGACGGTTTCGATTTGCGCGCTGGCTTCGGCGACCAGTTCTTTTACGCCCTTTTTCAATTTCGGCGGCATGGCGAATTCCTTCGTTCGGATGCGATGCGGATTATGGTTCAGCGGCCCTGGTAATGCGGTTTGCGCTTTTCCATGAAGGCGCGCGGCCCTTCCTGCGCGTCGCGGGATTTCATCACCGGGCGCGTGACCTCGTTTTCGATCGAGAAGCCTTCCTCGTAGGGATGGCCGACGGCGCGGCGCACGCCCTGCTTGATCGCCTTGACGGCGAGCGGGCCGTTGGCCGCGATCGTCGCGGCCAGCTCCTCCGCCTTCGCCATCACCTGGCCGGCCGGCATGACGTAGTTAACCAGTCCCAGCCGGTAGGCCTCGGCCGCGTCGATCAGATTTCCGGTCAGCAGGATTTCCATCGCCTTGCAGTAGGGCATCTGCCGCTGCAGCCGGACGAGAGAACCGCCGGCCGGCACGATCGCCCATTTGACCTCTTGCAGGCCGAAGCGCGCGTGTTCGGCGACCACGCGCAGATCGCACGCCTGCATCAGCTCGAACCCTCCGGCGATACAGGAGCCGTTGACGGCGGCGATAATCGGCTTGTCGACGTCGAATTTGCGCAGCAGCGCCTGGTCGCCGAGCCTGCGGTCGGCGAAGAGCTTCTGGTCCCACTCGTCCTCGGGCTTGCGCGCGCCGGTGAAGAGCGGGATCAGCTTGCCGAGGTCGGCTCCGGCCGAGAAGGATTTGTCGCCCGCGCCGGTGACGATCGCGGCGCGGATTTCGTCGTCCTCGTTGACGCGCCGCCACGCCTCGGCCATCCGCACCATCACTTCGGGATTGAGCGCGTTATGGACTTCGGGACGGTTGACGGTGAGATAGGCGATATGGTCGCGGACCTCGAACAGCAAAGCTGGCATGATGCGGCTCCGTCGCTTGGCCGCCTGTCGATGCGGCCGCGTTTGGGGTGAGAGCTAGCGAACTCGGCGCCCACATGCAATCGCCGCCGCCGTTCGCGAAAGCATCACCGCTCGTCCGGTGGGTCTACGCCTAAATGGCGGCCGGGCTCCATCCGCTCGTGGAGCACGCGCACTATCTCGATCAAATCCGTGGCAACCGCGCGGTAGTAGAGAACGTGCACGGGCCTTTCCACGACGGGTCTTGGACCCCAGCGCCGTGCGTGGCGCAGATGGAGGCTGCGAAGACCCGCGGCCAACTCTCGGCGCGCGCGTGTCGTCGCGTCTTCGGGATGGGAGGCGATGAAACGAATCGCTCCGGCTAGTAGCGCGGCATAACGAAGCCGTCCCGTGGTTCCCCAGCGCTCTTCGCTGGCGGTCAGAATGTTGGCGATATCCGCTCGCGCTGGCCGCGACAGCCGAAATCGCGCCATGCGATCAGGATGCGTTTCGGGTGTGCGTTGCGGTTAAAGTTTCAAGATATGAATCGAGATCCGCGTCGGCGACTTCCACGAAATCGCCGCGTTCGAGCGCCTCAAGGCCGGCCTTGACCTGCGCGCGCAGAGCCTTGAGCTTGAGCGCGTCTTCGCGCCGTTTTTGCTGAAGCACGCGCAGCGCGTCGCGAATCGCTTCGCTGGCGTTCTGGTATTCGCCGGCTTTCACGACCTTTTCGACAAAGGCGTCCTGCTCGGCGGTCAGGCTGACGTTGCGGGTCGGCATGGCGGCTATCTCTTGAAGTCATGTGCAGAATATCAATAATGGCAAACTTTGCCAAATCAGCGGGGGCTGTTGAGCATGATAACAGGATCCGAAGGCCGAATCTGGTGAGGCAGGTCGGCGCGGAAGTGCGCTCGGCGCTGCGCGAGGATCTGGAAAAAATCCGGATGAACGCTTGAGCCGCGCCGGGGCGATAAACGATGGCCTCCACTGATGGAGTCGCGCGCTCGCAAACTTTCCGTGCGAATGCAACTACGGTATTTCAAGCCGGAGCGATTAATGCCGTCTGAGTTTTTCGTCAGCGAAGATCGACAAATTAACTACTAGTCCGCGTTTCTACTCGCAATAAGCCGCTCCGCCCGTGCATTTGGCCGCGCTCATCAGATAGTCGTCCCCATCTGTGCGGCGAGCGTCGTGAAGAGTCGTTCGCAATAGGACGCTCCGGAGCGGACAACGGTATGATCAAGTCTTTTGAGCAAAGCCGAACAATGGCGAATCTTATGGTACGGTCCCTTGGATGTGTTGCGAGTGGCTCGTTCCAGGGCGGATCCGAGGTTTTTTGTGGGGATGGTCTCGATACTGGCATGGGTTGGGAGCGCGCTCTCAATAAACTCGGCGCCATAGAAATTCCGGAGAGCGGCGCGATCGACCACAAGCCACGCCTCAACGGATTGGACCATGAGATGGCACTGTTCATCGCCGACAGCAGGTATTGCCCATCCATCTCGAGCAAGCAAATGGTTCCAAGGAGTTTTTGAGACCGGACCTTCGGAATCCACCAAAAGGACGTTGAATGCGCTTGAGTGATCCTTCAGAGCTGTCTTGAAATTATCAAAAGCTGCGCTGCGACCACCACATGCAATCACTCGCCATCGGATACGTCGCTCGCGTGCAAGTTGTCGTAGAGGGTCGAAGAATTGGCCGAAGCCCTCGCGAATGGCCGCTTTGGATTCACTGCCGTCGCCACCGCCTTCAATGTATATCCGAATCTCACTCACCATCGAGTGCCCCCGATCTCGCCCATGCGCCACAGCTCGCCGAGCTTGTACCGGTCCAGCCATTCGGTGAGTTTCGGAGGTTCGAGACGTTTGAGCGTGGTTCCGTCTGCGCCACGCTCGCAAACAATCACCGCGTCAGGAACGTCGGAAAGCGCGGATATCAGCGATTCAGAGTGGGTAGTGACTATAAATTGCGCGCGAGCGGCGGCTTCGACAAATAAATCAGCCAGCACTGGGAGCACGTCAGGGTGGAGGCCTAATTCTGGCTCTTCGATGCACACCAGCGGTGGTGGTGAAGGATGACAAAGTATAAGCAGCAAGCTGAGGTATCGCAGGGTTCCATCAGACAGCCGTGTGGCGGGTACCGGGGTCTTCAAGCCTTTTTCATGGAAAAAGACCTGCACTGTGCCGCCCTGCACCTTCGTCGTGACGTCCTCGACCCCTTCATAAAATAATTGCAGTTTCTCCAGCAGCTTTCGCTTCGTGTCGGCGCGGTTTTGGAGGTCATTCAGCACGAGACCAAGATTGCTGAAATCCTCCAGGAGGAAATCTTCAGGAAGATCGGTTTTTTGTGGCATTCGAGAAGCGGTGTAACGCCCTAGGTTCCATTCTCGATAGAATCGGATCTGGCTGAATTGAGTTCCTACATAGGTTATCTCCGGATAAAGATCCACATCCTTTCGCTGAGAGAGAATTGACTGTTCAGGACTGATATCTTCTCTCCTCAGCATGCGCTCCGTGCGACCGCCATTCGTTCCCGGCTGCTGATCGAGCTTTGTGCGAACATTAATGGCTGGGTGCCCGGCTTGAAAAGCATAGAAAAAGTATGGCTTGGCCGCTCCGGGTTTGTTCGGGTGTTCATTTTCGATAGCTTCATCGACGATCTCCAATCGTGACTGGGCGACCGTGAACGCGAGCCGATAGCGGAGCGCCTGCACACCTTGCGGATAGTCGAGAATTGCTTCCAACTCCGCGCGAGCTTGTCGCTTTCCCTTCCAAATCCATTCTGCTACGCCTCCTCCCTCGCGAAACGGCGCAAGGAGATCTTTAGGCGTTGCGGCTAGCAGACTAATTGCCTCGATCAGATTCGATTTGCCAGAAGCGTTGGGTCCAATAAGTATATTCAGAGGTTCCAAATCAATGGAAGACCCATTGCTCCCGTAGGAGAGCATATTAGTGAGTCGGAGCGAGCGAATCGTCTTCACGCCCTGCATGGTTTTTCTCTTGCCGTCATCCGGTTTTCTGGCGCGGCTTTAAGTCACTTGGCCGCGATCCCTTTTCAGCGCCTTTGCGACAGGAACGCCTTTGACTTTGCCGGTGGCGAGTTCGTCTGTGCGGCGTTGGGCCTCGGCGATCCACAATTCTTCGGCGACCGCTTGATCGATCTCCCCGAGTTTTTCGGGCGGGAACTTGCGCGCTCGGATTTCACGCCAGTTCTTGGTCTTCATTTTCCGATCGCATCCTTCAATTTCGACTTTTGCCCCGCGCCTGACAGCATATAACGCCGAGGCTGGAGCGATGAAGCCGTTGATTCTCAACAGAAACGGTTTCGCGCTATAGTCCGGCGCAAAGGCTGGCGCCCAAGGCGTCCGCCGCCAAGGAGCAATCGTCCGCGATGAGCGAAAAGGTGCTGCATACAGCGATTTGCGATCTGTTCGGAATCAAATATCCGATCATGCTGGCCGGGATGGGCGGGGCGTCCACGCCCGCGCTCGCCGCCGCCGTCTCCAACGCCGGAGGCCTGGGCGTGCTCGGCGCTGCGGCCTGCCAGCCCGACGAGCTGCGCCAATGGATCCGGCGCACCCGCGAATTGACCGACAAGCCGTTCGGCGTCGATACGCTGCTGCCCTCGACCGTGCCATCGGGCGGGAGCGTGCAGAAGTTCAAGGCGGAGCTGCCGCAAGCGCATATCGATTTCGCCCGCGAGTTCAAGCGGCGCCATCAGATTCCCGATCCCGATCCGGCGAAGATGGCGAGCCGCGGATTCGCGTTTTCGCGCGATTTTTTCAATCAGCAAATCGAAATAGTGCTCGACGAGCGCGTGCCGGTCTATGTCGCCGGCTTGGGCGATCCCGGCTTCATGATTCCCGAGGCGCACAAGCGCGGGATGAAGGTGATGGCGATCGCGGGCGCGGTGAAGCATGCGCGGCGCTTCGTCGATTCGGGCGTGGACGTGATCATCGCGCAGGGGACCGACGGCGGCGGCCACAACAGCCGCGTCGGCACGATGGTGCTGGTGCCGCAGGTGGTCGACGCGGTGCGGCCGATTCCGGTGCTGGCGGCGGGCGGAATCGCCGACGGACGCGGGCTGGTCGCGGCGCTGGCGCTGGGCGCGGCGGGCGTATGGATCGGCACGCCGTTTCTGGCTACGCCGGAGTCGGGAATCGAAGATTTCCAGAAAGAGGCGATCGTCGAGGCGGGCTCGGAAGACACGGTCGTTTCAAGATGCGTAACCGGCAAGCCCGCGCGCTTTATCAAGAACAAATGGGCCGAGGAGTTCGAGGCGTCGGGATTGAAGCCGCTGCCGATGCCGTTCCAGGGACTGATTTCGATGCCGGTGATGGAGGCGGCGCGGCAGGCCGGACGCAAGGATATCACGCCGGGTTTCGCCGGACAGTCGATCGGGATGATCCGCAAGATCCGGCCGGCGCGAGAGATTCTTGAGGAGATGGTGTCGGAGGCGGTCGAGATACTCTCCCGGAGCATGGCGGCGACGGTGCGTTTCGCCGGCTGAGCCGGATGGAGAAGCCCGGCGTCAGCCCGCATCGCCATTCCGAACGGAGTCCGCGAAGTGAAGAATGACGGGGAAAGCCGGCCGCGAATCGGATTTCGTGATTCTTCGCCTTCGGCTCGGAGCTTGTGAATGTTTCCGGGATCAGGGATTCTTCGCTGTGCTCGGGACCAGCCCGGAATGACGAAACCCGGCTGGGCGCTTGAAATCTTTTGGCCGGCGAAGGTTATGGGAACGTCCGCACCGCAAAAAATTCACAACCCTAGGAATGACATGAGCGGGAGTTGGGCGGCGGCTCCGCGCCGCGCCGCATGATCAGGCGCAAGGAGGCGGGAACTTGGCGAAGGCAGCGCTGGACGATCTGAAGGTCGTCGAATACGCCGAGATGGTCTCGGGGCCGATGTGCGGCAAGATGTTCGCCGACCTTGGCGCCGAGGTGATCAAGCTTGAGCCGCCGGGACGCGGCGACGAGGCGCGGCGCCATCCGCCGTACCCGGGCGGCGAGCCGCATCCGGAGAAAAGCGCCTTTTTCGGCTATCTGAACACCGGCAAGAAGAGCGTCACGCTGGATCCGGCGACGGCGAGCGGCGCGGAGCTTTTCCGCAAGCTGATCGCGGACGCGGACCTGCTGATCGAAAACTATCCGGTCGGCCATTTGACGCGGATCGGACTCGGTTACGAGGCGCTCAACGCGGTCAATCCGCGGCTGGTGGTGGCCTCAATTTCGCCGTTCGGGCAGACCGGGCCGTATCGCGACTGGAAAGGAACGGATTTGATCGCGTGGGCGATGAGCCTGACCGGCTACAACACGCCCACGCTGGTGGACGACGGCGAGCGCGAGAATCCGCTGCGCGCGCCGGGGCATCCGGCGGAGATGATGGGCGCGGCGAACGCGGCGGCGGCGGCGATGATGGCGCTGGCCGATCGCGACGCGACCGGCCGCGGCCAGTGGATCGACGCGCCGTGCTGGCAGGCGACGGCAAACACGGCGAAGATCGAGATGGCGGCGTATTCCTACGTCGGCGTCCCGTTCAGCCGGCTGCGGGCGAAGGTGCAGGTCGGATTGGAGCCGCTGCCGTGCCGCGACGGCTATATCTACACGCTGTGGACGGCCGACGCGCATTGGCGAGCGCTCAAGCAGTTGTTGGGAAATCCGCCGGAGCTGGACAACGAAATTTTCGACGATATCGCGGGCCGGCACGATAACGACGATATCCTGCGCATGCTGGTGCGCGAGGAGCTGGCCAAGCATGACATGGAGTATCTGGTGATCGAGGGGCAGCGGCTGGGGCTGACGATCGGGCCGGTGCATACGGTGGCGCAGGCCGCGGTCGATCCGCACCTCAAGGCGCGCGCAGCGTTCGTTGATATCGCGCATCCGATAGCGGGGACGATCCGGATGCCGCGGACGCTGGTGTCGATGACGGAAACGCCGCCGGAGCCGCGGCGGGCGCCGATGCTGGGGGAGCATAACGGCGAGATTTTCGCGCGGCTTGGAATCGGCGCCGAAGCGCAGGCGGGCTTGCGCGCGGCGGGAGTTGTCTGAGCGCGCGGCCGGGCGCACAGGAGGGAGCCGATGGGACGATTGCCGCTCGAGGGGGTCCGGGTCACGGACTTCAGTTGGATCATCAACGGACCGCAAATCGCGCAATGGTTCGCGACGATGGGCGCCGAGGTGATCAAGATCGAATCGCAGCTCTATCTCGATATCAGCCGCACCAATCCCGCGGGGATGGCGGATCGGAAAACGGGGATGAATCGCTGCGGCTTCTACCACGCGCTGAATTACGGCAAGAAGGCGATCAATCTGAATTTGAAGCATCCGAAAGGGCGCGAGCTGGCGCACGAGATAATCCGGCGCAGCGATTTCGTGCTCGAATGTTTTCCGCGCGGGACGGCGGAAAGCCTCGGCCTGACTTACGACGAGATGCGCAAGATCAAATCCGACATCATCATGATTTCGGTGTCGCTGTTGGGCAAAACCGGACTCGAACCGTCGGGATGGGTCGGATGGGGGCCGATGGCGTGCTCGTTCGTCGGGATGTTCGACGCGCAGGGCTACGCGGGCGGGCCGCCGCGCCAGACGGGCGGGACGTGGCCGGACTATGCGATCGCATCGACGGTGGTGTTTCACGCGCTCGCTGCGCTGCGGCATCGCAACCGCACCGGCGAGGGGCAGTGGATCGACGCGAGCATGGGCGAGACGGTGATCGGGCAGATGCACGAGTGGTTCACCGATTACTTCATGAACGGGCGCGATCGGCGGCAGTGGGAAAATCGCGACGACGCGATGGCGCCGCATAACACCTACCCGTGCCAGGGCGAGGACAAATGGATCGCTATCGCGGTCGCGAACGACGCCGAATGGACGGCGCTGCGGGGCGTGATGGGCGATCCGGAATGGGCGCGCGGCGCGAAATTCGCCGATCAGTATGGGCGCTGGACGAATCGAGACGCGCTCGATGCGGAGCTGCGCGAATTCACGCGCACGCGCGGCCATCGGGAGCTGGCGGTGGAGCTGCAAAAGGCCGGCGTGCCGGCCGGCCCGGTGCTCGACAGCGTCGAGTTGCATCAGGACCCGCATCTGTGGGAGTGGGGCTACTGGTGGAAGATGGACCATCATGAGGTGGGCGAGCGGATTCTGCCGGGGATGCCGGTCAAACTGAGCGGAGCGGAGAAGCTCAACTATTCGTATCCGCCGGATTTGGGCCAGCACAACCGCGAGATTTTCGGCGGGATGCTGGGATTGTCGGACGCGGAGATCAAAATTCTGATGGAGGAAAAGGTCATTTACTGATGGACACGCTCAAGGACAAGGCTTGCATCGTGGGCGTGGGCGAAAGCGCCTTCACGCGGGGATCGGGCAAGACCGAACTGAGGCTGATGCTGGAGGCGTCGCTGGCGGCGATCGGCGACGCGGGACTGAAGCCGCACGACATCGACGGAATCGTCGGGCCGCCGATCGGATCGGTGGCGGAGCATTTCGCGGCGAATCTGGGCATCGAGGATTTGCGTTTCGCGACGACGGTGCATATGGGCGGCGCGAGTCCGGTGGTGTCGCTGCAGGCGGCGGCGATGGCGGTTGCGGCGGGAGTCGCGAACAACGTGCTGATTCCGCTTGGATGGAACGGCTATTCGTCGAATCCGGTGCGCGGCGGCGGGGCGCGGGCGGAGACCGGCGAAAAGCCGATGCCCGAACCGAATCCGATGATGAACACGATCGGCGCGTTCTATCTGCCGTTCGGCGCGACCGTGCCGGTGCAATGGTACGCATGGCTGGCGACCCGGCATAAGCATCTGTACGGCACGCCGTTCGAGACGATGGGCGCGATCGCGGTGAACGGCCGCGCCAACGCGCAGCTGAATGAAAAGGCGATGATGCGCGGCCGGCCGCTGACGATGGACGACTATCTCGCCGCGCGCTGGGTGTCGTATCCGTTCCGGCTGTACGACTGCTGCCTGGAAACCGACGCCGCGTGCGCGGTGGTGGTGACGTCGGCGGCGCGCGCGCGCGACCTCAAGCATCCGCCGGTTTACATTTCCGGGGTCGCGGAGGGCCATCCGTATCCCGCCGACGACATTCCGGCGCGGCCCGATCCCTTCGTGATCGGCCTCAGCTTCGCCGCGCCGAAAGCGTTCGGGATGGCGGGCGTGACGCACAAGGACATCGATTTCCTCGAGGTGTACGACTGCTTCACCTATGTCGTGATGCTGCAGATCGAGGCGATGGGCTTCTGCAAGCGCGGCGAAATCAAGGATTTCGCCACGCCCGAGCGCATCCGGCTCGGCGGCGATCTGCCGCTCAACACGCACGGCGGCCTGCTGTCCGAGGCGCACGTGTGGGGGATGAATCACATCGTCGAGGCGGCGCGCCAGTTGCGCCATCAGTGCGGTCCGCGTCAGGTCAAAGACGCGCAAATCGGACTGGTGACGGGATGGGGCGATTTCGGCGACGGCGGACTGGCGATTCTCAGGAGATAAGGCGCGATGGCCGACAAAATGTATAAATTGCCGACGCCGCGAGTCGGCGGATATTCGGCGGAGTTCTACAAATTCTGCACGGACCACGAATTGCGCTTTCAGCGTTGCACTGGATGCGGCGCATGGCGCCATATTCCGCGCGATATGTGCGCCAAGTGCGGGTCGTTTGAATTCGAATGGGCGCGCTCGAAGGGGCGCGGCAAAGTGTTTTCGTGGACCACGGCGCGCCAGCCGATGATGGCGCAATTCGCCGCGCACATCCCGTACAGCCCGGTGATCGTCGAGCTGGACGAGGGCGTCAGGATGGTGACGTGGCTGACCGGCGTCAAGCCGGAGGAACTTGAGCTAGGGATGCCGGTCGAGGTGGTTTTCGATGACGTGACGCCCGATGTGTCCTTGCCGAAGTTCAAACGCGCGGCGTGAGCGGCGCGGCTGGATCAATACGCAATCCAGGGCAGGGCCGTTCCGAACAGGCGTTCGACGAAGCCGATCTGATAAGCCAGAACGAGGCCAAAGCCGAAGCTGAGCAGTCCTGAGCCGGCGACCAGCGCCTCGTGCAAATGCGTGAAGCGCCGTGCGGCGAATATGAACGGCGCCGCGATCGCGATCGTCAGCAGCGCCATCCCGAGGATCACGCCGGCGCAGAATACCGCAAGGTACGCCGCGGCCCAGAGCGGCTGCGGAATTGCGCTCAGGACCAGCAGGGCGATCGCCGCGCTGCCCGCCAGACCGTGGACGAGACCGACCGCGAAAGATCGCGTGAGCGGCCGAGTAGCGGCGAAACGCGCGAAGAAGCCGAATCGCGCGGGTTCTTCGGCAAGCGTCAGATGTTCGTGGCCGGCATCGGCGGAGTGCGCACGGCCGATGCTATGAACATGCGGATGGCTATGCGCAAAGCTTTCATTGAAATCCGCTTGAAAATGAAGGTGGCGATGCGAGTGGACGTGCGCCGCGGGATCGGCCGGATGGGGGCGGCCGAGGATTTTTCGCGCGATCGATCGGATTAGATCCGCCGCCGCGTTCGCCCCCAGCGCGATTAGCGCCAGCGCGACCGCGAACTCCATCGCGAGTCCAAGCCGAGCCGGAATGGCGATTTTCAGAATTATAATCGCCGCGCCCACCGCCATCACGGTCAGCGTATGGCCGAGACCCCAGACCGCGCCGATTCGCGCGGCCACGGCGATTTTGCGCTCGCGGCTCAAGATCGCCGTTACCGCGACCACGTGATCGGCATCGGTCGCGTGGCGCATCCCGAGGATCAATCCCAGCGCTGCAATTCCGGCGGGTTCCGCAGAAAAGAAACTCATCGACGCAAATGATCCAACCGCGCCAATCAATATGGGATTGCGTGCAAAGAGGCAATCTTCGGACCGGCGCGGAAGCGGCGCGCGAATCTTCACAAGCGAATTCGCGCGCCGGATCGCGCCGAGGTTATTGTCCCGGCGGCGGGTTATGGCGCCGAAATTCCTCGGCGGCTTCGCGCATCGTAACGAACCGCACTCCGGTCCGCATCCGCATCTGCTCGACCAGGCGTTCGAGCATCAGCAAGCGATGGCCCCGGCCGATCGATTGGGGATGCATCGTCAAGATGTAAACGCCCTCGCCGAGCCGCTCGTACAGATATTCGAAGTCGCCCCACCAGATTTCAAACATCCGCGACGGCGCCGCGAGACCGGGGTTCACGCCGTTGCGCGTCCATACGTGTTCGAAGGCGGGAAAATCGTCGAGCCCCCAGGTGAACGGCAATTCGATCAGCGGCGTCGGCCGGCCCCATACGAAGGGACCGTCGGCCGGCGCCTGATCGCCGACCCGGCAATAGTAGGGCGTGAAATCGTCGCCCATCATGCTGCTGTCGTACAGAAAGCCGCGTTCGCGCAAACATTCGAGCGTTGAGGGCATCAGGCCCGCCGCCGGCGAACGGTAGCCGACGGGAACCTGGCCGGTTACGCGTTTGAGCGCCGCGGCTGCGCGATCGAAATCGCGCGCTTCCTCCTCGAGTGACGCCGGGCGATCGTGAAAATAACCGTGATGTCCAATTTCGTGGCCTGCCGCCGCGATTTTCTCGACCGTGGCTGGAAATGCGTCCGCGGTATGACCGGGGATGAACCACGTCGCCTTGATTTCCCATTCGTCGAGCATCCGCAGCAGCCGCTCGCTGCCGACGCGGCCGAATTCGCCGCGCGAGATCGCGCTGGGCGATTTCGCATGGAAAGTTCCGATCCAAACCGAGATCGCGTCGAAATCGAAGCTCAAACAAACTGTTACGTTCTTGTTCATTTCGATCAGGCTCCTTTTGGACGTTGGCCGGCCGCCGGTTGCGGTTCGATCTCTACTGCGCCGGGAAGATCGGCGTAAAGCGAATTCGCGCGAGGAGAGCCGTTCGACGCGACTTTGGCGCAGGTCCGGGCAATCGCGCTTGATCGCGCTCCGGCGCGCAGATTTTCAAATCCCGCGCGGACTGGCGGGTATCGTTTTCTTGCAAAAGGCGCCGAAGCGTTTTCGCCGTCTGGCTCAGCCTCGCGCGCCATTGCGGGTCGGAGGGAAGCGTCGCTTGACAGCCCCGTCAACCATGTTGTAAGCCCTTGCAGAACTTTGGACCCGGGGGTCCCGGGGAAGCGGCGTCTATGACTCTTGACGAGCGCTTTCGGGGATTGGGGATAATGCGATCGAATTAACCCGCGGAGCGATGCGTCCGCGTTTTTCCTCGCGCCAATTGGCGCGAGTGGGCACATGCGAAAATCGCGCGCCGGCGGTTGAAGAGGCGGCGCGTTTCGCCGATGCGCCGCGGATGATCAACGCACGCGCGTTATTTCGACGCAAATAATGAGGTAGTCGAGGTTTGAAATTTCAGCCAATGCGTTCCAGCAGATTTACGATCGTAGCGGCGGCGGCCGCCTGCCTCCTCACGGTGGCGGCAACGGCGATTACCGCCGACAGCGCCACTGAAGGCGTCAAACGCAACTCCGCGCCTTCCTGGCTCAGTCTGTTCGGCGTCGCGATTCGCCCGGACAATGAGATCTTTGTCGTCGGTTCGAAGGCGCTGCTGTTGACTTCGACTAATCAGGGCAAAACCTGGGTTCAGCGGACGATGCAGGAACGCCCTGGCGGACGGCTCTTCCAAGACCGCGATCTGTACTCGATCCGTTTCGATGCGACGGGCAAGAGCGGATGGGTGGTTGGCGAAGAAGGGATCATCCTTCACACCACCGACGGCGGCGATACCTGGAGTTTGCAGAAGAGCGGAACCACCAAGAACCTGTTCAAAATCGCCGTCATCGACGACAAGAACGTGGTGATTGTGGGGGCCGACGGAACGATTCTTCGCACCACCGACGGCGGCGACTCCTGGCAGCCGGTCAAGTCGCCGAAGGACGTCACGTACTTCGACGTCACCTTCACCGATCCGCAACACGGATGGATGGTGGGCGAATTTTCGACCATCCTCGCCTCGACTGACGGCGGGCAGACCTGGACCGTCAATTACGGCGGCAACACGGGAGATTTCACGATTGGGCCGTTCTTCACTGTGACATTTACGGATACGCAGCACGGCGTCGTCGCCGGCCTTGCCGGAGATACCGCCTCCACCAACGATGGCGGCAAGACCTGGCAGAAGGGACAACTGCCCGATCCGGTGGCCAGCTACGTGGTTGCGGAAGACCCGTCGTCGAAGGCGCTTTGGGTCGGCGGCGCGGGCGGCCGGATGTTCGGTCAGGCCGCGGGAGGCGAGTGGAAGCCTAGCGAACGGTCGACCTTCCATGATTTGACGGATTTGGCGTTCGCGGGAAAACTCGGCGTCGCGGTCGGTCTCAACGGAACCATTCTGCTGACGGATAATGCGGGAGAGCAATGGCAAGCAGTTCAGTAAAAATGACCTCCCTGCGGATCGGCGATTTCGTCGTCCGCAACAGGGCCATCGTCGGTGCAATCCTGCTGATTATCAGCGCCTTCTTCGGCTTTGAATGCACCAAGGTTGTTGTCCAAACCAAGTTTGACGACTTTTTCCCGAGCTATCATCACGACGTACAGCTCTATCAGGAGTGGCACAAGTACGGCGGCGCGCAGACGCTGGCCGTGATGGTTCAGGTCAAGCAGGGCGACATTTTCAACGTCAGCACGCTGACGAAGATCCAGGAAATTCAGCGCGACGTGGACAAGCTGCCGGGCGTGGACCACAACGAGGTGCTGTCGCTCGCCTCCTATCGCGTGAGCTACGCGGAAGCGACGCCGGGTTCGCTGACGATCAAACCCTTCATGTTTCCGGAAGTGCCGAAGGACGCGGCCGGAATCGCGGCTCTCAAGAAGACCGTTCAGGCCAATCAGTCGAACATCTCGCAGTTGGTAAGTTCGGATTTGACGAGCGCGATGGTGACCGCCTCCTTCAACGAGCGCGGCCTGGACTACAAGAAGCTCTTCTATCAGGTTCAGGATATCGTCAAGCAATACCAGGACGCGAACAACCGCATCTATATCGCGGGCGAGCCAATCGTTCGCGGCTTCGGCTATTATTACGAATCCACCGTCCTTACGCTGTTCCTGATCGCGATCGGCGTGATGATCTTCATCCTGTGGATCACGGGCAGCCAGCGCAGCCGCTGGTGGGCGCCGATCGTCACCGGTTTCTTGTCGGCCATCTGGGGCCTCGGTTTTGTCGGTTTGATGGGTTACGACTTCGACCCCGTCATGCTGGTCATACCGTTCATCCTGACCGCGCGCGACATGTCGCACGGTATTCAGTGGCAGGGCCGCTTGCATGACGAACTTGATCGCCTCGGCGACAAGCTGGCGGCCTGCGCGGCCACGACCGACTTCATGTTGCCGCCCGGATTGCTGTCGATTCTGGCCGACATCAGCGGCATCATCTTCATCTCGTTTGGAGGTATCCCGGTCCTGCAGCATATCGCGCTGGCCGGCACGATATGGCTCGCCGGCAGCCTCACGATGGTCTTCATCTTCCAGCCCATCCTGATGAGCTATCTGCCGACGCCCGAGATCAAGCATCGCAGGCAGCGCGACGGGTCAGGCTCTCGAAGCGCGGTTCGCGATTTCCTCGACTGGTTCGTGCATGTTCCGACGCGCCCCGGCCTGCTGCGCAAGGTATTGCTCTGGGGGTCGTGCGGATTTCTGGTCTACGGCATCATCTCCGGACTTGATTCCAAAATCGGTTATTCGACCGCCGGCACTCCGCTTTACAAGAACAATTCCAAGGTTAACAAGGATATTCTGGCGGTCGGAAAGAAATTCCCTCTCGAAGAGGGATGGATCATCCTCACGACTCCGTCCTACCCCAGCGCGCAATCCGTTTTGGGTCCGAACGTGCTGCGGATGGTTGACGACATGCGCGCCTATCTGTTCGAAGATCCGAAGGTGGCGCAGGTCGTATCTTTCTCGTCGACGGTTTCGGAACCGTTCAACGAGATGTTCCACTATGGCTATCCGAAATATCTGGCCGTGCCGGATTCGGTCGAGATGTCCGGCAACCTGTGGTTCCTGTATTTGAACGGATCGGCGCCCGGCGAATTGGAGCGTTTCATCTCGAACCGTTCCAATAACGACACCTGTATCCGGGTGCTCTTGCGCGACCACAACTACGACACTCTCGAGAACATCAGGGAACGCATCAAGCGGTTCGTTGACGAGCGGGTCTCGCCGGATCCGGATCTGAACAAAGTCCACGTCGATTATCTCGCGGGCATCGCGGGCCTGTATCTCTCAGCCAACGACGTGTTGAAGGAACTCGACTTCCTGAACATCACGTTCGTGCTGGGCGTGGTGTGGGTGTTCTGTCTGTTCTCGTTCCGTTCGTTCGTCGCGGCGTTCATGTTCCTGTTCGCCTGCGTCCTCGCCAACTTCGGCGCCTTCATTTACATGAACGCGCGCGATATCGGCCTGACGATCGATACGATACCGGTCATTTCGCTGGGTATCGGACTCGGCGTCGATTACGGAATTTACATGGTCGCGCGAATCCGCGACGAGGTCATGGGCGGCATGGAAGTCGATGACGCGATCGTGCTCGCGTTGCAGACGACCGGCGTCGCGGTGTTCAACACCTTCCTCGTCATGATCGGCGGCATTTTCCCGTGGATCTTCTCGCCGCTGCTGTTCCACAACGAGATGAGCACGCTGCTGATCTTCTTGATGGGCACGAACATGATAGCCGGCTGTATCATCCTGCCGTGCTATCTGTCGTGGGCGCGTCCGAGCTTCGTGTTCGGCGGCCGTAATGCGATGAAGGAACGCGAAAAGCCGAGCGCCACCGCGGCGGCTTCGTGACCGAAAGCCCGCGCGCACATTCCGGCTATATCGGCATGATTCGCCGATAGGTCCGAACGGTTTCAACCAAGCCGACGTGGCGGACGCCAGAAGCGTCCGCCACGTCTTTTATCGCACCAGGCGGTTTTCACCGGACAGAGCGGGCGAAACCAGGGATGTCGGGTACTTCCCCATTTAATGGTTATACTCAAGTGTGAACCTCGAATCCGCGGAGCAATCGCGAACAATTTCGCAACGATTGAAGTTTTTGCCTGAATTTATCGTCAATTATTGGGACTTCGTCCCGGCGCATGCGGTCGTCGCCGATTCGAATGGCTGAAAGCGCGGGAGATTTACGTTTATGATGCGAAAGCCGGTCTTTTTGACAATCGCGGGATTTGCCGTCGCGTTCCTGGGCGCATGCCAACAGCAGCCTCGGGCAAAATTTGACAGCCGCACTTCGAGCGATTTTTTCCCGCTCCCGCCCAAAGCGAGCTGGACCTATAAGGTTGATAGCAAAAGCCAACATACGACGTACGTCGTCACCGATACGGTGGTCGGGCAGGAATATGTTCCGGCGCTGAATGTTACCGGGATGGTCGTCGAGGAATACTACAACCTCGATCGCGGCGGCGTGCGGCCGATCGTTTACACCAACCACAACGGCTATCTCGACCGCCTGTCGGGACTGGCCTACCAAAAGCAGGATATAGAGGCGCCGGCATGGGGCCGCTCGGAAGAGGGCGAATTCATGCCGCAGATGCTTTCGCCCAACCTTAACTGGAGCAGCAAGATTTACCCCTTCGGCCACATCTCAGGCTCCTTCGACATTACCCAGAACCATCACACCTATTTCGAACCTCAGCCGATCATGGTGCCGGCCGGCAGTTTCCCGGGATGTATTCGCATCGACACCGACGCCAAATACGAGGGCGGCACTTATGCGCAGAAGGGAAACAAGAATCTCAAATTGATGTATCGCGACTGGTACGCGCCGCATGTCGGACTGATCAAGACGGTCGCGCTCGAAGGCGGACCGGGCGGTTCAGAGATGGAGCATGTGGAATTGCTGCGCTACTCGATTCCGCCCGCCACCAGCGCCGCGTCGGGCGCATCGAATAATTCAGGCGCATCGAGCGTTGGCAATTCGGCCGGGGATGCGCCACAATCCGCGAAATCGCCCGCGGTCGCCAAAACCGACTGAGTTTTAAATCCGGGCGAGAACTGCTGTTCCGGCATCGGGGACCGGCAGAGTCTGACCCCTGCCGGTATGCCGGAGCGGCATTGCTTTCGCGCCGTTGCGATGGCGCGAACGGGGGACATTGCGATGCGCGATCGGTTTGCTGCGGCCGGCTTGGCCGCGCTCATGACCATTGCGGCGGCGTGCAGCAGGCCTGCGTCCGCCAAAATCGACCTCCACGCCAATTTCTTTCCGCTCAAGACCAACATGGTCTGGACCTACCGGATCGACAGCAAGAGCCAGCACACTTCGTATGTCATCACCGACCGCGTGGTCGGAGCCCAATACGTGCCCGCGCTCAAATTGACGGGTTTGGTGGTCGCGGAATTTTACGATCTCGATCGCGCCGGCCTGCGGCCAATCGTGTATGTCGATGATTCCGGATATCTGACGCGCTTGTCGGGCCTGGATTACGACAAACATCGCATCACCACGCCCGCATGGGGAAAGTCGGAAGAGGACAATTTCCTGCCGGCGCATCTGACGCCCAATCAGGCCTGGAACAACGAGCTTTTTCCGTACGGCAAGCTTCCGGGCGGATTTGAAATCGTGCAGAGCCACAAGAGCTTCGGCGAGCCTGCCGCGATCGCCGTACCGGCGGGACATTTCACCGGATGTATTCGAATCGAAACGCGAGCGCGCTATCAGGGCGGAGCCTACGCCGAATCCAAACAGCAACTTAAACTAACCTACGTGGATTGGTACGCGCCGAATGTCGGCTTAATCAAAACGATCGCCTATCAGGGCGGTCCCGACGGTCCCGAGATGGAGCGCGTCGAATTGATGCGATTCGGCGTCGCGCCCAAATCCGACCAATTTACCGAAGCTCAGGGAATCCGCCCGGCATCGAGCCAGCCACGGGCGAGCGAGGCGCCTTCAGCGCGCAAGTCGCTGAAGCGGGCGATCGCCGGATAAGGCCGGCTTCGGAGTATTCCGGATCGGCGTGGCTGAAACCGCGGATTCTGGATCAAGCGCACAAGCTTCGTGCGGTCAGGTTCCCCGCGCAAGGCAGGGTCGAGACGGCGCCGCAGGCGTTCTCGCTTGCTGGATTACAAAGCGATCGAAGATGGTCCGGCTACTGCGCGCCTCGCTTCGCGCCGCTAGCCTTTCGGCGGCGGTGCGGGCATCGAGACGGTCGGCGAACCCGTTCCGAACAACGGCTGGCTCTTTTGATGGCGGTAGTTGATCGCTACCGCATCGATATAAAAGCCGTTGTGGCCGGCCTCGCCGATACGCCGCGTATGCTCGGCCTCCTGGATATAGTCGGCCGACGTCGCGTAGGCGTTTTTCTCGGTCGTTTCCGTCATCTGCTCGTTGGGCGAGGCGCGATAGAGCAAATTCTTGATGTCCTGATGCTTGCTGTTGATGATCACGAGCGCGTCGGCGCCGGTCTCGCACGCTTTGCGCTGCAGAGCCGGCAGGACGTCGCTCTGATCGTCGCGTTTGTCCGCCCAGGCTTCAACGATCGCGACCTGCTGGAATTGCGTCAGGGGCATCTTGTCGAGCAGCGGCATCTCGCAGCTCGGTGGCTTGGCGGCGCGATTGTATGGCGCTATCTGCGTGAGTTCGATTTCGAGCGGCTGCTTTTCCGCTGCGCATCCGGCGATTGTCGCGAGCGCCAGAATCATAAGGGTCGTCCAACTAAACGACCCGCACACGCGACGGTGGGCGAGGCTGACCATACTCGTGCTTTCCATCCTCGGCCTCGCGCGACATCGCTTGTCGCGCAAAATAGCTAGCGAGAGCTTAGCATAAACCCGTTCGGAAAGCGCCAATGCCGGCGCTGAAAACCGCGTGCGGAGTCAAGGTTTTGGGAGATGGTCAACTGGAGTAGAATGCTTACCATGAAGCGCGCGGCGCAAATGCTGCTCGGCGTATGGCTTGCGGGCGCGATGACGCTTGTTCAAGCGTGTGCCGGACCGGCCGGGAATACGCACGAATACGGTTTCGGCGCGTCGAAGGCCGGCTCCGAATCAGCGTCAGGCTCCGGACGGTCGTCGTCGCCGGGCAGCGCGCCGAATCTGAGCGGAATGGTGGTCGATAAGGACGCAAGTCTGGCCTTGACCGCCCATTTTCAGCGCAATCGCCTCCCGCTGGTCGGCGGCCAGGTTCTGCGGAACCCTTCGACCGGGCAGCGCGCGGTCGTGCTCTACGGATACGTGGCGACCGATCGCGGTAAATCCGACGCGCAGCGGCAGGCCGAGGATTACATCAACGACCCGGAAGTGGACGTTGAGAACCGGGTCGTTGTGGATTCGCAATTGCTGGCTGCGAGCCAAGCGAACGTTCCCGGCGCCGGAGCAAATAATTCAAATGGCGGCTATTACGATCCGAATGCCGCCCAGTCGGCAAACTCGACGTCGGGAGCGCAGGGCTACTACGACCAGCAAAATCAATCCGCGCAGATTCAGCAGTATCAGCAATACCAACAGCCGGGCGCGCCAGGCATGAATTCGCTTGCGCCATTGGTCGCGCTGCTGGGCATTTTGGGCGCCGGGATGGCGACGAGCGGCCCGGGCGGATTCGCGGTCGGACCTGGCTATCCTTCAACCTATGGCTATCCGGGCGCATATCCGCCCTACGGCGGCGTTCCCGCGCCGATGACGCCGATGGCGCCAATCACTCCAATGACGCCGATGGCGCCGTTTGGCTACGGCGGATCGCCTTTTGGCTTTAGCGGTCCCTTTTCGACATTTCCCTGATCGCGTTAACGCCCCATTCGTGATTCACGGCTCGTTCTGCTTATTTCATCGGGCCGAAGAAGGCGCGGATATCGTCAGCCAACAATTTCGGCTGTTCCATCGCGGCGAAATGGCCGCCGACGGGCATCACGGTCCAGCGTTGGATATTGAAGGCTCGTTCGGCCCACGCCCGGGGCGGCTTCAGGATTTCGCCGGGAAAAATCGCCGCGGCGGTCGGCGTCTCGATCCGCCCCGACCGGTCTGGACGCCACGGATGATGCCGCCCTTCGTAGTACAGCCGGGTTGACGAATTGATTGATTGGGTGATCCAATAAACCATGATGTTGGTCAGCACCTGATCCTTGCTTAAAGCGGCGTCCAGATTGCCGCCGCAATCTGACCAGGTGCGAAATTTCTCGACGATCCATGCCGCCAATCCGGCGGGCGAATCGTTCAGGCCGTAGGCCAGCGTTTGCGGCTTGGTTCCCTGAATCCACTGATAGCCGGTCTCTTCGCGCCGAAAATGATCCATGTCGGCCAAAAATACTTTCTCTTCGCTGGACAGCTCGTTCGAATCGTCGCGCCGGCCGCCGACGAAAAGCATGTTCAAATGGATGCCGTGAAGGCTCGCGCCGTGCACCTCGCCGAGCCGTGAAGTGATCGCCGAACCCCAATCTCCGCCTTGGGCGCAATAGCGCGAAAAACCCAGCACTTCGGTCATCAACGCATGGAAAATCTCGGCGATCGCCTGAATGTTGATCGCGCGCGTGCGCGGATGGCCGGAGAAGCCGTAGCCCGGCAAGGAAGGCGCAATCACCGTAAACGAATGGTTCGGATCGCCGCCGTGCGCGCCCGGATCGGTGAGCATCGGAATAATCCGCGTGAATTCGCAAATCGAACCCGGCCATCCGTGCGACAGCAGCAGCGGTTTTGGATTCGGCCCGCGGCCGGGCTCATGGATATAGTGAATGTCGATTCCGTCGATCTCGACATGAAATTGCGCGAAGCGGTTAAGCTCGGCTTCGTGGATGCGCCAGTCGTATTTGGTGCGCCAATATTCGATGAATTCCTTCATATAGGCGAGATTAGCGCCGTATTCCCATCCCGTGTCGGGCACTTCGTCGGGGAACCGGGTGCGCGCCAACCGTTCCCGCAGGTCGCGCAGAACTTCGTCTGAAACTTCAATTCGAAACGGTGCGATTGCGCCGTGAGCCATCGCGAGCCTCCCTGACCGATTCGCTTTTGCAGCGGTCGATTGGCGCGAAGCGATTCGCGCCCAATGGAATTGCTATAGGCGACAGTGCGCCGCCGTCAACCGCGCGAACCGTGAAATCGAAGCGAAATTGTGGACGCCGGCCGCCGTCGCGGCGTGGCGCGCCTTGATCCGTTGATTCGCCAAGTGGGAGAATCTTCGCGACGGCGGCGGATCCTGACTGTCCGCGGACGCCGTTTGACCGCCGGATTCGATCGGCGCGCGGAAAGATTCAGGGCATGCGGCCGGCTCCGGACCGCAGCGCGGTCCGCCGAGCGATCCGGCTGACAGAAATCCATCACAAGGAATTGGAGCCAAGGTGGCACTCGCATCGGATTCGAAACTTACGCAGGCCGAACTCGACCAACTGTGCGTCAACTCGATTCGCGTGCTCGCGATCGACGCGGTGCAAAAGGCCAATTCGGGTCATCCGGGGATGCCGATGGGGATGGCGCCGGTCGCCTATCTGCTCTTCACCCGCTATCTGAAGCACAATCCGAAGAATCCGCACTGGTACGGGCGCGATCGTTTCGTGCTGTCGGCCGGACATGGCTCGATGCTGCTGTATGCCTCGCTGCATCTGACCGGCTACGATTTGCCGCTCGAGGAACTCAAGCGGTTTCGCCAACTTCACAGCAAAACGCCTGGCCATCCGGAGCACGGCTTGACGCCGGGCGTCGAGACCACCACCGGTCCGCTCGGGCAGGGTTTCGGCAACGGCGTGGGGATGGCGATCGCCGCCAAGCACATGGCGGCGCGGTTCGAGCGCGATAACGCCCGCCTGTTTGAGCATCGCATTTTCGCCATCGTCAGCGATGGCGACCTGATGGAGGGAATCGCCAGCGAGGCGGCGTCGATCGCCGGCCATCTCGGACTCGGCAACATCGTCTATCTCTATGACGACAATCACGTGACGATCGACGGTCATACCGACCTGTCGTTTTCCGAAGATGTTACGCGCCGCTTCGACGCCTACGGATGGCATACGCAGGTGGTCGAAAACGCCAACGACCTCGCCGCGCTGAGCCATGCGATCGACAGTGCGATTGCCGAAGACGGCCGTCCGTCGCTGATTCGCGTGCGCAGCCATATCGGCTACGGCAGTCCGCATCGCCAGGACACCTCCGAGGCGCACGGCAAGCCGCTCGGCGCCGAAGAGATCAAGCTAGTCAAACAGTTTTACGGATGGCCGGCCGAACCGGACTTTTATGTTCCCGACGCGGCGCTCGGCGAATTCCGCAAATGCGTCGAGCGGGGCGCGCGGCATGAACGCGACTGGCAGGATCGTTTCGACGGCTGGGCGAAGAGCCACTCCGAAGCGGCGGCGGAGTTCCGCGCGATGGTCGCGGGCGGGTTGCCGAAGGGGTGGGACGCCGA
Organism: Deltaproteobacteria bacterium; assembly: GCA_021780225.1. Taxonomy (GTDB): domain Bacteria; phylum Desulfobacterota; class Binatia; order Binatales; family Binataceae; genus JADMIL01. The sequence goes on along the minus strand of JAJXZF010000078.1, from coordinate 34,798 downwards.
CCTGCCGGTGTTCACGAAAGAGCAGCCGTTCGCGACGCGCGAGTCGGCGTCGAAGGCCGAGCGCGCCATCCATCCGCATGTGTGGAACCTGTTCGGCGGCGCCGCCGATTTGAACGAATCGACGTTCACCGACGTGGTTGACGGCGGCGATTTCGAGCGCGGCAATTACGCCGGCCGCAATCTCCATTTCGGCATCCGCGAGCATGGAATGTGCGCGATCCTCAACGGAATCGCGCTGCATGGCGGGTTCATTCCATACGGATCGAGCTTCTTCGTTTTTACCGACTATTGCCGTCCGTCGATTCGGCTCGCCGCGCTGATGGAACAGCATGTGATTTACGTTTTCACGCACGACTCGATCGGCGTGGGCGAGGACGGGCCGACCCATCAGCCGGTCGAGCACCTCACGGCGATGCGCGCGATTCCGAATTTGACCGTTATCCGCCCGGGCGACGCCAACGAGGCGGTCGAAGCGTGGCGCGCCGCGATGACGCATCGGGGCGGGCCGGTGATGCTGGTTTTGTCGCGGCAAAAAATTCCGACCCTCGACCGGTCGGCCGCGGCGCCCGCCGCGGAACTCGCGCGCGGCGCTTACGTGCTGTGCGAGACGGCCGGCCGCCCGCCGGAATTGATCCTGATTGGAACCGGCTCCGAACTCCATCTGGCGCTCGGCGCCAAGGCCGAGCTGGAGAAGCGCGGACATGCGGTGCGGGTAGTCAGCATGCCCAGTTTCGAGCTTTTCGATAAGCAGCCCCTGGCGTACCGCGACGAGGTGCTGCCGCCGGCGATTCGCAAGCGGCTGGCGGTCGAAGCGGGCGCGCCTGACGGATGGTATCGATGGGTCGGGATCGACGGCGGCGTGGTCGCGATGACGAGCTTTGGCGCGTCGGCGCCGGCGAACGAGGCGATGAAACATTTCGGTTTCACGGTCGAGAATGTGACCGAACGGGCGCTCGAGTTGATCGGCCGCTAGGTCGGGGCCGCGGGCGCGGCGGTCCGCGTTCGCGCAGGGAGCAATCGCGATGAGCAATTCTGTAAGTCCGCTCAAGCAATTGGGACAATTCGGCCAGAGCGTATGGCTCGACTATATCCGCCGCCACCTGCTCGTTTCAGATGAATTCCGCAAGCTGATCGAAGACGACGGAGTCGACGGGATGACGTCGAATCCGACGATTTTCGAAAAGGCGATCGCCGGCTCCAACGACTACGATGAGGAACTGACCGAGCTGGTCCGCGCGGGCAAGAGCGTGGACGAGATTTACGAGGCGCTTTCGACCGCCGATATCAAGCTGGCCGCGGATCGGCTGCGGCCGATCTGGGAGCGCGGCAACGGGCGCACCGGCTATGTGAGCTATGAAGTTTCTCCGCTGCTGGCGCACGACACGGACGGCACGATCGAAGCGGCCCGGCGCTATTTCAAACTGATCGACCGGCCCAACCTGATGATCAAAGTCCCGTCCACGCCCGCCGGAATTCCGGCGATCGAGAAGCTGATCGCCGAGGGGCGGTGCATCAACGTGACCCTGATGTTCTCGCTCGAGCATTACGAGAATGTCGCGAACGCCTATATCCGGGGGCTCGAAACGCGGGCGCGCGCGGGCCAGCCGCTGGATCGCATCGCCTCGGTGGCGAGCGTGTTCGTGAGCCGCGTTGAAACGCTGATCGACAAGCGGATCGACGAGAAGCTCAAGGGCAACCCGGACGAAGCGATCGCGGCGCTGCGCGGGACCTCGGCGGTCGCGAACGCGAAGATGATCTATCAGCGGTTCAAGGAGCTTTTCGGCGGAGCGGAGTTCAAGGCCCTGGCGGCGCGCGGCGCGCGCGTCCAGCGGCCGCTGTGGGCGTCGACCGGAACGAAGGATCCGAAATACAGCGATATCAAGTATGTGCAGGAATTGATCGGCCCGGAGACGGTGAACACGATGCCGCCGGCGACGATGGACGCGTATCGCGACCACGGCGCGCCGCGCGCGACGCTGGAAACCGGCGCCGCAGATGCGAAAGAGACGGTCGAGCAACTGCGCGGAATCGGCATCGACCTGTACGAAGTCGGCGAAGTGCTGCAGCGCGAGGGCGTCGATGCGTTCGCCAAGTCGTTCGACGATTTGCTTGCCGTAATCAAAAAGCGGCGCGACGCGATTCTGGCGGGCGCGCGCGATCGGCAGCAGGTGGTCGCGCCGTCGGCGGAGAAAGAAATCGCGGCGGCTTGTGCGCGCCTCGACGCCGAGGACTTTCCCTCCCGCTTGTGGCGGAAGGATGCGACGCTCTGGAAAAAAGCGCCGGCGCATCAGGAGATCATCCGCAACGCGCTCGGATGGCTGACCGTGCCGGAAACGATGGCCGGGCAGGCGGGAGCGTTGCGCGAGTTCGCGAACGGCGTTCGTAACGAGCGTTACCAGGACGTCGTATTGCTGGGCATGGGCGGTTCGAGCCTGTGTCCCGAGACGCTCGCGAAGACGTTTTACAGCGCGCCGGGTTTTCCGCGGATTCACGTGCTCGACTCCACCGTGCCCGATCGGATTCGCGCGGTCGAACGGCGCATCGATATCATGTCGACCCTGTTCGTGGTTTCGTCGAAATCGGGCGGAACCGTCGAGACGATGTCGCATTGCGCGTACTTCTTCGAGCAGGTGGCGGCGCGGCGCGGCAACGCGGCGGGCCGCAGCTTCGTCGCGATTACCGACGCGGGCACGCATCTGGAAAACGTCGCGCATGCGCGCGGTTTCCGCCGCATCTTCTTGAATCCGCGGGATATCGGAGGCCGCTATTCGGCGCTTTCGTATTTCGGCCTGGCGCCCGCGGCGCTGATGGGAATCGACGCCGGCGCGCTGGTCGATCGCGCAATCAGGATGGCGCACAGCTCGGCGGCGTGCGTGAAGGCGCGCGACAACGCGGGCGTGAGTCTCGGCGCCGCGCTGGGCGTGCTGCACAAACAAGGCCGCGACAAACTGACGCTGATCGTTTCGCCGTCGATCGCGACGTTCGGCCTCTGGCTGGAGCAGCTCGTCGCCGAGAGCACCGGCAAGGACGGCGTGGGAATCGTGCCGGTCTGCGACGAACCGATCGGCGCGCCGGAGGTTTACGGCGGCGACCGGATGTTCGTCTATCTGCGGCTCGAGAACGGCGCCGATCCCGTGCAGGACGCGGCGGTCGCGGCGCTGGAAAAGGCGGGCCTGCCGGTGATCCGGATTGCGATCGAGGACAAGCTCGATCTGGGCGAAGAGTTCATGCGCTGGGAGATTGCGACGGCGACCGCGGGCGCGCTGCTCGGCATCGACGCTTTCGATCAACCCAACGTGCAGGAGAGCAAGGATAATACGAACCGGCTGCTCAAGGAGTTCGCGGCGCGCGACAAATTCGCCGAAGAGCATCCGGCGGCCGAGCACGGAATCGTTTCGCTCTTCTGCCCGGATGGCGTGCGGGCGAAATTGGGCGGCGCCGGCGATTTCGAGGCGTTGCTCAAGGCGTTTTTCGGGCTGGCGAAGCCGAGCGACTATTTCGCGGCGATGGCCTACGTCGCGGCGGATCCGCTGGTTGAGCGCGAGATCGCGCGCATCCGGACAATGGTGCGCAACCGGCTTAAAATCGCGACGACCTTCGGTTACGGGCCGCGCTTTTTGCATTCGACCGGGCAGCTTCACAAGGGCGGACCAAATACGGGATTGTTCCTGCAAATCACGCAGGATCATTCGGACAACCCGATGATTCCGAATGCGCCCTATGGGTTCGCGACGCTCAACGAAGCGCAGCATCGGGGCGACTACGAATCGCTCGACCGGCACGGCCGGCGGGTCTTGCGCGCGCATCTGCACGGCGACGCGCCGAGCGCGATGGGCGTATTGCGGGGCGCGATCGCCGAAGCGCTCGGATAGGCGCGGGCGGCGGCGTGGCGCTGGACGATTAAAATCGAACGGAACGGGTGGAGATGGGCGAGCCAAAAATCGTGGTGCTCGACGACGCGCAGGCGCTCTTCGCGCATGCGGCCGAGGAGATTGCGCATCTTGCGGGCGAGGCCGTGTGCACGCACGGCGAGTTCGCGCTTTGCCTTTCGGGCGGATCGACGCCGGCGTCGGTGTACGCGATGCTCGGCACGAAATTCATGTTGAGCGTCGATTGGAAGGAAGTGCAGTTTTTCTGGGGCGACGAACGCTGCGTGCCGCCGGACGATCCCGCGAGCAACTATGCGATGGCGACGCGCACGCTGCTTTCCAAACTGACCTTGAGGCCGAACCAGGTTCATCGGATGCTCGGCGAGCGCCCGCCGGCGGATGCGGCGACCGCCTACGAAGAGGAAATCCGCGGCCATTTCGGCTTGAGCGAAGGCGAGTTTCCGCGCTTCGACCTCGCACTTCTGGGATTGGGGGACAATTCCCATACCGCGTCGCTGTTCCCCGGAAGTCCGGCGATCCGCGAGATGGAGCATCTGGCGGTCGCCGTCGAGGTGGACGATCCGACCCAGCGCCATCGCGTATCGCTGACCGCGCCGGTCTTCAATAACGCCGCCAATGTGATGTTTATCGTGGCGGGCGAGGCGAAAGCGCAGGCGGTGTGGAACGTGCTGCGCGGTCCGCGCGACGCCGAGCGATATCCCGCGCAGGTGATTGCGCCGGCCGACGGCGACGTCATCTGGCTGCTTGACCGGGCCGCGGCGGCGAAGCTCGCGTGAGGCTTCGCGGCAATTTCCTCGGCCGGCTGGAAGCTTCCGGACCACGCGCGAAAGGACGAATATGGCGCGCTTCGCGATTCGCCATCTGACGGCGATTCTAATCCTCGCGGCCGCGGCGGCTTGGGCGGTTTTCTATCTGCCCGGAACGCCGTCATGGACGATTTTCCAGCTCAAACAGGCGATCGACGCGCGTGACGGCGCGGGCGCGGCGCGTTTCGTGGATTTCCAAAAGGTGGTCGTCAACGCCGGCGATGAAATGGTCTCGGATCAGTCGGGTGGCGGCAACGTCGTTACCGAACTTCTCGGCAAGGGCGCGGTGCAACTCTTCTCCGGTCCGATGGCGGCTTTGCTGGATTCGTGGGCGGAACGGAAGGTCGATAACGGCGCGCGGCAGGTGCAGATGCCTGCGGTCGCGGTCGCCGGCGCCATCCTGATGCTGCATCGCGATGGCGACACCGCATCCACGCGGTGGCAGGACAACAAGGGCAAGGTTTGGGAAGTGCGGATGGCTCGCGAGCAGGGCCAGTGGAAAATCGTGCAGGTCAAGAACGTCAAACAGTTGCTCGACCAATTGCAGCGCGAACAGAACAAAAATCCGTATGGTCCGCCCTATGGCTCGGCGCCGCCGAGCGCCGCGGCGACGCCCTGAGCGGGCTTGAACCAGGCTTGCGCCGGCCGCGTTTACTCGGACGGAACGGACCGGTAAAATGAGCGTGCGCGGTCGGCAGGCGTAAGCGTCTCGGCCGCGTATTTATATTCAGGGCAATATGCGACGGCAGGATATTCGAAATCTCGCGATCGTGGCGCACGTCGACCACGGCAAAACCACGCTGGTCGATGCGTTGTTGCGTCAATCGGGCGTTTTTCGCGCCAATGAGCAGGTGGTCGATCGCGTGATGGACTCGAACGCGCTGGAACGCGAACGGGGCATCACGATCATGGCGAAAAACACCTCGATCACGTGGGGCGACATCCGCATCAATATCGTCGATACCCCCGGCCATTCCGATTTCGGCGGCGAAGTCGAGCGGACGCTGTCGATGGTCGATGGCGTGCTGCTGTTGGTCGACGCCTGCGAGGGGCCGTTGCCGCAGACGCGCTTCGTGCTCAAAAAAGCGCTGGAGGCCAAGCTTCCGGCGGTCGTTTGCATCAACAAGATCGACCGGCACGATGCGCGGCCGACCGAGGTGTTGGACGAAGTTTACGACCTTTTCATCGATCTGGGCGCCGACGAGAGTCAGATCGATTTTCCCGTCCTTTATACGAATGGCCGCGCGGGTACGGCAGCGGCCAGCCTGAGCGAGCCGGGACGCGACCTGCGCCCGCTGTTTGAGACGATAATCGGTCAGTTGCCGGGTCCGGATGTGGATCCCGACGCGTCGGTGCAGTTTCAGGTCAACAATCTCGACTACGACGATTATGTCGGCCGTCTGGCGATCGGCCGCATCGTCGCGGGCGCGCTCAAGGTCGGCGAAAATTATTCCTTTTGCCGTCCGGACGGCACCCGCACGGCCGGCAAGATCACGCGGCTGTACGGTTGGCAGGGACTGAAGCGGGTCGAACGCGGCGAAGCGCGCGCCGGCGATATCGTGATGGTCGCGGGCAGCGACGAGATTGAAATTGGCGACACGATCGCGGACCTCGAAGCGCCGCGCTCGCTGCCGGGCATCCGCGTCGATGAGCCGACCGTCGCGATGACCTTTTCCGTCAATAACGCGCCGTGGGCGGGACGCGAAGGCGAATTTGTGACCTCGCGCAAGCTCGGCGAACGGATTCTGTTCGAATCGCGCCGCAACGTGAGCGTGCGCGTCGAGCAAATCAGCGCCGAGGCCTGGCGCGTGATGGGCCGCGGCGAACTGGCGCTGGCCGTGATTCTCGAGACGATGCGCCGCGAAGGGTATGAGCTTCAGGTTTCAAAACCCACCGTCCTCACCCGGGAAGAGAACGGCGCGGTGCTCGAACCGATGGAATTCATCGTCTGCGACATTCCGGAGGAGCATATCGGCACGGTCACGCAACTGCTCTCGGCGCGCAAAGGCCGGATGCGTTCGATGGAAACGCACGCCAGCGGACGCGTTCGACTTGAGTACGACGCCCCGTCGCGCGGGTTGATCGGATTTCGCGGGCGGTTCCTTGCCGAAACGCGCGGACTCGGCGTGATGCATACGATCTTCAACGGCTATGCGCCGTGGTCCGGATCGATTCGATCGCGCCAGAACGGTGCGATGATTTCAGATCGCGACGGCGCGGCGACTGGCTACGCGATCTTCCATCTTCAGGAACGCGGCCGGTTTTTCATTTCCGCCGGCGATCCGGTTTACGAAGGCATGATTGTCGGCGAATACTCGCGCGAGACCAATTTGCCGGTAAACGTCTGTCGCGAGAAGAAGCTCACCAACATCCGCGCCGCGGGCCACGACGAGGCGATTCGCCTCACGCCGCCGCGCGTGATGACGCTTGATACGGCGCTTGAGTGGATCGACGAGGAAGAATTGGTCGAACTCACGCCCAACTCGGTCAGGCTGCGGAACAAAATTCTGAAAACCGCGCTGCGCGGAAAGCATCGCGCGGCGTGGTCGGACGCGGCCGAATCCGGCGCGGCCGGCGCCTGACGGCGGGAATCAATTTAAATTTGTAAATCTCTTCGGCGCGGCGGAAAATTCGACCCACGTCGAGTCCGATGAGGTTACTGCGCGTACTGCTGGCGATTGTCTTGGTCATCGTGGTTTTGGCCGGGAGCGTGATCGTGGTCGCGTTTCACAATCAGCCGGCGGTCGTCGCCGCCGTGCTCGCGCGCATCAATGCCGGAACCGGACTCGAAATTCGGCCGGCGCGGACCCGGTTGAGATTCGGCGGGCATCTGAACGTGCTGCTCGAGCGCCCGGCCGTCTACTATCAGGGACGCCAGGTGGCCACGCTCGACGATCTTCGCGCGGTCGTGAATTATCACGCGATTTTCGCAAGCGCCGGTTTGCCGCTGCATTCGCTTGAACTCGATCGGCCGATAGTTCGGATTCCCGCGAGCGCCGCCGGGCTGACTCCGCACGGATTGCCAAAACCGGATGTGGCAGCCGCGGACTACCTGCTTGCCGCGCTGGATGCGATCGGCGACGTCACCTATCAGGTTGAAGTTCACCACGCGCAATTGCACGACGTCGATTCCACGCCATTGATAGACGAATTCACCGTTGTCGCCCGCAAGGAACATCGCCGTCCGGGACATCTGCCGTGGCTGCTCGACTTCGACGCGCACTGGACGCATGCGCCGTTCGCCGGACTCGACCTGTCGGGGAATGTGCGTCTCGGGATGGATCCCGGGCCGGAGGTCGGGCCGATCCTGGTTGGCAGGATGGTTTTCCACGGTCTCGAATTGGGCGGGTTTGAAGGACCTGCGGGTTTGAAAGCGACCGGCTCGGCCACCGGTTTTGTCCGCTTCTCCATGTCGCGCAATGGCGAAGTGGCAGGCGCCGAAGACGCCGATTTCACGCGACTAGCCGTTTCCGGCGGGGCGCTATCCTCTCCGATCATGCTGGGGAACTGCGCGCTCCGATCGCGGTTCAACGCCTCCACCGCGCGAATGCAATTGAGCCAGGTGGAGGTTTTCAGGGACCAGTCGGCGGTGATTGCGGGCGCCCTCGAAATCGGATCGCCCTACGACCCCGATCGGACGATCAGCCTCAGCGTGAGCGACGGCGCGTTCCAAATCGCGACGGTCGCGGCTCAACTGCGGCATCTCCGCGCGGTTCCGTCTTGGCTGAATGCGGCGCTGGGGCGCCTGACCTCCGGCAAGGTGCGGTTGGCCAAAGCCGTGCTGCAAACCGCCGAGCCTCTGCGGAATTGGACCGCGTTCACGATCCGCGACGCTCTGATGCTTGATGCGTCTGTCGTCGACGCTGGATACGACTCGCCCGCGGGGTCGGGATTGCCTGCTTTCCGCCGCATATCGGCGTCGGTCGCTTATGATGGTGGGAAGCTGGCGCTCAGCCGCGCTTCCGGGTTTCTCGGTCAATCGGACCTGAAAAAAATCGATGGCGAGGCCCAACTTCGCGATGCGCCGCGAGAGATTTCCTATCGAATACGGGGAAGCGGCAATTTCGACGCGGGCGAACTATTCGCGCTGACGGCGCCGCTGATCGCGTCGCGCAAACTGGCGTGGGCCGATCGATTGGAGGGCGCGAGCGGCTCCGCGAACATATACGCCAGCGCCGCCGGACGCCTGATAAATCTGCGATTGCGAGCGCCTGGCGAATATTCATTTGACGTGTCGCCCGAACGGCTGGGCTTGAAGATACGCGGTGCGCCCGCGCAAATCGATTTTGACGGCGGCGCGATCGCCGCAGGTCCCGCCGGCTTGCGGGTGAAGAGTCTGAAAGTATCGCCGTCGCTGCCCGGCGGCGGCAATCTCGTGCTCGGAGGCGCAATTGGACCGGGTGCGCCTTATCCGCGGTTTGAAAACTTTACCGTGGAGGCGCATCAGATTCGCGCCGAACGCTGGCTCCCGCTGTTCGTCGACGCGAAGCAGTTGCATGTCCACGGCCCCGTTGACGGCAGGCTGAATGTCAACAGCGATTCTTCGAATAATCGCGCGCCCACTATTACAGGCGCGCTCACGATGGGCGGCGGCGATTTGGGTTTTGGTTTCCTGCGATCGCCGATCCTGGTGAATTCCGCGACGGTCGCGCTGAATGGAACCGGTCTCGATTTAAACGTGCCGGGCGCGGCGTTTGAAGGAAAGCCGGTCGATTTGAAGATCAAGGTGGCGCAACTGGCGGATCCGAAAGTAGAAATTGCCGCGGACGCGGCGGCTTTCGATTTCGCGGCGCTGAAATTTATCCGAATGCCATGGTTGCCGAAAACCAAAGTCACGGATTTTCCGTTTCCGGTGTTTGGGCATCTGAAAGCGCAACGCGCGAAGTTCGGAAACCTGATCATGAAGAATATGGCCACCGACTTTGAAAGAGGCGGCGGCCACTGGCGCGTCTATAATTTTGGTTCGCGAGCGCTTGGCGGCCGCGTACGACTCACGATTTCCGGCCTCACCGGTCCCGACAACTGGATACATATCGTCGGACTCGGCGCGCAGATGGATGCGGCGCAAATTTTCCTGCTTTCAGGGAACCGCAAGCCGGCGATTGTGGGCAAGCTGGCGACGAAGGTCGATATCTGGGCTGATACTGACGTGGACTTTTTTTCGTCGATGCGCGGTAACATAGGAATCGAAGCGACGAACGGAACGCTTAACCGGTTCGCCGTTATCAGCCGGATTCTGAGCTTCATCGACGTTAAAAATTGGCTTACCGCGCGCCTGCCGGATCCGAGCGCATCCGGAATTCCGTTCACCAAATTAAGTTGCGACGCGGCCGGCGCGAACGGAATTTTCGAGACCAAAAATTTCAAATTGCGCGGTCCGGTCATGGAAATCGTCGCCAGCGGGTCGGTGGACGCCGGCAACGCCGCCATGAACATGCATGTCGCGTTGATACCGTTCGATTCGTTCAATTGGTTCATTGGCCATATTCCGTTGATCGGCCGCAATCTTGCCGCCGGCAGCAAGGGACTCGTCGCCGCTTATTTTCGCGTTTACGGACCGATCGACGATCCCGCGGTCGTGCCGCAACCGATTACTTCGGTCGCCGAGTTCCTCGCCAAGACGCTCAGCCTGCCGATCAATCTGATTGCGCCGAATACGATCAAGCCATGAAGAGGAGGCCGCAAATGGCGGGAAAAGCTGGCGGCGGCGCACGGATTCGTTCAGCACGGACCGGCGCTGCGCGCGCGCGTCTTGCGCTCGCAACCGCCGCGGGCGAGGAACAGGCGGTCGCGATTGCGCGCTCTCTCGTGGAAGAAAGGCTTGCTGCGTGCGTGAATATGATTCCCAACATCCGCTCGATTTATCGCTGGCGCGGCGCCGTCGAGGACGACCGGGAATGGCTGCTGCTGATCAAGACGACCGTCGCACAATACAAAAAGATGGAGCGGCGAATCCTGGCAATGCACTCCTATGAAACGCCTGAGGTGATCGCGCTTTCGATCGCCGGCGGCTCGGCGGCATACCTTCGATGGCTGTGCGAAACGGCCGCTCCGATCAAACGAACGCGGCGATCGCCGGCGCGCGGCTGAATTGGCTCGCGCTTTCAAACCGCAACAGGTAAAACAACAGCCGATGTTTCGCGAAGCAATTGAACGGATGGCGCCGTATGCGCCGGGAGAACAGCCGCGCCCCGGTCAGCGCCTGATCAAGCTCAATACCAACGAGAATCCGTATCCACCCTCTCCGCGCGTCAGGCGGGCCATAATCGATTCCGCAAACGCGGCGCTGCGCCTTTATCCGCCGCCGCGTTCCGACGCTTTCGTCACGGCCGCGGCGAAACTTTACAAAATTCCGCGCGGCAGGATCCTCGCCGGCAATGGTTCCGACGAATTGCTCGCGATGCTGTTTCGAGCGGCGCTGGGGCCGGGCGACGCCGTCGCTTATGCGATGCCGACCTATTCTCTGTACGACACGCTCGCCGAAATCCAGGAAGCCCGGGTGAGCGCAATCCCGCTTGAAGAAAACTACGCGCCGCCGCTGGAGGCGCTGGGCCGTGAACAAGCCAAGCTTACGATCGTGTGCAGTCCGAACTCTCCGTGCGGCACGCTCGCGCCGGCCCGCGAACTCGACGCGCTGGCGCGGCGGCTGAAGGGTCGCATCCTCGCGATCGACGAGGCCTATGTGGACTTCGCGGACGCCAGCGCGCTTCATCTCGCGAAACGGCATCCGAATGTCGTCGTGATGCGGACGCTGTCGAAATCGTTCTCGCTCGCGGGGATGCGTCTCGGTCTTTTGTTCGCGAATCCGGCGATTATAGAGTCGCTGCTGAAAGTTAAGGATTCCTACAATCTGAATCGCACGGCGATCGCCGCCGGCGCGGCCGCTCTCGAGGATGCGGCGTGGATGCGCCGGAATGTTGAGCGCGTGAGGAAAACGCGGGCGCAAAGCGCGAACCGGCTGCGCGCGCTCGGATTTGACGTACCTGAATCATCGTCGAATTTTCTGCTGGCGCGGATGCCGGGGCGGGACATGGCGCCGGTTGCGGCCGCGTTGCGCCGGCGCGGCATCCTCGTGCGGCATTTCCCGAAATCCGTTTTTCGCGACGCGCTGCGAATTTCGATCGGTACGCCGGCCGAGATGACCGCGCTGTTCGCCGCGCTGGCTCCGCTGGTTCCAAAAATCCGGAAATCGGCGCCGCAAGCTGACGGTCGGGACGATTAATGAGCCGAATCGGCCGCCTGTTCGATAAATTCCGCCCGGCCCGCCCCTCCGAGGCTGATAGCGCCGGCAATGATGCCGGGTTGGAACGGTGGATGGTCGTCGGTCTTGGCAATCCCGGCGAGCAGTATCGACGCTCCCGCCACAACGCCGGCTTCATGACGGTTGAGCGGATGGCCGCCGCGCGCCGTGCCGATTTCTCGCGCCGCAAATTCAACGGCGAATATGCGGAGGCGCGCGAGGACGGCTCGATCCTGATGCTGGTCCGGCCGGAGACTTTCTATAATCGCAGCGGCGACTGCGTGGCCGGAATCGCCGGTTTTTTCCGCATTCCGCCCGCACGAATCATCGTGATTCACGACGACATGGATCTGCCGGTGGGTCAGCTTCGCGTCAAATGCGGCGGCGGCGACGCCGGCAATCGCGGGGTGCGCTCGATCGCCGGCGCGATCGGCAAGGACTTTAACCGCGTTCGCATCGGCATCGGCCATCCCGACGGTCCCGAAGGCGATATCGATTATGTGCTTCGACCGCTCGGCCGCGCCGAAATGACCGCGTTCGAGCCGCTCTTCGATCGCGCGGGCGAAGCGGCTTTGGCCGTTATTCGCGATGGTTTGGAGCGCGCGATGAACCGCTTCAATCAGCGGGCCTGACGCGCGTCCAGCCCGCTCATGCGGCCGACTTTGGCGGCTGCGGCAATCCGCGATGCCCCCAGATGCTGGGCGCTTCGTGCCGCTGCACCTTCCACGTCGCATCGTCGACGGTGCGCGCCCCGTAGCCATACTCGATTTCGAACCCGGACGGCGAGCGCATGTAGAACGACATCATGTGGTCGTTGGTATGGCGACCGAGCGAGCCGGTGATCGTAATTCCCAGGTCCTGCGCCAGATAGTAAGTCGAGCCGACGTCGTCGAGCGCTTTCACCTGCAGCATGAAATGCATCAGGCGTTTTGGCGCCGGTATGTTTCCAAATGCGATCGAATGATGCCGCGGATTGCAGTGCATGAAAGTCAGATTGATCGCGTCGGTCGGCCGCCCCCGCCGCATCCGCATCTCGATGAAATCGCTGATTCGCATCCCGAGCAGATCGCGATAAAAATGCAGGCTGCGCTCGGCGTCGTCCACGCGCACGACGATATGGCCAAGGCCCATCGTTCCCGTCTCAAAGCCGCTGATCGCGCGCGGCGATTTAAACGGCCGCTCGAACGTCATCAGCGGACCGTAGTACGCCTCGGTCGGGATTCCGCTCGGATCGCGGAGCTTGATGAATTCCGCGACGCCGCGCAAGCGCGCTTCGTCGGGCGTTCCCGCCGCGGATTCGACGCCCGCTGCCTTCAATTGCGCGGCCAGTTCGCGCAATGCTCGCTGATCGGATACTTCCCATCCGACGAACGAAACGTCATCCTCGCTGCCGCCGGCGAGGATGAAACGATGATGGTGCTCGTCCATCCGCAGCAGCAGCGCGCCGCCTTCGCCGTCGGCCGCCTCGAGGCCCAGCACCTCCGTGGCGAATTTACGCCACGCGTTCAGGTCGGAAACGCTCAAACCGAGATATCCCAACTGCGTTACGCTCGCCATTTCGCTTCTCCCTGATTGCGATTGTTGCGCGATCTCTGCACTTGATCGCGATACTGCCTCATCCGCGTCCGCTCGGCCAGCGGACGCCGATGCGACGGTTAGCGTCCGCCGCCGTGTTTGTCGATCAGCTTCATCAGGGTGTACGCCGCTTCCATGTATGGCGCCGCGATTCCGTGCCGATGCGCGACGCGCACGACGGCTCCGCACAGCGCTTCGTACTCCAGCGGCTTGCCGCGCTGATGGTCCTGCAAGGTCGAAGGGCGGACGGCGCTCAACGCCGCGCGCGAACGCGTGATCTGATGCTCGATGTCGCGGTCGCCCAGCGCGACGCCCTCGGCGCGCGCCGCCGCGGCGATCTCGCCCATCAGGTTGCGCAGCAGCGCGACGGCGTCTTCATCGGCAAGCAGCGCGCCGACGTCGCTCTCGGCCAGCGTCGCGACCGTGTTGAACGCGCCGTTCCAGAGCAATTTTTCCCAGCGAATGGCCTTGATGTCCGCAACCAGGCTTTGCAGGATTCCGGCTTTGCGGAAATGCTCGGCCAAGCGGCGCGCGCGTTCGGTCTCGCCGCCTTCGAGTTCGCCGAATTCGATCGCGCCGCCGGTGCGATGCTCGATTTTGCCGGGCGCCGCCAGTTCCGCGCCAATCCGCGAATTGCCCGCCATCACCCGGCCGCCGCCGAAAATCTCCGCCAACCGATATTCGTTCTCGACGCCGTTTTGCAGCGTCAGGATTACGCCGTCCGCCGCGAGGCATCCTTCGATTTGCCGGGCGGCCGCCTCGGTGTCGTAGGATTTCACGCAGAACAGCACGAGGTCATACGGCGCATGGTCGCGCGGTTCGGCGGTCGCGACGACGCGCAGGCTGAAATCTCCTTGATAGCTCGCGAATTGCAAGCCTCGCGTCCGCATCGCGTCGAGATTCGCACCCCGCGCGCCATAGACGACCTCGTCTCCGCTCTGTTGCAGGCGCGCGCCGAAATAGGCGCCGACCGCCCCCGCGCCCATCACCAGAACTTTCATCGCGTCGAACTCCGGCCCTCGTTACGATTCATATGGAGCGATTAAATATCCGATGCGCCGAAAACGAAAGCGCCGCCGACGGTCGTCCGCCGGCGGCGCTTTACGCATTTTCGCGCGCGCCTCAGATGCTCAGGTGATAGAGCTCCGCGACGTTGTCATGCAGAATCGCGTCCTTCTCGGCCGGCGTCAGATGCTTGGTGTGTTCGGCCAGCACCTCCTGCGACCACGGCCAGGTCGAATCGCTGTGCGGGAAATCGTTCGCCCACATCATCCGCTTGACGTTGCACAGATCCTTCATCTGAAACGCCACCCAGTCGTCCTGGAAGGTCGTATAGACGTGCTCGCGGAAATACTCGCTCGGCATCTTTTGCAGCTCGCGTCCCTTGAGCATCCAGCTCCGATGGCGCTTGTAGGCATGGTCCATCCGATACATGAAATGCGGCACCCAGCCGGCGTCGGCCTCGACGCATACCAGCCTGAGCTTCGGATGGCGCTCGAAGACGCCGCCGAAAATGAACGTGCCGATCAGGTCCTGATTGCCGCGGATGATCGACAGGAAATTGTTGATGCGCGGCCCGCGCGTCTTCCAGTTGTCCTGCTTGCTGGTCAGGATATGGAAGCTCAGCGGCATTTCCATGTCGATCGCCGCCTGCCAGAACGGGTCATAGATCGGATCGTCGTAATCCGACACCTGCGGATTCCCCGGCATCATCACGCCCCGCAGGCCCATCTCTTTCATCCGGCGCAGGTCGTCGATTCCCTCCTCGACCGAGCGCATGGCCGTCTGTCCAAGCCCGATCAGGCGGTCCGGATGCGCCGCGCAATACTGCGCGATCCAGCGGTTGTAGGCGTCGAAGCAGGCCTTCTTGTAGTCGTAATCGGGATGGTTGCAGAGCATCATGCCGACGGTCGGGTAAATGACTTCGCAGGCGACGCCGTCGCGCACCTGATCGGCCATCCGCGCCTCGGGATCCCATCCGCCCCGATGCAGATCTTCGAACTTCGCGCCGAATATCTTGAGATCCGCCGCGTCCTGGCCGGCGGCCGCGACCAAGCCCATCGGAATCGGTTTGTTCATCCCCTCGATTACGAAAATGTCGCCGAGCTTGTCGTCGTGAATCATGTGCGGCGCCCGCTCGCGAAATTTCGGATCGATATGGTCGATGTAACAGCCGGGCGGCTCGGTGATATGCGAGTCCGCTGATATGATTGGCTTCTCCATCAAAGGCCCTCCGTAGTCGGGGTCCGCCGCGTGATTTTGCTCGCGGCCCCCAGAGTTAAGCTCTCATTCATGAACTAACCATAATATAGCCCTAAATTCAAACTAAAACTCGCGCTTTCGCCGCTCAATCCGCTCTCGGCGCGTCTCGCCGGAGCTTTACCCGACGCCCTCCCATACGATAAGCATTACTTGTTAAACTTTTCATTCAGGCCCGCGACGCGCTTGCGGAGCCAGACTAACTAATCGCATCCCGGCTACGCCGGAGACGGAGAACCATACGATGGACTTCGATCTGAAAATCACTGGCGGCACCATCATCGACGGCACAGGCCGTCCCGGCTATGCCGGCGACGTCGCCCTCAAGGACGGCAAAATCGCCGCGCTCGGCAAGGTCACAGGCCGCGCCGCCGAAACCATCGACGCCAAAGGCCGCGTGGTCGCGCCCGGCTTCGTCGATATTCACACCCATTACGACGCTCAGCTTCTGTGGGACCGCATGATGACCATCTCGCCATGGCACGGCGTGACCACGGTCGTGATGGGCAACTGCGGCTTTACCGTCGCGCCCACCCGCCCGGAGCATCGCGGGCTGATCATGCGCACGCTGGAGAAGGTCGAAGGCATGAGCCTAGAGGCGCTCGAAGGCGGCCTCGGCTACGATTGGCCCTTCGAGACCTTCGAGCAGTACCTTGACGCGATCGAACAGCGCGGCACCGCGATCAACTGCGCGGCGCAGATCGGCCATACCGCGCTGCGCATGTACGTGATGGGCGAGGAGGCGACCGAGCGCGCCGCCACCGAAGACGAAATCGCCAAGATGCGCGCGATCGTCAAAAACGCGATCAAGGCCGGCGCCGTCGGCTTCGCCACCTCGAAGGCCGTCACCCATGTCGGCTACGGCGGCAAGCCGGTCGCCAGCCGCAAGGCCACGCTCGACGAAATCAAGACGCTCATCGGCGCCCTGCGCGAGGCCGGCAGCGGCGTCGTGCAAACCGCCGTCGGCCGCGAGCTGTTTCTCGGCGAAATGGCTGAAATCGCGAAAGAAACCGGCGTGCCGATTACCTGGACCGCACTGCTCGCCGGAATGACCGGCAGCAACGACGGCCATCGCCGGATGCTCGCGCAATCCGAGGAACTGGCCCGTCAGGGCTTGCCGATCATCCCGCAGGTGGCCTGCCGGCCGCTCAATTTCGAGCTGACCTTCAAGGAGCCGTTCATCTTTGAAGGGATGTCGTCGGTGTTCGCGCCGGTCTCCGCCGCGCGCGATATCGAGAGCAAGATTCGCATCTACCGCGACCCCGAATTCCGCGCCAGGTTCAAAGCCAAGGCCGGTTCGGGCGCCGACGTCAAATACCACGACCGCTGGGAGCGCGCGTGGATTTCGCATTGCCCGAGCGATCCGTCGCTCGAGGAGCGCAACGTCGCCGAGGTCGCGCGCGAGCGCAACGCCGATCCGATCGATTTCGTGCTCGACCTGTCGATCGAGAACCGGCTCGAAGCGCGTTTCCGTTTCGCGATTTTCAACTACGAAGAGCAGGAGGTGCTGGACCTGCTCAAGTCGCCCAGCACCGTTATCGGCCTGTCGGACGCGGGCGCGCACGCCAGCCAGCTATGCGACGCCTGCTACTCGACCTACCTGCTCGGCCACTGGGTGCGCGAGCGCAACGCGCTGACGCTCGAAAAGGCGATCTGGATGCTCACGGCGCGTCCGGCGAGCGTCTTCAATATCAGCGATCGCGGCCGTCTCGAAACCGGACTGGCGGGCGACGTGGTGGTGTTCGATCCCGACAAGATTTCCGCTGGCCGGTTGCGCCGCGTGCACGACCTGCCGAAGGGCGCTGACCGGCTGGTTTCCGAAGCGGCCGGAATAGACGCCGTGATCGTCAACGGCTCGCTCCTGCGCCGCGAGGGCCGCGACATGATGGCGGCGGACGGTCCGCTGCCGGGCCGGCTGCTGCGCAACGGCCGCGCCTCCGCGTGATACGGCGGCGGGCATAATTCGCAAATGAAATCGGCGGGCCGCGATTGCGGTCCGCCGATTCTTTTTGCCCCGGCGCGCCATCCGCGTAGAATCTTTCCATCGCGCTCCGCCGCGCCTTTACTAACGATGACGTTTTCGTACTATTCGCTCGCCCCGCTCAATTCGGTTCTGAACAGTATCGCCGCGATCCTGCTGCTGGCCGGATTCGTATTTATCCGGATGCGCTGGATTCGAGCGCATCGCGCCTGCATGTTGAGCGCCTTCACGGTCTCGGCGATTTTCTTCATCTCCTACGCGACCTATCACTATCACGTCGGCGACGTGCGTTTTCAGGGGCGGGGCGCGATCCGTCCGGTCTATTTCAGCATCCTGATTTCGCACATCATTCTCGCCACGGCGATCGTGCCGCTGGCGCTGATCACGCTGTGGCGGGCGCTGCGCGGCAATTTCGCTCGCCATCGCAAGATCGCGCGCTGGACCTGGCCGATCTGGATGTACGTCTCGATCACCGGCGTGGTCGTCTACCTGCTCTGCTACCGCCTCTACCCGCCGGGGTATAAGGTCGCGCCGCCTGCCGTAACCGCTAGTAACGCTCAAGTGCGCTGATTTTGTTAATCAGGCTCCTAGTTTTGAGCGACCCTTTCGTCGACCTTTCTTTGTCGGAAACGCGAGCGGCGCAGCGAGTTTGTCGTACAGCGCAAAGAGAAATTCGACTCGTTGGCGATCGCTCTCGAAGCGCTGCGGGCGATAGCAGAGATCGACGGTTCGGTCCAACTCAGCATGCGCCTTGACGAGAATCGACGGCATGGTCAGGGGATCGTAAAGGTCGGCCAACGTCGCGTTGGGAAATGCCTCGCGCGCATCCAGAACCGCTCGTGCGGCGGTTTCAACTGCGGCGACCTGCTTAGACGTTGGCGCTTGTGGCCACGGAAAATTATTGTAAACAAGCGTGTTAGAATATCGATAGCGGGACTCTAGGCGACCGCAGACTTGTTTTACCCACGCCATATGAATAGCTGAGGAAAGAACGCCAAAATGGTAAAGCGTGGCACGCGGGACCAAAAGCAAAGGTTGCTGGCAATAGTGCTCGGCGGCATGAAACCGATCGGGATGTAACGGCGTGTTTCAGACGAGACAGAAGGAATTAAAAGGTATTGCTCATCAGGCTGACGGATCTCACCGAATAATGTCGGTGCCATAGCTAGTGCTCGCGTTGTTTCTCGGGGACTCGCGAGGCGGCGCTCCTTCACCGCTTCGACTCGCTTCATCACTTCGGGTAGCGCGCGAACTTCGGTGGGTGAAGCGTCTTTGAGCCAAAGACACCAGCGCCGCGCTCCATTGATGAATTCCTGCGCGCCAATAAACGGTCGAATGAATCTCAAGGAATCAGGCTCACTATTGATAAGCTTCTCTTTTTCCAAATCAGTCAGTAAGAGATGCCCGCCGTCGTTAGGCATATTTCCAAAGACAATTTCTGGAACTGGCGATACTGGACTGGAACGCGAAAGTACAACTACGTCGCTCCCTTCGACGAGATAGGGACTGATGTTTCTGACTAAAGTGACGTGCGCCCGTTCCGCGTCGGCTTCGTAATCATAGATGCTCTTCTCATCTCCGTCGCAAGCGCTGAAACCGATAATGATAACGTGAACGTGGGCTTTGCCGCGCGCTTCGCTCGCCCACGCGAAAGTTCGATGAGCAAAACGGATTTTCAAATGATACCGTTTGAAGAGTTCGCTCCAAAGAATCCCGACTTGCTCACCTTGGCTTATCGAGTTTGTCGAAACGAATGCGACCAAAATCTGCGTGTCTTGAATATATTCGCCCGCCTTGATGTACCATGCGGTAACATAATCGAGAACTCCACCGCCGTTGATTTTTCCACAGACAATTTTCATATCGGCTTTCTGGTCGGCAGTTGCAAATTGCTTTCCCACAAAGGGTGGATTGCCGAGTATGTAATGGCATTGGCTAGGCGGAATGATTTCTTTCCAGTCGGTCCGGAGAGCGTTGCCACACGTGATCGACGGCGATTTAGTCAAAGGCAGGCGCGCGTAATATTGGCCAAACGCTTCGGAGAGCAAATTGTTCATCTGATGGTCCATCAGCCACATTGCGACTTCGGCGATGCGCGCCGGCCATTCGCTGATCTCGATGCCATAAAATGCATCCACGTCGATAATTGACGGCCGTTCGAGATCGAGCGCTCTTTGTTCGCCGTAAAGCTGCTTCAGGATTTCGATTTCCAGCAGCCGCAACTCGCGGTATGTGATGACCAGAAAATTTCCGCAGCCGCATGCGGGATCGAGGAAACGTAGTTGTGCGATCTCCTGATGAAAGCGCCTAAGTTCCGCCTTGCTGTTTTTGACGCGCTCAAATTTCGCGCGCAGATCGTCGAGGAAAAGTGAACGGATTACTTTGAGAATGTCGCGCTCGCTGGTGTAATGTCCGCCGATTTGCCGCCGCTCTTTCGGCTCCATCACGGCCTGAAACAGCGAGCCGAAAATAGCCGGTGAGATGCGCGACCAATCGAAGCGCGTACAGGCGAGCAGAGCGTTTCGCATGTCGCGGTTGAAATCTGCGAAGCCTAAATTTTCGGCAAAGAGATCGCCATTAACGTATTGGAAAGCGGCGAGTGACTCGTCCAAATTCGCCTGGCGTTCGTCGGGCGGCGTATTTAGCACCTCGAAGAGACGCGCCAGGTGCAAACCGAGATCGGAGCCGTCTTCGGCGGTGCGGTTCAGCAGATAGAGCCTGAACGCTTCTCGCTCGAAGATGCCGGTGTCTTCGGCGAACAGGCAAAAGAGGATGCGAACGAGAAACCGCTCAAGCTTATGTCCCGAATATCCACCCGCTTCAAGCGTGTCATGAAGGCGGCCTAAAATCTCGACCGCGCGGATATTAATTGGATCTTGCTCTTCGAATTTGTGCTGTTTATAGCCGGGAATGAACGCGAAAAGATGGATATACTTGTGAAACTCAGATAGTGGAAATTCAAAACTGGCGCTCTGGCGAACGTCAGGATGTCCCGCGCCGCCGTCGTCCGGTTCGAGATCGTGCAACGCGATTCGCGCGAAATCTGAGACGATTAAATAGCGCGGTGATTCGTCCGTCCGACCTTCACGCGCGAGGTCTTGAATGTAACTGAACGCTTGCGATTCCGCCTTGCTCAGGCTCTTGCCGAAACTCTTGTGCTCGACAAGCACGATGCCAGACCAGAACAGATCGATGTAGCCGTATTCGCCCGAGATTTTCTTGACCGGTTCTTCAAAACTCGCCACGACACGTCGTCGGATACCGAACACGCCGAAGAATTCATTCCAGAAGGTTTGCTTTTCAGCGCTCTCCCTCTTGGCTCCAGTCCATTCTTTCGAAAACGCGATTGCTCGTTGGCGGATTTCGTTCCAGGAAAGCGGCATGGGCGGATATTAGCAAAACCGCACTGCTATTTGGGTAGATGGAATAGAACACGATGATGGCTGTGCGCAAAAAAACGGCGGCGGGGCCGTGATGGCTCCGCCGCCGTTGTAGTTCGGTCGCCAGATTGGGCGATCAGCTCTTGAGGAAGCCGCGCACCGCCGCGATGAACGCTTCCGGCTGCTCGTACATCGGCATATGGCCCGCCGCCTTGAGCATCTCAGTTTTGGTGTTCTTGATCCGCTTGGCGAACTCGCCCGCATAGATCGGCGGCACCAGCCGATCCGATTCGCCCCATAACAGCAGCGTCGGCGCGGCGATCCGATGCGCCCGTTTTTTCAGCCCGCGATCGGGAATCGGCCACAGGAACTTCGACGCCATCGCGAGCCGCTTGGTGCGCTCGACGTACATCTCGACCAACTGCTCGGGATCGTCGGGAATCGCGAGGAAAAGCTGCGCGATCGGCGACTTCGGATCGTGGAACAGATACGATCCCAACTCGCTCAGGTCGAGCGCGAAGAAGTCGGGTATCGGATGTTCGTTCAGCCAGAAGCCGGCCGCATCCGCCAGCACCAGCTTTTTCGCGCGATGAACGTCCAGCGCCGCGGTTTCCGCCGCCAGCATCCCACCCATCGAATGGCCGACGATGTGGGCGCTCGGGATGCCCAGTTCGTCCATCAACTGATGGTAGAACAGGGCCGCATCCACCACGTCTTCAATCAGTTCGCCGCCCGTGCTTTCGCCGTAGCCCGGCAGATGCGGCGCGATTACGCGAAAATCCTTGCCCAACTCTTCGAGGAACGGGTCGAAGCCGGTCAGGCCGCCCGCGCCATGGATAAAGAGCAGCGGCTCGCCGGAGCCGAATTCCCAGGTTTCGACGGAAAACTTGCCGTCGCGGATTTTGTGAGTCGTTTTCATGCCTACTTCGCGCTCCGGCTTTCATGCGCGGCCGGACTCGCCGCGTGGACGGTCTTGCCGTTGGTCTCGATGCGCCGCAGGTCGATCGGCGCGGGCATCGCGCGCTCCGGCTCCGGCATCGGGTTCGGCGACCATTTGTCCTCGAAATTCGGCCACAATCCGCGCATGTGCGGCATGACCTCGCGGGCGAACAGTTCCATGCCCATCCGCACCAACTCGGGCGGCATCGAGCCGATCTGCTGCAGCATCATCAGATGGCCGCAGTTGAGGCTCTTCATCGCCTCGGTCAGCCGTTCGCGGACGGTCTTCGGCGAACCGGCGATGATATAGCCCTGTTCGAGGAAGTCATTCCAGGTCAGACCCTCGCGCCTGAGCGCCGCCTCCTTGCCGACCTGCGCCACGATACCCGCGCGGATCGTGCTCGGCGTGCGATAGCCGGGCGCGTCGGCGAAGCCGTTGTAGACGTGCAGGCAGCGGTTGTAGAAGTAGTCCATGTGGGGCGCGTAGAGTTCCTCGGCCTCTTTGTCGGTGTTCGCGACCGCGATCACCTGCGCGAAGCCAAGGCTGTAGGGATTCATCTCCTTGCCCTTTTTGGCCATCACGTTCCAGTAGCCGTCGGCCACCTTTTTGCCGGCTTTGTAGCCGAAGTAGGAGAGGAAGCTGTACTGATAGCCGTGGTCGGCGCAGAAGTCCCAGGTTTCGACCGAGCCGCCGCCTGGAATCCAGATTGGCGGACGGGGCTGCTGGAGCGGCTTCGGCCACAGGTTGACGTAGCGCAGCTTGGTGAATTTGCCGTTGAAGGCGAAAACGTCCGGCTCGTTCCAGGCGCGCAGGATCAGGTCGTGCGCCTCGTAATATTTTTCGCGGATCGTCGCCGGCACTTCGCCGTAGCAGAAATTCACGTCCATCGAGGTGCCGACCGGAAAGCCCGCGACCAGCCGCCCGCCGCTGATCACGTCGAGCATCGCGAACTCCTCGGCGACCCGGATCGGCGGATTGTAGAGCGCGATCGAGTTGCCCAGCACCACCAGCGCGGCGTTGCGCGTGCGCCGCGAGATCGCGGCCGCCATGATATTCGGCGAAGGCATCAGCCCGTAGCCGTTCTGATGATGCTCGTTGACGCCGAGACCGTCGAAGCCCAGACGGTCCGCCAGTTCAAGCTGATCGAGATAGTCGTTGTACAGCCGATGGCCGATTTTGGGATCGTAGAGATTGCGTGGAATATCCACCCATACGCTGCGATATTTGTCCTTGAAGCCGTCGGGCAGATAGCGGTACGGCATCAGGTGGAACCACGTGAATTTCATAGGGCTTCTCCTTGGCGGACTCGATCCTCGGTTCCGAGGGCGGCGGTAAGATATAACACAAAAGGCGAGGTTGGAAGTCTTTAATCGCGTCCCGCGATGGTTCCGAATCGCCGCCTCCGCATGCCCGCGCCGCGCCGCCTGCTGTCACTCTTAACGAAGCGGGGAGTCACGCCGCAAGATGTGGGAGCGGCCGCAGCCGCCTCCGCTCGACTGATTCGGATCAGCGCATGATCTGCATCAGGCCCGCCGGCGAACTGTACCGGGTGAAATCCTGGTACTCTTTGGGCGCGTCCTGATTGAAGTACGGATCGTGCCCGGCCTTGTCGATGCTCGAGAAGTAGCTGGCGTGATCGTTCTGGATGTCCCACGCGGTCGAAACGACCGAGTTGGTCACGACGCGGCCGATTTGCGGCACGTTGACGACATGCGCCGCGCCGCCTCCGTACATCTTCCATAGCTGTAGATTGCTGTCGTAAACCTCAATCCAGTCGCCATAGGTGTACGCCTGATCGACGTACATGATCCGGCTGCCGTAGCAGTAGCCGGCCGCTTCGGAAGGGACGCGGCGCACGTCGATAATATCGACGGGGCGCAGTTCATACGGCCCCCAGTCGGCCTTGGACCATCCGAGCGGCATATCCCAGTTGTTCGGAAAATCGCCGGTCACGTTGGCGTAATCGTTGCCGAGCGCAAGGATTTTGCGCGTGCCGAGGTATTTCGCGTTGAACAGCGCAAGGCCGCCATTGAAGCCCTTGGTGTTGTAGTCGTCCTGCACGAAGTCGCTGCCCGCGACCGGGGCGCAGCGCGCGCTTACCGCCAATCGCAACGAACGGCGCAGCGCGGGCACGAAGACGTAGCTGTCCTGCGGCAATTCGTTGTTCTTGTGGAAGATGAGCAGGTTGGCGGTGTACTTCGACTGCTCGGGCTCTTCAAGCATCAGCCATTCGGTGTACCAGACGTCATTGGCCTGCGGCTCATCGCGCGGCACTCCGGGGTCGGTGTTATAGCCGACCTGGCGATAGACGAAGATGATCTTCGAGCAGGAGATGTTGTTGAAGCGGTCCTGAGTGCAGCTGCTCGCCATATTCTGCGGCGTGTTGACGTACAGGTGTGGCAGATAGGCGAACCAGACGTTGGCCAGAATCTTATAGCCTTTGTCCGGTTCCTGCGGATTCGGGAATGGCCGTCCGGCGACGTAGCCCTGCACGTCGTTGTGGCCGTTCGGCATATGGACGACGCGGGTCTGCGTGCCGAACTGCTCGGTCGCTTCGACGTAACCCTTCGGCAGGGGATAAATCTTGGTTGCGCGCACCGAAATCTGCACATCGGCGGGCATCTTCCAGAAATACGATCCGGCAAACAGGCCCTGCATCCCAAGCGGCATGAAGTCTTTGTACTGCTGCCAGTTTTGCGCCGTGATCGTCGCGCCCGGCTGAATCGTTCCCTGATGCGCAGTGTTCTGAAGCCACTTTTGCATCGGTTCGGGGGGCTGGTAATCCTGCGCCCGCGCGACGCCGTTGGCCACGCACAGCACGAGTGCGGCAAGCGTCAGAATTCTGAGCTTTTCCGCCATTCTCATCTTGGTCTCTCCTCGCTGATTTACCACCCGGCCCTAACGCCGGGTTGGTTGGCTTTCCGCTTTCTGCTTTCCATCCAATTTCAAATTATCCGCCGGAGCTTGATGAGTTGCTCGTAAATCGTAATCGGACGCCATCGTCGATTCGTCGCGTTGATCGGCGAATCTCCGGCCGTTCCGCGAACGTCGCGATGTGCGCCGGCGTGGCGCGATCGAGCTTTGCGCGATCGGTTCGGCGGGCTAAACTCATCCAGGTCCGCTCGTTTTGAAATCAGCGACGATTTGAACGATGTAGCTTTTTATTGATGGATAAGGCAGGAAAAAGCGAGTGAAGGCTAAATTGCAGGATGACCTAAAAGCCGCGATGAAAAGCGGCGACAAGCTGCGCCTGATGACGGTGCGCGGCGTGCTTGCCGAAGTCACCCGGCTTGAAAAAGATCTCCGGCGGGAGGCCAACGAAGCCGAGATCGTTCAGATCATCAAGCGTGAACGGGCGCGGCGCGACGAAGCGCTCGAATTCGCACGCAAGGCCGCGCGCGCCGATCTTATCGAGCAAAATGAAGGCGAGGCGAAAATTCTTGACGGCTATCTGCCCGTCGCGATCGGCGCCGATGAAGTTCGCGCTTTCGTCGTTGAACAGATTGGCGCCGGCGTAACTCAAATCGGTCCGCTGATGAAAGCGCTGCGCGATCGCTTCGGCGCGGCGCTCGACGGCAAGCTGGCGAGCGAAATCGTCAAAACGGCGCTTGCCGCCAAATGATGCGATCCCGCGTTCCAACAGGCATGCTCGTGCCGGTCCGAAACATCGGCGCTCCATCGCAGGTTGTGTATCGCCGGCCGGGACCGGCGTGTTTTCGCCGAATCGGTCTGATAAATTAAGTCGAGATGCGCTCACGGAGGAAGACGCGCGCCAGCTATGACAAGGAACTTTGACCGCCGAGTGGTCGTGACCGGGGTGGGCCTCGTGACGCCTCTGGGTACCGGCGTCGAGAAGAATTGGGAAGCCCTGATGGCCGGGCGGTCCGGGATCGGACCGATCGATCGTTTCGAGCTTGAAGATTTTCCCACCCGAATCGCGGGCGAAGTGCGGGATTTCAACCCGCTCGACTGGATCGAGAAAAAAGACGTCCGCAAGATGGACCTCTTTATCCAGTATGCGATGGGCGCCACCGAGCAGGCGATGCGTCAATCGGGCCTGCCAATCAGCGAGGACAACGCCGACAATATCGGCGTGCTGGTCGGCGTCGGGATTGGCGGGTTGCTGACGATCGAGGAAAACCATCTTATTTTTCTCGACAGCCGGCTCAAGCGGCTCACGCCGTTCTTTATTCCCAAGCTGATTTCAAATCTCGCGCCCGGCCAAATCTCGATCCGTTATGGAGCCCGCGGCGCCAACTTCTCCACCACCAGCGCCTGCGCGTCTGGCAGTCACGCTATCGGCGAAGCGTATCGGATGATCCGTGCGGGCTATCTTGACGCCGCGATTACCGGCGGCGCGGAAGCGGCGATTACGCCCCTGGGGATCGGCGGCTTTGTCGCGATGCGTGCGCTATCGACGCGCAACGACAATCCCACCGCGGCAAGCCGCCCGTTCGACCGCGAGCGCGACGGCTTCGTGATGGCGGAAGGTTCCGCAAGTCTGATTCTTGAAGAACGCGAGTCGGCGCTCAAACGCGGCGCGAAGATCCTGGCCGAAATCGTCGGTTATTTCGCCAACGCCGACGCCTACCATATAACTTCGCCGTCGCCGGACGGGCAGGGCGCTGCGCGCTGCATGCGCCGATGCCTCCAGGATGGCGGCATCGATCCGGCCGAAGTCGATTATATCAACGCCCACGGCACCTCCACGCCGCAGGGCGATATCGCCGAAACGCAGGCGATCAAGCGCGTTTTCGGCGAGCACGCGGCGCGGCTTGCGGTCAGCTCGACCAAATCGATGACCGGCCATGCGCTCGGAGCGGCCGGCGCGATCGAGTCGGTGTTCACCGTGCTGACGATCGCGAATGAAATGATGCCGCCGACGATCAACTACGAATACCCCGATCCGGAATGCGATCTCGACTACGTGCCGAACCAGGCGCGGGCGAAACAGATCCGGGTCGCGCTCAACAATTCGTTTGGTTTCGGCGGGACCAACACCACGTTGGCCTTCCGGCCCGCGGATGGAAAATAGCGGTCGCAAGCATGGGCTCGAGAATTGTCGCAACCGGGCGCGCCACTCCCCGCACGGTTATCAGCAACCAGGAACTCGAGCGGCGGATGGACACGTCGGACGAATGGATCCGCACCCGTACCGGCATCGCGCAGCGCTACGCGCTCTGCACCGGCGAGTCGCTGGTCGAGGTGGCGGAACGCGCCAGCCGCGAAGCGCTCGCGCGCGCCGGAATGAAGCCTGAGGACCTCGAGGCGATTATCGTCGGCACGGTTTCTTCGGATTTCGGTTTTCCCTCCTTCGCCTGCCAGCTCCAGCATCGGCTCGGCCTGACTTCAATTCCCGCCTTCGACGTCGCCGCGGCCTGCTCGGGCTTCATCTATGCGCTGAGCGTGGCGGATGCGACGATGCGCGCGGGCGAATGGAGCCGGGTGCTGCTGATCGGCGCCGACGCGCTCTCGACCATGGTGGATTGGAACGATCGATCGACCGCCGTGCTCTTCGGCGACGGCGCCGGCGCGGCGGTGATGGTCAGCGAGCCCGGCCAGCGCGGCGTGCTCGGCAGCATGTTGCGATCGGCGGGCCAGCACTGGGATTTGCTGTCGGTGCGCAATCGCGGCATCCAGTCGCCGATCGACGCCGAGGCGCGGACCAATCAGAACGACGCGATCAAGATGAAGGGTCCCGAACTGTTCAAGATCGCCGTCAAGAGCCTTGAGGATATCACCCGCAAAGTGGTCGAACGCGCGGGCGTGTCGCTCGACGATATTTCGCTGATCATCCCGCATCAGGCGAACCTGCGCATCATCAGCGCGGTCGGCCAGCGCCTCGGGATCGATCAGGAGAAGGTTTTCACGAACGTCGATCGCTACGGCAACACCTCGGCGGCGTCGGTGCCGATCGCGCTCGATGAAGCGATCGAATCAGGTCGGATTCACGACAATGATTTGGTGCTGCTGAACGCCTGCGGCGGCGGCCTGACCTGGGGCGCCAACCTGATCCGCTGGTAGGCGCGGCGCGGCCGGATTGGCGTCCGCGTCCGTATCCGGCGCACAAAACCGATTCCTGCGAATAGCGCCATGATCGCGAACCTGATGCGCCGTCGGTTGCTCGTGATGCTCGGCAAGGGCGGCGTTGGCCGCAGCGCCGTCGCCGCGGCGGTCGCGCTGACAGCATCCAGAGGCGGCCGGCGCACGTTGATAATCGAGGCCGATCCGCGCGCCCCGATCGCCGGCGCGTGGGGCGGCCGGCCCAGCTTCGATCCGCAGGAACTCGCGCCGAATCTGAGCGCCATGATGCTGGGCGGTCAGGAATCGCTCGAGCAATATTTGAGCTTCGTCGCGCCGCGCGCCGTCCTGCGCGCGGTCTTCAGCACCCGCATCTACCAATATTTCGTGCACGCCGCGCCGGCGGTGCGGGAACTCACGATGATGGGCAAGGTCTGCCACGAAATCGAACGGCGCAAAGCGCCGCTCAAGCCGTGGGAGCTTGTGATCTTCGACGCGCCCGCGAGCGGACAGGCGCTCAGCATGATCCGCACTCCGTTCGCCGCCGGCGGCGCCTTCGGCGAGAGCGTCGCGGGGACCGAAGCGCGCAATATCGCCGCGCTGCTGAGCGATTTGGAACGCTGCGCGATCGTCGCCGTCACGACCGCCGAGCCGCTCGCCGTCGCCGAGACGCTGGAGATCGGCCACGCGGTCGCGGCGCTTCAGATCAAGCTGGCGGCCGTCTTTTTCAACCGCGCGAGCGACGCCCGCTTCACCGCCGCCGATATCGCGCGGGCCGCCCGCCTCGGCGAACGCGATCCGGCGCTGAGCGACATCGAGGATCTGGCCGAAATCGCGCGCGGCGATATTCGCCGCCGCACGCGCGACCGGCGCGCGCTCGAATTGCTGCGCCGCCGCCTCGCTTGCGGCGTGATCGAAGTGGCCGAGCGGCGCGGACGGGCCGGAGTCGAACTTTACGACGATCTTGCCCGGCGGCTCGCGGCCGAACTTCCGCTCGCAGGCGACGCGGCCGGAACGGCGGCGCCCGCCTGACCGTCGCGGGTCGCGGCGCGGCGGGAGCCGTCTGGCATTGAAACGCCGGCGCCATTACCCTTTTGATCGATGTGAAACGCACGGCGCCGCGTGACCGTTCCGGCGCCGGAGGAGCGAATGGCCGAGAGCAAGCGCAAACCCGAAAGCGGCGCGAAGCAGCCGCGCGAACCGTGGATTATCCGCACTTACGCCGGCTTCGGCGACGCCCGGCAGGCGAACCGCCGTTTCCTCAATAATCTGCGCGAAGGCCAGCGCGGCCTTTCGATCGCTTTCGATTTGCCGACCCAGAACGGTTTCGACCCCGACGCCGAAGTCGCCCGCGGCGAAGTGGGCAAGGCCGGCGTTTCGATCTGTCATTGGCAGGACATGGAGCGGCTGTTCGAGGGCATTCCTCTGGCCCAGATCAACACCTCGATGACGATCAACGCGACCGCGCCGTTCCTGCTCGCGCTTTATCTGGTGGTCGCCGAACGGAAGGGCGTGGCATGGACGGAGCTGCGCGGGACCACGCAAAACGATTTGCTCAAGGAATATGTCGCGCGCGGGACCTCGATTTTCCAGCCCGAGGTTTCGTTGCGGATTTCCGCGGAGCTGATCAAGTTCGCGGTCGAGCAGGCGCCGAACTGGAACCCGATCAATTGCTGCGGCTATCACTACATGGAAAGCGGCGCGGGACCCGCCGAGGAGATTGGCTATGCCTTCGGCAACGCGCTGATGATCCTCGACGCGATCCGGCCGTCGCTCGGCGCCGAGGATTTCGAGCGCACCGTCCGGCGCATCTCGTTCTTCATCAATAGCGGAATCGAGCTTGCGCCCGAAATCGCGAAGATCCGAGCCTACTTCAGGCTGTGGCGCGATTTGTGCGCGAGCGAGTACGGCATCGCGGACGTCGCCTTCCGCGCCGGATGCCAAGTGCGCTCGCTGACGCTCACCGAACAGCAGCCGGAAGTGAACATTATCCGGATCGCATACGAGGCGTTGCCGGTCGTGCTCTCGGCCGGCGCGCGCGTCAACGCGCTCCAGTTGCCCGGCTTTCGCGAGGCGCTGGCGCTGCCCGATCAGGCCGAGCAACTGATCGGATTGCGCACGCAGCAGGTGCTGATGCACGAGACGGGAATCGCGGATTACGGCGATATCTTCGAGGGCAGCAAGGTGATCGAGGCGCTAACCGAAGCGACCGCCGGACGGGCGCGCGAAATCGCGATGCGGCTGCGCGAGGCCGGCTACGCCAAGGCGATCGGCCTCATCGGCACGGAATTGACCCGCGCGCTGGCCGAGCGCCAGCGCCGGCTCGAAGCGGGCGAAATCGTGCAGGTCGGCGTCAACGCATTCACCGGCCAAATCGGCCTCGCTCCGCCCGCCGCCGCGATCGGCCATCCGGATTATCCGTCGCTCGAGCGCGAGCGAATCGCCGAGCTGCGCGAATGGCGCGCGGGGCGCGATCAAGGCGCCGTGGCGAACGCGCTCGAAGCGCTCGGAAAGGCCGCCGCGGCGGGCGCGCCGATTATGCCGGCGACGCTTGAGCTCGCGCGCGCCGGCGGCACGGCCGGCGAATGGACCGGCGCGATCGAACGCGCGACGCGCGGGCGCTACACGCCGCCGATTCTGGATCGCGCCGCGGCCGTCGTCCGCTTCGACGTTCCCGCCGCGCCGCGCAAACTCCGCGTCGCGCTCGGCAAAGCTGGCCTCGACGGCCATATCAATGCGGTCAAACTGCTCGCGCAGGCCTGCATGCAGTCCGGGATGGAGGTGATCCTCGCCGGCTTCAAGCAAACGCCCGCGCAACTGGTCGAGGCCGCGCTGCAGGAAGACGCCGACGTGCTTGCGATTTCGAGTCTCGCGGGCGCCCATTTGGAGATTGCGCGCGAGACCTTCGCGATGCTGCGCGAACGCGGCGCTGACGGCGTCAAAGTGGTGATGGGCGGAATTATTCCGGAAGACGATCGCGAAAAGCTGCGCGCGCTCGGCGTGCGCGCCGTCTTCACGCCCAAGGACGGGAACCTCGGCGCGATCGTCGGCCGGATTATCGAAATCGGCGGGACGGCAAATTAAGGCGCGCGAATTCGCGGCGCGCGGAAATTCGGATGTTGAAGATGCGAAAGCTTGAATCGATACTGCGCTTCGGATTGTCGTTCGCCGCCGCGATTATGGTCGTGGCCGCCGCCGCGGCGGCGGGCGCGACCGAACCGCGTCCGTGGCTGTGCCGCGACAAACCCGTGTTCTCATCGAGCAATCCGATGACCTGGACGGCGACGAACCGCGGCGGCGAGCGCTGGGTGATGCTCTTCATGCGCTTCGATCTCGACGGCGGGCACGACGGGTTCACGGTGTACGACACGCGCACGATCGGCGGCTCCGACAGCGGTTCGCTTCAAGCGGGGCAGTGGTACGCCGTTGGGATGTACCGGGCGGGCGATCATTGGATTTGCGCCGCGCGCGCGAGCGAAAATCCGCGATTCACGCCGGGCGTCGTGCGCGATCTTTGTTACGGCGAAGCGCCCGGTGGATGCGCGCTCAAGATGGTCGTGAAGGACGCCGCCGGCGCGCATAATTGATGGCCCCGGAGGGCCGTGCTAGCCTGACCCTCCCCTGCGGGAAAAACGCCTAGATTGGGGCGGCGTACCCAAGTGGTTAAGGGAGAGGTCTGCAAAACCTCCATGCATCGGTTCGAATCCGATCGCCGCCTCCAACCAATCTCCCGTCCGCCGCGCGATTCGCGCTGACTACCGCATGATCATGTCGAGGCCGCTCGCGGTCGAATACCTCGTTACGTCCTGATACTGCTCCGGCGCCTGTTCGTTCACGTAGAACGGATGTCCCTGGCCGGGATCGCAGAAGAACGTCGAGTGGTTGTTCTGGATATCCCAGAAGGCCTCGACCGCCGAGCCGTTGCTGTCCACGGGGCCGACGCCCGGAACGTCGCGGGAGTTCAGAAACACCGCGTAGAATTTCCACGGCTGAAGATTCGTGTCGTAAAGATCTTCCCAGAGCGGCGCGAACGACGCCTTGTCAACGTACATCACGCGCCGGCCATAGCAATATCCCTTCGCGAGCGAGGGAATTTTGCGCACGTCGATCGTATAAACGTCGCGCAGCTGCCACTTCCCCACGCCGGCTTGGGCCATCCCAGCGGCATGTCGTAGCCGTCGGGAAAGCGCGTGGGCGGCGGCGCCGCGTCGATCATCCCAAGAATTTTCCGGTCGCCGAGATCGGCCGCCCGCATCTCGGTGATATTCGCATTGAGGCCGAACCTGTAATCGTCGGAGGTGGCGTCCGTGCCCGGATACGGCGTGCAGCGCGCCGCCGTCGAGACCCGCTGCGAGCGGCGCAGCGCCGGAATGAATACATATACGTCTTGCGATTTGCCCGGATCGTCGTACGAGATGACCAGGCTCGCGCTGTAGCGTTCGTTCTCCGGCTCCAGCGTCATGATCCATTCCGTATAGTATTTGTCGCCGGCCCCGGAAATCGTCGCGGGAATTCCGGGATCAGTGTTGAAGCTCAACTGCTTGGCTACGATTTCATCGGCCGTGCAATTGACGCTGCCATAGGCGTTCTGCATGCAGCCGGTGCCATAGGTATCGACGAAGATGTGCGGCAGGTAGCGGTACCACACGTCCGTCATTATCTTCCACGCGCGCTGGGGTTCGGCGGGGCCGGAAAAGGGCATGCCGCCTTGATAGTTCTCGACCGTCAGCCCGCCGTCCGGCAGGTTGGCGATTCTCACTTGCGGCGAAAATTTCTCAGTCGCCGCCACATAGTTCTTCGGCAGCGGATGAACGACTGTTGGTCCGACGTTGATTTGCACGTCGGACGGCATTTTCCAGTGGTACTTTCCCTCGAACAGCGATTGCATTCCTTAGGGCATGAACTGGCGGTAGTTTTGCCAGTTCCGCATCGTGATTTGCGCGCCGGGAGCGATCGATGCGTCGGGCGCCGCCGCGCAAGCGGCGCGGCCGGCCGCTCCGATCGTGGAAATTATGATGATCGCGGACAACAAGCGTGATTTGAACATCTCGATGCCGCGCCTTTCAAATTTCAAAAAGGCCGGCCCGGCTGCCGTTCGCGCGAGGCGTCGGCGCGCGCCGTGGCGACGGCAAAATGGCTTTTAAGGAGGATTTTTACAAGCGGCGCCGCGGCTTCATTCTTTCTTCGGCGATCCATAGCTGACGGCAAGCCCGGCGCGCGCGTCCGACTGGATTCCGTATTGCGGAATCGGATAGCGCAAACCGTTGGCCGCCAGCCGCTTCATCCCCTCGATCGCCTTGGGCAGATATCGCGGCGGCAGCGCCATCAGCATCTCGTCGTCGAGCACGCCGCCGTAGCGCCGTTCGGCGAAACACGGAATCGACAGGCTGGGTTCGCCGGTCTTGAGCGCGCGTCCCCACGAATCGGCGCAGGCCGATTCGCCCACCACGCCCCACTCGAATTTCTTATAGCCCGACCACTGCAGGCCGTTGATAAAGATGATCATCTGGCCGGGCGAAGCGTAGATCAGGCAGACGTCGGGCGGATTGAGCCTGCCGCTCGCGAGCGGCGACACCGCCATCGCCTCGTTGACGCCGTATGGCGGGGTGTCCATCGCATGCTGATGCGCCGACGAATCCTTGATGGTTTCGTACCAGACGCCGGCCATGTTGCGGCCCGACAGCCAGTCTTCGTCGCGCGGATGCAGTCCGATCACGGCGCCGCATTGCGCGCCGACGAGATCGTTTTGCGTGATGCCGATGGTGAAGCCGAGGCGCGCGGCCTGCGCGACGATCTGATCGGTGGTATGGACCGATTTCGGCCGGCGGATTTTCGGAATCGCTTCCATTTCTCCGGCCGTTTTGAACAATTTCATGCCGATCGGAGTCGTCTTGAGCCGCAGCAGGCGGTTCAAATCGTCGACGAGTTCGTTCCAATCGTAGCCGGCGGGTTCGTTGGCCGAAGCCTGCGGATGTTCTGCCATCGCGGATTCGCTCCTCGCGAGATTGAATGACGGCCGCGCATCCGGCCGATCCGACCCGCTTATAGCATATTGCGCGAAAATGGCGGCGCCGCGATCCGCGCGGCCGGATTTGGGATTAAACTGAACCAGGAGGTAATCGCGCATGACAACTCGTCTCCCGATTCCGCCGTTCGACGCCGAAAGCGCCGCGCAAAAGGTGCGGATGGCCGAAGACGCCTGGAATACTCGCGACCCGCATCGCGTGGCCCAAGCCTACAGCGAAAACAGCCGCTGGCGTAATCGCGCGGAATTCATCGTCGGGCGCGCCGCGATCGTCGAGTTCCTCATCCGTAAATGGAACAGGGAACTCGATTACCGCTTGATCAAGGAATTATGGGCGTTTCGCGAGAACCGGATCGCGGTCCGCTTCGCCTACGAATGGCGTGACGATGCGGGCAACTGGTTTCGCTCCTGCGGCAACGAGAACTGGGAATTCGACGAGCACGGCCTGATGCGCGCGCGTCACGCCTCGATCAACGATTTGCCGATCAAGGAGCCGGAGCGGAAATACCACTGGCCGGCCCCCGGACCGCGTCCTGCTGACCATCCGGGACTGACCGCCCTCGGTCTCTAGCAGGCTGTTGAGGAAGGGGTTTGAATACTCAGTTTGATCGCCGCTGTGGTGATGATGGGCGGCTCAGTTGCCGGGTTCAGCGGTGTTCGCCCGCCGCGGCGAGCGCGGCG
>JAJXZF010000020.1 GCA_021780225.1 Deltaproteobacteria bacterium | reverse complement strand
ATCATCAGCATCGCCCGCTGCCGCCGCTCCTCGCCGCGCATGCGCCCGTTCCTCCGCCGACTGGATTACTCATTTCGACGAACTATACCGAAACGAAATTCAGGCGTTTATCAACAGCCTGCTAAGGGACAGATGTGGATCGAGCAGCCGCACGATCATCACATCATCTCGAAGAACGCGAGCTCAACGAAACCGGCGAAACTACTGGTCTTTATGATCGCACCGCACGGCGCACAATTGACGACCTTCCTGCACTAGCTGAGTTTCATTAACCGTGTCGACTTGCCTGAGAACGACCGCATCTGATTCAGAGCGGCCGCTTTCATTTTTGCTCTTCGATAGCGATCAATCGAGTAGAACCCATTTTCCAGAAGATGCGGCGGTGCGCCAACTCGTTGGCGACCGTATCGCATGCGTGCCAGCATGAATAGTGTGACACCAGCGACGAAGCGCTAACCGTTCGCAATTACATCTCAATGGCGGCCGAGGCCATTGGCTGCGTCCGTGCCTATCAGAGCGATGCCTTGGGACAGGTGCAGCGCTTTGGTGATCTCGACGTTCCTGTCGAGTGAGGCTACCCGGCGCTCGGTGCTGAGCTCGGCTGGTGGCGCGCCCTGGCAGATCGCCTCGACGATGGCGGGCGTGAGGAAGGCGAGTCGCGCGAGACGCTCGACGCAGCGCCGGCCGGCCTTGAAATGGCCGCGGCGCGCCGCAACGGGGCGCGAATCCTGAAACTTGGCGGATTTCAGCCGCTCAATGGGCAGCCGCCGGCTCGCCGAATCGCGCGCACAGCTTGTCCGCGACCGCGTACAGTCGCGTATCGTCGCGCGCGCCGTAATACGCCACGCCCGCCGCCCGCACCTGACGCTCGAGTTGAGTGGTATGTTCCGCCGCCAAATAAAAGATCGCGCTGTCGGGCGCGAACCGTTTGATCTGGGTGAGCATCCAGACCCGCTCGTCCTTTTCGGAATTGGCGTCGTCAATCACGATCAGTTTGGGCCTCATTTGGCGCAGCAATTCGCGATCCGGCACGGTCCATTGGCGAATTAAGACGGGTAGTCTCCCTTTTGCGGCTTTGCGGATCAGCCGCGCGAGCGCATCGTTCGCGGAGACGACGAGAACCGCATGGGAGGCCGCGCTGCGTTCCATGAATGTTTCGTCCCGCCTGCCGGAGAAGATCCGCCGATCCGGCGTTTAATTGAAATCACAGCAATTGATGTGCCGCAGGTTTGTCAGCGTTGCTTGAGCGAGTGGTCGAGGCCATATTTTTTGAGCTTGTCGTACAGCGCTTTGCGCGAGATGCCGAGCAATTTGGCCGCTCTGAGTTTGTTTCCGCGAGTGCGTTCGAGCGCGCGTTCGACTAGTCCGCGTTGATAATCGGCTATATTAAGTTGTTCTTCATCGGCGGGGCGTTTTACTACTTGGGTCGAAGCGGGCAAAAGCGCCGCGGGCAGGTCGGCGGCGCCTATCAAATCCGAACGGCAAAAGGTAAACGCCTGCTCGATCGCGTTGGACAGTTCCCGCACATTTCCGGGCCAGCGGTAGGATTTCATCGCCGCGAGCGCGGCCGCGTCAATTCCGGCGATAGGGCGGGCGCGTTCGAGTTTTTCGTTGAACAGAGTGATGAAATGTTCAATTAAAAGCGGAATATCGCCGGCCCGCTCGCGTAACGGCGGCACTCTCAGGAGATTGACGGTCAATCGGTAGTAAAGATCCTCGCGCAGGTTCCGCGTGCGTACCGCCTCTTCCGGATCGCGGTTGGTCGAAGCGATCACGCGGGCGTCAACCGCGATTTCGCGGGTTGAGCCGATTGGACGCACCGTATGCTCCTGGAGTGCGCGCAGCAGCTTGCTTTGCGTCTCGCCGCTCATCTCGGTGACTTCGTCCAGAAACAGCGTGCCGCCCTGAGCGGCGCGAAACAGTCCCAGATATTCCCCAGTGGCGCCGCTGAAAGCGCCGCGCCGATAGCCGAAAAGTTCGCTTTCGATCAGTTCGCGCGGCAATGCCGCGCAATTCAGCGCCACAAAAGGCGCATGGCGCCGCGGCGAACATTCATGGATCGCCCGCGCCACCAGTTCCTTGCCGGTTCCGCTTTCGCCGACGATCAACACGGTGCTCCGCACTTGAGCCAGCGCTTCAATCCGATCGTAGAGCGCCCGCATCTCCGGCGCGCTGCCGACAATTCCGTGAAATTGAGTGCGCGCCGCGTCGGGAAGATTCGCCGCCTGGCGTTCGAGTCCTTCGACGCGGGCCGCGGTCGCGGCGCTGCGTGCGGCGAAATAGGCCTCGGCGAGCACGACGGTACGGCAATGGCTCACCTTGTCGAACAGGCGATAACTGGCGGAATCGGCGGGCTGTGGAAACGCCGCAATCGCCGCCTCCTCGAACAGGTGCATCGACGCGACCACTTCGGCGAAGGGCGCGTGCCCCTCCACCAGACGCTCGCCGACGCCGCGCACGGCCTTCACGAATTCGGGGAACTTCCCGCATCCGAGCGTCGCCAGCGTCGCGTCGAGGTCGGGGCCATGAATCTCCAGAAACTCGGCGCGAGACAGGGTCCGGCGGTCGCCGAAATGGAGACTGTACAGTTCCCACCAATGGGCCAGCACCGCGTCGCGCTTGGCGGCGATCGCGGCCAGCAGCGGCTTGAGCGATTCCAGTTCATGCTCCCAGATAAGACCGAAGTAAATCGCTTCCATGGCGTCCGCAGTCACATCTAGTATGGCGTCCCCTGAATAAGTTTGCACTCCGCGTCTATCTTGCGATCCGCCTTGCGCTCGGCGTGGATGCCCGGATCAAGTCCGGGCATGACCAACGCTGTTCGTCATTGCCGGGCATGGACCCGGCAATCCATCCCTTTTCGCCCAACAGTGGGCGGCCTGCGCGCCGAGCTGATAAGGCATCAGATGGAAGTTATTTGCGGACACCACATCTGGCAGGATGAACCGTGCTCGAACGAGAATTTTCGCGGTGCAAGCGTCGGGCGCGGCGCAAATCTTGCTTGGCTAGAGGCAGGATTTTAGTGGCGGAGGGCCCGATTGTTTTTGAAGATTCTACAGCCGGAAATTCCCGCTCGCCGCGGCGCGCGCCGATCCACTTCTGTGGCGAACCGTCCGCGTCCGACGCGAACTTAAAATGGCGGTGACAACGCACTGACCGAAAAGGAGGTCACGGATATGAAATTCGGAATGCTTCATCTGTTTGAGAACCCGGCCGGCAGGACCGAGCACGAAATCGTCAAGGAACAGCTCGATCTGATGCGGGCGGCCGAGGACTTGGGCTTCGACTCGATTTGGCCCGCCGAGCATCATTTCAGCGAGTACGGCTACTGCGCGTCGCCGGCGCTGAGCCTGGCCGCCGTCGCCTCCGTCACCAAGCGTATTCGCTTGGGCACGGGCATCGTTGTGCTGCCGTTCCATAATCCGATCAGGGTGGCCGAGGAATTCGCGCTGCTCGATCTGATGAGCGACGGACGGGTCGATTTCGGCGCGGGGCGCGGTTATCAGCCGATCGAGTACAAAGGCTTTCAGGTCAAACAGGAGCAATCGCGCGGCATCTTCAACGAATCGCTCGAGATCATATTGCAGGCGTGGACGAAAGATCGCGTCAACTTCAAAGGCGTCCACTTCAATATCGAGGACCAGGAAGTGCGGCCCAAGCCGCTTCAGAAACCGCATCCGCCCATATGGGTCGCCGGCATCACCGACGCCACCTTCGCGATGGTCGGCAAGTGGGGTTTCAATCTTCTGTGCGCGCCGGTCTTCGGCTTCCAGGGCAAGAGCGCCGAGGGCTTGTTGAACCAATACCGCGCCGCGCTGCGCGCGGGCGGCTTCGACCCGGCGACCAGGGAGATCGCGGCGCTGAATATGGTGTATTGCGCGGAAACCACCGAACAAGCGCGGCGCGAATACGCCGACGCCGTCATGTGGTACTATCGCACCATCGCCAAATACGTCGCGCCGCCGCCCACTCAGCAACCGGTGAAAACCTACGAGATCTATGCGCAAACCCGCCAGCTCGCGGAAACGATCAGTTGGCAGCAACTGCTCGACGCCGGAGCGGTGATTTGCGGCAGTCCGGACTATTGTGTCGAGCGGATTCATGAAATTTCCGAAAAATACGGCTTCACGCAACTGCTCTGCTGGACTCGGCTCGGCGGTCTGGACAGCCGCAAGGTCATGAAGAGCATGGAGCTTATGCAGAAGCATGTGATTCCGCATTTCAAACATGAGTCGCAACAGGCCGCCTGAAGCCGGCGGTCGATTTGCCCCATGTCACCAATCCACACAACTCTTCTGTAACCTTTCTACACACGCCACAATTTTAAGGCTTGCCGGCGCCCGGTGGGGCGTCGGCAGGCTGGCGTCGTCGCCTTTTCCCGACTGCGCCGCGTCGGTTTCCAGGCGATGAGTTTTTTTAACCGCGAAGGCGCCTCCGCCCTGATGCCGCAAGGTCGATCTGAGCGTGCTCGGATTTTCCCGGTGCGGCGTTCCGCAATGGCTTTGACCCAACTTGCGCCGATTCGGGATTATTCTTCGCCGCGCTCAGAGCTTGTGAATTTTTTGGGTACAGACGTTCTTATAACGTTCGCCGGTCAAAATACTTCAAGCGCCAAGCCTGTTTTTGTCATTCTGATAGCAGGATGCCGGAGCGAAGAATCCCGGAATTCCTCATTTCGCCGCGCTTCGTTCAGGATGGCAAACCGGCGTGCTCGAAACTTCCTTACGCTGTAACGCCCGCGGGCCGCTCGCTCCGTCAATCGGAACGCACGGCCCGCGGTTCACTCGCCACTGGCGGCGACGGTCTTTGTTGCTACTCCTTCATCTTATGACCGTCCGCACCGTACATTGACCGCCGTGGCGCGCATGATCTACCTGGAGAACTTCATTTCATGATCTGCATCAGTCCTCCGGGCGTCGAGTATTTCGTGATGTTGTTGTACTCCTTGGGCGCCATGCCGTTAATCAGCGTATCCTCGCCGCGCGAATCAGCGCCAAAAATACTGCTGTAATGGTCGTTCTGCAAATCCCAATACTGTTCGGTGTAATGACCCCACGCATAAACCTGTCCGGAAACGGGGTCGGTCAGCGGACCTTTCGCATAACTGGCGACTTTCCATAATGACATGTTGGTGTCGTAGAGGTCGATCCAGGTCGGCGAAAAAGTCTGCTTGTCGATATACATGAAGCGGCTGCCGTAACAATAGCCCGGCGCCAGCGATGGGATCCGCCTCACGTCGATAATATAGACGTTGCGCAGGCTCCACGGTCCCCATGACGGCATGGCCCATCCCAGCGGCCAGTCGTAGTTTTCCGGAAATTTGCCTTCGGCGCTGGTCTCTTCCATGATCGCCAGAACCTTGCGGTCGCCCTGATATTTGACCTGAAACATCGTGAAACCGCCGTTGAAGCCGGTTTTCTGGTCGTCATGGGTCATATCGCTGCCGAACAACGGCGCGCATCGCGCCGAAACCGACAGCCGCAACGATCGGCGCATCGCCGGAACGAATACGTAATCGTCCTGCGGTTTGGTGAAATCCTGGTAGAAGATCGTCAGATCGGCGGTGTACTTCGACTCTTCGGGGTATTCCACCATGAGCCATTCGCTCAGATAGGCGTCGCGCGCGCCCGGCTCGGTCTGCGGAATGCCCGGATCGCTGTTGAACGCAAGCTGACGATAGACCAGATCGTTCTTTACGCAGGCGCGATTTTGGAAGCGATCGGTTGTGCAGAAATGGATCAGCGCCGAATCAGGCGTATTCGCTTGCACGGTCAGATGCGGAGCGGGTGGAAACCATTCGTTCACTAATATCTTCCAGCCCTTGTTGGGCTCCTGCGGATTCGGAAACGCTTGTCCTCCTTGATAATTGGCGATCGTCATTCCGCCGTCAGGCAACGGCACAGCCCTTACCTGTGCGCTGTATTTTTCGGTCGCGGCCAGGTAACTCGCCGGCATTGGATGGTCCACCGTCGGTCCGACCGTCATTTTCACGTCCGCCGGCATCTTCCAAAAATATTTGCCTTCGAACAGATCGATCATTCCGGACGGCATGAACTGTTGATACTGTCGCCAGTTTTGCATCGTGATTGCGGTTCCGGGAGGAATCGTCCCGCTCTGATGAGCGGTCGCGGCGAGCCAGGCCTGCTCTTGCGCCGGCGGCGCGTAAGTCTGCGCGCCAGCAACAAAGGGCAATGCCATCGCCACAGCGAGCGCGATGCCATAAATCGATAATTTCGGCGCTAATTTCATGGATCAACCTCCTTGCAGCGATTTGGTTCTTTCCGGCCGTGAATTGGCCCTTTTCAGAAGCCTCGGCCCTCCTGGCAGTCGTAAACAGCATCATCCGTGCCACCAAAGGCGCGGTCCGGCCAAGCAGGAGGGCGTCACAATTGGACTTGACCCGCTTTTGAAAACCGTGTTGGGGAGAAAAGAAGAATGAGGACTCCAATGCCCGGAACGCATCCATCCTACGCGCCGGAATATCGGCGGCGGATCGTCGAACTGGCCCGCGCAGGAAATCTCACCCGGTCAAATCGGTCGTTATGCAGTCGTCCAATTGGTGAAGTTAGCGCTAAAATCGCCGAGTTGGATTGTCAAACCACGGATTTTACGCCGACAGCGATTTGTGACGTGACCGCTTGAGGCTCTTGAGTTTCCGGGTCAATCTGAATAACTCTCTGCCGCGTATCTTGAGAGCGCGAAGTGCCCGACGCAAAACAGCCCACAGCCGCGGATCGCGAATTGGTGGCCGCGATGGCCGCAGGCGACGCGGAGGCGCTTCGCTCGCTCAGCGCGCGCTACGGTAGAGCCTTGGCCGGACTTGCCCGGCGCTTCCTGAACGATGAGTCTGACGCCGAAGAAGTTGTCGCCGATGTGCTGTGGCAGGCCTGGCGCGATGCGAAGACTTTCGACCCAACCCGCGGCTCGGTTTCGGTTTGGCTGGTGACTCTCACGCGCAGCCGCGCGATCGATCGCCTAAGGGCCCTGCGCGCGCGCAGGCCGCCGCTCGAGGAGCAGTCGGCCGCGGAACGGGCGCTTGATCCCGTGACGAAATTTGACCAGGCGGAGAGCGCGCAGATGGTGCGCAAGGCGCTCGCAGGACTCGACGCCAACGAGCGGGCGGCGTTGGAGCTGGCCTATTTTTCAGATTTGTCGCAATCGGAGGTGGCGGCCAAACTGGACATACCCCTGGGCACAGCGAAGACCAGGATCCGCAACGCGATGATGAAGCTGCGCGAGGCGCTGGCGGGACGGCGCCAATATCTATGAGTCCGATGGACCATCAGGCGATCAAAGACCTGCTTCCGCTCGCCGCGCTTGACCGGCTCGAGCCCGAAGAGGCGCGCGCCCTGCAAGAACATCTGCGCGACCGCTGCGACGAGTGCGAGGCGGAACTGCGCACGCTGCGCGAAACCGCCGCTGCGCTTGCGCTCGGCTTCGAAGGAGCCGCGCCCGGGGCCGGCGCCGAAGAGCGCATCTGGACCCGCCTCGAGGCGCGCCTGCGGCCATCGGCGGCGACGGGCGTGCGCGATCTTGCGCGGCGCCGCCCCGCGCGGGGACGCGCCGGAGTCTGGCGCGCCGCGACCGCCGCGCTGGCCGCAGGCGTGGTCGCGATGGCGATTTACGCCGACAGGCTGAACGTTCAGCTGCACCGCGCGCATGCTGACCAGCGCCGCGTGCTGGCGGCGATCGATTCGCAACTGGCCGATCTGCGCGGGCAACTGAGACGCGCCGGAGACGAGGTCGGCGCTTTGCAGCGCGTGCTTGGCGAGCGGGTCCGCCTGGAGCGGGTACTGAGCGCGCCCGACCTGCGCCTGATTCGCCTCGCTCCGCTTGCGCCCGCACCTGGAGCTGGCGCGATCGTCGCGGTCAGCGCCGCCCACAACAGCGCGGTATTGCAGGCGAGCGGCCTGCCCACCACGCCGGAGGGCAAAACCTACGAGCTGTGGTGGATCACCAAAGAGCGCGGGCCGGTCGCCGCCGGACTCTTCCAGGCCGAGCAGGGCCGTCCGGCGATCGCGCCGGTGGTCGCGCCGCCGGCTGGCGAGCATGTGCTGCTTGGCGCGGTAACGCTGGAGCCGGCGGGCGGCGTGAGCAAGCCGACAGGGGTGATGTATCTCAAGGGCGCGCCCGGCCCGGCTTGAATTTCGCCGCCGGACAATCCGCTTCCGCACCGGCGACGTATCTGAGTTTGTGAACGCCAGTAAGCCTCACGCGGCCGAGTAGATCGCTGATGACAGCTTTGATCCCGAAAAATATATGCGCGCGGCGGGCGGCGCTCGTGCGGAAAACTGCAACTGATTCGACCCGAGACCGAGGCTGGAAGATGAGGCCTCGTTTTGCCTCGGCTGCCGGCTCTGTCGCGCTTCAGTTGACGGCGTTGGGCCGCGGAAATGAGATCTATCGACGCCAAAAGTCCAAATGCGCCGGTCGATCCGCAATTGCGCAAGAGAGTGAATCTTCGGACGTTGGCGGGAGCGGCGCGCGAATCTCTTTTTGAAGATTCGCGCGCCGCCTTGCGCGATGGCCCGGCTTACCTCGCTTAATTTTTTGCCTTGCGTACGGGTTGCGAGCCGAAGAAGAGGAAGAAATTCGTCGGCACATCGCCGATTACGCCGCCCGCTTTTTGCGCGGCCCGCAGCGCTTTGACGGAAGTGATGCCGCCGCCGTCCGCGGTCGGCCAGTCCGCTTCGTTGGTCACCAATTCGGTCACAACCTGCCACCACACCGGACGGCGCTGAAACGCATCCGTGTTGATCACGTGGCTGTGGTTGGGCGTCGGCGTGAAGATGTTGGTGTCGGCAGGCACTTCGCCCTTGGTCAGGAGGTTCAACGCAGGCCCGAGATCGAGCCGCGACGCATGCATCGTGCAGCTTCCCGGCGGATCGCCGGGCGCCGGGCATTGCACCGGCACGGCAGGATTCTGCTTGAAGGCCTCCGGAATCGTGCCGAACAGGCTAATCAGGGCGTTGCCCAAATCAGCGCCGCAGAGCGTGACCGGCAAATTCGGATTTTCACCGGGATTTTCGTTCGGATCGTTGTATGGATTATTCGTGTTGTTGCAGGCGATCGCATCGTTCGGGTTGGTGTCTTTGACGCCGTTGTGATTGAACATCGGCGCCAGCACGTAAAGCTTATCGGTTTGCTCGATCTTGGCGCCGGTGGGATCGCGCGGCGGCGCGTCGGCGACCTGACAGATTGGAATCTGCAGCTCCGCCGGATCCGATTCGGCCGGCACTTTATTGAAGTTCAGGTCGTCGGTCGGCTGCTCCACGCAATCGTAATTCTCCATGTACGTGAAGATAAAAGGTTTGCCGAAGGCGAACGCCGCCGTCTGGTTGGGCGCCAGAGTCTGCGCTCCCGCGCCGCCTGCCGCCGCGATCAAACCGATCGCCGCGCCCGCTATGGCCGCTTCAAGTTTTCGTCGCATACGCTCCTCCGATTCTCCGGCTCAGAGTTTGCCGGTCATCACATATACGGAGCGGCGCGGCGTTTGGATGGGCGATCGGCAAAATTGTGGTTAGGTCTTGAGCCGGGCAAAGCCGCGCACCCTGAGATACGATTCAAAATATCGAACGTCAGGCCGCTAGAGTCGTGTCTCACAAGTTGCGATAGCGCCCATCCAGTACCGTAGGATCATTCTGAGCGGAGGCTGCCGGAGCGAAGAATCTCGCGCCGCAGGCGCGCTGACGCTCGGGATTCTTCGCTGCGCTCAGAATGACAATGCGAGCGTTATTGCTGATGCGGATATTTTTGAGACATGACGCTAGTGACGCCGAGCGCGGGTGGACGTAGAGTGACAA
This sequence comes from Deltaproteobacteria bacterium, assembly GCA_021780225.1. Classification (GTDB taxonomy): domain Bacteria; phylum Desulfobacterota; class Binatia; order Binatales; family Binataceae; genus JADMIL01. Next base: position 18,348 of record JAJXZF010000020.1, on the reverse strand, counting down.
TCAGATCGCTTGGAAAACCGACAATCGCGCATTCTGAATGCTCAGCCGGCGAAGGAGACCAGCGTATAAAAATGGCGAGCGAATATATGCCCCCCAAAGTATGGATTTGGAACAAGGCGAGCGGCGGCCGATTCGCCAACATCAACCGTCCGATCGCCGGGCCGACGCATGAGCGGGAATTGCCGGTCGGCCGGCATCCGCTTCAGCTCTATTCGCTCGGCACGCCCAACGGCGTGAAAGTGACGATCATGCTCGAGGAGCTATTGGCCATAGGGCGAAACGGCGCCGAGTACGACGCCTGGCTGATCAAAATCGGCGACGGAGAACAATTCGGCAGCGGCTTCGTCGCGGTAAATCCCAATTCCAAGATTCCGGCGCTTTTGGACCGTAGCGGTCCGACGCCGATCCGGGTTTTTGAGTCGGGCGCGATATTGCTCTATCTCGCCGAGAAATTCCAGGCCTTTCTGCCAACGGCGGCCGCTCCGCGGGCCGAATGCCTATCCTGGCTGTTCTGGCAGATTGGCAGCGCACCGTATCTGGGGGGCGGGTTTGGCCATTTCTATGCGTATGCCCCCGAGAAAATCGAATACCCGATCGATCGATTCGCGATGGAAGTGAAACGCCAGCTCGACGTGCTCGACCGCCGGTTGGCCGAGAGCGAGTACGTCGCGGGCGATGAATACACGATCGCCGATATGGCTATCTTTCCCTGGTACGGCTGGCTGGCGAAAGGCTGGCTCTATGGAGCCGGCGAGTTTCTAAGCGCGCAGGATTACAGAAACGTCCAGCGATGGGCCGATGCGCTTCTGGAGCGGTCGGCCGTCAAGCGGGGCAGCATGGTGAACCGCACCTACGGCAACCCGGCGCGCCAGCTGCACGAGCGTCACGACGCCGGCGATTTCGAAACCAAAACGCAGGACAAGGCGCCGGCGAAAAGCTGAGCGGCTGTTTTTGCCGCGTCGCGGCGAGCGACGCACTTGCGCCGCCCGCCCGCGCAAGACACGATCGAACGCGAAAATTGAAGTCACAGCAAGCGGCCAACAGGCGGACGAAAAGCCGGGTTCCGAACCATCTCTTTTGACTTCATATGCTAGATCCGCTGAGCACGGTTCGAAGATGATAACGAATCGAGGCCAAGCTGTCGAATATCATCCAGCGAAGTATAGTCCTGGAGACGGGCATTCGAAGCGATCTGTCATTGAAAGATATCGTCGCAATTTAGCATTCGCCGCTGGCGAGCTTTCCGAAAGGTTAATTTAGTAGATATACCTTTGCGCATGTTGCCCGCACCAAAATATCTCGAATGGGCGCGACGGCATTACGGACGAGTTCGGTACGATCTGGCGTCCAGCGGTATCCCCACGGCCAGCCCGGCCGACTTCGCTATTCGTCCGGCGTTAGGCCAACCCGATGCATGGGGCCGGTTGCGCGCGGCGATTGCCCGCCACAATCAGGTTCCGCCCGCCGAAGCGGCCGGCGTTCTTGGCGCCTCGCACGGGCTGTGGCTCGGATTTACGGCGATGCTCGACCGCGGCGATGAGGCGCTGGTCGAGGAACCGACATATGAGCCGCTCTTGATCGCCGCCGAGGCGGCCGGCGCCTCGGTGCGGCGGTTCGATCGCGGTCCGGCATGTCGCTTCCAACTCGACCCCGAGCGGGTCATCGCGGCCGTGACGCCGAAAACCAAAGTCGTCGCAATCACCAACCTTCACAATCCGAGCGGGTCTCGGGCTTCGGACGCAGCGATGCGCTCGATCGCACGCCGTCTCGACGCCCAGGGCGGATTCCTCTTCGTGGACGAGATTTACGCGCCGTTCGACGATTTTGTCGATCGCGATGGCGTATTTCATCTGAGCGCGCGCCGGCTTTACGGGAATATCGTGACCACCGGCAGTCTGACGAAAGCGTATGGATTGGGCCCGCAGCGCGTTGGTTGGTTGCTGGGTCCTGAATTTGTGATCGAAAGGGTAATAAGCGCTCTTATCGCAACGGTCGGCGAGTTGCCGTTCGTATGGATGGAGACGGCCGTGTCGGCGTTGGAGCGAGCTTTCGACCTTGCCGTTCGGGGGCGCAGGCTGCTCGGCAACAAGCGGGCGAAAGTCGGCGAATGGATCGCTGAGCGCCCCGGTCTGACCTGGAGCGATCCGCAAGCAGGCCTGTTTGGACTGGCGATGCTTCGCAAGGATGTCGATGTGCGGCCGGCGATCGCAGCGGGAATCGGACGGCATGAGGTCATCGTCGCGCCGGGATTCTTCTTCGGCATCCCGAACGCTTTCAGGCTCGCGTGGTCTTTGGAGGAGAATCTGCTTGCGGAAGCTCTCGACCGGCTCGAGCGACTGCTGCTCGAGGCCGGTTTGCTCTGACTGCGCGAAATCAGGTTAAAGGCGACTCAGCTCGCCTTCGGCGGTCCCGAATCTTTGCGGGACTGCAACCGTGAAGGGAACATCCAGATGGCTCGACAGCGGACAGTTTGTGACGGCGCCAGAATGCTCGAGACGCAAATTGCGCGCCGATAGCTAAAAAGGACAATTAGTTACTCACGTTGACATCCACCGCGGCGTGATAATTGGGGCCGGCGTCTTCGCAGGTGTAACTGTCCACCTGGATCGCATGATGACCATTCAACACGTGATTAGTGGTGTCCCAGGTCCATGGGCCGACGGCGGGAGTGCAGGACTGATGGATTCCGTCGATCGACCAGCATGCATAGCACGCCTTGGGATCGCTCTGATCGAGCGTGATTGCGATCTGCACCTGGCCCGAAACGGTGGCGCCGTTGCCTGGCTGCTGGAGGGTCAGCGAAGGGCTGCTGCTCGCGGGCAGCGTTAGCCAAGGTTTGGCGGCGGCGATCGCCTGGATGTCTCCGATGTAGCTGATTGCGCCCGCGTCATACCAGCTACCGCTATACCATGACCCAATACATCCCCAAGCCATTTGATCCACGCTGCCGTTGGGGTAGGTCGGATAGCCCGTTTGGGGAACGTCATCGTAGTAATATGCGACGTCGCCGTTCATGCACGCGCGCCAGTAAGCGCCGCGAAAGTCGGCATTGAAGGCGGTGGAATCCCACGCCATCGGCCACGCATTGTACGACGCCATCTTCATCTGCAGCAGTCCGTATGACTGGTAGCAGTAGCCTTGCGGCTGCCATCCGTTCCAATTCCCGGCCTGACATTGGCTCTGGTCGGTCCGCAGGTCGCCGGTCGTGTAAGCGCTCCACCAGCTTTCGTCGTAAGCCTGCGCGCGCAGCTGATTTTCGTCCATTCCCCATTTGCACGCAGCCCAGCGCAAAATCATGTCGGTCGTGCCCGTGTAATTGCCATCGACCGCCTGGAAGTCGGAAGCTGGCGGACCGCTGATGAAGTTGAGCGGCGCCGCATAAAAGGACGCCAGCTCCTGAGCGGTCGGCACAGTGTGGTTGGCGACGGCGTTCTCGGGCCGCGGCTCCCAAGCCGAGGGCGTGACCAATTCGGCGCATTGCGATTCGCTGGGCAGGCTCGCGTGGGGCGCCAGCGTGCCGAAATAAACCGATGAAGCCGGCGGGCTCGGGTTCGCCACGGCGACCGTCACCTTGGCGACGCCAATGGTCTTGCCGTGGCCGTCGAAGGCGTCGACTTCAATGGTGTGTGATCCACTCGGTAGCGTGCTCGTGTTCCACGGAATGGTATATGGCGGCGAGGAGGCGATCTTGTTGCCGTCAATGTAGAAGTTTTCCCAGATGAGCGGCGGCTGCACGACTTGCGTGACGATATTGACCGTGCCGCTGACCGTCTCGCCAGCCGTGGGCGAGGTTATTGTTACGACCGTTTCGGCTCGCGTCGCACTTACGGCAGCGCCGACAATCAGCGCGATTAGCGTCAGGCGGCCGAGCGCGCCGCGAATCCCCCCCTGCTTTTCCATCCCCGTCCTCAACCTCCATCCAATTGATAATGCTCGGCGCGTCGCCAGCCGTCCGCGCGAAGCGTCTTCTCATTCCATGAGAAGTTCGCCGCGATCTACAGACGACCTTCACAATTTGTTGCACCAAAGCAACATCGTGTGCGTTTACGCCACACGTGCGATCGGGCCAGAGGGAAACGCAGGAAGAAGAAAGATCGTTAATCCGGTGGAAGATCCGGTTTCCGGGCGCCACAGCGAACCGCGTCAGTCGGCCATCGAGCAGCTTCTATGCCAGCGGGCAAGATTAATGTCCATTATGGGAGCCTTACGCCGGATCGGCTGGCAATGCCCGATGTTATGAAATTGGCGGTTGAGTTCGAAAACAGAAATCCAGGTTTGGCCGCACGGTTCGCTTGGCGATCGCGCGCCTGAGAAAATCACGCGACTGTGGCGGCGGCAGTGGAGCGAGTCCTGCGAGGAACTTGAACAGCTTTTCATCCCCCGCTGGAGGTGAAGGGCGGTCTCAAAAAGTTGCCCACGGAGCCAGTCAAGATCAGCGTCGGCAACAGTCGTATGCTGCTTGCCGACAATCCAACGCTTGATTTAGTGACGTTCGCGCCGCCGAGCACGGTCGGCGGCGCGATTTCCCTGACGGCTTCGGCGATAAGTTTGCGATCTGTTAGGTCCCTTGAATCAATAAAGATCAATCGGGGAAAACTGTCGAAAGTTACCGAACCGCTCAACTGCCCGTGCCGATTTTCTCCTGATAGACGAGAATTTCCACTCGGCGATTGCTGCGCCGCCCGCGTGATGTGTCGTTATTGGCAACCGGCTTGCTCGCTCCGTAAGAAACGACACGAACTTGCATCGGGTCGATGTTTTCCTTGGTGACCAGGTATCCTGCGACCGATTGGGCCCGGCGCAGGCCGAGTTCATAGTTGTACTGCTGTTTGCCTACGCTGTCGGTATTGCCGGAGACGACAAAGAGCCGCTCCGACGACGGCCCGGTGGTGGACGATCCCCCAAGGTCCTCGAAAAATCCGTCGATCTCGCGTTTGGCGTTTCCTGTAAGGTTCGCCGAGCCGAAAGCGAAAGTTGGTCCGTGAGCTGAATTCAAGACCAGCCGTCGCTCAAGATGGAGGTTCTGCAAACCGGCGAGGGCGCGGTCGGCTTTCGCGTTCGTATCGCTAAGCTGTCCCTTGACCGGGTTTAGCTGACCGTTGACCCAATTCCGGGTAGCGAGGCATCCATTGACCGTGCACAGCAAAACCGCACTCGCGACGATAGAGGCCGCGACCCGGAGGTGTTTCCATAACCGGTCATGCTCCGCGCCACCGCTCTCGTCTTGAAGAGGATGGAAAGTCCGTCGCAGCGCCGGTTGGCTTTGGGTTGGGTCTAGGGTGGAATGGCTTGTCGACATTGTTCAGTCCTTCAACCGAAGCTTGGTCTCGAATAGATAGAGCAAGCCGTGTGCCGCACGCAGAGAGCGAAAAAGCCAAGAAATAAGCGGTTTTTTTGAAGACCCGGACGCGCATCCTGCGGGAACACGGAAAATTTTACAAATGCGTTTGGCGTCGCGGTGATGCCTAAAAGAAAGTTTACGGTCGTGAATGGAAATCAGCGCAATTTGCTTTTACCTTGGTCTGTGTTCACCCTGCCGAGACGCCGGCCTCGCTTTCGCTTCTGCAAGTTTGTTGCGAAGCCCTTCAATTCCACAGACCTTGCCACCATGGGCGCGGCTTCAGCGACGGGTTCAGCCCGGCGCGCCGCATAATCTCATTTAAATCCCATCCCGTAAGGTCGGCCAGGTTCTGCGCTCGTTTGGCGCGGCGCTGGTCGAGATCGTGGAGATACGTGGTAGCCGCGGGACATACCTCAGGCGAGCCGGACCAGGCGCGATGGAGTACGTAGCGGGTCTGGAAATTCTGCGCATCGTTGGTCTCTTGAAACATCAGGTCTTCCGGGAAAGTGGCCGGCGAGTAGCGGAGATGCAGCCGGGTCAGAATGACTTGCGTCGGCGCCATCTGTGAATAACCAAACGCGGGCGGGGCGCCGAAAGGCTGCGTAGGGTTAGGATCGCCGAGCCAGAAAACGCCCAACTCGCGCAGCTCGTCGCGGCTGAGCGGAGGCGCCGCGCACGGATCGCACCATCCCATGTTCCAGGTATATTCGGTAAAGACCGCGTTCATATCATTGATCTTCGCCTGATGCGTGAATATGGCGGAGTAAACGTTGTCGAAGTCGTCGCGCACATAGTTTGGAATACTAATGCCCGTAGGCATCCGCACGGTTCGATAGTTCGTGGTCTCGACGCGCCCATTTTCGGTTAAGGTATAGACCGTCAGCTCCTGAGGACCGGATGCGTTCAACATTCCAAGGCGAATTGGGAGCATAAACTTTGACGATTCGAACGCGAACTGGATTGGGCGGAGGTAATTGAGGCCAAGCTTCGTCTGGGCCTTGAGATTGACCTTGGCGACGAAGAATTTCATGCCGTCGCGAATATAAGGTTCAAGCGCGGCGGCGGCGCCTTTCGGTATCCTGTAACCGTTCTCGACCAGCCACGTTTCGAGTCCGTCGGATTGGCTCGCCGAAAGTATCACGATGTCGTATTCGCCCACTGTGAAGCGCGCCTTGATTTCGACTCCGAGCGCCTTCGCACTCGATGAAACTGATGATTGAGCGCCAAACGGCATTGCTGCCCCGGCTCCCGCCTCAGCTCGGGGGAACATCATGGGGCATGGGCTAGGATCGTCGTATTCGACCAGGCGCGGCGCGCTGTATGCGTCGAGATGCTTGAAGACTTCCACGTCGCCGATGTGGATTTGCTCGCGCGTCAGCACAACCGGCACCGGAACGACCATAGCGAATTGCGAGAGGTCGCCCTGATAATCGCTCATGATACTGAGCACGGTTTTCTCGTCGTGGCGGACGATCACTACTTTCGAGCTGTGATTATGGAGGCTGGCGTCCGCCTTGCCCACATAGAATCCGCAGAATGCCGCCGCTCGCCCTGGATAGATGGCTGTTATGGCGATAGCGAAAATTACCAGGGAAAATTTCAGGCGATCTACATTTGTTGGACAGCGCATTCATTTTCTCCTTCAGAGTTCCATGTGAATTGCGGCGCCGGCCATCGCGCGTTCCAGATCGTGACGGCTGGCGCGGCGAGAAATAGCGCCCAGAGCAGGGCATTATTCGCGTAAAGCCAGAACTGAAGAATTAAGGCGATAGCGGCAACGGCTGCGGCGTGAACCGTCCGCCCCCGGCGGCTGTCGGGAATCGTCTTGGGATCGGACAGCATGAAAAAGGCGAAGAGCAGGAGCGCTCCGTTGGACATCTGATGAATCAGCACGGCCCAACGCTGTCCGTACCAAAGTACGCGTGCGGTCAATCCTGCGCTGTAAAGGACGACGAAACTCGCGCTGATATCGGCGCTGGCGGCGCGCGCGGTAACAATCGCGCCCGCGGCGACTATCCATCCGGCGATAGCCACGCCGGCGCCCCATTGCCCCGGCGAAACCCATACGCCGGGGAAGAGACTGAGCGCGAAAATCACACCGAAGCAGGAAGGATTGAACAGATGTTTGCCGCGAACGCGAATAATATATTTCGAGCCGATCGCGGCGACAGCAACGGCTGGATACATCCACAGCGAGGTGGCGCGCAGCAGGATCGAGATGCTTAACGAGGTGACTAACGGACTTCTAATCGAGCGCGAGCGCTGTCCGGCGAGGCGGTCAAAGAAAAGTTGGGCGAGGATCGCGGAGGCTACGGTTAGTGCGATTTGGGTCAAGCCGACGCCCACGTCGTATCGCCACGCTCCCGCGGCGATAATCGACCCGAGCAGGACCATCTGAACGGTACGCGGATCGCGAAAACCGCCCGTGAACCGCGGAAACCAGGACCGGCCCGGCCCGCGCGCGGCGGTCGAAGCGCCCGCGCCGCATATTGGGTTTGCCTGCCTCCCGTATCCCATCGGAGCTTAGAACGGGAGTGCGGGCGTTTCTTGCAGTCTGTTCGATCCGGAGAATTATTTCAGGCCGGGAACGGCGTGGAATGAGGCGGACGGCGGGTCGTTTACTTCAGCCGCCAGGTGCGTCCGCCGTCGGCCGTGATGTAGCGGCGGGAATCAACGGTCATGACGGTTGCGACCGAGGCGCTGCGCGCATCCACGAAGACCAAATCAGCATCCGAAGGAGCGGTCGCGGTCACCCAGCGCTTGCCGCCGTCGCTGGTGCGGATCACTACGCCGCCGCGGCCAACGATCCAGCATACTGCGTCGTTCGGAGCGGAACCGGCGATCAAGTCCTGGCTGACGCCGCTTTGCAGTATTTTTGGAGGCGCGCCCGGCGCAACTCGCTCGACTCTGCCGCCGAGGCCGGCAAGCCATCGCGCGGAGCCGTGGGGCGAAGCAAAGGACGTTATAATCCACGCCGGCGCGGCGGCGCGCGCCGCCGCCTCCGGATAAGATTGAGCGGTCGCGAGGTTTTGCGGCATCGCAGCGCTGGCGGCGGCAAACCCGCTCGCCGAGGCGCCTATGGCCGCCGTTCCGGCGCCAGCCCCCGCCATGGTCGTTCCCGCAGCGGGTCTGGTCCCGGCCGGAGCGGCGATGCTCGGCGCCAGGCTCGGCCTCTGCCACTGCGGAACGTTTTCGGCGATCGGAGTGTTAGCTGCCGCGGCGGGCGCGGCGCGGGCGGTCAATCGCTCTGCCGATTCGGATAGAGCACGACGTATCGGCGCGCTTGAAGCGACCGCCGATCTCTTTAGCTGGCTGGGCGGCTTCTGAACCGCAAGTCGCCGCAAGGGGGGCGCGGCAGGAGCGGCGGCCTGAGCCGCAAGCGGTACGCTGGGTCCGGGAGCCACAAGTTTATTTTCGATACTTGGAGCGGAGGGCGCGCCAAACTGAAATCGTTCGGCGTTCAGCCCGATAGCGACCATCACCGCGACCGCTCCGGCGACCGCCGCGGCCAGCCATGGGCTGAACAGCCGGCGGCGCACAGCCGCGCCGAACGTACCGTCATGCGCATACTCGTCCTGCGCCGTGCTATCGCGAGCGTTTGCGAGCGCGATCGCTTCCATGCGGCATTGGGCGCATCCGGCCAGATGGTCGTCGAGACGGATGCGCTCGGCGCGTCGCAGCGCACCCTCGTGATAGGCGGCGATCCTCGCGCTGTCCGGGCATCCATGACGCGCGTCCGCGCCGGCGCCGACCCCCTGCCGGAGCATCGCATCGAAGCGATTATCGTTGTGTCCGCGGCCCTGCACGAGCTTCACCCGCTCAACCTTGAGAACGCAGCGCGGCGCTTTTCTTGCCCCGCGACTCTGTCACGAGACCGACCGCCGGGAGATCGAACGGCCAGTCTTCGAGTGCATAAGCGTAGCATTGCTCAATCTGCTCGGCCTTGAGCCCGGCTTGCGCGAGCGCACGCTCGACCCGTGCGCGGAGCAGCTTGCGCGCGCGCTTGAGCCCGCGCGACACCGTCCATTCGCGCTCGCCCATCACCTGGCCAATTTCTCCGACCTTGAGTCCGTCCGCGTAATGATATCGCAGTCGCAGGCGATCGCGCGGGTCGAGTTCCGCGATCGCTTCGGCCAGCGCGTCGGACAGCAGTCGCAGCCATCGCGGACGCTCGGGTTCGGGCGGATCGTCCGCGGCCGCCAACTGCTCGGGAGCAAGGTCGTCGAGCGGATTCTGGCGGCGCTCGGCGCGCAGCGAATCAACATGGCGTCGCGCGAGGACGGCGTGAAGCCACGTTTTTAGCGAGCTTTGACCGTGAAAATAGTCGAGTAATGATCGCCGCTGCCCGGACTGATTGGCGCTCAGGCCATAAAGATCGGCCCATAACGAATCGGCAAGCTCTCGGGCGCGGACGTCCTCGCGCGTCATTGCGCGCGCGGCGCCGTACAGTCCCGGACGGTGATGGGCGATAAAGCGTTCCCACGCCGTTTCACTGCCGCGCCGGCAGGCCACAGCCAACGCGAAGTCCTCGGCGTGGATCAGCTTGAGAAAACGAGCAACCCCGGCCGGCGAATGATCGTCAAGGGCGCCGGCGGCGCGCCACAAAGCCTCTTCGAGCACGCCCGCCGGCAGTTCAATCCCGGCGCGCTCGCCACGCAGGCGGATTTCGGCCACGGCCGCGCGATGCATCGCGGTAAACTGTTCCGCGCTCGGCGCTGCCGGACTGCCAATCATATCATTTTACAAGCGGCAGGGAGATCCGCTCTGGATTAAGCTCGCCGCTCGATGTTTCGAATCCTTGACGTTCTCCATCATCAACATATTCGAGCCGGAGGTCCGCTCGCCCCGACGCTTTCGCCATCAAATCTATAGAACCTTCCCGAGTTTTCAGCCACGGGCGAGTTATCTTCCGATGCGCATCGATCCCGTGGCAGCGCAATTGCGATGCGCGCCGCGATCCGTTATTTCAGCAGGACTATTGAGTAACTCACGATCGGCGCCTCAAGAAATCCTCGCAACGGATGAAGCGACGCCGGTCCCGCCGAAATTTTTCTTCGGTTGGATCGTCGTGGCGTGCGCATTCGCCATTTTGTGCATCTGCTACGGCATCCAGTTCACCTTCGGCGTGTTCATGCCGGTTATTTCCGCCGACACCGGATGGAATCGCGCGAGCCTGTCGCTGCCGTATTCGCTGTATGTGTTCGTGTACAGCGCGCTCGGAATCGTCAGCGGGCGACTGACGGATCGTCTGGGGCCGCGAGTCGTGCTGATGGCCGGCGCATGCCTGCTCGGTACGGGCCTGATGCTGATGAGCGGCGTCCATGCTCTGTGGCAGATTTACGTTGTCCTTGGTTTGATTGCGGCAGCGGGCATGAGCGCGGCCTACGTTCCCTGCAATGTCACAGTCGTGCGATGGTTCACGCGAAAACGCGGACTGGCGCTGAGCATCACCTCGAGCGGCGCGAGTTTTGGCACATTTATCTTTCCGCCGCTCGCGACCGCATTAATTGCCGCCTATGGCTGGCGTAGAACCTACCTGCTGTTCGGCCTGCTTGCGGTCGGCGGCGTGGTCGCATGCGCAAGCTTCATCGCCCGCGATCCGGAAAAAATGGGGTTGCTACCTGACGGAGACGCGATTCCCGAAAGTCCGGCTGCGATCGCCGTGGGAGAGAACTTGCCGGGCGAGAATTGGACCCTCGCTGAAGCGCAACGCACCGGCGCCTTTTGGTTGATCAACGCCATCTTCACTTTGACGTGGCTGGTGGTCTTCATACCGATGGTCCATATCGTTCCTTTTGCGATAGACCTCGGCATTTCTCATTTCTTCGCCGCGATGACGATCAGCACGATCGGCTTCGCGGGCTTCACTGGGCGACTCGCGATCGGTCCAATTTCAGATCGCTTGGGGCGCGTACCCAGCCTTGGCCTATGCTTGTCGCTTCAGGCCTTGGCGTTTTTCGGATTCACAGCGAGCGCCGGCCCCTCGCTTTTGTATCCCGCCGCGGCAGTCTTTGGATTTTCCTACGGCGGTGGCACGGCGCTCTTTCCGGCTCTCGTCGGGGACTTTTTTGGACGTTTGGCAATCGGCGCTATCGTCGGCTTCATTTTTGCGCTGGCCGGTTCGCCGGCGGCATTCGGCCCGTTCATCGCGGGCTACCTATATGACGCAACGAAGAGCTATCACGCCGCGTTCTTGATGAGCGCGTGCGTGAACCTCGTGGCGCTGGCGCTGCTCTTCGCGCTGAAAAAGCCGTCGCGAGCAGCCTTGGACTGAGCTGCGTCAAGCCGGCCGGATCGGGCCAGCATCGGATTCGTTCACGGTCGTGACGTTAAATGAGGTGACGGCAAGGTGAAACCGGCATGCCGCGCAAAATCTCCCGGAATCGGCAGGTTCGCGAACGACATTCCGAACGATTGGCGCAGACTGGCGATTCTCTGGGCGAACCTCGTGATATTTCTGGCAATCGCCGGAGCGCGGACGCCCGCGCTCGCCGACGCCAATCTCACCGGCAAATGGACCGGCACGAGCATCGTACGTTGCGGAGGGCGTGAGAATCGGATTAGCCGCTGCAACGCCCTGCAGAATATTACGCTGGATTTCAAACAAGCCGGCGCGAAAATCTCGGGCAAGTACACCTGTGCATTCGGCACTCAGAATTGTCTCAATCTGCATGAAAAGGGCGACCTTGTCGGCGGCTCGTTCGACGGGTCGAATTTGATGTTCACCGTCGACTTTCGCACCGGCGCCACTTGCAGATTCAACGGCGCTATCGCTTCCGGCAAAGGCCAGGGTTCCTATAGCTGCACCGGTACCGGCGGGCGCGAACACGGTACCTGGCGGATAAATCGCGCTGGCATGGGACCAGTTCCGAAATCCGAGAAAGTAGCGCCTGCTCTCCGCCAGTATCTGCCTTGACCGGCCTTCCTGGCTGAAACTTGCGCCCTTCCTCATCTGTGTTCATGCGGGCGCCGCGCCAATGGCGCGGCTTTGCGCAAGCCGTCCGCGCTATGAGATAAATTCGAGAATGCGGGATAGGCGGCCGGAGGGGCAGCCATTAATCTCTTTTGGCGGTTTGAAAATTTGATTCTGGCTTAAGAGAACGCCATGGCGCGAACGTTCAACATAAAGCCTCTCGACGCCACTTTCGGCGCCGTGGCGACGGACCTCAAGCTCGCCGCGCTTGACGACGCGGCGTGGCGCGATCTTTACGCCGCCTGGCTCGAATACGCGCTGCTGATCTTTCCCGGACAGCATCTCAGCCGCGAGGATCAGATCGCCTTCGCCAAGCGATTTGGACCGCTCGAATTCGAAATGCTGCCGCTCAGCAACGTGAAGTCCGACGGCGCGCTCATCGTGGACCCGGACAACGATATCGTCAAGGTGCTCAAGGGCAACATGGGCTGGCATTGCGACAGCACCTACATGCCGGTGCAGGCCAAAGGCGCCGTGTTCAGCGCCCGGGTGACGCCGAACTCAGGCGGCGCGACCGGATGGGCGGACATGCGCGCCGCTTACGAAGCGCTTCCGGCGGATCTGCGGGCGAAAGTCGATAAGCTGGCGGCGTATCATTCGCTTTATTACAGCCAGGCCAAGCTCGGGCATGTTCCGAAGGCGGGGAGCGCATACAGTGGATACGGTTTTCACGACGGACCCGTGCCGTTGCGTCCGCTCGTGAAAGTTCATCCTGAAACCAGACGAAAGTCGCTGGTGATCGGACGCCACGCGCACAACATCCCGGGCATGGACGCGGCCGAGTCCGAACGGTTTCTGGAGGAGTTGGTGGACCTCGCCTGCCGCACTCCGCGCATCTACTATCACGATTGGTCAGCCGGCGACGTGGTGGTGTGGGACAACCGCTGCCTGCTCCATCGGGCCACGCCTTGGGACATGAACGAACCGCGGGTGATGTGGCACAGCCGTATCGCCGGCGACCCGGCAAGTGAGGCTGCGCTCCCCTGACTTGGCCGCCGCGTGAGGATGTGGAATACCGAGGCAAGGTTGGATACCAGCGGCAAGTCTGATAGTTGAGCGCAGTCGCCGTTCGCAAGTTCGAGGTTTACCCAGAAATCAATCAAACAGGCGGGCGTCAGGAAGTGAGAAAAAATATGTCGATCAGGATCCAGCCGATGGTTTGCGGGTGGCTCGAAGTCGCCGCCGCCAGCATCGTGGCCAACGAACCCGGGCGCTTCAAGCTTCCGATACCGAGCTTTCTCATCGAGCATCCGAAGGGTCGGGCGATCTTCGACACCGGACTCCATCGCGAGCTTCAGCGCGACTCCGGCCGCCTCGGCTCGCTGGCCAAAGTCTTTACCGTGCGCTTCCAGACCGGCGAGGAATTGCCTGCGCAACTGACCGCGCGCGGCATCGATCCAGCCCGCGTCGACTATGTGATCAATTCGCATCTGCATTTTGACCACGTCGGCGGCAATGCCGACGTGCCCAACGCCAAGCTGGTGGTTCAGCGCCGTGAATGGGAAGCCGCGGCGGATCCCGATCAGATACGGCGCAACGCCTACAATCGAGCGGATTTCGATCTGGGCCACCAACTTCAGTTGATCGATGGCGAACACGATCTCTTCGGCGACGGCAGCGTGGTCTGTCTGCCGACCTACGGACATACCGCGGGCCATCAATCGCTGCGCGTGCGTACCGACGAAGGGGAATATGTGCTGACGGCGGACTCCTGCTATATGCGCAAAGTGCTCGAAGAGATGGCGCTGCCGCCTTTCGCTTTCAGCTACGACGCGATGCGCGAGGTGATCGAGCGTTACCGCAAAATGGAGCGGGCGGGCGCCCGGCTGATCTTTGGCCACGATCCGGCGCAATGGAAGGCTGACGGCTCGCTCGCAGTCCCGCTCGCCTGAATCCGTTCCCACGATTGGCCGGATTGCCTGCGGGTCGCTATTTTAGCGCGGCGTCCCCTGAATAAGTTTGCACTGTGCGTCGATCTCGCGCTCGGCGTGGATGCCCGGATCAAGTCCGGGCATGACCAGCTCTGTTCGTCATTGCCGGGCATGGACACGGCAATCCATCCCTTGCCGCCCAACAGTGGGCGGCCTGCGTGCCGCGTCGATAAGGGCAATAACCTAGTTGACTCACCCGAGCCGCTGTGTGATGATTCGCGTGCGCGGGAGGGCCGCTAGATGGCCGCCAGCGACGCCATCGAAGGGCTCGTCTGCGGCTATCCGGCGGCCATTCGAGAGAGACGGTGTTGTGTGGCCGTTAAGGTTTTGCATGGTTACGCCGATGACAGCGCCGATGGCGGCGTTTATTTGCTCGCCGGTTGGGTTGCGACTGCCGATGCCTGGATAAAATTTTCAGAGGATTTTGATCGCGCCAAACTGCCCCATAGTCTTCACATGAAGACTGCACGCCGGAAGCACGGGACGCGAGTAAACGCCCTGGCGGCTATAACCTGCCATCGGACGCTGTACCGAATCGATTGTGTGCTACACCCAAAAAATTACGAGATGACTGTGAAGGGAAAACTCAGGAAGGAGTTGGACAGTCCTTACTTTTTGCTTTTTTATCAGTTGATTCTGGCAACAGCTCGGCTGCTCGATCTAGCAAAGATCGATGGCGCCGTAAATTGGATTTTTGATGAACAGGGCAAGATCGGGATTGAAGCGAACAGTTGGTACTGGTGGATCAAAGAAAGAGCCAAGTCCAACCTGAAAGACCGTCTCGGCAGGACATCGGTCTTCGATTCAGACGATGTTTTACTACCGCTCAAAGCAGCGGACTTGTATGCGTGGCGACTGCGCCGATTTTTATCGCAAGATCAGCCTGCCGGTCTTGCGCCGAACCTCATTCTTGAGTCTTTTCTTTCGAAGTACGGAGTTAGTTGCAACATGACTGGCGAGTATCTTGCCGATCTTGTTGAGGCACTCAATCGCGGTGGCTTGCTGTTGAAAGCTAACTGCCAGTTTTTTCTGCCGAGGGGGAATAGTGCCCGCTGATTACTACTTGGCGATTGGATCATCCGGCAGCAAGTGGAGTGTTTCGCCGTCCAGTTCCGCGAGAAGCCAATCGACGTTCACGTTTTCGGCTGCCGCCTTCAGGCGCGTAATCTCTCGTGCGGTCACGCCCGCGCTGCCGCCCTTCAACTGGATTAGCCGTAGGTCGAGCAGGTCGGAGTTTTTACGTCCAAGCCGCCACGCGATTGCATCGATGATTCCGGTGCGCGGCGCTCCGGTCTTTTCGCCTTCAAAGAACGCGACTTTCCAGCCGTGCTCCGCGCAGTACGCGCGCAAGGCTTCTTTGCTGGCCGCTTCCGCCGCGCGAGCCTTCGCCCATGCGCTCATCCGGCGCTTGGTTTGCGCAGCCTTCGCGCCAGCCGCGCGACGCTTTCGCGTGAGCGCCGCTTTCTGTCCGGCTGTCTGCGTCTCTTTTGGTATCGCACAAAGATCAGTGCGCTCTTTCCGATGCGGTTCTCCGCTTTGTGGATTTGCGCTTCCGCTTGGTTGGCGTCGATTCAACCGAGAACAGATGCCGGGCGAGGTTTATGAATTGCTCTTTCGGTGTCTCTCCCGGCACCTTTGGGAACTTCATTTTGGCTTTCGGCATCCTCGACCCTGTCGCGGCTTAGCGTTGTATTTCAGGAGCCAGACTCTCGCCAATCAGGCTCTTGTAGGTCAGGCGGCGACCGAAGGCGGTTCCAAGCGCTTCGACGAACCGATCCGCATCGGTGCCCTTGCGCTCATTGTAGCGAAAAGCCTGTTCGTCCAGGTAGCGAAACAGATGGAAGGGTTCGACGGAGACGTAGGTTCCTTTGATGCCGCGATTATGCGGGGGCGTTTTAAACTTGGGCGGCACGGCGGCCTTCAGAATCGTCAGCGTCGGCGAGCGAAAAAAAACCATATCGCCCACGCGGGATTGCGCAATATCTTTTCCCGGGGCCACGGCGTCGAGCGCCTGCTTGACGCTGGTGGGATCGCGCAGCGCATCCGACAGCAACTCCTTTGCCGCGGACGCCGGCTTCCCTTGGCACGATTCAATGAACTGCTCGAGGTTAAACATAATGAGATTCTCCTTGATTGCGTAAATTGCCAGGCGTCGCTATTGCAGTTTGGCCATGGTGGCCTGAACCGCTTTCTTCCCTTCCTCGCTGCGCAGCCAGGAGATGAAGTCCGGGCGATTGCGCGCGCGGAACATCCCGCCGCTGAACACGTCCAACCAGAAGGAGACGGGCTTGAGCGTTTTCTCGAAGTCGGGATTGAATTTCGTCCACCGACGCGCGTGCTCTTCCGACCGGAAGAGATTCATGCCCGCTCAGCGAAATGGCCGGCTTTCCGCCGACCCTCCCACCGCGCTGTAGGCGTAGCCTACTAACGTTGCGGGTTGCACGGACAAGACCTGTTCATCGCGCATCTCAACCACAACCGGCTCTCCGCAGTCCAAGCAGGGCGCATCAACTCGAACCGTCTTGCCGGGAAATAGCCAGCGTACCGCCAGCGCTTCAAACCCTCACTGCGCGAACCATTTTTGATGGCCGTCGATGGTGATGCGATACTGCGTGGGCTGGTTGTTGAAAGGCGGAAACGAAGCGATGTAATCGGTCTGGGGATGAAGCCAACCCGGGACGCCCGCGGCCATGAGATCGGCGATGACCTGCCGTCCCTCCTCCACCGGCAGGCCCAGCTCTTTGGCCAACTCGGTGTAGTGAGGCGCCTGACCGGCGTCGATAAACCGTTGCATGATATGGTGAAAAGCGCGATCGAGCACCTTAACGTCAGTCATGATTGTCGCTCCATTCCCGAATTCAATAATGGCGTCCCGCCGCATCGGCAAGATTGTCAACGCCGGTTTAATTCTGACCCACCTTTTGGCGAGATCGCCGAGGTAAAACTGACCCGCTTGCGCTGAAGCAGTGGGGTGGAGCGCGAGGAGGGCTGCCCTCCTCGCCAGTCCGTGAGAGCTATTTGCTTAGGGCTTGGCGTTCTTGATCGAGGCGGCGAAGACTCCGGCTTTACGTTTATCTTTGAGTCGGAAGCTCTCGCCGCTGATGTTGACGATAGTGGAGTGGTGGAGGACACGATCGAGCATCGCCGCGGTGAGTACGGTATCGCCGGCGAAGGCACTGTCCCAACTGCCGAAGGTGAGGTTGGAGGTCAGGATCATGGAGCCGCGTTCGTAGCGCTGCGCCACCACTTGGAAGAAGAGATTGGCCTGCTCGCGGCTCATCGGCAGATAGCCAATCTCATCGATGATCGCCAGCTTGCAGGCATTGACCGCGCGATGCATCACCTGACGGTAGCGGCGCTGGCGCTGCGCGGCTTCCAGCATCAGCACCAGATCGGCCGCGCTGAAGAAGCGCGTCTTGTAGCCCTTCTGCGTCGCGAGGTAGCCGAGCGCGATGGCGAGACGGGTTTTACCCACACCGCTGGGTCCGAGGAAAACGACGTTCTCGGCACGCTCGACGAAGGCGAGGCTCGCCAGTTCCATGATCTGCTTGCGCGGGGCGCCGGCGGCGAAAGTGAAGTCATACTGATCGAGGGTCTTCACGGCTGGGAAGCAGGCGATGCGCGCGAACATCTCACGGGCCCGGGCCCGGCGCGATTCACGCTCGGCGACCAGCAGCTCCTCGACGAAGTCGGTGAACGAAGTATGTTTCTCGGCGGCTTGCTGCGCCAGCGCGGTATACTGCGCCGCGATCCCGCCGCGCCGCAGTTCGTTGCATAACTCGACCACGCGTTGATGCTGGATACTCATCCGAGCTCCGCCGTGATCAGCTCTTCGCAGATACGCAGGGAGTGTTGATAGCCGCAGGGCAGCGGTGTCGGACGTTGCACCCCCGCCCTCTGAATCACGCCTGGCCACGGCGGGGGCGGCGGTTGCGGCCGCTCGCGTTCCAGCGCGAGGCGTACCAGCGGGACCTCGCCGGTGGTTCGATGCATACGCGCGTTGGCGATCTCGCGCAGCCAGGACCCGACGCGAGCGTTCGCGGTATCGCGATCGACCTTGAGCCCATCTACTCGCAGCTGGCTCGCCAGCGGGATGTAAAAGC
>JAJXZF010000111.1 GCA_021780225.1 Deltaproteobacteria bacterium | reverse complement strand
TTCGAAATTATCGACGATCCTGATTACGAGCATGTCGAATAGGGCGTCCTGACTGAATATCCAACCCATCGCGTAAGCTGACACTATGCCGACGGCCAGCATGAGTGTCAAGCTTAACATAATCCCCCTTTTAATTCATATATTATTATAATGAAGATTCAATTATCGTTGATTAGCGCATAATTGGACGTGATATCTTTGCTTGGCCTGTTATTGCGATCGGTATGGAACCCTGAATTTCCGCGTCGACGGCGCGTGGACGGGGCGGCTTTGCGGATGGAATAATGTTCCTTGACGGAATCGCGGCGGCGCTCGGTCGAATCCGCGTCACGGCGGGCGATTGGCTCGACCGCTGGTACGAGGAGTTGCCTTGGCGCGGGCGGGTCGCGCTGGGACGGCGCGGCGAACAGATTGCGGCGCGCTATTTACGGCGGCGCGGATGGCGCGTGATCGGCCGGAATTTTGCCGCGGCGGGCGCCGAAATCGACCTGATCGCGCTTGACCGCGCGACCTTGGTCTTCGTCGAGGTGAAGACCCGGATTGACGGCGAAGTTTGGCCTCCGGCCGCCGCGGTCAATGCGCGCAAACGCGAGCGGATCCGGCGCGCGGCCGGCGCGTACGTGCGTGGCCGTCGTGCGGATAATCGCGAGATTCGCTTCGACGTGGTCGCGATTTCGGGCGTGGGCCGCGTGCGGCGGATAGAATTATTGAAGGATAGCTTTTGAATGCTCGATATCAGGCTGATTCGTGAGCGAAGCGATTGGGTCAAGGCCGAACTGGCCAAGGCCGGCGTCGATCCGGTCGAAATCGACCGGTTGCTCGAAGTCGATGCGGCGCGGCGGCGGCTGCAGGGCCGGCTCGACGAACTGCGCGCCCGCCGCACCCGCGAATCGAAGGAGTTGGGCCGGCTCGGTGCGGAAGAGCGCGACGCCCGGCGCGCGGAGATGCGTGCGCTGGGCGATGAAATCGCCGTCGGCGAACGCGAGCTGACGGTGCTGGAGGAACAATATCGCGAGCGGATGCTTTCGGTCCGCAATCTGCCCCGCCCGTACGTGCCGGTCGGCTTGAGCGAAACTGATAACAAGATCGTCCGTGGCGAGGGCGCGCCGGCCAAGTTCGATTTCGCTCCGAAGCCCCATTGGGAGCTCGGCGAACGGCTCGGCATTATCGATTTCGATCGCGGCGTCAAACTCGCCGGAACGCGGTTTTACGTGCTGGTCGGACTGGGCGCGCGGCTGGAGCGGGCGCTGATCTCGTTCATGCTCGATTTAAAGACTCGCGAGCAGGGCTATATCGAAATCGCGCCGCCCCTGATGGTCAACACGGCGACGGCGACCAGCACCGGGCATCTGCCGAAAAACGCCGACACGATGTACCGCGATATCGAGGAGGATTTCTGGTTTATTCCAACCGCGGAATTGCCGCTGACCAGCATGTATCGCGACGAAACGCTCGAGGCCGAGCGCCTGCCGATCTGCCTGACCGCGTACACCCCCTGTTTCCGGCGCGAAAAAATGTCGGCTGGGCGCGACGTGCGCGGAATCAAGCGAGGCCATCAGTTCGACAAGGTCGAGATGGTCAAACTGGTGCGGCCGGAAACCTCCGACACGGAACTGGACAGCCTGGTGGAAAACGCCTGTGAAATCTGCCGCCGCCTTGAGATTCCATTTCGCGTGGTCCAGCTCTGCACTGCGGATTTAAGCTTCGCCAGCGCCGCGACCTACGATATCGAGATGTGGGCGCCGGGGCTGGGCGAATGGCTCGAAGTCAGCTCCTGCTCGAATTGCACGGACTTCCAGATGCGGCGCGCGAATATCCGCTATAAGCCGTCTAAAGGAGCCAAAGCTGAGTTCCTGCATGCGCTGAACGGTTCTGGTCTGGGCTTGCCGCGAACCCTGATCGCGGTGCTGGAGAATTATCAGCAGGCCGACGGCAGCGTGGTAATTCCGGATGTGCTCAGACCATACATGGGCGGCGTGGAAGTAATAAAACCGTCCTGAATCGCCCGCTTTGACCTCTTGCTTTCATCCAGACGCCCCAGTGCGCGACGATTCTGATTAATCGCGTATTGGCTCTGGTTTAACACATTCGTAACATTTGAGGATTATGCTTGAAGCAGGACGTGGAGTGGAGCTGCGGGTCATAACCGGATTTCATCGGCGAAACCATCCTAATCTTGGCTGAATTAGCGAATACAGTGGCTGAAGAAGCTGCCGTGGCGGCGCGGATGCCGCGCGTCAAGACGCGCGATTTCGGCGTGCGCGCGGTGGGCGACCGCGTTTTCAATCTGACGACGCTGGCGATGGCGCTAATGATTCTAGCGCTGCTGGGCGGCCTCACGGTCGAACTGTTTTCCCATGCGCTGCCGTCGATCAAAGCGTTTGGATTTGGATTTCTGACCAGCACCGACTGGGATCCGACGACCGATCTGTATGGCGCGCTGCCGTTCATATACGGCACCGTGGTGTCATCGGTCCTGGCGCTGATAATCGCGGTGCCGCTCGCGCTCGGGGTGGCGCTGTGCCTGAGCGAGATGGCGCCGGCGTGGCTGAGCCGCAAAATCGGTTTCCTGGTCGAATTGCTGGCCGCGATTCCGAGCGTGGTTTACGGCTTGTGGGGAATCTTCGTCGCCGGTCCGTGGCTGCGGGACCATCTCGATCCGCTGCTCGCGAAAACTTTTTGCTTTCTGCCGCTGTTTCAGGGGCCGCAGGTCTCGGTCAGCATGCTCACCGCCAGCGTGATTCTGGCGATCATGGTGCTGCCCTATATTTCGGCCGTTTGCACTGACGTCTTCCGCGCGGTGCCGAGCTCGCAGCGCGAGGCGGCGCTGGCGCTGGGCGCGACCAAGTGGGAGATGGTCCGGATCGCGGTGCTGCCATACGGCGTTTCGGGCATTATCGGCGCGATTATCCTCGGACTGGGCCGCGCGCTGGGCGAGACGATCGCGGTGGCGATGGTGATTGGCAACAGTCCGCAGATTTCCGCATCCTTGTTCATGCCGTCGGCGACGCTGGCCAGCGTAATCGCCAACGAGTTTGTCGAGGCGACCTCGGCGTTGAATCTGTCGGCGTTGTTCGAGTTGGGCCTGGTGCTGCTGGTGCTTGGGCTTGGGCTGAATATCGCCGCGCGTCTGATGGTCTATGGCGCGACTCAACGGCGATTCCAGAAACCTACATGACGCTTACAAAATCCGCGCGCTCCCGGCGCCAGTACTTGCGCAAACTCAAAAGCGACGCGATGGTCGGCCTGACCGTGCTCGCGACCGCGATCGCGCTTGTGCCGCTGTTTCTGGTTCTGGGCTATCTGGCCAGCAAAGGCGCCGCGAGCGTCAACTGGAATTTCTTCACCAAGATGCCCGCGCCGGTCGGCCAGTCCGGAGGGGGAATGGCCAACGCGATCGTTGGGACCTTCGAGCTGGTCGGCCTGGCCTGTGCGTTGGGCGTTCCGATTGGGGTCGCCGCCGGAATTTATCTTGCCGAAAACCGCGGCGGCGCGCTGGCGCAGGCGATCCGTTTTTCGGCGGACGTCATGATGGGCGTGCCGACGATCGTGGTGGGGATTTTCTGCTACGCGATCGTGGTGCGGCCGTTTGGCGGATTTTCAACGCTGGCGGGCGCGATCGCCCTTGCCGTGATCATGATTCCGCTGGTGACCCGGACCGCCGAGGAGATGATCCTGCTGGTGCCGCATGAATTGCGCGAGGCGGCGCTGGCGCTCGGCGTTCCGCGCTGGCGCACCAGCCTGCTGATCGTCGCGCGCACCGCCGCGAGCGGAATCGCGACGGGGGTGATTCTGGCGGTGGCGCGGGTCGCCGGCGAGACGGCGCCGCTGCTGTTCACCGCGTTCGGGAACCGCTTCTGGTCAACCTCGCTGTTCCAGCCGATTTCCTCGCTCACGATGCAGGTCTATACCTATGCGATATCGCCGTTCGCCGACTGGCAGCGGCAGGCGTGGGCGGGCGCGCTGGTGCTTACCGCGATCGTGCTGGCGCTCGAAATCGGCGTGCGCTGGCTGACGCGCGGCGACGCGCAGGTCGCCCGGTAGCTTATGGCCGACAACAAGATGTCCGCGCGCGATTTGCGCGCCTATTTCCATAAGGTGGAAGCGCTGCACGGCGTTTCGCTTGGTTTCGCCGCGAATCGGGTGACGGCGATTATCGGACCGTCGGGCTGCGGCAAATCGACGCTGGTGCGATGTCTCAACCGGATGCACGAAGTCGTGCCGGGCGCGACCTGCGCCGGCCAGGTGCTGCTCGACGGCGAGGATATCTATGCGCCGGCGATCGACCCGGTGCAGGTGCGGCGGCGGGTCGGGATGGTGTTCCAGAAACCAACGCCGTTCCCCACGATGTCGATCGAAGACAACGTCGCCGCGGGCCTCAAGCTCAACGGGATCGCGGTTTCGCGCGCGGAAAGAGATAGAATAGTCGAGGAGAGCTTGCGCCGCGCAGCGTTGTGGGAAGAGGTCAAAGATCGCCTTAAACGGCCGGGCGCCAGCCTTTCGGGCGGTCAGCAGCAGCGGTTGTGCGTCGCGCGGGCGCTCGCGGTCGAGCCGGAAGTGTTGCTGATGGACGAGCCGTGCTCGGCGCTCGATCCGATTTCGACCGCGCGAATCGAGGAACTGCTGCTGGAACTGAAGGAGAATTTCACGATTATAATCGTGACGCACAACATGCAGCAGGCCGCGCGCTGCTCGGATTTCACCGCTTTTCTGTACGCCGGCAATCTGATCGAATTCGGCGAAACCAAACAGATTTTCACGACTCCCGCGCGCCGCGAAACCGAGGATTACATAACCGGGCGCTTCGGCTGAGTTCGGAGATTCGGGCAATGGATAATTCCCTGCCGCAACATACCAATCGCCAGTACGAAGAAGAGCTGCGCGGCTTGCGCTCGGGCCTGCTCAAGATGGGCGGCGTGGTCGAACGGCAGATCGCCGACGCGGTCGAAGCGCTCGTCGAACGCAACACCGGCCAGGCGCACGAGACGATCGAACGCGACGCCGAAGTGAACCGGATGGATACGGAGATGGACGAGCGCTGCATCCGCCTGCTCGCGCTTCATCAGCCGGCCGCCAGCGATCTGCGCTTTATCACGACCGGACTCAAAATCACGACCGACCTGGAACGAATCGGCGACAACGCGGTCAATATCTGCGAGCGCGTGATCGAACTGAACGAGGAGCCCCAGCTCAAGCCGTATATCGATATCCCGCGGATGGCCGAAATCGCGCAGACGATGGTGAAGGACAGTCTCGACGCGTTCATGCGCGACGACACCATGCTGGCGCAGGAGGTGATCGAGCGCGACGACGAGGTCGACCGGCTCAATTACCAGATTTACCGGGAGCTGCTGAGCTACATGGCCGAGGATCCGCAAACGATTCAGCGCGCGACGCGGATTCTGTTCGTATCAAAATACCTTGAGCGGATTGCGGACCATGCGACGAATATCGCCGAGATGGTCGTGTACATGGTCAAAGGCAGCACAATCCGGCATATGGAAAAGAAGAAAGCATGAATCCCCAAACGGCCGAGGCCAACCGGGCGCGCACGCGCCAGAAAATCCTCGTCGTCGAGGACGAAAACGATATTCGCGAACTGCTGCGCTTCAATCTCGCGCAGGAGGGCTTCGCGGTCGAAGAGGCCGGCGACGGCGCCGAGGCGCTCGACCGCGTGGCGCGGCGCGCGCCCGATCTGATGGTGCTCGATCTGATGCTGCCGCGCATGTCGGGGCTCGAACTGTGCCGGCGGATGCGGGCGAATCCGGACACCGCGCGGCTGCCGATCCTGATCGTCACCGCCAAGGGCGCGGAGGTCGATCGCGTGCTGGGCCTCGAGATGGGCGCCGACGATTACGTCGTCAAGCCTTTCAGTCCGCGCGAAGTCGTCGCGCGGGTGAAGGCGCTGCTGCGCCGCGCCAATCCGGCCGGCGCGGCGGCGGAGGGGCCGTCGCTCTTCGACCGCGGCCGGCTCCGGATCGACTTCGCCGCCTATGAAGTCTTCGTCGACGGCGCGCGCAAAGAGCTGGCGCTGCGCGAATTCGAGCTGCTGCGTTTTTTCGTGCAGCATCCGCTGCGCGTTTACAGCCGCGAGCAACTGCTCGATTTGGTGTGGGGCCGCGATACTTTCGTCGAACCGCGCACCGTTGACGTGCACGTGCGCCGCCTGCGCCAGCAGATCGAACGCGACGATGCGCGTCCCGAGCTGATTCTTACGGTGCGCAGCGTCGGCTACCGATTCAATCCGGAGGCGCTGGAGCAAGGCCTCTGAAAGGCCGTCTCGCCGCGATCGTAATCGCCAGCGTCGCACCTCCGGCGGCGGCGCTCGCCTGGTTTGCGGCGATTGGCGCGGCCGCGCCGCCATGGATCGCCGTCGCGATCGCTTTGGGGCTGGTGTGCGGCGCGGCCATGGCGATCGGCGGCGAGCGCTGGATCGGGCGGCGCGCCGAACGGCTTGAGGAAATCGCCGACGCATTGGCGCGCCGCGCCGCGCCCTCGCATCTGACCTCCGCCGGCGCTGACGCTCTATCCGGCGCCGAGCGCCGGTTGCTTTCCGCCGCCGACGCCATGGCGGGCGCATTGAACGTTCTCGAAGCGGAGCGCGAAGAATTCGAGGCGATTTTACGCGGGATGAGCGAGGCGGTCGTGGTCACCGGTTCGCGCGGCGAAGTCGTGATGATGAACGGAGCGGCCCGGCGGGTATTCGGACTTGCCGCCGACAGCGATTATCGCGGCCGCGATTTTGTCGAGCTTTGCCGCGATCCGCGCCTGCAGGATTTTGTCGGGCGGGCCACCGCCGCCGCGCAGGGAGAACCGCTGACCGGAGAAATTCAGATTCAATCGCCTGCGGCGCGCCATCTCGAGGTCAGCGCGGCGCCAATCAGGCAGGCCGGCCGCGGCGCCGCCGCCCATGTGATGGTCTTCCACGACGTTTCCCGGTTGAAGGCCTTCGAGACCGCCCGCACCGACTTTATCGCCAATCTGACGCACGAATTGCGCACGCCGTTGAGCGCAATCCGCGGCTACGCCGAAACGCTCATGGACGGCGTGGACGATCCCGCGGTGCAGCGCCGGTTCCTTTCGATTATCGAACGCCAATCGCGCCGTCTGGCCCGGCTGCTCGACGATTTGGTTTCGCTGTCCGATCTCGAACGCGGACTGACTCCGCTCGATTTGAAGCCGCTCGATCCGAGGAGCGTGCTCGAGGACAGCGTGGAACTGATGCGCGATCAGGCCGAGCGGCGCGGCGTAACGCTGGAGATTCGCGGCGCGGCGGAGCTGCCCCCGGTGCTGGCCGACGCCGATCGCATCCATCAGGTGATCGTCAATCTGCTTGATAACGCGGTCAAATACACTCCGCGCGAAGGTTCGGTGACGCTCGCGGCGCGGCCGGCGCCGATGAACGGCGCGGCGCGGCCGGGCGTCGAGCTGATCGTGGCGGACACCGGCGAGGGCATTCCGGCCGCCGATATTCCGCGGCTTACGGAGCGGTTCTACCGCGTCGATCACGCGCGCTCGCGCGAGCTGGGCGGCACCGGGCTGGGCCTCGCGATCGTAAAGCATATCGTGCAGCTCCATCGCGGCAATCTGAAGATCGAAAGCCGGCTGCGCGAAGGCACGACGGTCACGGTTTGGCTGCCGGCGAGCGATGCTCCCGCGGCGTCATAGCGTATGGTCCGGCGCGACCGGGCGCGCGGGGGCGGCTTGCGGCGCGCGCGGGGATGTGGAGAATAGAACATTCCACGAGCGCGCCCTTAGCTCAGCGGATTAGAGCAACAGACTACGGATCTGTGGGTCGGGGGTTCAAATCCCTCAGGGCGCGCCAATTCCGGCGTCGCGACAAAATTGGCTGCGCGTTTTTCCACACGCCGCGCATCGCACGCGGGAAAATGCCTGCGGTCGCTTCGCCAACGCCCCTGCCCGGCGCTTTTAACCGGCGCTTCAGATCGCCCGGATCGCGATCGACGCTGAGATTCCGGCTCCGAAGAGCGGCGGCGCCGGAAACCATTTGAAGATTTCCGTCTCTTTGCCCGATCGAACATCGATTCCGAGTTCGGATGAAAAGGCGCCGCCAACTCGCGCGACCAAGCCGCGTGGCGTCACGCGCTCAGGTCTTGCGGGCGCGACAATATCAGTACGCCAATATAGTCGCGTGAATAGCTACTCGAGGTCTTCCTCGGATTCGGGTTCCGTCATTACGATAGCCTCGATTTCGTCGTCGCCGGCTCGGGCTGAGAGCAAGTCGCGGATTTCCGCCAATAAATCGCGCATCGCCGCCATAATATCGACCATTTCAGTCATTGCGCTCGCCGGCGTCTCTTCTTTGCGCGGCCTTGTTCGCGCGGTTCGCGCGCGGAGACGGGTTCGTTGCGTCGTTTGCGGCGTTCTCCCGGCGGCGTTCTTTTTCGCGGTTTTCTTTTTCATTGTATCGCGTTCCTCAGCCTTACGATTTGAACAACCGGTGAAGGTCTCCGATCCCGAAATTTATGCATGATCTTTCGGCCATACACCTGAAAATAAGATCGCGAATCTTCGAGATGGAAAGATTTGATTTGGTTCGCGGCTGATTCTGCGAGCTTTCTGAAAGAATCCCTAAAGGCGAAAAATTTTCGAAATGCGGAATAACCGGAAGGCCGGCTTGCGCCGGAAGAACGAATTCCAACGCTGACGAAAATCGGGGCGGGCGCTCGCGACCTGAACTCCCCAAAAGGACGCATCGGCGCCGCCGCGGGAGATCGTCTCTAAATCCAACGCTTTGATAATCCCCGTCGCTTGACTGATTCACGCCATACTGTTCATTAACTTAATGACCGTATTCGGTGATGGCGTTCCACCTTAACCGCTCCGCCGCGCGAGCTGATGACGCCTACCGGCCTTGAACGCGGCATGAGGCGCTTTCGATCGAAGCGACCCGTTGGATCTGACATGTAAACCGTCGCGAGGCCGCGGGTCTCCGGACCGGCACGGCTCGTGTTCGTGGAATTGAGCGGCGTCCGGTGCGGAGGCAAACGGCTATGTTTACGGGACGGGGCAAACAACTAAGCATCTTTATCGGCGAAACCGACAGTTACGGGCATCAGTCGCTGCATGGCGCGATCGTCGAGATGTTGCGGCGCCGCGGATGCGGCGGCGCGACCGTGACCCGCGGCCTCGCGGGCTTCGGCGCGTCGTCGTTGATTCATACCGCCTCGATTCTGCGTCTGTCGATGGACTTGCCGATCGTGATCACGGTGGTGGATCGGCCGGAGCGAATCGATCAAATGATCGAGCCTTTGCGGCAGATGGCGCCGCACGCGCTGATCACCGTCCAAACCGTCGAGATCGTGCAATCCAGCGCGCCGCTGAAGGAAGGACTGCCGGACGTAAAAGTATCGGAAGTGATGCGAACTGAAGTCGCGACGGTCGGTCCGGATGCTCCGCTCGCATCCGTGGTCGAACTCTTGCGCGACAAAGATTTCACCGCCGTTCCGGTGATCGACGCCGGCCGCAAGGTAATCGGGATGGTCAGCGACAGCGACCTGCTGACGCGCGGCGGAATGAACGTAACTCTGAGTTTGCAGCGGGTCAGCGATCCCGACTTCGTCAATCAGCTCAAGCAATCGTTGAACGATCAGAATCGCAAAGTCTCGGACGTGATGACGCGGACGGTCGTCGCGATCGGTCCCGCGGAAGTTCTCGGAAGGGCGGCGCGCCTGATGGTCGAAAAAGGGCTCAAGCGGCTGCCAGTCGTCGACTCTGACGGCGTACTGGTCGGGATACTTGGGCGGCTCGATATTCTCAAAACGGTCGCGGCCGTCAATGTTTCGGAATGGCATCCCGAAGCGCCGGCCGATCGCGAAGCGGCGACCGTCGGCGACGTGATGAATCGCGAAGTTCCCAGCGTGAAGGAATCGGCGAGCGTCGAGGACGTGCTGGACCTTCTGGTTTCATCCACGCACAAACGCGTGGTGGTGATCGACGGCCGCCGCCACGTGGCGGGAATTATCGCGGATTCCGATTTGATCTCGCGGGTCAGCCGGGAAAGCCGGCCCGGTTTGATCGCAATCCTGGTTGCGCGCGTTCCGATCGGCGGAGCCGCGGGCGAAACGCGCAAGCAGTTGCAGAAATTGCGGGCGCGTTCCGCCAAAGACCTCATGACCCGCGACGTCGTTACGGTGCGCGAAATCATGCCGGTCGCCGCGGCGCTCGCGCTTTCCGCCGAAAAGGGAATAAAGCGATTCCCGGTCGTGAATGCGGCGGGCGAATTGGTGGGTATCGTCGGCCGCGCCGAGATGCTGCGCGCGCTGCTCGGCTGAACTCATCCGGAGGTGGCGAACTTGGCGGCAGTGATGTGGGTCGGGCTTGGCGGATTTCTCGGCGCGAACGCCAGATATCTGTTGGGCGGATGGGTGGCGGCGCGTTATGGCGCCGCGTTTCCCTACGGGACATTCGTAATCAATGTGACGGGGAGTTTCATTCTCGGCTTTTTTCTGGCGTTCGCGCAGGATCGGGTGTGGGTCGCGCCCGCGGAGCGCCTGATGTTCGCGGTCGGATTCGTCGGAGCGTATACGACGTTTTCGACCTTCGAGTACGAAACAATCCGGCTGATACAGGATCGCGAGATGTTTCTCGCCGCGGTCTACATGCTTGGCAGCGTGGTCACCGGCGCCGCGGCGACAATCGCCGGAATCGCGCTCGGCAACTGGATCTGACCGCGGCGGCCGGTGCGATGCGGCCTAATCGATCGCCAGGCTGGCGAACGAGACCGCCGACTCGGTTTGCGGCTCCATCGCGATATCGTGCATCAACAAGCGGGCGGTTCGTCCGCGTAACAGTTCCAATTGAACGTACATCGGCGCGAGGCCGCAGATTTTGCGCCGGTCCGATTCCGCGGCGACCTGACTGAAGAATCCGGCCGGATCGCCGCGTTTGATGTTCTCGATAAGCGCAAGGTCGGCGGTTCTGGTGTCGGCCGCCACCTGCTCGTCGGCGCTGAATGGGTCGCCGAATTTGCGTCCGACATGCGCGAAATCCACGCCGGCGACAACCAGAATCTGGCGTTTTTCGTTCGCAAGCTCCGCACG
The DNA here is from genome assembly GCA_021780225.1 of Deltaproteobacteria bacterium. Taxonomy (GTDB): domain Bacteria; phylum Desulfobacterota; class Binatia; order Binatales; family Binataceae; genus JADMIL01. The sequence goes on along the minus strand of JAJXZF010000111.1, from coordinate 18,054 downwards.
GATGGCGTCGATAAATCCCGCGACCCGGGGCTCCTGAAGCGGAGCGACGCCGTTGCGCACCAGTTCATGAAAGGAGCCCACCAGGATGGGCGCGATTTGATATCCCGCCACGCCCAGCGACCACGCCAGGAACAGGGCCTGAAATTCGATCGAGTGTTCATTGCGATGCAGCAGCTCGTCGGCGAACAGATCGCCTGCGCCGTAGCGGGCGGCCAGCCGATCGAGAAAATCCCGATCGGTTTTGATGGCGCCAAGCGGAGTCGCGTAGTCCTTGCGGGTGGCCGTGAACAATTGCGGACCCGCGCCGTAATGCGACGTGCCGAGGATGACGATTAGTTCAGGGCGCGCGCGCGTCAGCAGTTCGCCGTAAGCGTGCGCATACGCCCGGCCGCCGCGCCGCGGATCGATATGCGGCGCGATAATTCCAGCCAGCGGCGACCGGTCCGCGCGCGGCGCGGGAATATCGCCGGGGCCTCCCGGCGCGCGAAAAAAAGTTTCGATTTCCCGCCGCAGCGCATTCGGTTCGCGCTCGTAGCAGAGTCCCGCGAGCGCGGCGGGGCGATCGGGCCGCGCCATGAATTCGTCGCGAATTTCGGCGATTTTATCGCGATAGCGCGGTGAATCGAGAAAGTAACCGTCGTCCAGAGCATTGATCAGCGAATCCAGATGCGCGCTCGGCAACAACTCGCCAAAGCGCTTGGTGAACGCCGCTTGAATATCACGCCGCGAATGTTCGCCGTCGAACAGCGTGACGAGGAAATATGCGCCCATTCCAATCACGATCGGATTGGGCGCGGCGCCGGAAGGGTCGCGCAGGCAAATATATTTCTGACCGTCGTGATCGATCGGAAACGCCTCGACCGCGCGGATGATCGGTTTGTCGATGGAAGTCTGCCCGGACGCCGCATTGTCCATGCGATTTTTTTCTCCCGGCCGGGTCGCGCATTTCCCGCGCCCGGCGTGTGGAAAAATGGTATGGTCTGTGCGGATGCGCGGCAAGGCCGCCGCCGCAATGATGGAACGGACGGCCACAGGTAACGCCTGGTTTGCCGCGCATCGCGGGAGCGTCGCATGAAAATCGTCCGGTTCGACGAAAATGGCAAGCCGCGATTCGGTGCGCTCGACGGCGATCGAATAACGCCGCTTGACGGCGCGATCGATGCGCTCGGTCCGTCGGGCGAGCCGGCGATTCCGCTGGCGGCGGCGCGGCTCCTGGCGCCGGCCGCACCGAGCAAAATTGTGGCGATCGGCCTTAACTACGCCGACCACGCGGCCGAGGGAAATCGCGAACCGCCGAAGGAGCCGATGCTCTTTATCAAGCCCTCGACAGCGGTAATCGGCCCCGACGACGAGATTGTTTATCCGCCGCAAACCGCGAATCTTCATCATGAGGGCGAGCTTGCGATCGTGATTGGCCGAACCGCCAGCCGGGTTGGCGAACGCGACGCGCGCGACCACGTGCTCGGCTACACCTGCGCGAACGACGTCACCGCGCGCGATCTGCAACGGCGCGACGTCCAGTTCACGCGCGGCAAAGGGTTCGACACCTTCGCGCCGCTCGGACCATGGATCGTGACCGGCGTCGATCCGTCGGACCTCGCGCTCGAAACGCGGGTCAACGGCGCCGTCCGCCAGAAAAGCCGCACTTCATTCCTCATCTTCAACTGCGATTACCTCGTCAGTTTCATCTCGCACGTGATGACCCTGCTGCCCGGCGACGTCATCTCGACCGGCACGCCCGCGGGCGTTGGTCCGATGCAGGTGGGCGATGTGGTCGAGGTCGAAATCGAGAAAATCGGATGTCTCAGAAATCGGATCGCGGCGCCACGCTGAGACGCGGCGGCGGCGCTCCGCGCGCCAGGGGCCGCACGGACGGAGTGCGCTATCTGGTCGGCCGCACCGCCGATCTGAATTCCGGCCATTCGATGAAATTCCTGCTGCCGATTCGCGGCGCCGACGAGGAATGCTTCGTCGTCAATTTTCGCGGGAAATTCCACGCCTACGTCAATCGATGCCGCCACGTGCCGATGGCGATGGATTGGGTCGACAACCAGTTCTTCGCCGAGCGCGGCCGGTACCTGATGTGCCAGACGCACAACGCCTACTACGAACCCGCGAGCGGCGAGTGTATCGCCGGGCCGCCGGAAACCTGCGGCAAGGCGCTATATCGCGTGCCGCTCGAAATCGAGGACGGCCGCATCTACGCCCGGCCGCCCGAGGAAGAGTTCGAAGATTGACGGGACAGGAATCGCGCGCGGCTATCCGCCGGGACGATTCCCGATCCGGACAAAACGCGCGTGCCAGGTCATTTCGACCCACGGCTTGCTGTCGTTCTCGACGAACACGTCCGCCGCCACCTCCATCGCGCCGTCATCCGGGCTGACCGTGCAATGCAGATGGGTGAGTTCATCGAGCGTGTTCACGATTCCCGTGGGCATCCCGAATGGATTAACTTGCGGCGCGCGAAAATGCAGATACGACAGAATGACCGCGCGGTCCGGCCCTTCGACCGATTTCACGCGCATCACCTGCCGTTGGTCGGTGACGATCGCCCGGTTGGCGACCGATCCTTCGGCGAACGTCAATTGCCATCGGCCGCTGTAGCCGATTTGCCGGTAGCACAGGGTATAGGCTTTGGTCAGCCAGCGGATGTGGCCCGCGTCGGGACTGAGCGGACGTATCGAATCGACGTCGGGAACCTGTCCGAACCAGCATCCGCGAAACACGTTGGGCAGGGGGATCTCCCGCGTGTTCGATCCCAGATTGCCGGGATTGAGCGGAGCCGGGCTGATTTCAGGATGCGGCATCTGCGCCGCAGGCGTCTGCGGCGGCGCGCTCGGCTTCTGCTGCGAGGGAACGACTTGCACCGCCTGCGAAAGTCCGGGCGCGGGCGTCAGACCGGCAGCAAGCGCGGCCGCCAGCGTTATCCACAGCGCACGGCCGCGGATTGCATCTAACACGAAACGCGGCGACGGCCGATCCATCGCCGGAGACCAACCGGGCGCGCCGGATTATTCGTATTCGTCGCCGAAATGCGCGCGGATAATCCGCGCCTTGAGATACTCAAGCGTGCCGAGATCCTCGACGATGTCGCCGCCGGTGTCATAGAAAAACAACTCGCCGTTCTTGGTGCGGCCGACCGCGATTATCCATTCAAGATCGTCGCGGTCCTCAAGCAGATAGTTGATTGTCTGGGCAACGCCACGGCCTGGAATGATCGTGATTTTCGGACGCGCTAGTTTTTCCTGCTTCGGCATTGCTTTGGTACACACCCCTGGCGGGAAGGGTTGCGGAACCACCTTTGGTAAGATTAAGGAGCGCCATCGGCCTAAGTCAATAGGACGCGCGCCACCACCTCCACGTGATGGGTGTTCGGAAAGAAGTCGAAACCGCGCGTTTCATCCACGGAATAGCCGAACGCGGCCAGCGCTTTCAAATCGCGGACCATCGTCGCCACATCGCAGGCCACGTAGATGATCGATTCCGGCCTGAGCCGGGCCACGGCGCCGATCAGTTCCGCGGCGCCGGCGCGCGGCGGATCCAGGATTGCGACGTCAGGCCGATACCCCGCGCGTTCGAGAAACCGCGCGGTCTCATCCGCTTTCATCGCGACAAATCGCGCCGCAAGCCCCATCCGCGCCGCATTCGCCGTGGCCGCCGCGATCGCCGCCGCATCCGCATCCACGCCGATCGCTTCGGCGCCGCGCCGCGCCGCCGGCAGGCTGAAATTGCCGCTCCCGCAAAACAGGTCGAGTAGCTTGACGCCGCCGCGAAATCCGCCCAGCGCCATCGCCGCCGCCACCAGCTTGCGGTTCTGCTCGCGATTCACCTGGCTGAAGGCGTCGGCGTCGCTTTCGATCGTGCAGCCGGGTTCGACCTCGATCGCCGTGCGCACGTCGCCGAGCGTCACGCGCGCGCCGCCCCCGCGCAATACGACGCCGCGCACGCGCGGATCGGCGGCCATCGCCGCCTTCGCCCGCGTCATGTCCGCCGCCTGCGGCGCCTGATTCATCCGCGCGATCAGGATGGTTGCGTCGCCCTCGACGACCGTCTCGATCTCGGCGCAGCGTCCGCCCAGCGCCGCCGCAAGCTCGTGCGGCGCCGCGCCGCCGCCGGCGCCGGCGGCGACGAGACAGCGTTCGACTTCGACCAGCGTATGGCTTCCGGCTTCGTGAAAGCCCGTTTTGCCGCCCGGGCCGATCTTGAACCTCGTGCGCGCGCGGTAGGCGAACTCGGCCGGCGCCGGTTCGACCAGCCCGCGCTGGTCCAGCTCGATTCCAAGTCCGCGCCGAAACGCCGCCGCCAGCATCGCCGCCTTCGACTCGACCTGGCCTGCGTAATCGATTTGCTGCCAATCGCATCCGCCGCATCGCGCGTAGTACGGACACGGTGGCGGCCGCCGATGAGGCGACGGCTCGACGATTCGCTCGATCCGGCCGGTCGCCCGTCCGGCGCGGCCGCCGGTCAGCGCGATTTCCAGCACGTCGCCGGGGGCCGCCCGCGTGACCATCACGGCCTTTCCGTCGAGACGGCCGACGCCGAACGGCCCAAACGTCATCGCTTCGATTTTTACGACTGGCATCGTGAATTTGGCGGACGCCGCGGCGCGCCGCCTTTAAGACGCCGCATCCAAATCGCGCCGAATTCGTAATTATAGCCGATCGGCGCCGGCGCGCGCGCTTGCCGACCGATGGCGGCTCGCCGCCGCCGCATTTTATAATTGGCGCCGGCGGATGCGGCGCGCCATCGCCTTATAAACCACCGCCTTGCAGGAAACTACTTTGGCCAGCCAAGCAGAACAGCACGATATTCCGGATGAGCGCGGCGAAACCGCCCGGCGAATCGATCTTTTCGCCGAACGCCTCTTCGCGCGCATCCCCGCGGACCTCGCCGACAGCTATCCCGACCATCGCCGGCGCTCGATCGCGGCGGACGCCTACGAGTTTTTCGCCGGCCGCCGCGAGCCGGTCGCGCTCCGCATCGCGCCCTGCCCGTTTCAGGAGGGCCTCGCCGCGGTCGAAACCGCGATGGTCGATCGGCCGTTTATCGTCGACAGCATCCTTGAATTTTTCCGCGCGCGCGGAATTCCGGTGCGCCTGATGCTGCATCCGCTCTTCGACGTCGCGCGCGACGCCGGCGGCGCGCCGGTTTCTTTCGCGCAGGCGGTCGCGGGCGAGCGCGCCGAATCCTACACGCGCACCGAAATCCGCGTGCCCGCGGCTTCCTACGCGGAGCTTGAACAGGGCCTGCTTGAAGTGCTGAACGAGGTGCGCGCCGCCACCGACGATTTCGCGGCGATGCGCGATCGCGTCCGCGAAATCTGCGACGAGACCGCCGCGCTGCGCGGCTTCGTCGAAATCCGCGAATTTCTGCGCTGGCTCGCGCAGGACGCCTTCGTCTTTCTCGGCTACCGGCGGTACCGGATGGCCAGCGAGGACGGCAAGCCGGCGCTCACGATCGATCCCGGCGCGAGCTTGGGCGTGATGCGCGGCGAGGAGCGTTCGCGTTACGCCCGCCCGGTGCGGCTCGACGCGATGGACGAGGATCATCGCACGCTCCTGTTCGACGGCCCGCCGCTGATCGTCGGCAAAGCGCGCGCCGAATCGCGCGTGCATCGCCGCGCCGCGCTCGACGACGTTACCATCCGCCGTACCGGAGCCCGCGGCGAAACTTCCGGCTTCGATCGGTTTATCGGCCTGTTCACGTCGCGCGCGTACGCCGAAGAGGCGCAACACGTTCCGGTCTTGCGCGCCAAGCTCGAGGAACTGCTCGAGGGCGAGCGCGTCGAGCCCGGCACGCACGATTACAAGGAGCTGATCGCCGTCTTCAACAGCTTTCCCAAGGAAGAGCTGTTCCGCGCGCGCACGGCGGAATTGCGCTCGCAGTTGCGGATGGTGCTGGAGGCGAAGACCGAAGGCGAGATCCGCCTGAGCGTCAATACGGACTCGGTGCGCGGCAACGTAATCGCGCTCGTGATCATGCCGCGCGAACATTTTTCCGCGGATGTGCGCGTGGCGATTCAGAACGCGCTGGCCGCGCGGCTCGGCGGCAAGCTGATTTACTATTACCTCGCGCTGGGCGAGGGCTACGCCGCGCGGCTGCATTTTTGCTTCGCCGCGGCGCGTCCGGCGGCGGCGACGCTCGCCGCGATGGAGTCCGACGTGGTGCGGCTTGCGCGCACCTGGGACGATGCGCTGCGCGATCGGCTGATCGAGCGCCACGGCCATGATCGCGCGGTGAGTCTGGCCGCGCGCTGGTCGGCGGCCTTCGGCGCCGCCTATCGCTCCAGCACGCCGGTCGAAACCGCGGTGCGCGATATCGACCGGTTCGAGACGATGCTCGCCGGCGCCCCCGCGGGCGTCGAAATCCATACTCCGGCGGCGGGCGGCGCGGGCCGCGCCAGTGAACTTCGGATGTACGAACTCGGCGAGGCCCCGATTCTGTCGGAGCTGGCGCCGACGCTGCAAAATTTCGGCGTTTCGATCTTGAGCGAGGCCGCGCACGATTTGACCCCGAGCGTCGCGGGCGAGCGCCGCCAGGTTCACGTCCAGTCCTTTCGCATCGCCGCCGCGCGCGGCCGGGCGCTTGAAGCGATGCCCGGCGCGGCGCTGCTCGCCGCCGCGCTCGACGCGGTGCGGGACGGATTCGCGGGCGACGGTCCGCTCAACGAATTGACGCTCACGGCCGGCCTCGAATGGCGCGAAGTCGCGCTGCTCCGCGCCTATCTTTCCGCCGCCTTCCAGATGAAACTGACGCCAGCCCGCCTTGCCGCCAATCGGCCGCTCCTGCTCTATCCGCGGCTCGCGCGCCTGTTCGCGGATTGGTTCAAGGAGCGTTTCGATCCCGATCGCGCGCCGCGCGACGAACGGCTCGCGGAACTGCGGTCGGCTTATCTTGAACAGTGCGCCGCGATCGAAAACATCGCCGACGATCGTTTCGCGCGGACTCTGCTCGCCCTGGCGGAGGCGACCGTCCGCACCAATTTTTTCTGCGGCCCGCATCGCAATGAACCGCACATCGCGCTGAAATTCGCGAGCGCGCGCATCCCCAATCTTGCCGACGCCGTGCCGCTTTACGAAATCCACGTGTGCGGGCCGCGGATGGACGGATGCCATCTGCGCGACGGCAAAATCGCCCGCGGCGGCATCCGCTACAGCGACCGTCCCGACGATTTCCGCACCGAGATTCTCGACCTGATGAAAACCCAGACGGTCAAGAACGTGATGATCGTGCCGGTTGGCGCGAAGGGCGGATTCGTGGTCAAGCCGCGCGCCGGCCGCGCCCCCTCGCGCGAGGACGCGGTCGCCGCCTATCGCACGCTGATCGGCGCGCTGCTCGATCTCACCGACAATGTGGTTGACGGAAAAATCGTTGCGCCGCCGCGCGTCCGCGCCTATGACGACGACGGCCCCTATCTAGTCGTCGCCGCCGACAAGGGCACGGCGGCCTATTCGGATATCGCCAACGAAATCGCCGTCAGCCGCGGCTTCTGGCTGGGCGACGCTTTCGCTTCCGGCGGCGAGCACGGCTACGACCACAAGCGGATGGGCATCACGGCGCGCGGCGCGTGGGAGTCCGCCAAGCGCCATCTGCGCGAGCTGGACCGCGACCTCGAGCACGGCGCGCCGATCACGATGGCCGGCGTCGGCGACATGTCGGGCGATGTCTTCGGCAACGGCTTGCTGCGCTCCGAAAACGTCAAACTGATCGCGGCTTTCGACCATCGCCACATCTTCATCGATCCCGATCCCGATCCGAAACGCAGCTTCGCCGAGCGCAAGCGGCTCTACGACAAGCCGAATTCGCAATGGAGCGACTATGACGCCGGTTTGATCAGCGCCGGCGGGGGAGTTTTCCGGCGCGGCCAGAAACAAATCGCGCTCAGCGCCGAGGCGCGGCGGGCGCTCGGATGCGAGGCGGCGGAAATCGACGCCGACAGCCTGGTGCAGGCGATTCTGCGCGCCCCGGTGGACATGCTTTACAACGGCGGTATCGGCAGTTACGTGCGCGCCAGCGGCGAAAGCGACGCCGAAGTCGGCGACCACGCCAATGACAACGTGCGCGTGACGGCGGCGGAGCTGCGATGCAAAATCGTGGTCGAGGGCGGCAACCTGGGTTTCACCCAGCGCGCGCGAATCGAGTATGCGCTGGCGGGCGGCCGCATCAATTCCGACGCGATCGACAATTCGGCCGGCGTCGACACCTCCGACCACGAGGTCAATCTTAAAATCCTGCTCGCGCCGCTGGTCGCGCGCGGCGCGCTGGCCTTTGAAGAACGCAACCGCCAACTCGCCGCGGCGGTCGGCGACGTCGCCGACCGCGTGCTCGCCGACAATTACGACCAGGCTCTTTCGCTCAGCCTCGAACAGGCGCGCACGCGCGCGGGAGTTCACGCCTGGCGCGACCATCTGACCGCGCTCGAACAGCGCGGCGTGGCGCGGCGCGGCGAATGGACGCTGCCGTCGCATGAAGAGTTGCGCGACCGCCACTCGCGTTACTCCGGACTCACGCGTCCGGAGCTGGCGCTGCTCGCCGCCTTCACGAAAATCGATTTGACGCGCCAGCTTGAACACGGCGCCCTGAGCGAAGACGCATACCTGGCCGAGCGCTTCCTGCGTCCCTATTTTCCCGCTTCGATCGCGCGCGATTTCGCGGACGCGATACCCGCTCACGGTTTGCGCCGCGAGCTGGTCGCGACCCGCGTGGTCAATGAACTGGTCGATTTGACCGGGTCAGTCTTCATCTTCAACTTGACCCGCGACCACGGAATCGAGGCCGAAGACGCCGTTCGCGCCTGGCTCATCGCCTCCGGCGTGCTCGACCTGCGGACACGCGCGTTGGAATTAAAGCGCGGCGCGGCGGGGCTGAGCGCGGAAGCCGAAGTCGGCGCGTTCCTCGGTCTCGAACGGATCGCGCGTCGCGTCGTCGAGTGGGCGATCGCGCAGGCCGGCGGGCTCGTGGAAATCGGTGCGATGGTCGATCGTTACGCGGCTGCGTTGCGGAAGGTCGCGGGGGAATTCGAAGGCCTTCTGACTGGCGGCGAGCGCGCCCGGTTCGAGGCGTCGTACCGCGAGTTGCGCGCCGCCGTCCATCAGGAGCGGCTCGCGCACGAACTGGCGCGCCTGGAGTTTGCCGGCCATCTGCTGAACATCCTGAGCATCGCTTTCGACACCGGGCGGCCACCGCTCGACGTCGCCGGCGCCTACTTCGCGCTCAGCGAGCGCCTCGAGTTCGCGCGCCTCGAAAGCGCGATCGAATCGTTAAGCAGCGAGGATCGCTGGGAACGGCGGGCGGCGCGGGACCTCGCCAACGAGCTGATCTGGGCGCGCAATCAGCTTTGCCGCTCGATTCTCGACGGCGCCGCCGGCGCATCCGCGCCGATCGCCGAGCGGATCGCCAAAGGCCGGGAGCGGCGCGCCGCCGAGGTGGAGCGGCTAATGAGCGAGCTGCGCTCGCTGCCGAACGTCGGATTGCCGCCGCTGCAGGTCACGGTGCGGGCGGTCGCGCGGCTCGCCGCCAACGTTTGACCTATTGGTTCCACACGGGGCGGCGCGGGACGTCATTGGCGCGTCCGGTACATGCGGACGATCATGCGGAAAACCGAAGAATTGGCGGAGTGGGGCCGTCGCGGCGCACGCCGGGACGGCTCCGGCCGTCGCTAATTACGCGCTGGAAGCGGCCGTCGACGCGGTCGCGATCGAGCGCAAATCCTGATACATCCGGACACCCGCGGCGGTGAAGAAGGCGTTGGTGGCGAAATTCGTCACCACGGCGGCCAGGTCGATTGCGATCAGCGCGGCCCAGGTCGTGCCGGTCAGCATCGCGACCGGCCCCACGATCAGGCTTACCGCGACAAAGAAGATCGCGGCCCAGGAATTGTAACCGGACCAAACGGCGAGAAAGACTACGATACGCATCGTCGCGCGAAAAAAGCGCTTGCGAAGCAGGTCCCGGCTGAGCAGCAGCGCATGAAAGCTGTGATGGTCGTCAAAGATCAGCGCATAGGGCGCGAAATAGAGCCATAGATAAAACAGCGCCCCGAAAATCATCAGCGTGACCATCGCAAGATAGACCAACGCCGCGATCCACCAATGTGCGACGATAATTTCGACTGGCAGCAACGCCAACGCCAGCGCGGGAACGACTAGTTGAAGAATCACGACCCAGACGTAGGCCGGCGCTTTCGCCAACGCGTCACGATAGACCGCGATCGCTTCGTCGAGTCCGCCGGCTTTGGTTTTTCCCTCTTGCAAGCGGCGAATCGCGCATAAAACCAGCAGATTTCCGAGCAGCGTCATCGCCACGAAGGCGTATTTGAAGGCGCGCATCGTCCATGGTCCGAACAGCGGCGCGGAGGTCTGCGGCGCGGCCTCCGCGGGCGGATAGGGCGTCTGCGCCGGAACCATCGCCACGCTGCGCACGCCGGGCGCGAAATGGCGGGCGAGCTGATGCTGGAGGTCGATCGCTTCGGGCAGAATGCAGAGCGCCGCCAAAATCACGGCGGGAGCCAGCGCCAGCGCGAACGTCCGCCAGTTGCCCCGGAGGTCGTTCACGGCGTTGGCCAAATAAATGAAGCTGCCTTTTAACCGGGTTTCCATTTGACCGCCTGAAACTGACATCGCGTGACGCCTAAGACAATACGCTTCCATTGATCAATGCAAATTTCCGCTGGCGCCCGCGGCGGCAAAATCCGCTATAATTTCGGCTGGCCGCAGTTTTCAGCGAACGGTGAAGCCATACCATGAGCGACGACGACCGCACCGCACAAATCGCGCATGAGAACCGGATGATTCGCCGGCTCCGCTTTCTCGTCGAACTGACGTTCGCGACCATCGCGCAAGACGATTCGATGACCCTGGATCAGGCGTGGGAGCATGTGCGCGCGTTGAAAGCCGCCGCGGTCGCGATGTTTCCGGGCAAGGACAACACTTTCGATTTAATTTATTTGCCGCGCTTTTCGCGATTGCTCGCCGAGCGCTATCGTGTCAATTAGGCGAACTTTGCCGCATTTACGTCGCCTTCGCGCGATCGCTCCATTCCCTCTGCCCACCCCGATTTCGATCGGCTTCGACGCGATCATCCGCACGATCGAACCGGTTCGAAGCGCCTCGGACTATCTGGCGCCGGGGTTCATCGAGCTGCAGATCAACGGAGGTTATGGCGTGGACGTGATGTCGGCGACCGCCGGCGACTTGATGCGTTTGGCGGAGCGGCTCGGGCGCGAAGGCGTCTCGGCGTGGCTGCCGACGGTTATCACCGCGCCGTTGGGCGAGATCGAGCGGATTGACGCTGTAGTTGGCGAGACGATGGAGATGCAAACGGCTGCGGATCGCGCGCGGAACGGTTCAGGCGCGAGCATCCTCGGCACGCATCTAGAAGGACCGTTCATCTCGCCGCGCCGCCTGGGCGTGCACGCACCATCGACGTTGACGCCCGACGCCGTCGCGCTGAAGCGGGTTTTGGGCTTGCGCACGACTCGTTTGATTACACTGGCTCCGGAACTGGATGGCGCGCTCAGCGCGATTAGGCGTATCGCGGCGCGCGGAATCGCGGTATCGCTTGGCCATACCGAGGCTTCGTTCGCGCAAGCCGTCGCGGGCGTGGCCGCAGGCGCCCGGATGTTCACCCATCTGTTCAATGCGATGCCCCCGCTGCACCATCGTGCGCCCGGTGCGGCCGGCGCCGCCCTGATGCGGGACTGTCGCGCGCGCGCCGCGATTATCGCCGACGGCGTCCATCTCGATCCTGCTATAGCCCGCCTCGCATACGAAGCTCGTGGTCCCCAAGGCATTGTCCTGACGACCGACCGCGTGGCGCCGGCGGGCGTTTCCGGTACGCGCGTCAAATCAATTTTCGGCGGCGCCAGGACCGGCGTGACGATTCGCGGCGGCGCCGCGCGCCTGCCCGACGGTACGCTTGCGGGCGGCGCGATCGCGATGCTGGATATGGCCCGGCGGATGTTTCCGAACTTTCGCCGTGCCGATTTGCCGGCGCTGGCGCGAATCACTTCCACCAACCCCGCCGCGACGCTCGGGTTGCGCGACCGGGGAAAAATCGCGCTGCGGATGCGCTCGGACTTCGTGCTTTTAGACAAAGAAATGCGGCTCAAAGCGGTCTTTATCGGCGGGCGTGAGGTCGCCTGACGCGCGCCGCTCGATTTTGCACAACCAATGCGCACTATCGTAATCGGCGCATCGATTCCATCTACCGGACGGTACGGTCCGTTCGGCGGACAGATCGAAGCCGCGCTCAGGATGTTCGAGGCCGACGCGAACGCCGGGATGGCCGAGCGGGTTATGGGACGTCCCGGCGCGATAAAGCTCGAACTGCACGACGATCAAAGCCGGTCCGGCCGTACGCGCGAAATTTACCGATCGCTGTGCGCGGATCGGCGCGCCGATCTGCTGCTCGGACCGTACTCGACCGGCCTGACCCGCGCCGCCGCGCGCGTTGCTGAAGAATGCGGCCGGGTGATGCTGAATCACGGCGGCGCCGGGAATGATCTGCACGACGGGCGGAATCGTTTCCTGGTCGGCGTGCCAACGCCCGCGAGCGAATATCTGACCGGCTTCGTGCGCTTGCTGACGACGCTCAAGCTCCGGCGCAAGCGGGTCGCGCTCGTCGCCGCGCCGACGCCGTTCGCGCTTGCCGCCGCCGACGGCGCCGAACGCGCGCTCATCGAGCGCCGCTCATGGATCCTGGGCGTGCGGGTTCGCGTCAAGTTCCGCGGCCGGTTCGACCCGGCAGCCACTCCCGCCATGCTCCATCCCGCGTTCCGGCGCAATCGCGTCAACGTAATGCTCAGCGCCGGCGGTTATGAGCACGACGTCGCCGCGATGCGGTTCGCGATCGAATCGCATCTCAATCTGCCGGTGCTCGGATGTATCGCAGCGGGAGTGGCGCGCTTCGGCGCCGACCTTGGCGACGAAGCCGACGGCATCGTCGGCCCCAGCCAATGGGAAGAGGATGTCGCCGCGACGCCTGAAATCGGCCCGGCGCCGCGCGAATTCGCCCGCCGGATGCGCGAGCGGCTCGGCGGCGCGCTCTGCGACTATCCGGCGGCGCAAGCCTATGCGGCAGGATTGATCGCGCTTGCGGCGCTGCGCGAGGCGCCGCACCAGGGCGCGATCGATCAAATGAAGCTGCGTGAAGCGCTCGCGCGGCTTCATACCACGACTATGTTCGGCGCATTCGGCATCGATCCGTCGAGCGGCTTGCAGACGGCGCATCGCATGCTTCTCGTGCAATGGCATCGCGGGCGCAAAATGATCATCGACCCGGCGTCGCTGGAGGAACGCGGCGATCTGGAATTTCCCTCCGGATGGCGACTGATTGTCGCATCGCTGAACTATTTGCGAATGGGACGGCGCGAACCCGAAGAAGAGCTCGAGCCGTCGTCGAAAGATTCCGGAGAATCGGACGACGGCGAGCGGCGATAGCCGCGCGCGCCGCGTGCGGAACTCCGCGCTAGTGTGGCGTCCCAAAATAAGTTTGCACTGTGCGTCTGTCGTGCGCTCGGCGTGGATGCCCGGATCAAGTCCGGGCATGACCAACTCGGTTCGTCATTGCCGGGCCCGGACCCGGCAATCCATCCCTTGCCGCCCCGCGCTGGGCGACCCGCGCGCCGAGCTGATCAGGCATCAGGTGGAAGTTATTTGCGGGACGCCACGCTAGGCGAAGAATCCGCTTTTGAAAATCAGATAAATCGTTCCGCCCACAGCGATCAGGATCACCGGATTGATCCGCCGCCACATCAGGATGCCGAGGCTCGCCGCCGCGATCGCGAAGCTGACCGCGTTATGGATGGAAAGCTTCGCGATCGCGAAAGTTCCCGACAGCATCAGGCCGATCGCGACCGGCGCCATTCCACGCTGGATCGCCTGCCGCCACGGCGAATCCTGATAGCGCCGCCACATCCGGTTGGCGTAAAGCGTCAACAGGCAATCGGGCAGGAAAAAGGCGACCGTGACCACGGCGGCGCCGGCCACGCCGGCGATCCGATATCCGATCACCATCACCATCAGCATGTTCGGGCCGGGGGCGACCTGGCCGAGGCTGTAGATGTCGCGGAACTGCTGATCGGTCACCCAGTGGAACTGATGGACGGTCATGTGCTGCATCTCGGGCAGAACCGCCGTGCCGCCGCCGACCGCCAGCAGCGAGAGCATCACGAAGACCCACGCGAGGCTGATAAGCTTGTGTCCCACGAATCAATGACGCCAGTGGGCGCGATGCGAATGCAGGCGCTCGCGCAAATGAACCATATGTTCGGCGGTCGCCGCGTCGCCGCGCGGCCGATAGAACCATACGGCGACAGTACCGATCGTCAGCAGCACCCAGAGCAGCGAAATCTTGAACACGCTCACGGCGACAAAGGTGGCCGCGATCAGCATCAGGTCGAGCGGACGGACGAACTGCTTGTGGCCGAGTTGCAGCGTGACGGTCAGGAGCAAGCCGACCGCGGCGGCCGCGACGCCGACCAGAAATGCGTTGACGTTGGGATTCTGGCTTTGACGCACCCACAGCGCGCCGAGCGTCATCATTGCCACAGTTCCCGGCAGCATCAGACCGAAGACCGCGACGGCGGCGCCGGCGATACCGCGCAAGCGGTCGCCGATGATGACCGCCATGTTGACCGAATTGAGGCCGGGCAGGGTTTCGCTGACTTCGAGCGCGTCAAGAAAATCATCGTTATCGAGCCATCTGCGGCCGTTGACGATGTAATCGCGCAGGTAGGCGAGCACGCCGCCGCCAAAGCTGACTCCGCCCGCGGCGAGAAAGACCGTGAAGATCGCGCCGAAACCGGGCTGTTTGGGCGCGGCGGGCGCCTCATTCATGATTCGTGACCGCCGTGCGGCCCATCCGGTAGATCATCGCGGTTTTGGTGGTCTCGAGTTTGAGCCAGTCGGCGGCTTCGCGCTGCAGCTCGAGGTAGAACCGCTCGGAAAGCTCGCGCGGCTTGCCATGGAATTCGTTGAGCGACGGAAATTTCAACTGATAGGAATATTCGCCGGCGAAATGCTCCTGCGTCGTGCGATTGCGCCAGATCGCGACGTTAGCCTTGGCCGTCATCCTGCCGCCGAAGTCTAATTCGCCGAAATTCACGAGAATCTCTTCGATCGCGATGCCGTTCACCACCGAGAGCGCGGTCTTCGGCTTGGCTCCCGTCTTTTGCAGGGCGGGAAAAACCTGGCAGATGGTCTCGAAGCTCTGCGTCATGATCGTGTTGGGCGTATCCAGCTCGCATCCGTGCGAGTAAATCGTGCGCATTCCCTGCGGCTTGTCATTCGGGAGCAGGATTTCTTCCTTGAACTTGATGACGTTCTGGCACGGCAGCAGCGGGCGCACGTCCACGGCGGCGGCGGCCTCGTAATCGGGACTGCGGAACTTGAGCGTCAACTCGTGTTCGGGCTGCGGCAGGCCGTTCTTGTAAAAGGTGCGCCGGCGCAGGATAAAGCCGTTGTTGTAAAGGCGGAATTTCGGCGTATCGAAGAAAATCACCTCGCGCAGATGGGTCTCCATCGGCTTGCCGCGCTTGTTGATTGTGACGCCGAGGTTTTTGGCGACGCGGCGGGTGAGCTTCCAGAATTTATGAAAGCTTTGCGGCTTGAGGAAGTGTTCCGCCTTCAGCAACAGCTTGTATTCGCGGTACTGGATCGGATCGGGGTGATGGACGGCGGCGGCGGCCGTCTGATGGCTGGCGATCGAGGTGCTCATGCGGTCGTTCTCAAGACGCTGAAAATTCCCATGATACGGCTGCGCAATCGCGGCCGCGGCTCAATCATAGCCGACGGCGCAGGCGGGCGCCCGCCGCGTTGTCCATCGGAGCTACCAGCAAGCAGCTTGAGGGTCAATTGGCCGCCGACTGCCGCGCCGCGATCCGCTCTTGCGGGAGCGCGCGGCCGGGCGCAATAATTGGCGTTCCGGTGGACGCATAGCTCAGCCCGGTTAGAGCACTTGCCTCACATGCAAGGGGTCCCAGGTTCAAGTCCTGGTGCGTCCACCAAATAAACCCTTCTTCTAATTCGAGGGCTAATCGGTAACGTCGTTGAGTTGTTCACTGACTCCAGCGAACGGTTGCGGGGATATTTCTCGGGACTCCATCTCAAACTCCGCGTTCCCGACTCGATCAAAAGAGGCGATTGCAGATCATTTGGCTTGCACCCGAACATGCGAGTACCGCTCGCGCATCTTCGGAGCCACGCGCCCGGCAATCAAGACAATATTTCCGTAGCCCGCGTGAACGTGAATCTGCACGGTTATAATCGCCGTAGCGTTCTTGCGGAGATGTGGATGGCCGAATCTTCTTGACGGTAGCACGCGCGGGTTTGAGCGTAGAGCGGACGCCAGCTATGATACCTCCACGGTGGATTTTCAATTGTGGGACGGAGCAATCAAGAGGCCATAGAATCGCCTTTTTTCGTGCGAGACCTCCGCGAAAGAAGCCCAGACATCTATTTCTCTGCGGATGTCGAGACGGACGGCCCCATACCCGGTCCTTTTTCAATCCTGTCCTTCGCGCTCGTGTACGCCGGCAGTTTCGATGGGGTCAAGTTTGAACGCCCCGCCGACCGCAAGCCGATCGCATTTTATCGTGAGCTAAAGCCAATATCGGGGTCGTTCCAAGCAGAAGCCCTGAGAGTAAATGGCTTGGATCGAGAACGGTTGATCAGAAGCGGCCAAGAGCCGCGACAGGCGATGAGCGAGGCGAGCGGGTGGGTCAGAGAAATATCAAAACCAGGTCGTGCCGTGCTAGTCGCATATCCGCTGAGTTTCGACTGGAGTTGGCTGTATTGGTATTTCGTTCAATTTTCTAATGATGGCTCTCCTTTCGGCTACTCCCGATGCTTTGACATAAAGACAGCTGTAGCGGTCAAGGGCCGGGTGCCTATCGGCGAGGCGGGCCGAACCCGGCTTCCCGATTTTCTTAGATCAGCTCGTGCCCATTCTCATAACGCCCTCGATGATGCTATTGAGCAGGCGGAGATATTTGCAAAGGTCTTTGAGTGGGAGGCCGAACATGGGGGAGGTTTTAGCGGCGCGTCGTGGTGAAACGCAGTCACGGTTAGCGGACCTAAAAGGGCGGCTGGAAGACTCAACTCGCATTGCGAGTGGAAAAGCTTGCGTTTATATCACCGGATCCTTCGGAAGAGGAGAAGCAAGCGCGCATAGTGATTTGGACTTGTTCATAGTTGGACTTGGCTGTCCGGACAATCCCGCACTTTCTCGTCTTGATGCGATCTGCATCAAGGCCGATTTAATTGAGGCGACACGGACGCTTAAATTTCCGGAATTCTCAGGCGATGGTCAATATCTCGAACACTACGCTGAAAAAGAATTAATTAAGACTCTTGGGCAACCAGAGGACGATGCGAACAACACATTTACCGCGCGGTTGCTTCTCTTGCTTGAGAGCCAACCGGTTATCGGGGTGACTGTGTATGAAAGGATTGTGAACGATGTCGTGGCGGCTTACTGGCGCGATTATGAAGATCACAAGAAGGAATTCATTCCAGCATTTTTGGCGAATGACATTTTAAGGCTCTGGCGAACGCTCTGCGTGAATTATGAGGCTCGCACTGCTACCGACCCTCCTGAAAAGAAAGCAAAGCGCAAAGTTAAAAATTACAAGCTTAAGCATAGCCGCCTACTTACTTGCTATTCTGCCTTGATGCATCTCTTATCGACGTATTCGGGCCAGAACACGGTTCATCCAAACGACGCTCTGGCAATGGCTAAATTGAGCCCTACTGGTCGACTGGAAGATTTACTTAAGCAAACTCACATAACTGCCGCTCATGAAGCAATTGATAAGCTGCTCAGGACGTATGAGGAATTTCTCACTGCGACCGATGCTCCAGAAGCCGAACTCGTCAATCGATTTATGGCTCCAAAAGCTGCCAAAGAGTATTTCCAGTCGGCGAACACTCTAGCAGGCTGTTGATAAACGCCTGAATTTCGTTTCGGTATAGTTCGTCGAAATGAGTAATCCAGTCGGCGGAGGAACGGGCGCATGCGCGGCGAGGAGCGGCGGCAGCGGGCGATGCTGATGAT
>JAJXZF010000065.1 GCA_021780225.1 Deltaproteobacteria bacterium | reverse complement strand
GATGCCGCCCGCCACCGCCGCGCCCGTCGCCGCGCCCACCAGCGTGTACTGCCGCTGCTCGTCCGTCATCCCGCAGGCCGATACCATCCCCAGGATGGCCACCCACATCAGGTACGTCCCTATTCTTTTTCGCACCTTATTCCTTCCTCCCTCTCCGCCGCCGTTGATGATTTGGCCGCGGGTCGACTATGTGGAACCCCTCACACGGCGCTGCGCCTCCGACAATCTCGACGTGGCATCCGCAAGCATGGAATAGCGTCATCCCCATCGTCAAGATCATCCAGGCGCGACCACCGCAAACGTCGTCAGGCAAAATGCCGCGATAAGTAAATGTTCATTTACGGCGCTCTAATATACTGGCAGGCTTAAGCGCGTTGCAACCTTTTCGACGCATATTAGCCATGCGCGGCGGCGCTAAATTTTCCAGTAAAACATTAGATAATTCCTCGTGGACGACCAGCGAACCCGATCGTCGCGAGGCGCAGAGCGACCTGACTATGCTCAACGATTGCTAATTTTCCTGATGCTGCGCTATGACGCCATTCACATATGACCGCATACGACCTCGATGCCCGCACCGCAATCGCGCTCGAACTTGATTCGCGTTTGGCGTAAACGTCAAGAACTTGGCATCGGCCCGCAGGTCGCGCAGAGCCTAATCGGTTCGAGATTTCCTGGCCGTTCGACAAAGGAGAAGTTGCATATGGATTCCGCCCAAGCGACCGGAGTTCTTAGCGGTGAAGAAATCCTGAAAGCCGCATTTGCGATCGAGCCGGAGATTCGCGCGGCGCAAGACGAAATCGAACGCGAGCGCCGCCTGCCGGAGCATCTTGTGGAAAAGATGCGGCGCGCGGGTTTCTTTGCGATGTCGATGCCGAAAGCGTGGGGCGGTCCAGAGACCGATCCGCTCACTCAGCTCAGAATCGTCGAGCAACTATCCTATGCCGACGGTTCCGTCGGCTGGTGCACGATGATCGGATGCGACAGCGGCTATTTCACCGCGTTTCTCGACCAGGACGTGGCCCGCGCAATGTATCCCGATATTCGCGTTTCGACCGCCAGCGCGCTGACGCTGACGGGCCGCGCGGTGAAAACCAGGGGCGGTTATCGGGTGAGCGGGCGATGGCCGTTCTCCAGCGGATGCCTGCATGCGGCATGGATTGTCGGCGGATGCGTGGTCTATGACGGCGACCGGGAGGTTTGCGATTCGGAAGGCGTTCCCGTCAGCCGGCAATGTTTTTTCCGGCCCGGCGAAATTGAAATTCTCGACACGTGGCATACGACCGGGCTGCGCGGCAGCGGCAGCAACGACTTCGCCGCGCGCGACGTTTTCGTGCCCGAAGAACGGACTTTCAGCCTGCAGAAGCCGGCGATCCGGCGATCCGAACCTTTATACGCGCTGCCGATGGCGATACTGCTCAAATTCGCGACGGCGCCGATCGGTATCGCGCGCGCCGCGATCGACGAATTGATCGACGCCGCCGGACGCCGCCCGACGCGCCTGACCGTAATCGGCGGGAAACCGGCCAGCGCCAGACTGCTGCGCGATGAGCCTTTCGTGCAGGAGGCCGTCGCACGCGCGGAAACGATAGTCGGCTCCGCCCGCAGCTATCTGTTCGAGACCACCGGCGAACTTTGGGCGGCGCTGCTGAAAGGCGCTCCGCCCGATCGGAAACTCGGCGCGCGCTGGACGCTGGCGATGGCGAACGCGTCCCGCGCTGCGGCCGAAGCGGTGGAATTGATGTACAAGGCGCGCGGCGGCTCGGCCGTTTACGCCGGCGGACGGCTCGACCGATGCCTGCGCGACGCGCTCACGATTAACCAGCACGTCGTGGTTTCGCTGAAGAATTACGAGATGGCCGGCCGCGCGCTGCTTGGTCTCGAGCCGATGAACTGGGTGTTCTGAGCCGCGGCCGCATCGCGGGCGCGCGCCGGTCCTGCTAGGATTAAGCACTCATGCTTTCATTGGCGCGCGGAACCGGAGGCGAATTCAAGCTGGTGTCGGCCTATCGGCCGGAAGGCGACCAGCCCGCCGCGATCGACGCGCTCGCGGCCAACGTCGGCGACGGCGTACCGCATCAGGTCCTGCTCGGCGTAACCGGTTCGGGCAAGACCTTCACGATGGCGAACGTGATCGCGCGGGTGAACCGTCCGACCCTCGTTATCGCTCCGAACAAGACGCTGGCGGCGCAGCTTTACAACGAATTCAAGAGCCTGTTTCCGGAAAACGCGGTCCGCTATTTCGTTTCCTATTACGACTATTACCAGCCCGAGGCCTACGTTCCCTCGACCGACACCTATATCGAAAAAGACGCCAGCATCAACGACGAAATCGACAAACTGCGCCATTCGGCGACGAAAGCGCTGCTGGAGCGGAACGACGTCCTGATCGTCGCGTCGGTCTCCTGCATCTACGGCCTCGGCGAACCGGAAGTCTATTTCGAGATGCTGGTGTTTCTGGAACAGAACCAGCGGATCGATCGGGATCGCGTGCTCCGCAAGCTGGTCGATATTCAATACCAGCGCAACGACTACGATTTCCATCGCGGGACCTTCCGCGTGCGCGGCGACATCGTCGAGGTGTTTCCCGCGTACGAAGAGAACTGCGCCGTGCGCGTCGAATTTTTCGGCGACGAGGTCGAAGCGCTCTACGAGATCGATTCGCTGCGCGGCGCCGTAATCCGCAAGCTCTCGAGCGTCGCGATCTATCCGGCGTCGCATTACGTGACCACTTCCGATCGAATGGAACTGGCGGTCGCCGGAATTCGCGCCGAACTCAAGCGGCGGCTCGAAGAATTCCGCGGCGAGAACAAGCTGCTGGAGGCGCAACGGCTCGAACAGCGCACGATGTACGACCTCGAACTGCTGGCGGAGATGGGCTTTTGTCCGGGTATCGAGAACTACTCGCGCCATCTTACGGGCCGCGCGCCGGGTCAGCCGCCGCCCACGCTGCTCGATTACTTTCCGAAAAATTACTTGTGCTTTATCGACGAAAGCCACGTCACGATTCCGCAGTTGGGCGGGATGTATCGGGGCGACCGCTCGCGCAAGCAGACCCTGGTCGAATTCGGCTTCCGGCTGCCGTCGGCGCTCGACAACCGGCCGCTCAATTTCGAGGAATGGGAATCGCTCGCGCGGCAGTCGGTTTATGTATCCGCGACTCCCGGCGACTACGAATTGCGCAAGTCGGGCGGGCTGGTGGTCGAACAGTTGATCCGGCCCACGGGACTGATCGATCCCGAAATCGAGGTGCGCAAGGCCGGAACCCAGGTTGACGATCTGCTCGCCGAAATCCAGGCCAGAGTGGCCGCCGGCGAACGCGTGCTGGCGACCTGCCTGACCAAAAAGATGGCCGAGGATTTGACCGACTATTACCACGACCTCGGCGTGCGCGTCCGCTATCTCCATTCGGATATCGAAACGATCGAGCGGGTCGAAATTATTCGCGCGCTCCGGCGCGGCGATTTCGACGTTTTGGTCGGCATCAATTTGCTGCGCGAGGGACTGGATATTCCGGAAGTGTCGCTGGTCGCGATCCTTGACGCCGACAAGGAAGGCTATCTGCGTTCCGCGCGCTCCCTGATCCAGACGATCGGGCGCGCCGCGCGCAACCTGCACGGCAAGGTGATCATGTACGCCGACGCGATGACCGGTTCGATGCGCACCGCGATCGACGAAACCAACCGCCGCCGCGCCAAGCAGGTAGCGTATAACGAGGAGCACGGCATCACGCCCACCTCGATCGTCAAGGCGATAGACGCATCGCTGGTCGAAATGTATTCGCCGGAATGGGCCGTCACGCCCGAAATCGGCGAACCGCAAAAGCAGACCGGCGACGACGAAGTTCCGGTCCATGAGCTTCCCGATCGCATCACCGAGCTGCGCCGCGAAATGATCGGCGCGTCCGAACAATTGGAGTACGAACGCGCCGCCGAATTGCGCGATCGGATCAAACGGCTCGAACGGCGGATTTTCGGCCTCGATCAGCCGCGCCCGCCGGGGCCCAAATCGGAACCGGGCACGGCCCACAGCCACGCCGCCGCGAGCGCCCATGGCCGTCTCGAGGGCCACAAGACCAAAGGGATCACTGATAAGATGGGCGCCGCGTTGCCCAGACGCGGCCGGCGTGGAGCAGGAGCGGCGACGGGAGCCGCCGCGAGCGAGGCAAATGTCAAATCCGCCGGCCGGCAAAAACGCCTGAAGCTCGTTCCCGACGATCGCAATTGAACGGTCGCCTCCCGGCGCGCGAAAATTCTCCATCGCGCCCGCGCTCGCGGCTAGTGGGGCGTTCCGCAAATAAGTTTGCACTCCGCGTCCATCTTGCGCTCCGCGTGGATGCCCGGATCAAGTTCGGGCATGACCAACGTTGTTCGTCATTGCCGGGTCTGGGCCCGGCAATCCATCTCTGGTCGCCCCGCGCTGGGCGACCTGCGCGCCGAACTGATAAGGCGTCAGATGTAAGTTATTTGCAGGACACCACACCAGCCGATCTTTTCTTCAACAGGAAATTCGCGCTGGATTTTCCGTATTTTGGAACAGGCGGCGAATCAGACGCACATAAGCGCTCTGGAGAACATATCGCGACTTATGAATAAAAGTGCGAGCCCCGTAGAATAAGAATTCAGAAGATTAATTTCTGTGGATGACTGGTGAATCGCCGCGCTAATCATTCCGCTCGATGAGAATACTATCCGAATCTCATTGGATTGTTGCTTGACAACGATACTATTTTCTCGCTACGCATCGCGTGCTCTGGTTCTATTCATTCCTATTCAATACGGCGTGGAGCAAGCGATTGAAAAAGTATTTCTCGAAGAAAAGTCACGGCGGCGCGCGATTGGTTTCGGCGATGCTGCTGGCGGGAGGGTTGTTTGTGAGCGGATGCACGTCGGTGGGATCGCTGGGCATTATCGCGAAAAGCTCGGCGGATCCGCTCCAGACGCTCCAGCATAACAAGAAGGTCGAAGTAATCGGCCCTGCGCAAGGCAGAGCTTGCCGTTATTTTCTGCTGGCCGTGATCCCGTGGGGCAATTCGGATATTCAGGCGGCCGTGGATGATGCGCTGTCGAAATCGGGCGGCGACGCGCTGATTAACGTTTCGACCGCGACGAGCCTCTATGGATTCGTCCCGATTTACAATGTTTTCAGCTTCACCTGTACGACGGTAATCGGCACCGCGGTGAAGCTTGATTGACGGCGCCGCGGGAGGCGTGCACGGGCGTTCGCTCGCGGCCTGTCGATAAACGGAGCCGTCGATTCCGGCTGAATGATTGACGCCGTAATCCGGCGCACGTATTTTTAGATCACCTTTAAATCGCTCCTGCGAGGGCGAAAAGGTGAAAATCATGATCCGCGATTTCTTTAACGCCGACCCTCGTCAGAGGCCGGCTTTTTTTTCGGCTGAGCATTCCGCACGCGGGATGAACTTGCGCCGCGGAGGGGGCATGCGATGACCCCCGACGCGAACGGCGCGAAGTCCACGACCGAGCTCGATGCGGCGGCGCTCGAACGTTGCGTCAAACGGATCGCGCGTGAGATTGCCGAGCAGAATCGCGCCGCCGGAGACGGCAAACTGGCGTTGGTCGGCATCCTGCGGCGCGGCGCCAGCCTGGCCGAACGAATCGCGGCCGCCCTGCGCGCGGACGGCATCGCTCAAGTGGATGTCGGCACGCTCGACATCTCTTCATATCGCGACGACAAGCGCGGCGCGCCCGGCGATCCGCAACTGCTCGGCCGCAACATTCCGTTTTCGATCGACGCCCGCCGCGTGGTGCTGGTGGATGACGTGCTCTACACGGGCCGCACCGCCCGCGCGGCGCTGGCGGCGCTTTCCGACCTCGGCCGGCCTGATGCGATTCAATTGGCGGTGCTGATCGATCGCGGCGCGCACGAGGTGCCCGTCCGCGCCGACTATGTGGGCAGAAATATCGCGGCCGGGAACGGACAGCGCGTGTACGTCCGGCTGAAGGAAATCGACGGCCTCGACGCGGTCGTGATCGGCGGGCCGAAGGCGTAACCGATGGGGCGAATGCCGAAATTCGACGTGGTCTCGATCGAAGACCTCGCGATCGGCGAGATCGAGCGGATTTTCGCGCTGGCCGACGAATTTTCGGAGGCGTTGCGCGCGGGACGTCCGATCGGCATCGCCTCCGGACTGATAATGGCCACGCTCTTTTACGAACCCTCGACCCGCACGCGGCTGAGTTTCGAATCCGCGATGCATCGTCTGGGCGGCGCCGTAATCAGCTCGGCCGACATGCAGGCGAGTTCGGCCGCGAAAGGCGAGACGTTGGCCGACACGGCGCGGGTGGTCTCGGCGTATGCCGACCTGATCGTGGTCCGCCATCCGTATGACGGCGCCGCGCGCGTGGCGGCCGAATACGCCGCGGTTCCGATAATCAACGCCGGCGACGGCAGCCGCGAACATCCCACGCAAACCCTTTGCGATCTCTATATCCTCAAGCGCAAGAAGGGGCGGCTGCGCGGGCTGACGGTGGCGCTCTGCGGCGACCTGAAATTCGGCCGCACGGTGCATTCGCTGATCTATGCGCTGGCGCGCTTCGGCGCGAATATCGTGGCGGCGCCGTTCGGCGGGATGGACGTGCCGGAATATGTCCTCGAGCGGCTCGCGGCCGAGCGCAACTACCGGATTTCCACGGTCACGGTGGACGAATTGAAGTCGCAGGCCGGCGGACTCGACGCGCTCTATCTCACGCCCAGCGCGCCGCATCAGATGGCGCTCTTCACGGGCGAAAACCCGCTCGAAAAAATCCCCAGCGCGCGGCCGCCGGCGGCGCTCGACGCCTTTTACGTCACGCGGCTGCAACGCGAGCGCCTGGCCGAGAAAGATCGCGCGGGCGGCTACGTCCACTTCGACGCGCGCGCGCTGCGCACCAGCCGGGCGCAGCAGGCGGTCGTGATGCATCCGCTGCCGCGCACCGACGAACTCGCCTACGAGCTCGATTCGGATCCGCGCGCGGTCTATTTCGAGCAGGCGGCGGCCGGCGTGCCGGTCCGAATGGCGCTGATCGCGTGGATGCTGGAACGCGCCGGCGCCGCGGCGAAATCGGCGCCGGAGCCGGCGATCCGATTCAAAGCGGAACCGGCGCCGCGATGCGCGAATCCGGCCTGCATCACCCGCCACGAAAGCGCCTATCTGCGGCCGCGCTTCCATCTGGCGCGTTCGGCGGATCGATCGCAGCTCGCCTTGCGATGCGATTTTTGCGAGCGCGAATTGCGCGTCGAGTTCGTCGGCCACGTTAAATCGCGCCGCTACTACCGTTTCGACGAAAGCCTCTACGGCTACGTGCGCCAATGGATCGAAGAAGGATCGCTGGCGGTGTTCGAAACCGTCAAGCAGGCCGAGGAGGGCGGTTACGAACCGTATCGCCGCGGCCCGCAGCGCGAGGTGATGAACGCGGCGGAAATCGCGGCCGCCTGCGCTGAAATGGCCGCGCAGATTGTCGCCGGCGCGCCGGAACCGACCGCGCTGGGGCTGGTCGGAGTGGTGTCGCGCGGCGCGGTGCTGGCGATGCGCTTGCGGGAATTGATCGGCGAGCTCACCGGCGTGCGTCCTCCCACCGCCGCGCTCGACGTTTACGGCGAGGACGCCGCGCTGCATCCGCTGGATTCCACTGGCGGCTTCGACGTCGACGGACGCATGATCGTGCTGGTCGATGACGTGATCAATTCGGGATGGACCGTTCAGCGGGCGATGACCACGCTCTGGCGCAACGGCCGGCCGGCCGCGGTGAAACTGGCGGTGCTGATTGATCGCGGCCATCGCGCGCTTCCGATTCGTCCGAACTACGTCGGCAAGCGCATTCCGACCGCGCGCAACGATCGCGTCCGCGTGCGGCTGAACGTTCCCGCCGGCGAAGGCGAAGCGCGCCGGCCCGTCGATCGCGTGGTGGTCTATTCGATGGTCGATTCGCTGCGCGAGCCGGAGGCGGCGACGTGAGGCCGATGTTGCTGCGCGGCGGCCGCGTGATCGATCCGGCGGGCGGAATCGACGGCGCCTGCGACGTGCTCGCGCTGGATGGAGAAATCGAAGCGGTCGAACCGGCTGGATCGATCGCGCCGCCCGACGGCGCCGAAATAATCGACTGCGCGGGTCTTTGGGTGCTGCCGGGATTGATCGACCCGCACGTTCATCTGCGCGACCCCGGTTTTCCAGAAAAAGAGACGATTCCATCCGGTCTGCGCGCGGCTGCCGCCGGCGGGTTCACGACCGTCGCCGCGATGGCGAATACGAATCCGGTCGATGATTCGCCGGAAATCGCGCGCTACATGCTGGAACGCGCGGCGGCGGCCGGCGCCTCGCGTTTGATTCCCGTGTCGGCGGTGACGCGCGGACTGGCCGGGCGGGAACTGGTCGATTTCACGGCGATGGCGGCGGCGGGCGCGCGGCTGTTTTCCGACGACGGAATTCCGATCGACGACGCGGCGGTGTTGACGCGGGCGATGACTCGCGCATCCGAAATTGGCTTCGCGCTTTCGCTGCACGAAGAGGATCGCGCGCTCACCGGCCGCGGATGCTGCCACGCCGGCGCAGCCGCCAAACGGCTCCGCGTCGCGGGAATTCCGCCGGCGGCCGAGACCGATCGAATCCGCCGCGACCTGGCGATCGCGGTCGGCTCCGGCGCGCCGGTGCATATCGCGCATATTTCGACCGCGGCGGGACTCGACCTCGTGCGGGCGGCGCGAACGCGGCGGGCGGCCGTCACCTGCGAGGCCGCGCCGCATCATTTCACGCTCGACGACTCCGCCTTCGCGCGCTTCGGACCGAACGCCAAGATGGCGCCGCCGCTGCGCTCCGCCGCAGACGTCGCCGCGATTCGCGCCGGTCTCGCCGACGGTTCGATCGACATGATCGCGACCGATCATGCGCCGCACGATCCCGCGTCGAAACGGATGGCGCGCTTCGGACCGCTGTTTGCGGGCGATCGCGACGCGGCGCCGCTCGCGGCCGGCGACGCGGAAGATCTCGCCGGCGCCGCCAACGGCGTCGTCGGCCTCGAGACCGCTCTCGGACTTGCGCTCGAACTCGTGCATAATCGTGCGATCGGCGCGCCGCGGATAGCCGAATTGATGGCGCTCAATCCGGCGCGATTGCTTCGGCTCGAACGGCAAGGCACGCTCATGCCGGGGGCATTGGCCGATATCACCGTGATCGATCCGAACGCGGAATGGATTGTCGAGCCGGATAAATTCCGTTCGCAAAGCCGCAACACGCCGTTTGGCGGACGAAGGTTGAAAGGTATCGCCGCGATAACGATCGTCGAGGGACGCATCGTTTACCGCGCGGAAAGAAGGAAGTGAACGAGGCAAGAGAAGCGATTCTGGCGTTGGCCGACGGCCGCATTTTTCGCGGCCGCGCCTTCGGCGCGATCGGCGAAACGGCCGGCGAGGCCGTTTTCAACACGTCGATGACCGGCTACCAGGAAGTGCTCACCGATCCGTCCTACAAGGGTCAAATCGTTTGCATGACCTACCCGGAGATCGGCAACGTCGGCGTCAACCCCGACGACGAAGAATCCTCGCGCGTTTATGTCGAGGGATTCGTGGTGCGGGAATATCTTGAGCGCCCCTCGAACTGGCGCGCCCGCATGACGCTCGGCGAATACCTTGAAGGCGCCGGCGTCGTCGGCATCGAAGGAATCGATACGCGCGCGCTGGTGCGGCATATCCGCTCGACCGGCGCGCAGGAGGCGGTGATTTCCAGCGTCAACCTCGATCCCGAGGCGCTGGCCGCCAAGGCTGGAAAATCGCCGGGACTGATCGGACGCGACCTCGTTAAAGAGGTGACGTGCGCGCAGCCGTACGATTGGGAATCCGGAGCCTGGCGGCTCGAGAGCGGCTTCGTCCGGCCGTCGCCGGCCGATCTCGCGGGGGCGCCGGCCGTGGTCGCGCTCGACTACGGAATCAAGCGCAATATCTTGCGGCGCCTGATCGCGGCCGGTTTTAGAGTGAAGGTCCTGCCCGCGCGCGCGACCGCCGCACAAGTTCTCGCGCATAATCCTGACGGCGTTTTTTTATCGAACGGACCGGCGGATCCCGCCGCGGTGCCGTACGCGATCGAAACGGTGCGCGGCCTGCTCGGGAAAAAGCCGATCTTCGGCATCTGTCTCGGCCATCAGATTCTCGGCCTCGCGCTCGGCGGACGCACGTTCAAGCTCGGCTTCGGCCATCACGGCGCCAACCATCCGGTGATGGATTTGCGCACGCGGCGAGTCGAAATCACGTCGCAGAACCACGGCTTCGCGGTGGATGCGGATTCGCTGCGGGGCAAAGCCGACCTGTCGCATCTGAATCTGAACGATCATACGGTCGAAGGCTTGCGCGGAATCGGCGCGCCGTTTTTTTCCGTGCAGTACCATCCCGAGGCGTCGCCCGGCCCCCACGATTCCGATTACCTGTTTGGACGCTTTCGCCGCCTCGTCGAGGAATTTCCGCGCTCCGGCGCCGAGGCGCTCGATCGGATTATCGATGCGGAGAAGTCCGCCTGACAAGCCCGCGATGCGAACGACCGAAAACCAAAAATCCAACATTGCGCTTTAACCGTGCCGCTTCGTAAAGACCTCAAATCGATTCTGCTCATCGGCTCCGGCCCGATCGTTATCGGCCAGGCTTGCGAGTTCGACTACTCCGGAACCCAGGCGGTCAAAGCGCTGCGCGAAGAAGGGCTGCGGCTGATCCTGGTCAATTCCAACCCGGCGACGATCATGACCGATCCGGAGCTCGCGGATCGCACGTATATCGAGCCGATGACGGTCGAAGCGGTGTCGAAGATTATCGAGCGGGAGCGCCCCGACGCGCTCCTTCCGACCGTCGGCGGCCAGACCGCGCTCAATCTCGCGATCGAACTGGCCGAGTCGGGCGTGCTCGAGCGCTTCGGCGTCGAATTGATCGGCGCGAAGCTCGACGCGATCAAAAAGGCCGAGGATCGCGATCTGTTCAAGCGCGCGATGCTCAAAATCGGCCTCGAAGTGCCCGCGTCCGAGGTCGTTCACTCCGAGGCCGAGGCCGAGCGCGCCTGCGAGCGTCTCGGTCTGCCGCTGATTATCCGGCCGTCGCGCACGCTTGGCGGCACGGGCGGCTCGATCGCGCGCAACGCCGGCGAATTCCGCACGCGCGTTCGCTGGGGCCTCGAAATGTCGCCGAACCACGAAGTCCTGCTCGAGCAGTCGGTCGAGGGATGGAAGGAATTCGAGCTCGAAGTGATGCGCGACATGGCCGACAACGTCGTCATCATCTGCTCGATCGAAAATCTCGATCCGATGGGCGTGCATACCGGCGACTCGATCACGGTCGCGCCGGCGCAAACGCTGACTGATAAGGAATACCAGGTGATGCGCGACGCCGCTCTGCGCATTATCCGCGAAATCGGGGTCGATACCGGCGGCTCCAACATCCAGTTCGCGATCGACCCAGAGACCGGCCGGATGGTCGTGATCGAAATGAATCCGCGCGTCTCGCGCAGTTCGGCCCTCGCCTCGAAAGCCACCGGATTCCCGATCGCGAAAATCGCGGCGCGGCTGGCCGTCGGCTACCGGCTCGACGAGATTCCCAACGACATCACGAAGAAAACGCCGGCCTGCTTCGAGCCGACGATCGATTACGTCGTCACCAAGATCCCGCGCTTCACCTTCGAGAAATTCCGCGGCGCGGCCGATGAGCTGGGCCCGCAGATGAAGTCCGTCGGCGAGGTGATGGCGATCGGCCGTACCTTCAAGGAATCGCTGCAAAAGGCGCTGCGCTCGCTCGAGCTCGGCTCGTTCGGCTTCGAGAGCCGGGTGCTGGGTATGACGCGCGAGCAGGCGTTCTCGACGATCCATGCGCGCCTCGTCGTTCCGAACAGCCATCGGCTCCACTATATCGCGGACGCCTTGCGGCTCGGCGCGTCGCCCGCGGAAGTTCATCGCCTGACCAAGGTCGATCCCTGGTTCATCGACGCGATCGCCGGCATCGTGCGCGCCGAAGCGCGCATCTCCGGCGAACCGCTTGCGCCGGGCGTTCTGCGCGAAGCCAAGACGATGGGTTTTTCCGACCGGCGAATCGCGGACCTGCGCGGCGTTTCGGAAGAGGAAATCGCGCGCCGGCGGCGCGAATTCGGCGTCACGCCGGTTTACAAATCGGTCGATACCTGCGGCGCGGAATTCGAGGCGTTCACGCCCTATCTCTATTCGACCTACGAGGGCGAGGACGAGGCCGCGCCCGACGCGCGCCGCAAAATCATGATTCTCGGCGGCGGTCCCAATCGCATCGGCCAGGGCATCGAATTCGATTACTGCTGCGTGCACGCAAGCCTCGCGCTCAAGGAAGCCGGATTCGAAACGATCATGGTGAACTGCAATCCCGAGACCGTTTCGACCGACTATGACATTTCCGATCGCCTCTATTTCGAGCCGCTCACGTTCGAAGACGTGCTCGCGATCGTCGAACGGGAAAAACCGTTCGGCGTAATCGTCCAGTTCGGCGGCCAGACTCCGCTCAAGCTTGCGGCCTCGCTCGCGCAGGTCGGCGTGCCGATTCTCGGCACCCCTCCCGACGCGATCGATCGCGCCGAGGATCGCGAGCGTTTCAATCAACTGGTCGAACAGCTTGGATTGCGCCAGCCGCAAGGAATCCTCGTGCGCAGCGCGGATGAAGCGATCGCGGGCGCGGCCCGTATCGGCTATCCCGTGCTCATT
Organism: Deltaproteobacteria bacterium; assembly: GCA_021780225.1. GTDB lineage: Bacteria > Desulfobacterota > Binatia > Binatales > Binataceae > JADMIL01. Next base: position 94,237 of record JAJXZF010000065.1, on the reverse strand, counting down.
CGCCCCTCGTACGTATTGGGCGGGCGCGCGATGGAAATCATCGCCGACGAAAACGGCCTTCGCGGCTATCTCGAGCAGGCGCTGCAAGCCTCCGAACAGCGTCCGTTGCTGGTCGACCGTTATCTCGCCGGCGCGATCGAAGTTGACGTTGACGCGATCGCCGACGGCGAACGCGTGGTGATCGGCGGCGTGATGGAGCACATCGAGCACGCCGGAATCCATTCCGGCGACAGCGCCTGCGCGCTGCCGCCGCGCACGCTCGACGCCGCAACCCAGCAGCGCCTCATCGAGCAGACCCGGATGCTCGCGCGGGAGTTGGGCGTGGTCGGCCTGATCAATGTCCAGTACGCGATTTTCAACGGCGAAATTAATATTCTCGAAGTGAATCCGCGCGCTTCCCGAACCATCCCGTTCGTCAGCAAAGCGATCGGCGTGCCGCTCGCCAAACTGGCCGCGCGCGTGATGGCTGGCGCGAAACTGGCCGATTTCGGCTTCACCGCGGAACGCGTTCCGCGTCATGTCGCGGTCAAGGAATCGGTCTTTCCGTTCGTCCGTTTTCCCGGCGTCGACACGATTCTCGGACCCGAGATGAAATCGACCGGCGAAGTGATGGGCATCGACGCTTCGTTCTCCGCGGCTTTCGCCAAAGCGGAAATCGCCGCTTCGACCAACCTGCCCACGAGCGGTCTCGTCTTTCTCAGCGTTCGCGACGACGACAAGCCCGCGCTGGAGCCGATCGCGCAGGGGTTGGCGCGGATAGGCTTCCGGATGGTCGCGACGCGCGGCACCGCCCGTCATCTGAACCAACTCGGAATCGCCTGCGAATCGGTCAACAAAGTGGGGCAGGGCAGCCCGCATATCGTCGATCTAATGCGCGCGGGCGAAATCGCGATGGTGATCAACACGCCCGACCAGCGGGGCGCCGCCGATTCGTTTTCAATCCGGCGAACCGCGCTCGAGATGCGCCTGCCGTTTTTCACGACCCTGTCGGGCGCGAGCGCCGCCGTCGAAGCGATCGCCGCACTCATCCGCGAACGTCCCGGCGTGCGCGCGCTCCAGGATTACCACACCGCCTGAGGCGGGCGCCTTCCGCGATCGCCGTGGCCATCCGCGAACCATCCGCGCCCGGCCCTCGGCCCTCTGCGCCGCCCGCCGCGATCTCCGCGGGTCCTCTCGCGGCGGAGCTGCGTGGCGTACGCGGCGTCGGACCGAAGCGCGCCGATGCGCTGCGGGAGCGCGGGCTCGTAACGCTCGGCGACGCGCTGGCGCATCTGCCGCGACGCTATCTCGATTTGCGCCGCCGCGACTCGATCGACGCTCTGCGCGAGGGCATGGACGCGGTCGTCGCAGGCCGGCTCGAAGGCTTGACGATTCGCGCGCGCCGCTACGGCCGCTTCCGCGCCGCCAGCCGCGCCTGGCTTCGCGATCCGGCGGGCGCGAAGCTGCGCGTGGTCTGGTTCAATCTTCCGTCATACGCGGAATTTCCCACGAACGAACCTGTTCTGCTGGTCGGACGGATCGCCGTCGCGCCCGAAGGCGGGCTGCAAATCGTCCATCCCGAAGTCCATCGCCTCGCCGCCGGCGACGCGCCCGCGATTCGGCCGATTTATGCGCTGCCCGCAGGCGTGCCGCAGCGCCTGTTTGGCGAAGTCGTCGCGGAGGCGCTACGGCGCGCGCCCGCCGATCGTCCGGGCGCGATCCCGGCGGAAATGCGCAAGCGCGAAAATCTGCTCGAACCGCGCGAGGCGCTCGCACGCCTTCATCTGCCGCCGCCCGCTACCGATTTCGCCGCGCTTGCCGACGGCGCCACGGACGCTCATCGCGCGCTCGCGCTTGACGAGATGTTCGCGTTCCAGCTCGCCTTGGCTCGCGATCGGCTGCGCTCGCGGGCGCGCACCGGCGCCGCCCTGGCGCGGCGCGACGATGGCGCGGCGGCGCGCTTTCTGGCGGCGCTGCCGTTCCGTCCGACCTCGGCACAATCTAAAGTAATACTTGAAATTGATGTGGAGCTGGCCGCGTCCGTCCAGATGAACCGCCTGCTGCTGGGCGACGTCGGCAGCGGCAAAACTTTGATCGCCTTCTGGGCCGCGCTGCGCGCCGCCGAATCGGGATGGCAGGCCGCTATCATGGCGCCGACCGAGTTGCTGGCCGAGCAGCATTTCCGCAATTTCCAGCGGCAGGCCGCCGGATGCGGCGGCCTGTCGGCGTTGCTTACCGCCGGCGTCGCCGGCGCCGAGCGCGCGCGAATTTTGCGGGCGCTGGAACGCGGCGATATTCCGATCGTCTTCGGCACTCATGCGCTGATTCAGCGCTCCGTGAGGCTCGCGCGCCTCGGACTCGCCGTTATCGATGAGCAGCATCGCTTCGGCGTTTTCGATCGCGCGCGGCTGGTCGCACTGGGCGCGCAGGCGAATGTGCTGCTGATGACGGCGACGCCGATTCCGCGCAGCCTTGCGCTGACGCTGTTTCGCAATCTCGACGTTTCGATGCTCGACGAAATGCCGCCCGGACGCGCGCCGATCGCGACCCGCGTGCTCCGCGAACCGGCGACCGACGAGGCGTTCGCGGCGATGCGCGCGGAGATTGCGCAGGGCCATCGCGTGTACTGCGTCGCGCCGCTGATCGAGGACGAGGAAGACGGCGACCGGGCGTCGGTCGCCGCGTTGGCGAAGAATCTGGGTCGCGCGCTGCCGGGCGCGCGGATCGGAACGATGCACGGGCGGATGCGCGCCGCGGACAAAGAGCGCGTGATGCGCGATTTCCGCGATGGCCGCCTCGACGCGATCGCGGCGACCACGATTATCGAAGTCGGCATCGACGTGCCCGAAGCGACTTTGATCGCCGTGACCGCCGCCGAGCGCTACGGCCTTGCCCAGTTGCATCAGTTGCGCGGCCGCGTGGGGCGGGGCGGGTCGCCCGGGCGATGCTTTCTGATCGCGTCGGCGAACGCGAGCGGGCCGGCGCTGGCGCGGCTTGAAACGCTCGCGCGATCGTCCAGCGGAGCGGACGTCGCGCACGAGGATTTGCGCCTGCGCGGTCCGGGCGACCTGCTCGGTTCGCGCCAGAGCGGCGCGCTGGCGTTGAGCTTTGCCGCCTTCATCCGCGATCCGGCGATAATTTCGCACGCGGCGGATTTGGCGGCCGAATGGCTCGCGCACGATCCGAAGCTGGAGCTGGAGTCATCCGCGGGCGCGCGCCTTGCGATTCGCAAATTGGTCAATTCCGGTTTCAGCCTTGGCGATATAGGCTAGAGCCGCTGGAAGGGCCGTTCCGGGGGGAGCGCGGCGCCGACCGATTTTTAATCGCCGCGCCAGATGGAATCGCCTTTCAGGATGAAATCAAGATCCGCACCCGCCGCGCCGCGCAAACCGCGCATCCCGTTACGTCACGAAGTGTCGGCCGGGGGCCTCGTCTGGCGGCGGCAGGGCGCCGCGGTCGAGGTTGTGCTGGTGCGTCCCGCTGGCCGCGCCACCTGGGTGCTGCCGAAAGGCCATCTTGAGCCAGGCGAAGGCCCCATCGAAGCGGCCGTGCGCGAAGTCAGAGAGGAAACCGGCCTCGTCGTCGTCGCCGGCCCCCCCTTGGGCGAGGTCTTCTACATCTACACCTGGCGGGACCGGCCCAAAAAACCGTTTGTGCGGATCGCCAAGCGGGTGCATTTCTTCCTGATGGAATTCGCCGGCGGCGATCCCCGCGATCACGACGCCGAAATCGATGAAGTCGTCTGGCTCCGGCTTGATGATGCGCTGCGGCGCGCGAGCCACAAGAGCGAGCGCGAGCTGATCGAAAAGGCCCGCTCGATGCTGGCGGAAGCGCTCGGTTAAATTACGAATCGGACGGCGGGCGGCGAATTTATGAGCGCGGCGCGAGCGATGCGCGCGGCGGCGGATCGGCGCGCGGCGCAGTGGGTCTGGGGACAGGAACGCCCGGCGTGGCGCGCGCCTGAACCGTGCGCGGCGGTGAAGACGCGGACGCCCGCGGCGGCGGAATGACGATCGTGCTGGCGCGCCAGACTTCCGGCGCCAAACGGTCGAAGTCTCCGGCGGGCGGTCCGATCGCAATCAAGACTCCGGCGCCCTTTGCTTCGACTCGCCAGGCCGCGCCGGGCTCCGCAATCCGGCCCAAAACCGAGCCGTAGATTTTCGCGTAGCGCGCGGCCGAATCCGCGTCGCGAAAGGCGACGATCCAAAGAATCGCAAGCCCGGCATTCTTCTTGAAGATAAGAATCCGATCGCCCGCCCAACTCTCCACGATATCCGCGTCGGGCGAATCTTTGCCGAGATTGCGCCGGATAATCGTTCGCAGCAGCAAGGCGCCGTAGGTGTCGTCGTCGGCCTTGCTCCATCCGCCGAGAAACTTTTCGTATCCGGCGATTTCGATTTTGGCCGGATCGAGCCTCCGGCCATAATAGTCATTCGGGTACATCACCTGGAGCGACGAAGCCGGCGGATGCGCATAGAGCGCGTCCACCGCGGACCATCCGCCCCGTTCGTACGCGATCGCGACGAAGCGGACGCCGGCCGCGTATTGGAAAATCATCGGCGCGCTCAAGCCCGTCGGAACGTCGCCCGATTGCGCCGCGAAAATTCGCGGCAGATCTCGCATCCGCGTCAAAATCGCGTCGATCGATTGGTCGCTCAGTCCGCCCATCATGTAGCCGTAGCCGGAGAGCGTGGCGTCGCCTTCGGCCAGCGACTTCAACGCCAGGTCGCGGTCGTCGTTGTCCTTGACGTTATCGAGCATCTTTTCGATCTGGAAATGCTGGTCCTGCAGAGCGTGCGTCAATTCATGCGCGAGAATCATTTCGCCCACGATGTCGCGATGGTTCATCAGGCCGGCCGCGCGGTTCCAGAGACTGCGATCGGCTTCGCCCTCGACCAGCACCATCTGTTTGTCGTGCGGATCGTAAAAGGCGGCTATCTGGCTGCGCATCATCGCGAGCGTCCGGCTTTTCAGATCCATCCCGCGCGGGTACAGGCCGGTCATCGCTCCGCTCATCCCGCCGATCCGCAAATCCTCGTCGCTGTGCTCGCGCGCCATCTCGGCTTCAAGCATCGCCTGCGCCTGATCGCGCGTCTTGACCACCAGCGGCACCGGACGGAGAAAATCGAGTCCGCGGAATTTTTGAATTTGCGCGCGGACTTCCGCCGCTTTGGATTGATCGACGACGCCGTCGTTCACCAGCGCGTTGGCGCATCCGGCGAGCGCGGCCGCGATAACCGCAGGGAGAATGGCGCGGATCAGCCCGCGGAGATAGCGCTTCGCGAGCGTCATTGTAACTGCGACGCAGGGCCGATCCGTCGTTTGGCGTTCGCTTCGGCCGAAGCGGCCCACCGGCTGCATGCCGCACGATAGTCGTCAGTCCCTCCGGCTCGCAAGCGACGGTCGCGCTCGGGCCGTCGCGGGACGCCGCCGGACGTCATTCGGCGATCACGAAAGCGGGAAAGCCCATCCGGATCATCCGCGCCGCGCGCGCCGCGGCGTCCTCGCGCGACGCGAACGCGCCCATCCGGACGCGATAGAACCGTCTGGAACCACCGCTGGCCGGCTGAATTTCGACATCGCCGTAGCGCGCCGCCAGCCGCTCGCGGACGCTTTCGGCATGCGCCGGATCGGCAAACGACCCGACCTGCACGAAATATCTTTCGCCCAGCGCGGAGCCGCCCGCCGGCGTCTCCAGCACGACCATCCGCACCGGAGCCGTGCCCGGGCCGATCATCCCGATTTCGCGCGCCGCGCGCCGCGACAGATCGAGCTTGCGGCCCTTCACATACGGGCCGTGATCGTTGACCGTCACGTCCACCGCTTTTCCGTTGACCAGATTGATGACGCGAAGGCGCGAGCCGAGCGGAAAAGCCGTCGACGCCGCGGTCAAATCGTCCTGATTGTAAACCGCGCCGCTGGACGTGCGATGGCCGTTGAAGCCCGGCCCGTACCACGAAGCGACGCCCACGATCGACGCGCCGTTGGCGGGCGCGACGGCGATCGGCGCGGGCGGCGCCGGGCGCGTCGCGGAGCACGCCGCGAAAAGCGCGGCCGCGAGCATCAGCGCGCCGAAACGCGCGCCTCGATGCGCCGTTTTCCGCTCCACCTCAACCACCTCCGCACGCCGATTATACGGGTTTGGCGCGCCGGCCTGAACCCAATTTGCGACGGCCGGCGGCGTGCGATAATCGCGCGAAAATCCGCGAGCGGTTCGGAATGTCGCGTCCGCGTGGTAAATTCGACTCCGGCGAGACCGCCCACGATGATGCGCACACGCGAAGATCTGGAAGAAATCGAAGCGCGCACGCTCGCGCCCTATGCGATGCTCGCCCGGATGAGCCGCGGCAGGCGCAGCCCCGAACCGCCCCATCCGATGCGCACGGCTTTTCAACGCGACCGCGATCGCATCATCCATTCCGCGGCGTTCCGGAGGCTCGAATACAAGACGCAGGTCTTTGTGAATCACGAGGGCGATTACTATCGAACGCGCCTGACCCACACGCTCGAGGCGGCGCAGATCGCGCGCACGGTCGCCGGCGCGCTTGGCCTCAACCGCGACCTTGCGGAAGCGGTGGCGCTCGCGCACGACCTTGGCCATACGCCGTTCGGCCATGCGGGCGAGCGCGTGCTGCACGGACTGATGCGCGAGCACGGCGGATTCGATCACAATTCGCAGAGCCTGCGCACGGTCGATTGGATCGAAGTGCGCTATCCGCAATTCCGCGGCCTCAACCTGACATGGGAAGTGCGCGAAGGCGTCATCAAGCATTCGGCGTTCAAGAGCCGCCCGGCGGCGCGCGAATTCGATCCGGAACTTTACCCGTGCCTTGAAGCGCAGATTGTCGATCTCGCCGACGAGATTGCCTATCTCGCGCACGACGTCGACGACGGCCTGAAGGCGCAGATGCTGACCACGGCCGATCTGGAACATTCGCGGCTGTACCGCGATGCGTCCGCGTCGGCGCGTGCGGCCGCGCCCGGCGCCGACGAACGCGTGACGCGCTACCAGACCGTGATTCGGATGATCGACGCGATGGTGACGGACCTGACGGCGAATATCGATCGCGAGCTCGGCGCCGCGCGCATCGACAGCGTCGATGCGGTGCGAAGAGCGGGCGGAACGCTCGCGGCGTTCGGCCCCGAAATCGGCGAACAGGTGGCGGAACTCAAGCGGATCATGCGCGACCGCCTCTACCGTCATTACCGGGTCAGCCGGATGACGGAGAAGGCGGGCAGGGCGCTCGCGCGCCTGTTCGAAACCTACATGGCGGAGCCGCGTCAGATGCCCGAGCATGTGCTGGCGCGCGTCGAACGCGACGGTGAGCCGCTCGCGCGGGTGATCGCGGATTATATCGCCGGGATGACGGATAGGTTCGCGCTCGACGAATATCGCAAACTTTTCGATCCGGACGAGCGAGTCTGAGCGAAACCGGCGGAGCGGATGGGATGGGGCGGGCGAGGCAGCGTCGAAAGCTCCGGATTCTTCGCGACGACCATATCGGCGATCTGCTTGGCGCGATCTTCTTCGACGTCGCGCCCGGCCACGATCAGGCGATCCTTGAACGCGTCGGCGAATACCTCGGTTCGCGCGTCCGGATCGTGATGGCCGAACTGACCGCGGACGCCGCCGAAATCGAAATCGAAGTGCAGGCGCTCGACGAAGAGGCGAGCCGGCTCGCCGCCGCGGCCGACAACCTGAGGTTCAAGGGCGCTCGCCGCGGCGCCTACGCGCTGTATCGCGAAGCGCTCGAACTCGATCCGCTCAATCGCGCCGCGACCTACGGTCTCGGCGTTCTGCTCGCCGAACGCGAGGATTTCGAGGCGGCCCTCAGGATGTTCAAGCTGGCCCGCGAAACCGGCGGCGACGACGCCGAATTGCTGCTCGCGATGGGCCGGGCGTGCGCCCGCACCGAAAGAGTCGCGAGCGCCATCGCCTATCTCGAACGGGCCTTCGAATTGGAGCCCGGAAACTTCGCCGTGCGGCGGGCGTTGACGGACCTCGGTCGTCGTCCGAAGGCGCCGGCGCGCATCGCGCCCACCGAAAAACCGCCCAATCCCGGCAAAGACGCTCCCGCCAACAAGCGCAATTAATAAAGCGACAGCGCTGCACAGCATCCCGTTCACAGGACGCATCTTTAGCGCCGCACGCGCATCCGCGTAAGGGCGAAAAATTTCATCCGCCCCCGTCCAACCGCGTCAGGCGGCGCATATCGCCTCGAACAACCTCGGTTCCGAGGAATTATTCAACTCTATAGGTCATCATGTCCTAAAATTCCTCTTAAAAGAAATGCTAAAGACTAAATTATATTTCGTAGGTTTAATTAACGATTCATAAAATCTTGACAACCGCAGCAACGACCCGTTAAAAAATGTTCAGTCGTATTTGGCGAAATTTAAGTTAATTCAGCAGAGAAAATCTCTTTTTGGATCATCTGGAGGGGAGGAATCGGCATGAAATTCTTTAAAGTTGCCTGTGGAGCCACAGCCGCGATTTTCGGCGCTGCGGCGATGTTCGGATGCGGTTCGGACAGCGGCGGCGGTACGACCGTCACTCCGGCTCCGCCGCCACCGGCCGTCACGTCGCCGGGCTCCGGCCTGTTCGCGGTCGATTGCGCCCGCCAGCTTGCTTACGTGCCGCTGGACACCCTTGACGGCGGCGGCAACGGCCAGGTCGCGGTTATCAACCTTGCGGTCGATCCGGATACGACCGATCCCCGCGTCACGATCGTTCATCTGACCCACCCGGACATCCCCACCGGCACCGCGCTGGACAACAACGACTCGCAAATCATCGTGGTCAGCGGCCAGACTTCCGGTCAGGACGGCAAGGTCGATTTGATCGACGAAAACACCAACTCGCTTGTCGCCGGCTCCCCGTTCGCGTTTCCCAAAGGCGCGCAGGCGGGCTATTTCGGCCAGGTGCTCTATAATCCGAAGACCCATCAGGCGGTGGTTGGAACCTGCGACAGCGGGTCCTGCTCAAGTGGCAACGCGCTGACCGGATTCGCGCTGTTCGATCCGGTCGCGCACACTTTCGGCGCGGTCATACCGGCCAACTATGCGGAGACCTTCGCGCTCAATTCGACGACCAACACGGTGATCGACGCGAGCGACGACGACAACACCGGCCAAATCGGTGCGGTTGACATCGCGGGAACGCGCGCCTGCACGCTGAGCGACACGAATATCGACAGCGACAATGACGGTTCGTCTTTCGACAGCACGACCAATATCGTGGTGGTCAGCAACGAATCCACCAATGCGACCGTGATCAATCTGAAAGGATCGTCGTACAGCCCGGCGGCGGGCACGCCCTGCACGCTGGACGAGGGCGGCACGCCGCCGAATTCGGTGCTGGTGACCAAGCTGCCCAACAGCACAGCCGGCTCGGCGGTCGATCCCTCGACGCACCAGGCGTTTCTGATTTCCGACGGAGGGAATGGCGTCGCGCTGCTGCAGTTGCCGAAAACCGCGGTCACGCAGATTCAGCCTGCGAATATCACTTCAGAATCCTCGGCGCTGCCGAACGACCCGCTGGGCGTCACGTGGGGAACTCAGGGCGATCCCTACGCGGTCGCGGTGGCGGCTTGCAAGAAGATTCCGCCTAGCGGGTTCGCGGTGAATTACAACTTCACCTTTCTGGCCGAGGTCAATCTTGCCGATTTCAAGAATAACGCGGCCGGCATCAGCACGCCTCCGCCGCCGGGAAATTGCGCTGGCACTACCACAACGGTGACCAAGTGTGACAACGGCAGTGGAGTGACGTTCTTTCCGCTGCCGGGCGTGAAGTAAACATCAGGTAGGGCAGGGGGCGGCGCCTCATCGGCGCCGCCCCTTTAAATGCGAATTCCATTTAGAAGTCAGCTAAAATAACGAAGATAATTCGGAACGACGAAGGAGAGGGAAATCGATCAGATGGTCTCGACAAATCTTGGGATTATAATCCTCGCAGTCTTCATCAGTTCCTGCATGTCAGTTGCACTTTTTCTGGTCCTTCGCCAACTCGTTCTTTGATACTGGCGCATCAACGAAATGGTCCGGTTGCTGAGTTCAATTGATGGTTCGCTGAAGCGGTTAAATTCCGCCGAATCACTTAACGATAGCGGCGTTTGACCGATCCGGATTTTATCGTACTGGGCGCCAACATTCACCTAATCGCCATTTTAGTGGCGATTTTGTTGATATTGACACTCGCATAAACCTACGCTAATCTTGCCTCATGGTCGCCTTCGAGCAATTCGAGAAGCAGTTTCCGACCGACGACGCCTGCCGCGAATTCATCGTCAAGCAGCGCTGGCCGCACGGCGTCCGTTGCCCGCGTTGCCAATCGGGCGAGAAAATCTACGCGCTCAAGGCGCGTCCCTTCCACTGGGTCTGCAAGAACGCGAATTGCGGCGGCCGGCCCGGCTATCGCTTCTCGGTGACCACTGGAACGATCTTCATGGACACCAAGGTCTCGCTCAAAATCTGGTTCAAGATCGGCTATCTGATGCTGACCAGCAAGAAGGGCATCAGTTCGCTGCAAGTGCGCCGCGTCATCTTTGGCGAGGATTCCGGCACCGACTGGCGCACCGCCTGGTATATCTGCCATCGCTGGCGCGCAGCCATGCGCGGCGACGCCTTCGACTTGAGCGGCAATGGCCCGCTCGAAATGGACGAGACCTATATCGGCGGCAAGGATCGCAACCGGCACTGGGGCAAGAAGAGCGCCCAGCGCCGCAAAGCGGCTGGACCGCGCACCGGCTTGGAGAAGGTCGGCGAGAGCGTCGGTTATGGCAAGGTCGGCGTGATTGGCGCCATCGAGCGCAAGGGCAACGTGGTCGCGCGCGTCATCGGCGACATGGACGCGCGGACTTTGGGATCGTTTGCCCGCAACGTCGCCAAGGACAAGGTTTCCGTCGTCATCACCGACGAGAATCCGGCTTACAGCCACGCCTTCGGCAACCATACCGAGCACGCGACCGTCAACCACGGGCGCGGCGAATACGTGCGCGGAAACATCCACACCAACAACATCGAGTCGTTCTGGTCGCTGCTCAAGCGCGGCGTGGTCGGAACCTATCACAAGGTCTCGAAAGACTATTTGCCGCTCTATCTGAACGAGTTCTCGTTTCGCCATAACAACCGCCACAATCCCAATGCCTTCGCCGATCTGATTACGACGTGCGGTAACTAGCCCAGCGCCCGTCGCTGCGGTAAAGTTCCAGCATGGTCCGGAAGCGATCCAAGCCGAAAAAGCCGCTCAGCGAGAAGCAGCGCGCCAGCGACGAGGCGTTGCGCGAGAAACTCCGCCACTTCGACGTAAATAAGTTCGGCAAGCTGCTCGCCAAGGCGGTTACTCCAAAACGCTCACCTACGAGCAAATAGTACGTCACTTGAATTAACTATCGGCTGGATAAGTCGATAGAACGGTTCAATTTCCGCCTTCCGAGCTATGTGGTGACGGATTACAAAATTGCAAGCATCGGCAAGTTGCAATCCGCGCGACTGATGCGAATGACCGAAATAAATCGTATCCATCACATGCTCGAATTTACTGGTTGGAATATCGGCGAACATCGCGTCTTTTTGCCAAAGTTTCAGCCCATGCTTCATCAATTCATCCGAAGTCGTGTTATCGGCAATCCAAAGTAGTTTTTCCTTTGGGGCGAATTGACGCATCCAGTTATCGATTTTCAGCGCGCAGACAGAAAACGCCATACTTTGCATGACCTTTATCTGTTCTTTCGCGCTCGTACACCGCGTGGGTCCGATCTGATCGATGAAGCCTTTTCTATCGATAGCTCCGTAAGTGACGCTCAGCCGATGCTGAACCGGGATTTGCAGAAGGCCCCTTAATAAAGCCTCATTGTTTCCGCGCTTTAATTTTCCGAACAACTTGCTCGCATGAAACTCAAAGTTTTCACGCTGGTTTTCTGGCACAAGAGTTTCTACGAGGCGATTCATGTGGCTGTGGACATCGTTCCATTGCGTGTCGGGATTGATCGTAACCGCCGCCACGACAATGATTGGTTGAGTCTGAATGTCGCCAGTTCCAGTTTCGTCTGAAAACGCCAAATACACGACGGGTTTACCGCTTCCCGCGAGACTCATAAAGCGCCTCGCTCGAAGCGTAGATTAGCATGCGAACCGCGTGAGTGTCGATTGTAACAAAATCGCCATTTTAGTTTACATAATATCTCTTATGCGAATTATCAGATCGGATGCGGACGGGCGCGGAGCCGGGATGGCCGTTGGAGCGGCGCGGGACGGCCGCCGGGAGCCTTAGAGTAAATCTAAAGTAATACTTTAAATTTATAACGAAACCGGTAAAGACCCAAGCGCCGAGAGTGCGGCGCTGGCGCGACGCCAATCCTATCTCTATCATGTCCGTCCGTGATGACGCCGATAATTGCCGTTGCCCGCAAGCTCGCCCTGCTCCTCTTTTGCGCCGCCTCTGTCGTCGCCATGGCCGCCATCGCCGCCCGCGCCGGCGAAACCTCGGCTGACCGCCAGCTCACCGTGATCGTCCAGAAGCGCCTGCTGATTCCGGATCCGAAGAATATCGCCCTGGGCGCTCCGAAACCCGGCCCGTTCCCCGGCGTCTTCACGCGCACGCTGACGATTACGAATCCTGATAGCGCCGCGTCCAAGGCCGAGCTGGAAATTTTTTCCAACGCGGCCGGCGACAAGGCGGTTATCGCGCAGCCGCTCGGAGTCGCCGTGGTCGATTCGGCCAATCCGTGGCTTCATCTCGACGTTAAGAAGCTGCATCTCGGCGACCACGCGACGCTCGGCCCGACCGGCGCGCCGATCACGATTATCGAGTTCGCGGATTTCGAGTGTCCGTATTGCGCGCGCGCGTTCGGCGAGATCGAGACGCTGGTCAACACCAGCCATAAGGGCCAGGTGCGGCTAATCTGGAAGAATTTTCCGCTGACCGAGCATCCGTGGGCCGAGCAGGCCGCCGTGGCCGCGGAATGCGCGCGGCAGCAGAATCCCACCGCCTTCTGGCAGTTCGCGGGCGACCTCTACCGCGATCAGAACGATATCACGCCGCAGAATCTGCGCGACCATATCGACGGCTATGCGCGTTCGCTCGGTCTCGACGGCAAAGCGCTCGACGCCTGTATGCTCGGCAAAGAGGCCGAGGCGCGCGTCCAGCAGGACATCAAAGACGCGCAGGAAGTCCGGATCAATTCGACTCCCACCTTTGTTATCAACAGCGTTCCGGTGGTGGGATTGCCGAGCAGCAACGTCTTCGACTACGTGATCGGCGAGCAGTTGCGCGAACGCAAGATGGCCGCGAAATAGCGCGCGCTCGGGCGGATCCGAAAGCGGCGTGATGAGCGCCGCCGCGCCCTGCCCGCTTCGATCGCGACGATTGCGCCGGCGGCGCTCTCAAGGAGCAGTCGCCGCGGACTCCGCCGTGTCCAACTAATGTGACGTCCCGCAAATAACTTCCACCTGACGCCCTATCAGCGAGGCGCGCAGGTCGCCCAGCGCGGGCGGCAAGGAATGGATTGCCGGGTCTGGGCCCGGCAATGACGAAGAGAGCGTGTCATGCCCGGACTTGATCCGGGCATCCACGCCGAGCGCAAGATAGATGCGGAGCGCAAACTGATTCAGGGGACGCCACACTAAGAGTTTGTGAGTTTTTTTGGATCAGGGATTCCCTTTGAGGGACTCAGGGCAGACTTTCGCTGCGCTCAGAATGACAAAACAGGCTTGGCGCTTGAAGTATTTTGGCCGGCGAACGTTATCCGAACGTCTGTACCGGAAAAATTCACAAGCTCTCAGAATGACAAGGTGGCTTGCGCGGAGGTTCCCTAATGGCTCGGGCGTGAAGCGGCGGCGGGTTTGGCTGGCGCTGCTGCGGACGGCGCCGCGCTGGCCGTCGGACCGGGACCGATCGTGATCGTCTTGCCGCGGCCGGTATCGATCGCCGCCGGCGCCGCGCCCATCGCGGCCAGCGCGGCGATCACGTCCTCGCGCTGCGGCGCGAGCGGATTATCCGCCAAAAATTCGCGGTAGGCGGCGATCGCGCCGGTTTTATCGCCCGACTCGGCCAGCGTGCGGGCCGCGCCGATCCGGGCGCTGTCGCTGCCGGGACCACGCAGGGCGGCCGCGCGTGCGAAGGCTTGATGAGCTTTGGCGAAGTCGCCCAGATCCTCGTAAGCGACGGCAAGCTGGTTCAGCGCCAGGCCTTGAAAGACGGAATCGCCGCCATTATCGACGTACGGCAGGAGCGCGTCGCGCGCTTTCGCATACTGATTTTGGGCGATCAGGGCGCTGGCGAGATAGACTCGCGCCAGCCGCGCAAGACGGCCTGAATCTTCGCCGGCGAGCGCGCTGAAACCGGCCTCGGCCTGCTTGTAGTCCTTGTGGTTGAGGGCGGTAATCGCGTCGTAGAATTTGGCCGCCGCCACCTGGTCGCGATTATCGAAATAAAAATTGACGCCGAAACCGATCGCCGCGAGCGCGATCAGAACGACCGCGCCGATAATGACGCGCGGCAGATTGTCGGTGACTTTGCGCCAGAGCTTCTCAAGGCCGACGACGAATTCGTCGGGCTGCTTCAAATCGGCGCGATCGATACGGTAGCGGGAGGTTGCCATCGCGGGAATACTACCGCCCCGCCCCGCCGGTCACAACGGCGCGTGCGGGCCAAGCGGCCCGCGAATTTACATTTTGTACTTGAAATCCTCGGGCGACATTTTTTCGAGGATTTCGGACCATTTGTCGCGCGAGACGCCGGCCAGATTCTGATCCGAAGCCGCCGCGGACGCCGGTTCCGCCGCCGCGTCGTGAAGCTCGCTGGAGGCTTCAAGCACGGTCTTGGCGACGTAGATGGGCGATTTGGTGCGCAGCGCGAGCGAGATCGCGTCGGACGGGCGGGAATCGATTTGCAGCATCGATCCGTCGCGGGTCTTCAGCTCGATACGGGCGAAATAGGTGTTTTCGCGCAACTCCGTGATATCGACGGCTTCCACCGTCGCGCCGACCTCGCCCAGAAGATTGCGGATCAGATCGTGAGTCATCGGGCGCTGCGGCTTGATTCCCTCAAGCTCGGTCGCCATCGAGGCGGCCTCGAGCGGCCCGATCCAGATCGGCAGATTGAGCTTGTTGTCCGGGTCTTTGAGCACGACGATCGGCATTTTGGTGGTCGGATCGAGCGTCAATCCGCCGACCATCATGAGGATAAAATCTTCCTTGGGCCCGGCCATACGAGGTCTCGCTGGCGCAAGCGCCGTCCGGCTGCGCTGAGCCGGACGCGCGTCGCGTCGTCTAAATATTATCTTGGACCATAGCGCCGCGATCGTCAATCGGAGGCGACGCGCGAGCGCCGCGCCGCGATTAATCAACGCGGAACAAGCTGATCGATAACCCGATAGAGCTGGTTCAGATTGCGGCATTCCTCCACCAGGTCGCAATGCACCTGGTACCGCTCCATCTCGCTGTCGCCGAATCCCCACGTGTTGCGGCTTTCCGGATTTAACCAGATTATACGACGCGCGCGCTGGCGAATCTCGCGCAGGCACCAATCGTGCGGCAGATTATAATTGTTGCGCGCGTCGCCGAGAATGATCACGGTGGTGCGCTTGTTGACCGCGCCGATATGGTCGCCGACGAAATTGCGGAACGAGCGGCCGAAGTCGGAATGCGCGTATACGTTGATGACGTCGCCCTTCAGCGCGACATCCAGCGCGTCCTTGATATCGTTGGTGCGGAAGCTTTCGGTGACCTCGCCGATATCGGCGACGAAGACGAAGCTGCGCACGCGCGAATAGAGGTCCTGCAGCGAATAAACGAACTGAAGCATGAAGCGCGAGGCGTTGCGCACGGAGTCCGACACGTCGCACATCACGAGGATCTGCGGTTTTTCCTTCTTGCGCTGGTCGAACTTGAGCTTGAACGGCACGCCGCCGTACTCGATATTTTTGCGCAGCGTGCGCTTGATATCGAAGCGGCCCTTTTTCTTCCGCTTGCGGCGCACCGCGATGATATTCTTGAGCCGCTGGGCGAGGCGCGTAATCGCCTCGCGCATCTTCGCCATCTCCTCTTCGCTCAAGTAGTAGAAACTCTTGTCCGCAAGCTGGTTCATCCGCGCCTCTTCGCGCGATTTGAGGTCGCGCTTTTCGCGCTCCTGGCGGACGTACTTGCGGATGATGTCCTCGAGCATCTTGAGCCGGCGGTCGAGATACTCTTCCATCTTGGCGCGGAAGGCGGAGCCGAGTTCGAGCTTTTCGAGCTGCTCGCGCAGCTCCTTGATCTCCTGCTCGATTTTATCCAGCCCGAGCGCGCGGGCGAGCGCGCGCGCGAAATAGTTCTCTTCGATCGTGCGCTGGATTCCCTGCATCCGGACGGCGCGGGCGGCCTCGCGCATCATCTTTTCGAGCTGTCCGTTCTCGTTGCGCAGCAATTGTTTGGCGAGCTCGGAAAGCTCGTCGGCGTGATCTTTGAGAAGCTGATCGACGTCGTCAAGGAAGTTCTGGAATTCCTGATCGGACATCGAGAGCGCGTCCTGCACTTCCTTGCTCGCGCCCTTGATAATTTCGCCGAGGCCGGAGAAATAGACGTCGAAGAGCTGCTCGAAGACCGGCAATTCGCTCGCCCGCTTGATCATCGTGGCGCGCAGCGCCGAGCGGAACGAATCGCGATCGCCGAGTCCGGAAATTTCGGCCGCGGCCACCGCGTCGAGCGTTTCGGCGAGCGAGACGCGGACGCCGTTTTGCCGCAGAAGGTTGGCGAATTCGACCAGTTTGTCTTCCATCGTGTTTACCGCCCCGCCCTGCCGTCCGCATCGCGCGATACGGCGGAGGCGCCGCCCGTTCGAAATATTCCGTGGCCGCGCGGCAATCTGACGCGCTTTAGTTGAGCATATCCTTGTCGGTGCCGCCGCCGCTGCCCGAGCCGGCGGCGTCGGCTCCGCCGCGACGCGTGCGCACCTTGCGCAGGTACTCCTTCAGCTCCTCCTGCGCCTTGCGCACGTCGCCCTCGTACTTGACGATCGTGTCGAGCGTCTCGTCCACCAGCGCGTTATCAAGGCTCTGCACATTGAGCAGCGTGAGCGCCTTGACCCAATCGAGCGTTTCGCTGATTCCGGGCGTCTTTTTGAGGTCGAGTTTGCGCAGCGACTGCACCACGTTGACGACCTCGTCGGCGAGTTTTTCGGCCGCTTCGGGCGCCTTGAGCCGGATAATCGCGAGTTCCTGCTCGCGCGTCGGAAAATCGATATAGAGATGCAGGCAGCGGCGCTTGAGCGCGTCGGACATCTCGCGCGCGTTGTTCGAGGTCAGTATCACCAGCGGAATCTGCTTGGCCTTGAAGGTTCCGATTTCCGGCACGGTGACCTGGAAATCCGACAGCAGTTCGAGCAGGAAGGCTTCGAATTCCGCGTCGGCCTTGTCGATTTCGTCGATCAGCAGCACCACCTGCTTGTCGGACGTAATCGCCTTCATCAGCGGGCGCGGCAAGACGAAACGCTCGGAGAAGAAAACCTCGTCTTCGCTCGCGATTCGATCGACGGCCTGCGCAAGCCCCTTGGTTCCGGTCAGAACTTCGCCGATTTTATCCTTGAGAATCTGGGTGTAGAGGAGCTGTTTGGCGTATTCCCATTCGTAGAGCGCTTTGCCCTCGTCCAGACCTTCGTAGCACTGCAGGCGGATCATCTCTTCGCCGAGCGAGGCGGCCAGCACCTTGGCCAGATCGGTCTTGCCGACTCCGGCGGGCCCTTCGACCAGGATCGGTTTCTGGAGCGAACTGGCGAGATAGATAACGGTGGCGATTCGCCGGCTGGCGATATAGCGATGCTCGGTGAAGCGCTCGATTACGTCGTCGATCGATGAAAACATTCAGCCTCCTCGATAGCTGCGGCTGGCCGCCCGTGCCGCGCAATTGTTGTTCCTTATCATGCCATTTATCGGCTGCAAACCCGAATAGCGCTCGAACCGGGCAAGGATCGCGCGCGCACGAGCCGCCGGGGCCTTGTAATCGGGACCGGTAATTTGCAAGGAATGGCGCCATGTGCACGCTCGCGATTTACTATCGCGTCTTTCCCGATTACCCGGTCGTGGTGGCCGCCAACCGCGACGAATATCTGGATCGGCCGGCGACCGCGCCCGCGATTCTATCCGAAGCGCCGCGGATCGTCGGCGGCAAAGATCTGCGCGCGGGCGGCACCTGGCTCGGAATCAACGAATTCGGCGTAATCGCGGGCCTGCTCAACCGCCGCACCGCCGACTACGGCCCCGCGAATCCCAAGCTGCGCTCGCGCGGATTGCTCTGCCTCGAGGCGCTGGGCTTCCGCGACGCGCGCGCCGCCGCCCGCTTCGCCGCGCGGCAGTCCGGCGCCGCCTACAATCCGTTCAATTTGCTGGTCGCGTCGGCCGAGGCCGCCTTCGTCACCTATAATCGCGGCGGCCAAATCGACCAGGCCGAGCTTGCGCCCGGCTTCCATCTGCTGACCAACGCCGACGTCGACGACTTCGAATGTCCGCGCATCAGCCGCTCCTTCAGCCGCTTCGCGGAGCTGGGCGCGGACGCCGGCTTCGCGCGCGATCCGCTCGCACGCCGCGGCGATCTCGCCCGCCTGCTCGCTGACCATTCAACCCAGCTCGATCCGCGCAACGGCCGGCCGAACTCGCTATGCATGCATCTCGGCGACTACGGCACGCGTTCCGCCAGCATGATCTTCGTCGGCCGCGACGGCCGCGGCGCAAGCCATTTCTTCGCGCCGGGTCCGCCCTGCCGCACTGCTTTCGAAGCGGCGCTCACGCCGGAAATGGCGGAGCGCGCCGTCGTGACCGAACGATAGGCGTCGTCGCCCGCCACGCGCCGTTGCGCCGTCAATGCGCGAGCCGCGGCCGCGCCGGCTTGCGCGCATAGGGCGTCGGATCGGCGACCCCGGCTTCGAGAAATCCCTGCACGCGCTCGGCGCATTTGGTGCACGCGCCGCAGTGGACCAGCCCCTGCGGGCGCGCGCACGAAAGCGTCAATTCCAACGGCATCCCGGCGCCGTGACGGACCACGTCCGCCTTGGACAGGCCGGCGAACGGCGTTGAAATTTTAAGCCGCAGGCCCACGCCCAGTTCGACCGCGCGCGCGAAAGCCCGGAAGAATTCCGGACGCGCGTCGGGAAACGGATTGCTCTCGAGCGGAGCCATCGCGATTTCGCCGATCCGGTTGCGCGCGCAGAAAATCGCGCCCTTGGCGAGCAGCGTGAAATTGCGCCCCAGGATGTAGTTCGACGCCAGCGCCGCGTTGTAGCCCGGAACATTTTCTCCGGTCATGCTCCAATGGTCGCCGGCGACGTCGCCCATCGGGATTTTCAACGCGGCCGTCCGCGCGACGTTCGGCAGCTTGAGCGCGCGTACGAAGCGGCGCAGCGCGGCGAGCTCGTCGCGCTCCCAGCTCAGACCGGCGCGAATGTAGATCGGAAAGACGGCGGCGCCGCGCCGCGCGATCCATCCGAGCATGACCGAACTGTCCATCCCGCCGCTTGCAAGCACCGCGATCCGGCCCGGCGCGGGATCGATACGATAATCGTCGGGCGCGGCCGGAGATTTATGGTTATTGCGGATCATCGGAGAAACCGCGAGATGATTTAACCGATCAGCCGCCCGCCGTCGAGGGTGAGCGTCGCGCCGGTGGCGAAATCGGCCGCCTCGCAGAGAAAAACCGCCGCGCGCGCGGCGTCTTCGGGCGCGCCAATTCGGCGTACCGGAATCCGCCGGACGAGGCGTTCCAGTTCGGCGCGATCGAAATCCTCCGGCGGCGCGACGATTCCGAGCGCGATCGCGTTGACCTGCACTTCGGGCGCGAGCGCGCGCGCCAGCGCGATCGTCATCGCTTCGAGACCAGCCTTGGCGATCGAATACGGAATATAGTTCAAAAACGGACGGCGCGCGGCGATATCGCTCAGATTGATTATTTTGCCCGCCCCCTGCCGGCGCATCGCGGCGCCCGCCGCGCGCGCGAGAAAAAACGGCGCTTTCAAATTCACCGCGAAGGTCTCGTCCCAATCGCGTTCGGAAATCCCGTCGATCGCGCCGCGCGTGAAGACCGCCGCCGAATTCACGAGAACGTCGATCCTGCCGAACGCGCCGATCGTATCGGCGATCAGCCCCTCGGCGGCGGCGATCGATTCAAGATCCGCCGTGAGCACGCGCGCGCGCCCTCCCCTCGCCGCGATTTCGGCGGCGGCGGATTCCGCTTGAGCGCGGGAATTACGGCAGTGGAGCGCGACCGCGGCGCCGCGTTCGGCGAGCGCGAGCGCGATCGTCCGGCCCACGCGCCTGCCGGCGCCGGTGACGAGCGCGACTTTGTCCTGAAGGACCATCGTTGGCGAAGCGCGCGCGGATCCGGCGCGCGGCGCGATCAGAGCGTTTCGGCGATCGCGCGCAACAGCGCGAGATTGTCCGAGTGTCCGGTCTTGGAGGCGACGATATGGCCGACAATCGGACGGCCGAGCAGGTAGAGGTCGCCGATCAGATCGAGCGCCTTGTGCCGCGCGAATTCGTCCGGAAAACGCAGGGCGGTGTTAACCACCTTTTCGTCGTCGACCAGAATCAGATTATCGAGCCGGCCGCCGCTCGCCAGGCCCATCTCGGCGAGTTTGCGGAATTCGCGCACGAATCCGAAAGTCCGCGCCGGCGCGATTTCGCGCACGTAATCCTCCGGCGAATCGAGTTCAAAATGAATCCGCTGGCGGCCGATCGGAGCCGGATATTCGAGCGTGTAATCGATCACCAGCCGGCGGGCCGGCTCGATCCGGATAAATTCGCCGTCGCCGCCGATCTGAATCGGTTTCGCGACCGCGATCGGTTCGATTTCCGCGTCCTGCTCGACGACTCCGACCGCGCGCAGATGGGCGCAGAATTCGAGCGCGGAACCGTCGAGCGCCGGCACCTCGTCGTCGGTCTTGACCAGTAAATTAGTCACGCCAAGTCCGTGCAGCGCGGACATCAGATGCTCGACCGTGCGGATCGAGTGGCCGCCGCCGCTCAGCGTGGTGTTGTAGCCGGTCTCGGTCACGTTCTCCAGCCGCGCCGGAATCTCCGCCTGGTCCGCCACCGAGGAGAAGACGATTCCGGAACCGGCGGGCGCCGGATGGAGAATCACGCCGGTTTTGAATCCGGAATGAAGCCCCTGGCCGGCCAGCACCAGCGATTCGGCCACAGTGCGTTGCGGACGCGCGAGCGCGCCGCGCCGCGCTCGCGCGGCGGCTCGAACCTGAGGCGCGCCAGCGGCGGCGTCCGGCGGCCCGACGCGGCCGGAATCGCCCGCCATCACCCGGCCGATCGCCGCGAGCAAGCCATCGACGGAAAACGGCTTCTCGAGAAAATCTTCAGCGCCCAGGCGGGTCGCGGCGACGGCGTTTTGAATATTGGCGTGGCCCGAAATCATGATCACGCGCGTCGCCGGCCGTTCCGCCTTGATCCTGCGCAACAACTCGATTCCGTCGAGCTCGGGCATCCAGACGTCCAGCAGCACCAGCTCCGGACGCTCCCGCTCGATCAAGTCCATCACGCCCGGCGCGTCGCCGGTGTCGAGCACGCGAAAGCCTTCGTCATTGAGAATGCCGTGCAGCGAAGACCGAATCCGCTCCTCGTCATCCACCACCAGCACGGTCGCATTCAGGTTATTCAAAGAGCCTCGATTTCAAATTTGAATTCGCCGCGATACGGCTTCGGACAGGGGGCGAATCGCCAAGCTTCAGCCTTGGTATCAAGAGCGATCCGAAAGCATCTTCGCCGTTACGCGTCGGTTCGGGCGATTGCATTATCTTTTACTGGAAATTCGACGATAAATCTACTTCCGCGCGGCTTGTTGTCGCGCACCCTGACGAATCCGTGATGGTCGGTGACGATCGACGCGACGATCGCGAGGCCGAGTCCGGTGCCGCCTTTTTTGGTCGAGAAATAGGGTTCGAAGATGCGCTGGCGCAGACGCGGATCGATCCCCGGCCCGTTGTCCGAAATCTCCATCGTGACCACGCCGGTCTGATAATCGACGGCGGTGCGCGCTTCGATTCGCGGGCGCTGGCCGTTGGGACTGGCCGTGCTGGCGGCCACGCCATTGTCGAGCAAATTCACCACCGCGCGCTTCAACGCCTCGCGATCGATCGCGACGCGCGGCAGCACCGGGGCGAGATTAAGCGCGAATTCGACTTCCGGATGGGCGTCGCGAAAATTCGCGACCGCCTCCTCGACCAGCGCGTTCAGGTCGCCGGGGACGGGATTCAGATGGGGCATGCGGGCGAACGCCGAGAATTCGTTGACGAGGCGCTTCAGGTCCTCGACCTCGCCGATAATCGCGCGCGTGCATTCGTCCAGCAGCCGGGCGTCGGCGCCGTCGGCGCGGGAGAACTGGCGGCGCAGCCGCTCGGCGGAAAGCTGAATCGGCGTGAGCGGATTTTTGATCTCATGCGCGATTCGCCGCGCGACCTCGCGCCACGCTTCCATCCGTTCGACCTTCGCGATCTGGCTCACGTCCTCGAAAAACAGCACCGCTCCCAATTCGCCGGCTTCGTCGCCGAGCGGACTCGCCGTCATCATCAGCTCGCTTTCGGCGCCGGCGGCGGCGAATTTAATCGACGCCAAAGACTCGTGCGGCCGCACGGCCGGCGCCAGCGCGTCGTCGAGCGCGCGCACCAGCGGCAGCGGGAAGGTTTCGCCATAGCGCCGGCCATGGACTTCGGCGGCATGCAGTCCCAGCAGCCGTTCCGCGCACGGATTGATCGCGGTCACCACGCCGTCGCGGTCGAGTCCGACCACGCCGGCCGAAACGTTGCGCAACAAGGTTTCGGTATAGCGGCGGCGGCGCTCGAGTTCGGCGCGCGAGGCGCGCAAGTCGGCGGTCATCCGGTTGAACGAATCGACCAGCCGGCCGATTTCGTCGTCGCGGACCTCGCGGATTTCGAAATTCAGATTGCCTCCGGCCACCGCCTGCGTGCCTTCGGCCAGCATCGCGATCGGGGCGGTGATTCCGCGCGCCAGATAAATTCCGAACCAGCTCGCCAGCAGCACGACCGCCAGACCGATCAGCACGAGCGCAAGGATATAGCTGTGCATGATCGGCTGATGCAGTATCCGAAGCTGGAAATATTCCTCGACCGAGCGCGAGATTCCGGCGGCGCGGCCGGCCAGGCTTTTCGGGATATAGTAATCGATTACGAGCGCTCCGGTTACGCTGTCCGAATCGAGCGACGAATAGATCGGCGCGCTGCCGCGAATCACGTCCGCCTTGCCCATCCGGTCCGTGCGCGTAATCGCGCGGCCGGCCAGCGTCGCCGCGACCATCGGCGAATCCGGGCCGACCCCGACGCCGGTGGGCGTGCGCGGACTGAGCGTCACCATCAGCAGGCTGTGATTCGCCGAGAATACTTCGATCGTGCCGAGATTGTATTCCTGTTGGGATTTTCTCAGCATCTGATGCAGCTTGTCGCGATTCGCCGGATCGAGCAGTTGATGTTCCGCGATTTTTTCGGCCAGCACCCGCGCGAAATGAGCGGTGTTGTTGGCTGAATTGAGATAGTAAACTTTCGCGATTTCGAGCGAATCGTCGAGCACTTTTTCGTACTCGGGGTTGAACCAACTGTCGATATCGGCGTGCAGGAAAGCGCCGGCGACGTACAGCAGGAACGCGCTCGGCACGAGCGCGACGGCGATAAAGCCGAACACCAGCCGGGCCTGCAGCTTCGATCCGATCAGGCCGCGGCCGCGCTCGAAAAAAGTCTTCGCCAGATTCCGGCCGACCAGCAACAGCATCAGGCCGAGCAGCAGAAAGCTCAGATCGAACAACAGGATTACGACCAGGTTCGATACCAGCGAGGTATGCGATCGAAGCGGCGGCAGCGCGGTTTGCGCGAGGACGAAAGCGCACAGCGTCGCGGCGGCGATTCCCACCGCGATAAGTTCGCGCCGCCGGCGTTTTGTTTCCGCGGCGCTGGGGGCGCTGTCGGCGCGATCGGCCATCGCGGCTTAACGCCTCATCACCGCGAAAAGCATGGTCAACACGATACTGATAATAATCGAGGTCGTGAGCGGGAAATAGAAAGTAAAGTTGCCGCGGCGCAGGCAAATGTCGCCGGGCATACGGCCGATTCCCCCGAGCCATCGCGCGGACGGCGCGGCCCATAGCGCCAGTCCAACCACGGCCAGCGCCAAACCAAACAAGAAGATGGATTTTCCCAACGACGCCATCGTATCGGCGCGCCGCGCCACGGAAAATGGTATCAGCCCGGATGGCCGGGCGCGACCGGCCTGACGCCGTTCAAGCGTGAGCGTGCGATTTGGCGTGCGCCTGCGCTTCGCGCGTCTCCTTGATGACTTTTTCGGCGATCGGCGCCGGCACTTCGTCGTAATGATGGAACCTGACCTCGAAGGCGCCGCGCCCGGACGTTAGCGAGCGCAGGTCCGGCGCGTATTTGAGTATTTCCGCCATCGGCGCCAGCGCCTTGATCACCTGACCGCCGCCCTTGCTGTCCATCCCGAGCACGCGGCCGCGGCGCGAGTTGAGATCGCCGATCACGTCGCCCATGCATTCGTCCGGACAGGTGACGTCGACCGCCATGATCGGTTCGAGCAGAATCGGCTTCGCCTTTTCGAGCGCGTTTTTCAGCCCCATCGACGCCGCTATCTGAAACGCCATGTCCGAGGAATCGACCTCGTGGAAGCTGCCGTCGTAAACGATGACCTTCACGTCAACCATCGGGTAGCCCGCGATAAAACCTTCGGCGAGGGTGTTGCGCACGCCCTTTTCGACCGACGGGATAAACTGGCGGGGTATCGCGCCGCCGACGACCTCATCGACGAACTCGAATCCCGCGGCGCGCGGCAGCGGTTCGATCCGCAGCCAGCAATCGCCATACTGGCCGCGTCCGCCCGATTGACGCTTATATTTGCCTTGCGCTTCGGCGCGGCCTTTGATCGTCTCAAGGTACGGCACCTTCGGCGCCTGAAGTTCAACTTCCACATTAAATTTGCGCTTGAGCTTTTCGACCGTCACCTCGATATGCATCTGGCCGGTGCCGGACAGCAGGATCTCGTGCGTTTGCGGATCGCGATGGGTTTCCAGGGCGGAGTCTTCTTCCACCAGCCGCTGCAGCGCGATCGAAGATTTCTCTTCATCGGCGCGGGTTTTTGGACGAATCGCGAATGAAATTACCGGCGCGGGCTTTTCCGGCGCCGGATAGATCACGACCGCCTTTTCGTCGCACAGCGTGTCGCCGGTGGTGGTCTCCTTGAGCTTGGCGACGGCGATGATTTCGCCCGCGTCGGCGGCGTTGATAGGCGCCTGTTTGCGCCCTTCAAGCCGCAACAGATGCCCGAAATGCTCCTTCGCGCCGCGCGTCGAATTGAGCACGTGCGCGTCCGTGGCGATATGTCCCGAAACCACACGCATGATCGACAGCTTGCCGGCAAAGGGATCGATGATCGTTTTGAAGACATGGGCCGAAAATGGCGCCGCTGGATCGTGCCGGCGCTCGATATTGGCGCCGTTGGACGGTCCCGTACCGTGATGCGCGGGGCGTTCCTGGGGAGAGGGCAGCAGCGTCGCGACAGCGTCCAACAGAGGAGCCACGCCGATATTTTTTGCGCCTGAACCGGCCATCACCGGCGTCAAGCGTCCCGAATTTACAGCATTGTGCAGAGCCGTGCGCAGTTCATCATCGGTGAGCGAACCCTGTTCAAGATATTTTTCCAGCAGCGCGTCGTCGGTTTCCGCGACCGCCTCGGTCAGGCGCGTCCGCGCCTCTTCGGCGCGCGATTTCTGTTCGCCCGTAAGTTCCTCTTCGCGCGGCTTGCCGCTGGCGTCGGCGTAAACCAGCGCCTTCATCGCCAGCACATCGATCACGCCGTTCAATCCGGCCTCTTCGCCGATCGGAAGAGTCAGCGCTACGGCTTGCGCGCCAAGCGCTTTTTCAAGATCGGCAAGCGCGGCCGCGAAACTGGCGCGCTCCCGATCCAGCCGCGAAACAAAGGCGATTCGCGGCAATTCCAGTTTACGGACCTGATCGAAAATCTTCTGCGCCTCGACCTTCAGATCGCCGCCGGGACTGACGACGAACACCACGGCGTCCACCGCGCGCATGGTCGCGAACGTCTCGGGCAGGAAGGCGGCATAGCCGGGAGTGTTGGCCAGGATGACGTCGGTCTTTTTCCAGCTTAGATGGTGGAAGGCGGAACTAATCGTGATATGGCGGGATAATTCTTCGGGTTCGAAATCGAGGCTCGCGCTGCCATCATCGGGACGCCCGAGGTTTTTGACCGCGCCGGCTGTGTACAGCATCGCCTCGGCGAGCTGCGACTTGCCGGCGCCGCCTTGGCCGACGATTGCGATAGTCCTCAAACGCTCGGGATTTTCGAGTGCCATAACGATTCACCTCTCCGCAACGTTCGCTTAACGTTAGCTGGAGCACGCGTCGTCATCGCGAGCCGCACCGCCGCAGGCCAACCGATGTGCGGGACGGCGCGCCCCCGCGCGCTCCCGATATGTCCGCAACCCGTTTCGCCGCCCGTCCCGGCCAGTGGCGCCACTTGATGTCCCGCGGCGCCGCTTCGTGTCCCAGCGCGGCCACCGGCGCCCGTCAGTCGTAAGCGCCCTCGACGCTCACATCTCCCGTCAGGATTCGCGCCGGACCGCTGGCCGTTTCGAGCATCAGCGCACCCTCGGCGTCGATTCCGCTGACGGTCCCGGCAATCCGCACGTCGCCATCGACGATCGTCACGCGCCTGCCGGTCAGCGCCGAATACGCCTGCCATGCCGGCCGCACGGCGGCGAAGCCGTGTTGCTGAACTTCCATATAGCGAGAGTCGAGCCGATTACAAAGCGCCGCTTCAAGCGCGATCCGGTCGCAAACCCGGCCGGTCGCGATTCGGACCGAGGTCGCCTTGTCGCGCAGTTCGTCCGGAATCTGGTCGGCGGCCAGGTTGACGTTGATTCCAATCCCCAGCAGGACGCATTGGAGGCCCTGCCCGGGGTCGGTCACCGCCTCGGCGATAATGCCGCCCGCTTTGCGCCCGCGCAGCCATACGTCGTTCGGCCACTTGAGGGCGACCAGACCGGGCGCGACGCTCTCGAGCGCTTCGGCCGCCGCGACTCCCGCGACCAGACTCAACCGCGGCGCCTCCGCGATCGGCATCGCCGACGGTCGCAGGATAATGGTCTGGTAGAGATTGAGGCCCGGCGGCGAATGCCACGCCCGGCCCATCCGGCCGCGTCCGGCGCTCTGCCGCTCGGCGATTACGATCGTGCCGTGCGCGGCGCCCTCTTCGGCCATCTCGGCCGCGACCTTCTGGGTCGAGCCGACTTCTTCGAAATAGTGGATTCGCCAGCCGATTCGGCCCGGCATTCCCGTTTCGATCGATTGGTATGGATTCGCGGGCATCGCGGGCGTCTCCGGCCGCCGGTCAAACGACTTCGATCCGCATGCTCAGATCGACGGCGCGGACCGAATGGGTCAGCGCGCCGACCGAGATCAGATCGACGCCGGCCTCGGCGATCGCGCGGACCGAATCGAGTGTCACGCCGCCGGACGCTTCGAGCAAAACGGCGTCGCCGGCGAGCGCGCGCGCCTTGAGCATCTCGGCCGGCGTCATGTTGTCGAGCAGGATCGCAGTCGCGCCGTGCGCGATCGCCTCCTCGACCTGCGCCAGCGTTTCGCATTCGATTTCGACGTGGAAGGTATGCGGCGCGAAGCGGCGCGCGCGTTCGAGCGCCTTCGCCACCGAGCCGGCCGCGGCGATATGGTTTTCCTTGATCAGCACGCCGCTGTCGAGACCGAAGCGATGGTTGCAGCCGCCGCCGATACGCACGGCATATTTTTCGAGCGCGCGCAGGCCCGGATGGGTCTTGCGGGTATCGACGATGCGCGCGCGGGTGCCGGCGAGCGCGTCCACGTAACGCCGCGTCGCCGTGGCGACGCCCGACATCAGTTGCAGGAGATTGAGCGCGACCCGCTCGCCCGTCAGCAGCCCCGCGAGGCGTCCATCGATTTCAGCGGCGATCGCGCCGGCTTCGAGCCGCTGGCCTTCGCTTACGATCGTGCGAACGGCGGGATCGGAACTGGTAAGAGCGAAGACCCGTTCGAGCAGAAAACCGCCGCAAAAGACGATTCCGACCGGCTCTTTGACGGTGATACGGGCGCGGCCGCGCGCGGCGGAATCGACGGTCGCCGCAGTGGTGATATCGCCCTGCCCCACGTCTTCGGCGAGCGCGCGCCGAAGCAGGTCATCGAGATCGATTTGCCGCAGAAGTTCCATGGCTTCATTCCGCTGACGCTAGGTCTCGCAGTTGTACGCTGAGCCGAATCTCTTCGTCTTTGAGCTTTTCGGCACGGATGCGAGTGGCATCGCGAGTATCGCTATCCGCTTTCGCTAAGAAATCGTCGTTCTTAAGTCGCGCGATGTGCTGCTCTAAATGTTTTTTGACTTCGGCGAGCTTTTTCGCGGTAAGTTCCCGCGCCTTTGCGAAGTCGAAGGCTTCTGGCGTCTTCACGGAAATTTCACACCAATCAAGCAAGGTTGTAACCACCCGGCCGTCGCGCTCTCTTCCCAAGTCAGTAAAGCTGACCGAGTGTACTTTCGCCAGAGCCTTGAGATAAGGAAGGAAACTCCGAACCTCATTTGCTATTTGATATTCCATATCAAAAGCTGAACTCGCATCAGCCAGGCGAGGCCGAAACGTAACGTCGATTTCTTGTCCCGGATGATGGCCAACGAGCGCACGGAGCGAATTGATCCGCTCAGTGGCCTCTATACAATACTTCATCCATTGCTGTTCTTGTTCGCTTAGGCGCGGAGCGGCGGCGGGAGCGGGCCATTTCGCGACGGGCAGATGCTCGGCGGCGGCGCGCTCGGGGAACCACGGACGCAGCGCCTGCCATAGCTCTTCGGAAATAAACGGCATGAACGGATGCAGTATTCTGAGCATCCGGTCGAAACAGGTCAGCAGCGCGTAACGCGCTCCGGCCGCGCGTTCGCCGCCCGCGCGCAGCGGCTCCTTGGCCAGCTCGATATACCAGTCACAGAACTCGTGCCATAAGAACTGGTACACGACCATCGCGGCATTGTTGAATTCATAGTCGTCGATTGCGCGCGTGACGTTGCGAACCGCCTCGTCGAGCCGATCGAGAATCCAGCGCTCGGCCAATCCAAGATGTTCAGGCGGCACGGAGGGGAGCGGTTGCGGGGCGCCTTCGAGATTCATCATCACGAAGCGCGCGGCGTTCCAGATTTTGTTGGCGAAAGCGCGCGACGCCGCGAGCCGGTCGTCGGAAAGAATCAGGTCGCGCCCCTGCACCGCCAGTTGCGCGAGTGTGAAACGCGCCGCGTCGGTTCCGTAGCGCTCCATGATTTCCAAAGGATCGACCACGTTGCCGCGCGACTTGGTCATCTTCTTGCCGAACTGGTCGCGCACCAGCGGCGTGATGTAAACGTCGCGGAAGGGAATATCGCCGGCGCACTTCAAGCCGAGCATCATCATCCGCGCGACCCAGAAAAAGATGATATCGAAGCCGGTGACCAGCAGCGTGGTCGGATAGTAAGTGGCCATCTCCGGCGTGTCGTCGGGCCATCCGAGAGTCGAGAAGGGCCACAGTCCGGACGAAAACCAGGTGTCGAGCACGTCCTCGTCCTGCCGCAATTCGGCGTTGCCGCATTTCGGGCAGGCCGCCGGACGTTCTTCGGCGACGATCGGCTCGCCGCCGCATTTGTCGCACCAGTAGGCTGGTATCCGATGCCCCCACCATAGCTGGCGCGATACGCACCAGTCCTGAATATTGTCGAGCCACGCGAAGTAGGTATTTTCCCAGTGCTTGGGATGAAACGTCGTGCGGCCATCCTGCACGGCTTCTTTGGCGCGCGCGGCGAGGTCCGCCATCCGCATGAACCACTGCTCGGAAATCAGCGGCTCGACCACGGTGTCGCATCGCGAGCAGACCGCGAGCTTGTGCGCATGCGGCTCGACCTTTTCGACCAGCCCTTGAGCTTCCAGATCGGCGACGACCTGCTTGCGCGCGTCTTCGCGCGAGAGTCCGGCGTATGCGGCGCCAGCCTGATCGCTCATCCGGCCATGGATATCGATCACGGAAATCTGCGCGAGCTGATGGCGCCGGCCGGTCTCGAAGTCGTTGAAATCATGCGCGGGCGTGATTTTGACCGCGCCGGTCCCGAATTCGCGTTCGACGGCGGCGTCGGCGATGAGCGGAATTTCGCGGCCGGCAAGGGGCAGCCGCAGCGTCTTGCCGACCATCCCGCGATAGCGATCGTCGTCGGGATTCACCGCGACGGCGGTATCGCCGAGCATCGTTTCGGGCCGCGTGGTTGCGACTGAAATCGATCCGGAGCCGTCAACGAACGGATAGCGGATATGCCACAGATTGCCCTTGGCGTCTTTGTGATCGACTTCGAGATCCGAGAGCGCGGTTTCGCATCGCGGACACCAGTTGATCATCCGATGGCCGCGGTAGATGAGGCCCTCGCGATAGAGCGAGACGAAGACGCGGGCGACCGCGCGTGAAAGTCCGGGATCGAGCGTGAAGCGCTCGCGGCTCCAATCGCACGAGGCGCCGAGCCGGCGCAACTGATGCAGAATCTTGCCGCCGTAGGTCTCTTTCCATTCCCAGACGCGGGCGACGAATTTCTCGCGGCCGAGGTCGTGGCGCGTCAGTCCCTGCTTCGCGATTTCACGTTCGACCACGTTCTGCGTGGCGATTCCGGCGTGATCGGTGCCGGGAATCCAGAGCGTGTTGAAGCCCTGCATCCGGCGCATCCGCACGATCACGTCCTGCAACGTGACGTTCAGCGCGTGCCCCAGATGGAGCTGGCCGGTGACGTTGGGGGGAGGAATGACGATCGAAAACGGTTTGCCGGAACGTTCCGGATCGGCGGTGAAATAGCCGCGGTCGATCCAGAGTTGAAACCAGCGCTCTTCGGCGGCTTTGGAATCGAATGTCTTGCTCAGTTCCATCATGAATAAGCGGCGCGCGGGGCCGGCGTCGCCCGGCGCGCGAAAACTCGCATCGGGCGCGCCACGCAAGCTCCGCACGGCGGCATAAACCTTACCAAGTCGAAGTTGGATGGTGCGAGAGGGGGGACTTGAACCCCCACGAAGTTGCCTTCACAAGGTCCTGAGCCTTGCGCGTCTGCCATTCCGCCACTCTCGCGGTTGGAACCAGATTTTTTAACCTTCCTCAGGCTGCAATTCAAGCCGCCCGCTCGCGAC
This sequence comes from Deltaproteobacteria bacterium, assembly GCA_021780225.1. Taxonomy (GTDB): domain Bacteria; phylum Desulfobacterota; class Binatia; order Binatales; family Binataceae; genus JADMIL01. The sequence goes on along the minus strand of JAJXZF010000065.1, from coordinate 63,046 downwards.
CAGCATAACACAGGCGCGCGGCGAAGCCGCGCGGCGGAGGCTTGAGCGGGCGCGGCGGGTGGCGCAAAATCGGGCGCGATGGACGAACGAATCCGCGGCGCGCTGCGGCTCATCCCCGCGGATCTGAAACCCGGAGTTGCAATCGATTTGAGCGCGGGCGACGGCCGCGCCGTGCGCGCGCTGCAGGAGCGCGGATGGCGGGTCTTCGCGACCGAGTACCGGCCGCGCGGGGCGGGATGGATCGCGGCGGACCTGAATCGCGATTTTCCGTTGCGTTCCGAACAATTCGACCTGGTGTTGATGCTTGAAGTGATCGAGCATCTGGCCGACGTTCCGCACGCGCTGGGCGAAATCGCGCGGATCATGAAGCCGGGGGCGACGGCGATTCTCTCGACGCCGAACCGGCTCAACGTGACCTCGCGCATCCATTACCTGCTGAGCGGGTTCTACAAGGGGCGCCGCGCGCCCCTGCCCTATCGCTACCGCGCGGCGGACGGCCGCAACTGGCATATCATGGGCCTCAACGATCTCCACTGGATCGCGCACGGCGAGGGGCTGTGGCTCGACGCGCTCGGAACCAGCCGCAAAAAACCGCGCGCGATGATCTACGCTCCTCTGCTTTACGGGCCGATCAAGCTGTTTTCGTACCTGCTCTACGTGCGCGGCGTGCGCGATCCGGCGCAGCGGCGGATCAATCGCCAGCTCTACCGGCTGATGACCAGCGCGAGCCTGTTGATGGACGAGAACCTGATCATGCGGATGCGGAGAATGAGTCCGGAGGAAAAATTCGGTCCGAACGGCGCCGGCCGGTGAAACTTTCGATCGTCATCGCGACCCATCGGCGGCCTGAATCGATCGCACGGCTGATCCAAAGCCTCGCGCCGCAACTGCGCGCCGGCGAGCATGAGATTTTCATCGCGGAAAACGGCACGCCCGAACCTCTGCGAACCTATTTCAGCGCGCTCGCGCCGGGAATCGACGTGATGCACGAGCACGATCCGCGTCCGGGCAAATGCCGCGTGCAGAATCGCGCGATCGCCAGAGCGCGCGGCGCGATCGTCGCGTGCCTTGACGACGATCTCGCGGTCACGCCTGGCTACGTGGCGGCGGTGGAAAAGTTTTTCGCCGACTATCCCGAGTACGCCGCGATGAAGGGCCGCATCATGCCGGCGGAGGATCCGGCGGTTAAGGCGGGAGCGCTGGCGCCGTATCTGGATTTGCCGATCGCGGATCACGGCGATGCGACGGTCGAAGTGCGCGGCGTGCTGGGCGCGAACATGGCGTTCCGCGCCGAAGCGCTGCGGGCCGTGGGGCCGTTCGACGAACGGCTGGGGCCGGGCGCGTGCGGGCACGAGGAAGAGACCGAGATGTCGCGGCGGCTGGTCCGCGCGGGATACAGAATCGGCTACGCGCCCAAGGCGCTGGTGATGCACGAGGTGGATCCGTCGCGCGCCGACCGCGCGCGGTTTATCCGCATCGCACACGAGCGCGGATTCTGCCGCACGCTGCATGAACGGCATACGGCGGGCGAAGCGCTGATCAAAGAGGCGATCGCGGCGGCGCGGCTGATGATCGCGAAACTCGCGGGCGCGCCGATCGAACGGATTGCCCGCGAAGAGCGGCGGCTGGCGATCGCGCGCGGGATGCGCGACGGCTTGCGCCGCCAATCGGATTAACGCCGCATCGCCGCGGCCTCCTCGATTAGCGCGAGCAATTCGCGGCCGTGACGTTTCCAGGTGTACGCCTCGGCGGCTGCGCGGGCCGCGGCGCGCAGCGTTGGCGCTTGTTCGATCAGGCCGCGCAGCTTCGCGGCCAACTCGCTGGAATCGAGCGGATTGCCGACGACGAAGCGGCGCAATTCAGGCGGCATCACCTCCGCCGCGCCGCACCATCCGCTGACCAGAGCGGGCGCGCCCGAGGCCATCGCTTCAACGGCGACGTTGCCGAACGGCTCGAACAACGACGGCAGCGCGAGCGCGTCGGCGCTGCGCATCAGAATTTCGACGTCGTTGCGCGGGCCGAGGAAGGCGACCGTTCGCTCAAGACCGCGCCGCCGCGCGAGAGTGCGATAGTCGTTCGTCTTGCGATCGGCGCCGACAACGACCAGCCGCGCGTTGGAATTTGCCGGCGGCCACGCCTCGATCAGATAGCCCAGCCCCTTGCGCGCGAAACCGTTGCCGACGAACAGAGCGACGAAGCCGCAGTCGGCGACGCCGAGCCGGCGGCGGATTTCGCGGCGTGCGGCGGAATCGGGTTCGGGATGAAAGCGATCCAGCTCGACCCCGTTGTAAATTGTGGCGGCGACGCCGGGAGCGAGCTTGAACGCCGCGTTCAGATCGTCGCGGACGAGGTTCGACACAGCGATCGCGCGGCGCAAGCGTGGATTGCGGAAACCGGCGGCTTCGACCGCGATCTGAACGCGATGGTACGGCGCGAGGCGCATCGCGGCCGCGCCCGCTGCGGAACGCCATCGCCGGGCCGCGCGGAGATAACTGGAATGGGCGCCGCCGCCCGAGCGCAATACGTCGGCGTCGATGATGCGGGCGAAGCTGAGGACGATCTCGGCGCCATCGCGGCGTGCGATCGCGCCGGCGCTCCGCGCGAACCATAGCAGGCGAAACGCGCGGCCGAGCGGCGGAGTGGCAACGCGCTTGACCATCCATGCTGGAGACGGCGCGCGAACTTCGGCGGCGTAGATCGTTACCTGATGGCCCGCGCGGGAGAGGATGCCGGCGGTGACGTTCAGGTCGCGCTCGGTGCCTCCGCCGGCGGGATCGAAGCGGCGCGATATCAGCGCGAGACGCATCGCGGGCGCGATCGGGGGCCTCGTCCGGCCCGATGTTGGCAATAGGCGATTATGTTACCCTTGGATCCGGAGGCGCGGTGATAATCGAAGTTCAATGCACAAGCTGCCATACCCGCTATCGTATCGACGAGCAGGTATTGCCCGAAGGCACGCCGACTTTCAAGTGCTCGCGATGCGGCCACGTTTTCACGTTCGAGCCGCGGCCGGCCAAACCCGCGGCGCCTGAGCCGGCCGCGCATCGCGAGCCGTCCGCGCCCGCGCCGGAGCCGCATCCAGAAGCCGCGCCTGCGGTTGAGGGCGCCGAGCCGCGCTGGGCCGGCGAAACCGATCGGCGATCCGAAGCGCCCGCGCCGGCTGCGGCGAAATCAACCGTCGAAGCCGCGCCGCCCGCCGCTTCCCGCGAAACGCCGCCGGAACCGATCGCGCCAGCCGCGAACCGTCCCTCGACGGACGATTTGATGTCGCGGCCGATTCGCGATTCCGCTCCCGCGATCGATCCGCCCTCGGGCGAAAATCTCAGTTTCGACTTCACCGAAGAGCCGCTTGAAATAGACAACGCCGCCGCCGAGCCAGAGCCTGAACTTCTCGACGACTCCAACCAATGGAGCGTCGGCGACGACGCGAGCTTCGACGATCCCCGCGCGTCCCAATTCGCGTCGCGTCCGGCGCCGCCGGCCCCAGCGGCGGTCGAACGAAAACGCGCCCCGCGAAAGCCGCGCAAAGACCCGGCCGCGGATGCGGATTTCGTCGATGACGCGTCCGCGCCGATTTACAATCACGGCGTCACGCACTCCGCGCGTTTCGTGCTCGGATTGATTCTGCTAGTTGGAGTTGGCTACGGAGCGTTGACCTTGCTGGTGCGCAGCGCGCCCGCGGCCGCCGCCGACGCATTGAGCAGGCTGCCGCTGATAGGCGATCGGTTCGTTACGCCGATGACCCCCGCGCGTCTGGTCGCGTTGCGTGCCGTGCATGCGGACTATCTGCGGACCAAGGGCGGACATCAGGCGCTGGTGATTACCGGAATTGCCGAAAACGTCGGCGACAATCCGCTGCATGCCGTCCGCATCGCGGTGGATTTACGCGACGGCGGGCAACACACGCTCGCCAGCCGATCGATCTTTTGCGGCAACACGCTTTCCGCCGCGATGGTCGCGCAGATGACGCCGCATGAAATCGATTTTTTCCAGAAGCTCGATCCGCCCAAGTCTTTTGCGCTCGAACCGGCGACAACGACGCCCTTCGTGCTCGTTTTCGTCGATCCTCCGTCAACCGCCGCTCGATTCGACGTGATGGTGGCGAATGCGACCGCCGCCGCGCCCGCTCCGCCGGATGCGGGCTAGCCGCGGCCCTCACTCCTTTTCGCGCGCCACCATCTCCTCGTATTCGGCGCTGTCCATCAGGTCCTCCAGATCGGCCGGGTCGCTGACTCTGACCTTGATCAACCATCCGTCGCCGTAAGGATCCTCGTTCACGACCTCGGGGCTTTCGGGCAAATCCTCGTTCACCTCGACCACGGTGCCGCTGACCGGCGCGTAGATATCGGACACCGCTTTCACCGATTCAACCACCCCGAAGGGATCGTCCTTGCTGACCTTCTCGCCGATCGAGGGCAATTCGATATAAACGATTTCGCCAAGCTGCTCCTGCGCATGATCGGTGATGCCGACGGTGGCGACCGATTCTTCCGTCGACACCCATTCATGTTCCTTCGAGTACTTGAGTCCTGGCGGAGCCTCCATCTTCATCACCCCGGATATTTCGATCGGCGCGGATACGCGGCGATCGCGCACGCCGAATTGAATTTGCAGCACACTGGATCATCAAGCGCGGCGGAAATTGCAATGTCAAGGCTTCGCGAGGCTTGCGTGATCATGCGATCCGTGATCGTATCGCGCACGATGCGCGAGCGGCGCCGCACGCGCCCGTCAGCGAGAGTTCCGTCGCCGCGAAAGCGCCGGCGATCCCGCTGAAATCATGGACGAACGCGCGATAGATAACGACGGAGAAGGCAAATTATGCTGATTGGCGTTCCGACCGAAATCAAACCTGACGAGCGGCGCGTCGCGCTCACGCCCGCCGGAGCCGCCGCGCTCCAGCATCACGGCCACAGCGTGATCGTGCAAAGCGGCGCCGGCGCCGGCAGCGGTTTCAGCGATCGCGACTACCGCGCCGCGGGCGCGCGCATCGCCGACTCTCCGGCGGCGGTGTGGGGCCGGGCCGCGATGGTTTTGAAGGTGAAAGAGCCGCAGCCATCGGAGTATCGCTTTCTCCGCCCGGGCTTGACTCTTTTCACCTATCTCCATCTGGCCGCCGATCGCCGGCTCACGCGCGAATTGATCCGCCGCCGCGTCAGCGCGCTGGGCTACGAAACCGTGCAACTCGAAGACGGCAGCCTGCCGCTGCTGGCGCCGATGAGCGAGGTCGCGGGGCGTCTGGCCGTGCAGGTCGGCGGATGGTGCCTGCAGGCGCAGAATGGCGGCGACGGCGTGCTGCTGAGCGGCGCGCCCGGCGTGCGCCCCGGCAAGGTCGCGATTCTGGGCGGAGGAATCGCGGGCTTGAACGCATGCCGCGTCGCCGCCGGCGTCGGCGCTGAAGTGACCATCCTTGACGTGAATCCCACGCGCCTGCGCTATCTGAGCGATCTGCTCGGCAGCCAAGCCACGACCGTAATGTCGAACCGGGCGACGCTCGAGGAAGAAATCCGCGCGGCCGACCTCGTCGTCGGCGCGGTGCTCGTGCCCGGCGCGCGAGCGCCGCGGCTGATTAACGCGCGCACGGTGGCGAAGATGAAGCCCGGAGCCGCGATCGTCGATCTTTCGATCGATCAGGGCGGCATTTCAGAAACCTCGCGGCCGACCACCCATCGCCGGCCAATCTATATCCACAGCGGCGTGGTTCACTATTGCGTCACCAACATGCCCGGCGTGGTGCCGCACACGTCGACCTACGCGCTCACCAACGCCACGCTTTCCTATGCGCTCGAAATCGCCGACCACGGCTTGCTCGAAGCGGGTTCACGCAACCGGGCGTTGCGGCACGGTCTGAATGTGCATGAGGGAAAAGTCGCGCATCCCGCCGTCGCGGAATCGCTCAGGATGAAAGCCGCTTCGCCCTGGAATTAAACGCCGAACCGCGGTTCGGCGGCATCGCGCGTCGCGCGGCTAATTGCCCTGTACGATCGGCTGCACCGTGAGCTTGGAGTAAAGGTTGGAAATCGCCGCCTGCACGCCCTCTTCCGCGATATCGTGCGCTCGCACCCAGCGGCCGCGATTCGAGATAAAGTTCGGCAGATCGAAGACGTTTTCGGTCAGCGCTTTTTGCGCGCGCGCATATTTCGCGGTCCAGACCACCTGGCCCGAATGCTCGTCGAGAAATTTGAGCGTGAACGCCACCGCGGCCGGCGTTTGCGCGGCGTAATCGTAGCCGACGCGCTCACGGTATTTGCTGACCATCCCGTACAGCACGCCGTCGGCGGCGACCGCCTTGCCCAGCGCGATCGCGTTCTGGTCGAGGTTGGAAAGGTTGCTCGGCGGCAACTGCTGCATCGCGTCCTCGACGTCATCCTGCGGCGCCACCGCCCATCCGCCCACCACCGTCGCCTGCGCATAGAGCGCCGCCGTCACCGACTCGGACGAACCGGGCGGCAAGGCTTTGTCGATTTGATCGGGCGCATCCACCAGCGGCATCACGGCGATCTTGTGAATCACGACCTCCTTAATCGAACGAACCGCGTGAATGTTCAGGCCGCTTTGATCGCCAATCAGCGGCAGGGAATGAACCGTGTCGCTGACCTGATCCTCGAACCGCTGATCGATTAGCTTGGAACATCCAGCCGCGGCGGCGAACAAAATTGCGGCCATGACGGCCGGAAGGACGGATTGCTTCACAGCGCCACCTTGATCGACAACTCGCGCAACTGGCGCGGGTCGACTTCTGAAGGCGCTCCGCTCATCGGATCGACCGCCTTTTGGGTTTTCGGAAACGCCATCACGTCGCGCAGCGAATCGGCGCCGCACACCATCATCGCGATTCGATCGACGCCGAAAGCGATTCCGCCGTGCGGCGGCGCGCCAAAACTCAAAGCGTCGAGCAAGAATCCGAATTTCGCGGCCGCTTCCGCGCGTCCGATACCAAGCAGTTCGAAAATCCGCAGTTGCAATTCGGCGTTGTGAATACGAATCGATCCGCCGCCCATTTCCTGCCCGTTCAAAACCATGTCGTAGGCCAGCGCGCGGGCCTTGAGCGGCTCCGAATCGAGCAATCCCATGTCTTCCGTATGCGGCGCGGTGAACGGATGGTTAACCGAAACGAGGCGTTTTTCCTCTTCGCTGAAATCGAATAACGGAAAGTCCACAATCCACAGGAATTTGAGCGCAGTTTGATCGATCAGGTTGAATCTGGCGCCGAGCTTGAGCCGCAAATCGCCCAAGGCCGGACGTACTTTGCCGCGCGCGCCGGCGATCATCAGCAGAGTATCGCCCTCGGCGGAGGTGGCGATTTGTACGACGCGATCGCGCTCCCCGGCCGCAATGAATTTTGCGATGGGCCCTTGCCATGCGTCCGCCGCGATTTTTACCCACGCCAGTCCGAGCGCCTGGCGCGACCTGAGACCCTCGGCCATCTCGTCGAGTTCGCGGCGCGATAGCTGGCAAGCCGCCGGCAACACAAGACCGTAAATCTCATCGCCGCGCGCCAGCGTCTCGGCGAAGACCTTGAATTGCGTCCCGGCGAAGGCCGCCGAAAGATTTTTCATCTCAAGACCGAAACGCAGATCCGGCTTGTCCGAGCCGTAGCGTTCCATCGCGTCTTCGTAACGCATCTTGAGGAAAGGCCGTTTGATCTCGACGCTGGCCGCGTATTGGTAGATCGACGCCATCATGCCTTCGGCCATCTCGTGGATGTCCTCGGGATGCGGCCCGGTCATCTCAATATCGATCTGACTGAATTCCGGCTGGCGATTGGCGCGCAAATCCTCGTCGCGGAAACAGCGGGCGACTTGATAATACCGATCGAACCCGCCGACCATCAGAATCTGCTTGAGCAACTGCGGCGATTGGGGCAGCGCGTAGAAACGGCCCGGATTCACGCGGCTCGGCACCAGATAGTCGCGTGCGCCCTCGGGCGTCGCTTTGAACAGGATTGGCGTTTCGACCTCGACGAATCCGTTGGCGTCCAGGTAGGCGCGGGCGCCGCGCAACGACTGATGGCGCCGCCGGAGATTGTTTTGCATCTCCGGGCGGCGCAGATCGAGGTAACGGTACTTGAGCCGGATTTCCTCGGCGGCGCCTTCCGGCCCGGCAAGCGGAAACGGCGGCGGCAAAGAAGGATTCAAAATTTCAGCCGCGGCCGCCACCACTTCGATTTCGCCGGTCGGCAGCTCCGCATTGACGGAGCCTTCGGAACGCCGCACCACGCGTCCTTTGACGGCCAGATAGAATTCGGCGCGCGCCGCCTCGGCGACCGCGTGCGCGCCGGCGTCATGCTCGGGATTGAAGACGATCTGGATAATGCCTTCGCGGTCGCGGAGATCGATAAAAATCAGCGAACCATGGTCGCGGCGCGTCGCCACCCATCCCCATAGCGCGACCTCGCGTCCCGCGTCCGTGGCGCGCAGCGCGCCGCAATAATCGGTGCGCCGCCACGGCGGCGTCGGCATCAACGCTTGCTTGATTTCAGGCATTGGAGATCAGCCTTGAAAGAATACCCGCCCTGACGAAGCTTGGAAACCGCTCAGTCCGGCTGGCCCGCGACAGCGGCGGCGACGGCGGCGCGCGCCACGGCGGTTTGCACGCCGGCCCGCAAATCTTTGACCTGGACGACTCCGTTTCGGATTTCGTCTTCGCCGACAATCAACGCATACCGGGCGCCCAGCTTGTCCGCGCGCTTGAGCAGCGCCTTGACGCCCCGCTCCGGCGACAACAGCTCGACTCGGCGGCCGCGCGCGCGCAATTCCCGCGCAAGCTCGATCGCAAAATCGACCGCGCCCGCGCCGATCGCGACGATCGCGGCGTCCGGAGCGCCTCCGGCGCCATAACGCTCGGGAGCGAGCGCCAGCGCGGTTCGTTCGACGCCGATCGCGAAACCGGTTCCCGCAATCGCGGCGCCGCCGAGCGCTTCCACCAGGCCGTCGTAACGGCCTCCGGCGACAATCGCGCTCTGCGCTCCGACCGCGCTCGAAGTGACTTCAAAAGTCGTGCGCGTGTAGTAATCGAGACCGCGGACCAGCCGCGGATTCACTTCGCAAGGAACCCCGGCGATTCCAATCAGCCGCTCGACCGCGGCGAAATGCGTCCGGCACGGCGCGCACAGGTAATCGAGACTGCGCGGCGCGCTCTTGGCCAGCTCCGCGTCGGTCTTGCAATCAAGCAGGCGCAGCGGGTTTCGTTCGAGCCGCTGATGGCAATCTTCGCACAGCTCGGAATAATGCGCCCGGCCCCATTCAAGCAGCGCGGCGCGAAACGCGGGACGGCAATTTCCGTCGCCCAGCGAATTCACTTCAAAGCGCACATCGAGGCCGAGCGCGCGCCGGAATTCGTCGATCATGATGATCAGCTCGGCGTCGCAGGCCGCGTCGGCGCGGCCGAAGATTTCGACTCCGAACTGGTTGAACTGGCGCAAGCGGCCCTTTTGCGGACGTTCGTAGCGGAACATCGAACCGCTGTAGAAAAAGCGCTGCTCGGGATCGCTGCGATCGAGACCGGCGTCGATATAGGCGCGAATCACGCCGGGCGTGCCTTCGGGACGCAACGCCTGATCGCCTTCGCCGGCGGCTTCCGCCGCGCGCGGCACGCGATAAAGCTGCTTCTGCACGACGTCCGAAGTTTCCCCGCTCGAACGTTCATAGAGTTCGATTCGTTCGAGGGTCGGGATGCGGATTTCGTTGAGCGCGTGCCGGTACGCCATCGCGCGAGCCGTCTCTTCGACCAGACTCAAAGCGCGGGCGTCGGCGCCAAGATGATCCTGAAAGCCTCTTAAGCGTGTGAGTTTCAAACTGGCGATTCCATCGCTCCGGGTTTATCGAAATTGCCGCAGCGCCCGAAGCTTCCCGAAAATTTATCCCGCACGCGAGGCAAGAAAAAGGGGCCGCCCGCAAGCGGCCCCTTTTTCGATGATTCGCGGACGTCCGGCGATCGAAACCGTTCGTCCGCGATCTTCAAGCCGTCAGACGGTCAGCAAATGGATCGTGCAGGCGGAGCCCAGCCCGATCACATGCGCCATGCCGACTTTCGCGTTCGGCACCTGGCGCGCTTTGGCGCGTTCGTCGCCGGTCACATGCCACACGACTTCGCAGATATTGGCGACGCCGGTGGCGCCCAGCGGATGGCCCTTCGAAAGCAAGCCGCCGGACACATTGACGGGAGACTTGCCGCCGAGATCGGGATGCTTGCCGCCGCCCTCATCGATGAACTTGCCGGCCTCGCCGTCGCCGCACAGGGCGAGGTTTTCATAATGCACCAACTCGGCGGTGGCGAAGCAGTCATGCAATTCGGTCAGCGAAACGTCTTTCGGTCCGATGCCGGCGGTCTCGTAGGCCTTCTGTGCGGCGCGCCGCGTGAGCGTGTTCACGTCGGGCAGGGTCAGGTCGCGATCGGTGTAGGGATCGGAGGTCAGCACCGACGCCGCCACGCGCGCCCGTTTGCGGCCGGCCGCAAACTGCTTCAACTTGTCCTCGGAGACCAGAATCGCGGCCGCGGCGCCGTCGCCGGTCGGGCAGCACATGTAAAGCGTATTCGGGAAAGCGACCACGCGGGCGTTGAGCACGTCCTCGAGCGTCACTTCATTCTGATACTGCGAGAACGGATTCTTGGTCGCGTGCTTGTGCGATTTGACTGAAATCTTCGCGAAATGCTCAAGCGTCGTGCCGTATTTGCGCATGTGCTCCACGCCGGCCTGACCGAAAACCGCGGGCATCAGTCCCGAGCCGACGCGTCCTTCGGTCGAATACGCCGGATCGGAGCCGCCGCCTCCGCCGCCGAGCAGTCCCTGCTTGCCCATCTGCTCGACGCCAATCGCCATCGTGACGTCGTACATCCCCGACGCGACGGCCAGGTACGCTTCGCGGAAAGCGGTCGAACCCGTCGCGCACGCATTCGATACGTTAATGACCGGAATGCCGGTCTGGCCGACCTGCTGCAGAATTCGCTGCCCGACCATCGCGTTGGCCTGATAGAGGTTGCCGCACGCGAACATTTCGACATCCTTGATCATGACGCCGGCGTCTTTCAGCGCGATCAACGCCGCTTCCGCGCCCAGTTCCGGCACCGACTTGTCCGGATAGCGGCCAAAGCGAATCATTCCCGTTCCAAGCACGTAAACGTTGCGCATCTCAAAATCCTCCTGAGGACGCCGGTCGCCTGGCCGCGCCGTCCTGATTGCCAGCCTGAAGTTATCCTTAGTTCGCGCTTGGCCGAAACTGAAACGCGACCACTTCGTTGCCCTGCCGATCTTTCGCGACGACGTTCGCCACCAGCTCGACCGGCATCCCGAACGCCTTCCCCGGATTCTTCTGCAACTCCAGCGGATCGACGTCAACCAGATTGGACTTTACGCTGACGCCTTCGGGCAGATCGATAATCGCCGTCACGTAGGGCGTTTTTACTCCGGGGAAGGACTGATGAATCACCGAGAAAACCCAGACCTTGCCCTTGTCCGAGAGCTGGACCTCCTGAAAGGGTCCGGTCGCGCCGCACTTGGAGCACGCCAACCGTTTGGTGTCGAGAAATACGGCGCCGCAGGCGGAGCATTTCACGCCCACCAGATGGGGCTTCGGTTCGAGTTTGAAAACCGGCAGAATCGGCTTCTTGCCCGGTTGTTCAGCCGTTTGCGCGGCGGCCTGTTCAGCCATGGAAATCCTCCGGCGATACTTTGATGCTGCCCCGGGACGTCCGCGGTCGCTTGACCAGGCGAACCACGTCCCGCGGTTCATCGCTCACTTTCCCACACGCCTTGCCGGATCGTCAACCGCAACGGGCGCGCGCCCGTCCAGCCAGGCATTGGCGGCCAACCCCTCTGCGCCGATCGCGACGAGCACGGCGCCGTCCCGGTCGGTGCGCAGGACGATCACGCGCGCCGCGCGATAGCGTGCGACGACCGCGGGCGCCGGAAATCCAAACCGGTTCAGGTAACCGTCCGAGATAACCGCCAACCGCGGACGCACCGCCGCGATCAACTCCGGACTCGACGAGGTCGCGCTGCCGTGATGCGGAACCTTAAGCACGCCGGCGTCCAGCGGCGCTCCGGTCGCGATCAGCTCGCGCTCGCCCTTTTCCTCCAGGTCGCCGGTAAACAGAACTGATCGGCCAGCGTAGGAAATCCGCACGACCATCGACGAATTGTTGTCTTTGCGCTCGACGACGCCGCGCGCCGGCCAAAGACATCGCACCGCCGCTCCTCCGATCATGCGCGCCTGCGCCGCCGATCCGCAGACTGATTCGCGCGCGCCGGCGGCGCGGACAGCCGCCAGCAGCCGTCCATAACTTGAATCGTCGCTGCCGACGCCGCTGGTCCAGAACTCGCGCGGATGAAAATTCTCCGCGATAAAAGTCAAGCCGCCGAAATGATCGTGGTCGGGATGGCTCAGCGCGACATAATCGACGCGCATGATCTTTCGCGCCCAAAGATAGGGCGCGACGATCCGCTCGCCCGGATCGAACGCGTCGCGGTAGCCTCCGCCGCCGTCCAAAACCATCACGCGCGAGCCGGGAAAACGAATCACCGCGGCGTCGCCCTCGCCCACGGAGAGAAAGGCGATTCGAAGCTCTGGATTGAAATAGCGCCGCCAGGTCCACCAGCCGGCGTCGATCGCGAGCGCGGTCAAAATCAACGCGAAACCCCAGCGCCGCCATATCGGATGCGTTTCGGATCTCCCGGCGGCGGCATCGCGTTCGGGCGGAATCGCGAGCGCCGCGTCCGCCCGCGGCGCCGTCAGCCACAGCGCCAGCAGCGCGTATGCGATCGCAATTTCAACGACCGTCGGGGTAAAGATCCGGCTCCATCCGAGCGGCCACCTGTAGAACCATCCGGCGAGCGCCGTGCCGCGGCCGGCCAGGCCTCCCGCCAGCCGCATCGCGAAACCCGCCGCGGCCGCATTGATTGAGAGCATCAGCGCGGCGATCAGTCCCATCACCACCGCGCCAAAACCCATGATCGGCACGACGACCGCGTTCGCGACCACGCCGACGAGCGAAAACTGGTTGAAGTAAAAAGCCGTCAGCGGCGCCGTGCCGAGCAGCGCCCAGAAAGAAACCGCAAAATAGCCCGCCACGGATTCGGCAAGGTTCAATCCAGCGCCGCCTTCTTCCGCCGCAAAACGAATTCGCCACCACGCCGCGAACCGCCGCATCCCCAGTATGATCGCGGCGACCGCAACGAAAGAAAGCTGAAAGCCGATATCCGCCGTCGAGCCGGGCAGCGCGAGGCAAATCACCAGCGCCGCGATCGCCAGACTCGCCATCAATTCGCGCGACCGGTCGAACGCGATCGCCAGCGCGTACGCCGTCACCATCGCCACGGCGCGGATCGTGGACACGTGATGCCCTGCGATCGCCGCGTAGCCGCCCGCCGCGATCGCGCCCGCGATCGCGGCCGCTTTGTTGGCGTATCCATACGCCATCAGCGCGGGGAAAAAACTCATCGCCAGCCGCACAACGATGAACGTCGCGCCCGCGACGATTCCCATGTGCAGACCGGAAATCACCAGCAGATGCGCCATGCCGGTGAAGGCGAAACGCCGGCGCAGCCGCTCATCGATACCGCCCCGATCGCCGATAATCAGCGCGCGCATCTCGACGTTCGCCGGATAGCGCAGATTGGCGTCAATCAGAGCGCGGATCCGGCGCCTCGCCCGCTCAATAGCGCTGCTGAAAAATTCGGGCCGATACGCCACGATTCGAATCGGCGAAGACTTCGTCGTCTTGTCGGGCCGCACGAACATCGTCGCCGCGATACCCTGCCGCAGCAGCCAGCCGCGGTAGTCGAATTGCCCCGGATTGCCGTCGTTGCGCGGGAACCTGATTACGCCGGCCGCTTCGATTGTCTGGCCCAGCCGGAATCGGTCCGCGCCGCCAAGCGCGGTCACTCGAACCAGGCCCCGGCACGGTTCCAGATGGCCGGGACTCAGCCCGGCGCGCGCGAGTTGGACGAACAGATACGTCCGGCCGCCTGGTTCGCGCTCCGGCTCCTGCGCGATCCGCCCGACGATCGTAAGGGACGATCCGTCGGCGAAACGATAAAGGCTGTGCGGACCATGCGCGGGATTGAGCAGGCGCGCCACGGGACCCGTCGCCGCGCCCGCGATCGCCGCGTAGGCGATGATCAAGCCCGCCGCCGTGCGCCGCGCCGCCATCGACGCGATCGCGCCGGCCGCGAACGCCGCGCAGATCCAGAGAGGTATCGCCAATCCGAGATTGCCGGCGCCGTCGCCGATAATGATCGCGGCCGTGACGCCGTACAAAGGAGGCAGCGCGACGATCCAGGCGCGCCCTGCGAGAGCGGGATTCCGGTTCGTCTCGGAGCCCGCGCCGCGCGCTCCGACAGCGCCGATTTGCTTCGCCGCCGCGATTTCCCCCACCCCCGGCTCACGCCGTCAATTTCAGTCCAGATGATTTCGGTATAGTGAACCGGCCGCCCGATGCCAACGCGGTTTGTCGCCGCTCCGCCGCTTGCTAACCGTCGGCGGGTTCGACCGAATCAGCCAATGACGTTTCCGCCTCGCTTGACGCCGCCATGGCGGGGCGGGCTTTGCGGGCGAGCAGCTCAAGCTGGCCCTGGCCCGCGTCGAGATATTCCGCGCCGTACTCTTCGCGCTCGGCCCGCTCCTGCTCGTCGAGCAGCGCGGCCATCGCGTCGAGATGCCGGCGGATTTGCGCCGCCAATTCCGCATTGACGCCCTTGACCGCCTGCAGCTCCGCAAGCGACGCCGCGCGAATCCGCCGCAGGCTGCCGAAATGTCTCAACAGGTCGCGCCGGCGCACCGGTCCGATTCCTTCAATATCGTCAAGGACCGATTTCAATCGCGCGCGCCGGCGCAATTCACGGTTATAGGTGATTGCGAAGCGATGCGCCTCGTCGCGGATGCGCACCAGCAGGAACAATGCGTTCGAGTTGCGCGGCAGCACGATCGGGTCCTTGCGATTCGGCAGGAAGACCCGTTCCTCGGATTTGACCACGTTGCGCTCGCGCCCGTCGTTCAGCACGTGTTGCTTGGCCAGCGACACCACCTCGATTTGCGCCGATGCGCCGGCGTCCTTGAGCGCCTGCACGGCCACGTTCAATTGGCCCTTGCCGCCGTCGATCACCCACAAATCGGGATACTCGTTTTCCTCCTTCGCGCGCTTGAGCCGGCGGCTCAGGACCTCGTAGAGGCTGGCGAAGTCGTCCTGTCCGGCGACGGTGCGAATCCGATAGCGGCGGTAAAAAGCTTTGCACGGTTCGCCCTCGTCGAAAGTCGCCTGCGACCCGACCGCCATCGAGCCTTGCAGGTTCGAGATGTCGTAGCATTCGATCCGCTTGGGCGTGTTGCGCAGATGCAGCCGGGCGCGCAACTCGGCGAGCATCTTTTCGCGCGTATTTTCATTGTCGCGCCGCGCGGCGAAGCTCTGCCGCGCGTTTTCCATCGCCATCTCCAGCAGGCGCAGCTTTTCGCCGCGCCGCGGCACGATGAATTCGACTTTGCGGCCACGCCGTTCCGAAAGCAGCTCGGCGCGGGCGTCCGCGTCTTCGAGCACGACCGGCGCGATCACTTCGTCAGGCGGAGTCAGCGCGCCCGCGTAATACTGCGTCAGCAGGTCGGCCAGCAGCTCCTCGTCGGAAAATTCGAGATCCTGGAAACTCCAACTGCGGGTGCGGTTGAGCTTTCCATTGCGCACCATCAGGACGATCGCCTCGATAAAACCGCCCTCGCGATACAATCCGAACACGTCCTGATCGCCGCCCCAGTGATGCAGCACGGTCTGCTTTTCGACCGTCTTTTCGATCGCCCGCACGCGATCGCGCAGGCGCGCCGCCGCCTCGAATTCGAGCCGCTCGGCGTGGGCCCGCATCCGCTCGCGCAGCTCCCGCAACAATTCGAGGTTCTTGCCCTCCAGAAGCATCTCGGCCGCGTGCAGATGACGTCCGTATTCATCGCGATCCACCGGCAGACAGCACGGTCCAAGGCAGCGCTTGATTTGATATTCGATACAGGGGCGGGCGCGGTTGCGGAACACCGCGTCCGAGCAGGTGCGCAGCGGAAAGACCTTGCGGATAACGTCGATCGTTTCGCGCAGGCCGTCGGCCGATCCGAACGGCCCGAAGTAGCGGCCGCCGTCCTTGACGATCCGCCGCGTGACCGTGATGCGCGGCCACGGATGGTTCGTCACCTTGGCGCTCAGGTATGACTTGTCGTCCTTGAGCCGGATATTGTAGCGCGGCTTGTATTGCTTGATTAGATTGTTTTCGAGGATCAGCGCCTCTTTTTCGCTGCGCACGACCAGAGTTTCGAAGTCGCGCACCTTGCGCATCAGGAAGCGCACCTGAAAACGCCCGTCGCCGCCCGGCCGGAAATACGATCGCACTCGCGAGCGCAGCGATTTAGCCTTGCCGACGTAGAGCACCTTGCCCGCGCGATCGCGCAGCAAATAGACCCCCGGATCGGCGGGGATCGCCTCGAGCCGGCGTTCCAGTTCAGCGTCGTCGAGCGCGCCGTCTTCGGCGGCGAGCGTCAACGCCTCGCGTCCGCCGGCATCTGAATCATATGCGACCAGCGAGTCGTAGCGCGGGCCAAGCTCCTCGGGCCGGGGCGGAACGATCGCTCGCGCGGTTTGATTTTCCGCGCCGCTTTCCGCTACTACGGACGACGCGCCGGCCGCATCTGCCGCTTCGTCGGCGCGATCAGACGGTCGGCCCGGCTCGCTCCCCGTGGGGTCGCGGCGCAAGCTGCTCTCCGCCCGTACCGCCATCGCTGCCGCACGCCGACCCGATGTTGTCGATTTGGCCATCTTCGCCTCGCGATTATACACCGGACCAATCCGATCGTCCGCCGGTTCGCGATAGCGCTTCGGGACCGTATCGGGCAGGATTGACGCGCCTGCGCGCCCGGCGCCAAACGCGCGCGGCGCGGGGCCATCGCAAAGGAGACAAGGGGAATCGATCATGCGCAAATTGGAAGGAAAAGTCGCGGTTATAACCGGCGCCGCAAGCGGGATGGGCCGCGCGACGGCGGCGCGCTTCGCGGCCGAGGGCGCCAGCGTCGTAATCGCCGACCTGAACGCCGAAGGGGGCGAAGCTGCCGTTCGCGAATGCCGCGAAAACGGCGCGAACGCGGTGTTCCAAAAGACCGACGTCACGGCGGAGGCGGAAATCAAGGGCGCAATCGATCGCGCGGTCAAAGAGTTCGGCCGGCTCGACGTGATGTTCAACAACGCGGGGCTGGCGGGCGCGCTCGGTTCGCTCGAAGAGACGAGCGTCGAAAACTGGGACCGCACTTTCGCGATTCTGCTGCGCGGCGTCTTCCTCGGCATCAAGCACGCGGCGCCCGAGATGCGCAAAGCCGGAGGCGGATCGATTATCTCGACCGCCTCCGTCGCCGGGCTGCGCGGCGGCGCCGGGCCGCTGGCCTACAGCGTGGCCAAGGCCGGCGTAATCCATCTCACGAAATGCGCGGCGCTCGAACTCGGCAAGGATCGCATCCGGGTCAACTGCATCTGTCCGGGCGGCATCAACACGCCCCTGATTCACCAACACCTTCCGGGCGGCGATCCGGTGGTGCGCCAGATACTGGACCATATCCAGCCGATTCCGCGCGCCGGCACGGGCGAGGATATCGCGGGAGCGGCGCTCTACCTCGCCAGCGACGATTCGGAATGGGTCTCAGGAACGGCGATGGTCGTGGACGGCGGCCTGATGGCGGGCGGCAACCTGTTTGGCGGAGGCGCCCCGCAACCGGCGTTCCAGACTGCCGCCAAGTGGTCCGGCCCCTCGTTCGAAAAGGATTGATTCGCCTCGCGTCCGATTTGCAGGAATTGAATGCTGCCGGCCGGGACCGGCCGGCAGCGTTTTGAAACCGCGCGGCGCCCGGTTTCGTCGCCGCGTCAGCCGCGCGAGGCGGTCTTGCGTTCGAGCTTTTTGAGCCGCTGGTCCTGATCTTTGGTCTGCACGGTGATCCGGTCGTCGAAACGCTCGAATTTGCGCATCAGGCTGGTCAGCGCCTTGGTGGCGGTTTTCAGATCGTGATCGATTTTCTTCACGATCGCGTCGGTCGAGGACGCCAGGCCGGCGCGGATTTCGGCGGACGCGGCCGCGGGAAGTCCTTCGCTTGCCGACGAATTTCCTGCGACAATTTGACGGCGCAACTCCTCGCCCAGCGCCGCAAGCCGGTCTTCGAGCCGGTTCTCAAGCGCTTCGGCCGCGCGCGCGATTTCGCTGGCGTTGCGCACTCGCGCGCTATCGGCGTCGGCGGCTATCGCATTGCGGAATTCCTCGCGAATCGTGACGATTTCCTCGCGTCTTTCAATTCGCGCATTGAGGAAATTCTCGCGCGTTTCGACGCGAGTGGCGCCAAGGTTTTCGCCGATCCGGATCATTTCCGCACCCAGATCGGCCCGCGTCAGCGCGACCGCCTCGCGATTCTCCGCGATCCGGTCGGCAAGGAAGCGAATCTGGCGGCCGACTTCGCCGAACTGGCCCATCACCTCTTCGCGCAGCGCCTCGAGACGCCCGCCGAAGCCCGTGACGGCTTCAATTACGATGTCAAATCGAGCGCCAAGCTGCTCGAGCAGCGTTCCAATCTTTCTCGACTCGTCTTCGGCCACGGCTCTCTCCCCCACCTCGATGACCCAAGCAGGCACGGCGGCTCAGGTACGGCGGCTAATGTATCACTTTGCCGAACCTGCTCCAGCGGATTGGCACGGACGCGGAGCTGTCGCTGTCCCACGACCAGTAGATGAACATCGCCCGCCCTTCGACTTCATTCCGATCGACCATCCCCCAAAAGCGGCTGTCGTAGCTGCGGTCGCGATTGTCGCCCATCATGAAGAACTGTCCCTGGGGCACCGTGACCGGACCGAAATTGTCGCGCGGCGAATCGGCCTCGCGCTCGTCCGGAGTCAGCTCGAAATGGGCGTGCGGATCGTCAGCGGGCTTGCCGTTGCGATAAAGCACGCCGTTGCGAACTTCGATCGTGTCGCCGCCGATCCCGATTACGCGCTTGATGAAATCCTTGGTCGGATCGGGCGGAAAGACGAAAACGACCACGTCGCCGCGATGGATTGGCTCCAGCTTGAACAGATAGTGGCCGTAGGGAATTTCCGCGGCCATCGGCGTAAGCCCTAAAATCGAGTCCGGCAGGCGAAACCCGTAAATCAGCTTGTTGACGATAATATGATCGCCGACCAGCAGCGTCGGCTCCATCGAGCCTGAGGGAATTTTATAGGCCTGAATAAAGAAGGTGCGCAGGATCAGCGCGAGAACGATCGCAACGGCAAACGCCTCGACGTATTCGCGTAATGCCGATTTCTCGGGATGGGGCGGCTGAGTTACGGAGCGATCCGGCGCGGACGCGCGCGAAGCCTGCATCGATTGGCCGGCCACGGACGCCTACTCTCCAACCTTGAGGAGCGCCAGAAACGCCTCTTGCGGTATCTCGACGCGCCCAACCTGCTTCATTCTGCGTTTTCCTTCTTTCTGCTTTTCCAAAAGCTTGCGTTTGCGCGTGATATCCCCGCCGTAACACTTCGCGGTCACGTTCTTGCGCAACGCCTTGACCGATTCTCTTGCGATAATCTTGGCGCCGATCGCCGCCTGGATCGCGATCTCGAACATCTGCCGCGGAATCAGCTCGCGCATCTTTTCGCATAGCGCGCGGCCGCGCTCGTAAGCCTTGTCGCGATGAACAATCACCGAGAGCGCGTCGACAACTTCGCCATTGATGCGAATGTCCAATTTAACCAGATGCTCGGGGCGGAAGTCTATAAACTCATAATCTAGCGATGCATAGCCGCGTGTAGCTGATTTAAGCCGGTCATAGAAGTCGAAAACGATTTCCGCCAACGGCATCTCGTATTGCAAAATCGCGCGTTGATGGCCGGAAAATTTAAGGTCGCGCCGCACGCCCCGGCGTTCCTCGCACAGATGCATCACCGCGCCGAGGAATTCTTCAGGAACATGAATCGAGGCGAGGATAAACGGCTCCTCGATCGCTTCGACCGCGCTTTCGTCGGGAAGCAGCGCCGGATTATCGACCATGACGGTCTCGCCGGCCGTGGTTCGGACGCGATAGGCCACCGTCGGCGCGGTCACGACCAGATCCAGACCGAATTCGCGTTCGAGCCGCTCCTGCGCGATTTCCATATGCAGCAGGCCGAGGAAGCCGGCGCGAAAGCCAAAGCCCAGCGCCTGCGAGGTTTCCGGCTCGACGACGATGCTCGCGTCGTTGAGCCGGAGCTTTTCGATCGCGTCGCGGAGTTCGCCGTATTGATTCGCCTCGGTCGGATAGAGGCCGGCGAAGACCATCGGTTTCAATTCCTTGAAGCCCGCCAGCGGCGCCGCCGCCGGATGGTCGGCGTCGGTCACGGTGTCGCCGACCCGCATATCGGCGACGGTTTTGATGCCGGCGACGAGGAACCCGACTTCGCCCGGCCCGATCGACTCGGCGGCCTGCTCGTGCGGCGTAAACCAGCCCAGGCGCATCACTTCGCCGTTCTTGCCGGTGGCCATCAGGCGGATCTTCATCCCGCGCCGCAATTCGCCCTCGACGACGCGAACCAGGCCGATTACGCCCTCATAAGCGTCGTACCAGCTATCGAAGATAAGCGCGCGCAAGGGCTTGCCCTCGCCCGCCGGCGGCGCCGGAATCCGCCGCACAACCGCTTCGAGGGTTTCCTCGATTCCAATTCCTTCTTTGGCGGAAGTCAGGATCGCGTCGGCCGCGTCGAGTCCGATTACCTGCTCGATTTCTCCGCGCGTATGCTCGACGTCGGCGCCCGGCAAATCGATCTTGTTGATCACCGGCACGATTTCGAGGCCATGGTCGAGCGCCATGTAAACATTGGCCAAAGTTTGCGCTTCCACTCCCTGGCTCGCGTCAACCACCAGCAGGGCGCCTTCGCAGGCGGCGAGGCTGCGCGACACTTCGTATGCGAAATCAACGTGGCCGGGGGTATCGATCAGGTTCAGGATGTAGGTTTTGCCGTCGTGGGCGGTGTAATTCAGGCGCACCGATCGCGCTTTGATCGTGATGCCGCGCTCGCGCTCAAGGTCCATCGAATCGAGGAACTGTTCCTTGAGTTCCCGCTTCGAGAGCGCGCCCGTGTGCTCGAGCAGCCGATCGGCCAGCGTCGATTTGCCGTGATCGATATGCGCGATTATCGAAAAATTGCGGATTAGCTCGCGAGACGTCATGAAAATAGGCTTGGGCGGGCGCGATTGGCGCTCCGAATCCTTGATAATAGCATGGCGTCAGCGGATCTGCGCGAAGCGTTCCCTGAAGTACGCATAGGTACGGCCAAGACCGTCGTCGAGCGCGACTTCGGGCCGCCATCCGAGTTCCCGGCTGGCGCGCGCCGCCGAGATCGCCGAGCGCATCTGCTCGCCCGGACGCGCCGGCGCGTAATCCGGCGCCGCGGACACGCCCGCGATGTCCGCGAGCCGCCGGTACAACCGGTTCACGCTGGTCTCGACGCCGGTTCCGATATTTATCGGGCCGCCGGCCGTCGCCGCCAGCGCCGCGAGGTTCGCGCGCACCACGTCGCCGACATAGACGTAGTCACGGGTCTGCTCGCCGTCGCCAAAGATTGTCGCCGGGCGTCCCTCGAGCAGGCGCGCGCAGAAGATCGCGACCACGCCGGCCTCGCCGTGCGGATCCTGCCGCGGCCCATAAACGTTGGCGTAGCGCATCGCCGCGTATTCAATCCCATATTGGGTTTTATAAAAAGAGAGATACGATTCGGTGGCCAATTTGGCCACGCCGTAAGGACTGACCGGACGGCACGGATGGCTCTCGTCGGCCGGGAAAACGTCCTGCTCGCCATAGATCGCGCCGCCGGTCGAGGCGAAGACGACGCGCCTGAGGCCGTGCGGCCGCGCCGCCTCGATCAAATTGAGAAAGCCGACCAGATTCACCTGCGCGTCGAACGCGGGATCGGCGACTGAACGCCGCACGTCCATCTGCGCCGCGAAATGGACGATCGCTTCCGGCCGATGCGCCGCCGCGGCCTCGCGCACGCGCTCCGCGTCGCGCAGATCGGCTTCGTAAAACCGCGCGCCCGGGTTCAGTTGTTCGCGCTTGCCCGCGGCGAGATTGTCGATTACGGCCACCTGATGGCCGCTGGCGGCGAGCAGCGCATCCACAGTATGCGAACCGATAAAGCCGGCGCCGCCGGTAACGAGTATCCGCATTGCGAAATCCCCTGCCGCGCCCGCTCAGACCGGCTGGCGGCCAATCGAGTAGTAGCGGAATTCGAGCGCCTTCATCAGCGCCGGATCGTAAAGATTGCGCCCGTCGAAAATCACCGGATTTTTGAGCAGCGCTTTAATTCGATGGAAATTCGGATGGCGAAACTCGTTCCACTCGGTGAGGATAATCAGCGCGTCGGCGCCGGCCAAAGCGTCGTAGTTGGTTTCGTGCAGCGTGATCCGGCCGCCGAAAATGTTTCGCGCGGAAGCGATCGCCTCGGGATCGTGCGCGCTGACCTTCGCGCCCATCCGCAACAGCTCCTCGATCACCACCAGCGCCGGCGCCTCGCGCATATCGTCGGTGCGCGGCTTGAACGCAAGCCCCCAGATCGCGAACGCGCGATCTTTGACCTCGCCGCCGAAATGCTCGCGCACGCGATCGACCAGCATCCGCTTCTGCCGCGCATTGACCTCGTCGGTGGCGCGCAGGATCGTGAAATCGATATTTCTGGCCGCCGCGCTGTGAATCAGCGCCTGCACGTCCTTGGGAAAACAGGAGCCGCCGTAACCCACGCCCGGAAACAGAAACTGCGAACCAATCCTCCTGTCGCTGCCCATCCCGCGCCGCACGTCGTTGATTTCCGCGCCGACCGCCTCGCACAAGTTCGCCATCTGGTTGATGAACGAGATGCGCATCGCGAGCATCGCGTTGGAGGCGTACTTGGTCAGCTCCGCCGACCGCGGATGCATCACCAGAATGGGATTGTCCGTGCGCAGGAAGGGCGAATGGATCTCGCGCAGAATCGCGGTCGCCTGTTCGGAGGTGCTGCCGATGACGACGCGGTCGGGCCGCATGAAGTCCTCGATCGCCGAGCCTTCCTTGAGGAATTCCGGCACCGAGCAGACGTCGATCCGCGGTCCCGCCGATCGCGCCATGATTTCCCGCACGCGATCGTTGGTCCCGACCGGCACGGTGCTTTTAATCGCGATAATGTGATAGCCGTTCGCCGCGCGCGCGACGCTCTCGGACGCCGCGAGCACGCCGCTCAGGTCGGCCGCGCCGTCTCCGCCCATCGGCGTGCCGACCGCGATAAACGAGACCATCGATTGCCCGACCGCCGCCGCGAGATCGGTGGTGAAGCTGATGCGCTTCTCTTTCAGATTGCGCCGCACCAGCTCTTCCAGCCCCGGCTCGTAGATTGGAATCCGGCCGTTCTTGAGCGCGTCGACCCGTCCGCGATCGATATCCACGCACACCACTTCATTGCCGCTTTCGGCGAAGCAGGTGCCGCTTACCAGGCCAACGTAGCCGGTTCCGATGACGGCGATATTCATCGCGGTTTCAGAACTCCTCCTTGATCACGTAAATCGGTTTGCCTTGCGATTCATGATAGGTGCGCGCGATCATCTCGCCGATCAGGCCGAGGCTGACGAATTGCACGCCGACCACGACCAGCAGCACCGCCAGCAACAGCGCCGGCCGGTTGCTCAGCGGATGGCCGAGCACGACTTTCTCGAAAACCAGCACGCCGGTCCATAAAGCGCCCAGCGCGCCCAACAGCACGCCGATCGCGCCGAAGACCTGAATCGGGCGCGTCGAGTATCCCGAAAGAAACCGCACCGTGAGCAGATCGAGCACCGTGCGGATGATCCGGCCCGGACCATATTTCGATTGCCCGGCGCGCCGCGGCCGGAAATTGACCGGAATTTCCGAGATTTTGGCGCCCTGCTCCGCCGCGATCGCGGGCACGAAGCGATGCATCTCGCCGTACAGCATCAGTCGGCGCGCCAAATCTCCCCGATAGGCCTTGAGCGTGCATCCGTAGTCGTGCAGGGCGACGCCCGTGATGCGCGAAATGAGGGCGTTGGCGGCGATCGAGGGCAGCCTGCGGGTGACCGCGGCCCCGCGCCAGCGTTCGGTCCGCCATCCGCTGATCAAATCGTAACCCGCGTCCAGCCGCTCGAGCAGGCGCGGAATGTCGGCGGGATCGTTTTCGCCGTCCGCGTCGATCGCGACCACGACCGCGCCGCGCGAATTCTGCAGGCCGCACGCGAGCGCCGCCGTCTGCCCGGAGTTCCGCGCGAGGCGGATTACGCGGACGCGCGGATCGGCCGCCTTGATTTCGCGCAAGACCCTGTCGCCGCCGTCGTCGCTGCCGTCATCGACGAAGATCAATTCGTAATCGCGGCCGAGCGCGCCCAGCGCGCGATTCAATTCCTCGTGCAGGGGCGCGAGATTGTCCCGCTCGTTATAGAGCGGAACAACTATTGAGAGGTCCATCGGGAATGATGCGAATCCGTGAGCTCAAGGTAGCTGCGGTAGCGCCGCTCGATATCGTCCCACGTCAGCATCGCCACCCGGTTGACCGAGAATTCCTCGACCACGAAGGAGCCGAGCACGCAGCCGTAAACGACGCCGGTGCGCAGCGCCGACTCGCTGACGCCGCCCTTGCGCGCGATATAGCCCATGAAGGCGCCGGCGAAAGTGTCGCCCGCGCCGGTCGGATCGATCACCTCTTCGAGCGGATAGGCGGGCGTCGCGAACAGCCCCTCGCGGCTGAACTGGAGCACGCCGTACTCGCCGCGCTTCACCAGCACAGTGTCGGGTCCCATCTTGAGAATCGCGCGGCCGGCCTTGATCAGGTTGTGCTCGCCGCTCAGCATCCGCGCCTCCTCGTCGTTGAGCGTCAGGATGTCGATTCGCGGCAGCAGGCGGAGCAGCGCGGGGCGGTCGTTCGCGATCCAATGATTCATGGTGTCGGCCGCGACCACTTTCGGACTCGCCACCTGGCCGAGCACGTGCTGCTGCAGGTCGGGCGAAATATTGGCGAGAAAAACGAAATCGGAGCGGCGCTGGTCGGGCAGCAACTCGGGCGAGAAATCCGCGAACACGTTCAGCGCGAGGCTTACCGTGTCGCGCACGTTCATGTCCTCGTGATAGCGGCCGTGCCAGCGGAAAGTGGCGCCGTCGCGCGTGACCAATCCGCGCATGTCGATCGCGCGCTCGGCGAACAGCTTGCGGTCGTTTTCGCGGAAATCCGCGCCGACCACCGCCACCACGCTGACCGGCGCGAAGTAGCGCGCCGCCAGCGCGAAATAGCTGACCGATCCGCCCAGCGCCGCCTCGACCGAGCCGTTGCGCGTCTCAACCGTGTCGTATCCGATACTGCCTACCGCCAGAATACTCATATCAATTAGTCAATCGCCGCCGAGTCGCATTCAAGCCGTGGAATCGCGCGCATTCGGCCTCATCCTTTGAGGTACTTGCCCGCGATCGGTTCGAGCCGCGCCGCCGCGGCCGCGGGAATCGCGGCGCGATCGGTGATAATCGCGTCCTTCAGGGAACTGCCGCAGGCGCATCGCCGCTCCCGCCGCTCCCGCCGCGCCAGCGCCGCCGCCAGCTTGAGCACCGCGCGCTGCGCCAGCGCGACGTTAAGCCGCATCACCCGCAGGATCTCGGCGATATCGACCGCGGCGACGCTCTGATGCCAACAGTCGTAATCGGTGACCAGCGCGAGCACGGCGTAGCAGAGCTCGGCCTCGCGCGCGAGCCGCGCCTCCTGCATCGCGGTCATGCTGATCACATCGACGCCCCAGCTCCGGTAGAGATTCGACTCGGCGCGGGTGGAGAACTGCGGCCCCTCGATACAGAAATAGACGCCTCCGTCATGGACCTTGGCGCCGGCCGTTGCCGCCGCGCCCGCCAGATCGCGCCGCAGGTCGGCGCATACCGGATCGGCGAGCGAAACGTGGCCGACGACGCCGTCGCCGAAAAAGCTCGGCCGGCGCGCGTAAGTGTGATCGATAAATTGATCGGGAGCGACCAACTCGCCGGGCGCGATATTTTCCTTCATGCTGCCGGCGCTGCTGACCGACACCAGATGCTCGGCGCCGAGCTTTTTCATCCCCCAGACATTCGCCCGGTAGTTCAGTTCCGAGGGCAAAATCCGATGGCCGGCGCCGTGGCGCGACAAAAAGATGATATCCACTTCGCCGGCCGCGCCGCGATAGTACGCGTCCGACGGCGCGCCGAAGGGCGTATCCAACTCGATCCGTTCGACCCGGTCGAGACCTTCGATCTGATAAAAACCGCTGCCGCCGATTATGCCCAGTACCGTCTTCGCCATGCCTGAACTTTCACGCCCGCGCGCACCGCCCGTCCGCCTCGTCCGCCAGCCGTTCCGCACGGAGCTGGCCGCAGGCGGCCGCGATATCGCGTCCGCGGCTCTCGCGGATGGTTGCGGTCAAGTTACCCTGATGAAGAATCGCTTGAAAGCCCTCCACCCGCGCGCGCGGCGAAGGTTGAAATGGCGCTCCCGCGAACGGATTGAAGATGATCAAATTAACCTTCGCGCGCAGCGGCGCCAACATCCGCGCCAGCCGCCGGGCGTCGGCGTCGGAATCGTTCACGCCATCGAGCATCACGTACTCGAAGGTGATTCGGCTGCGGCGCTTGAGCGGCAGATTCGCGCACGCCGCAATCAAATCGGCGAGCGGAAAGCGGCGGTTGATCGGCGCGATGCGATCGCGCACTTCGTCGGTCGTGGCGTGGAGCGAAACCGCGAGGTGGACGTCGAAATCGGCCAGCAACCGCTCCATTCCCGGAATCAGGCCGACGGTCGAGACGGTGATGCGCCGCGGCGAGATTCCCATCCCCCACTCCGCGGTCATCGCGGCGAGCGCGCGCGCCAGGCGCGGATAATTCGCGAGCGGCTCGCCCATCCCCATGAACACGTAGTTGGTGAGCGTCTCTTCGGGGTCCAGATGGCGGCGGGCGGCGACTATCTGGCCGAGGATTTCGCCGGCAGAGAGATTTCGTCTAAGCCCCATCCGCGCGGTCGCGCAGAATTCGCAGCCCATCGCACATCCCGCCTGGCTCGACACGCACAGCGTGACGCGATCGCGGGCGGGAATGATCACGCTTTCGATCCGTTCGCCGTCGGCGAGGCCGAGCAGGAGCTTGCGCGTGCCGTCGGCCGCGCGGGCCACGAAGGCCGGATTCGGCGCGGCGAGCGCGAATCGCTCCGCGAGCGCCGCGCGCAGGGCGGCCGGCAGATCGTGCATCGCGGCAAAGGAATCCGCGCCGCGTTTCCACAACCACGCCATGATTTGGCGGGCGCGATACGAGCGCTCGCCCAACTCGCGCAGGGCGGATTCAAGTTCGTCCAGCGCGAGGTCGCGGAGATCGGGCCGCGCGGCCGATGGCGCTCCGGCTTCGGGCGTCATTGAAAAATCTTCCGCCGCCGAGTTCATCGCATCCATTTTAGAGGAAAAGCGCAGCCGCTGGCAGCGTCTTTGCGCGCGGCGATGCGCGATTCGCGCCCGCGATATTGATACCGGGTTGCATCCGGCAAGCGCGACCGCCAGTCCGGATCGGGCGATTCGCGCGGACGGCGAGGGATAGAGATCTGCGCACGTGCGCATGCGCGTCGGAGCTTACGCACCGGATTCTGCCCGCCCGCCAGACGACGATCAATCGCATACGTCCCAAGCTTGAGCCAATATTCTCTTGTGGTAACTATTTCATATCATGGACTCAAAGCAGACACGCAGTCTACTGCTCCTGTCGTGCAGCAACGCCAAACGCGAAGGCGGACGGCCGTTCGATCCGTCAACTCGAAAAATCTCCGACTCGCTGAGCGGAGAGACACGCAACGCTCTACACAATCAGCGAAACCGGGTGCTTTCGCTTTTGCGCGGAGAGGGTGGACGCCTTTACAACGAAGACCAAAAGGGCGGCTTTCGCGACGAGAGAACATGCAACGCCGACATTGCGCAGGGTCCCGATTTTGCCAACAGCGCCGACGGAAGCTATCTGCCTGCATACCAGCGATATAACGGTCGATTTTTCGCTCGCCTTACTAGCGATTCGCCGACTTTCTGGAGCCATCTACGCGGCGGTCGTATCGAAATTGTATTCCTGTCCGCACTATACGGCCTGCTATTCTGGGACGAGCTAATCCAAAACTACGATTGTCATTTCAGCGATTTGGTGCAATTGCAGGAAGGTAATAAAGAGCGCACGCTATCCGAAAAATGGCGCGACGTTCTGACCAAATCGCTGAAGGATCTGGTGAAGGCTGACGAGGTATCGGCTCCGATTACCACCATCTACGATTTGCTGTCCGAAGAAGAATACCAGAAAGCGATTAGATGGCAGGCTTTTAAAGATACGGATGTGGAAATCCGCCATCGGGTGTTCCGTCATACCAACGGACCCGACCTCCTTGCGGGCCTCGGCGGACTCGTGGCCAAGAATTGGGCGCGATTCGCTCCGGACGCTGAGGAAGAATTCACCACGCAGCAATGGTACGATTTGGGCGTTAAGGACGAGATACGCTTTGAGAACGAAATTCCCGGAGAATTGGAGATAATAAATCGCGAGTTGATCGAATCGCATGAATGGTTGAGAAACACGCCGGAAGAAACGCGCAGTGATTTGGCCCTGGCCGAGGTACTGTCGAGAAAACTGCGTCGTGCGAAAAATATCCCGTCCCGCTCGCTCGTCATCGCCTATGTAACCGCCGTCGAAGGATATCTTCGACTTACCGATCATCGGCGCGCGAAGGAAACGCTCGGAAGTATGATTCGTTGCAAGGATAAATTAGACATCTCCAGTTCAGTCGCTGATCGCTTGAATCAATTGTGCGAGCTTCGAAACCGGGCCGCGCATCGCGACGGTAGAGAATTAACCCGTGAGGAGGCGGAGGACGCGCGCAAAATCGCGTTCGAAATAATTAAGAGGTTCGCGGATAGATGAAGCTGGTTATTGATTATGAATGGATAGAGGTTGGTGAAATTTTGCAGGATTCATCCGGAAAATTGCTCTTTCCGGATCTTGACGCGCGGCCGGCGGTTTACTGTTTTCAGTTTTTGGGAGGGCCAACCGAATCGAACTATATCGGCGAAACCGACAATCTACGGCGGCGCGCTGCTCATTACAGAAATCCAGGACCGTCTCAGCGGACGCATATCCGCCTCAACAAACGGATGCTTGCTCATTTCGCAAGCCGAGGCCGCGTCACGCTCAAGCTCATAACGCAAGCTCGCATCGAAGTTGACGGCTGCGCATTTCCGCTGGATATAACCGAACCGGTCAATCGGAAAATACTCGAAAACACGGCCCTGTTACAGGCGAAACGTGGCGGATCGGCCCTCGAAAACGCCTGAATAACCATCCGATCTCCGTTCACACGGTCAATTCCGAGGTGCGGAAGAAGAAAGCCAACTCGCGGGCCGCGGTCTCGGGCGCGTCGGAGCCGTGCGTCGCGTTTTGCTCCACGTTCTGGCCAAAATCGCGCCGGATCGTGCCCGGATCGGCCTTGGCCGGATCCGTCGCGCCCATCAGGTCGCGCCAGCGCTTGATCGCGCCGTCGCCCTCCAGCGCCATCACGACGACCGGCCCGGAGGTCATGTAGTCGCAGAGTGAACCATAGAAGGGGCGTGCTTTGTGGACGTCGTAGAAAGTTTCGGCTTCGGCGCGCGCGAGGCGCACCAGCCGCATCCCGACAATTTTGAGGCCGCTCGCCTCGATCCGTTTGACGATATCGCCAATCAGATGACGGGCGACCGCGTCGGGCTTGATTATCGCGAAGGTTCGTTCCATTGAAAAATCTAAAGTATTGCTTTAATTTTTAGGGGTTGTTTCAGGCGGCTTTGCCGTCAAGCAGCGACTTCATCGTGACGCCGAGTTCCGCCGGACTCATCGCGACCGCGATGCCTGCCGCTTTGAGCGCGGCGATTTTGTCGGCGGCCGTTCCGCGTCCGCCCGAAATGATCGCGCCCGCGTGGCCCATCCGGCGCCCTTTCGGCGCGGTCTGGCCGGCGATAAACGCCACCACCGGTTTCTTGAAGTTTTCCTTGATATATTGCGCGGACTCTTCTTCGGCCGTGCCGCCGATCTCGCCGATCATAATCACGGCGCGGGTGCCGGGATCTTCATTGAAAAGCTTCAGGATGTCGATATGGCCGCTGCCGACGATCGGATCGCCGCCGATTCCGACGCAACTCGATTGCCCGATGCCGAGCTGGGTAAGCTGATAGACCGCTTCATAGGTGAGCGTGCCGGAGCGCGAAACCACGCCGATATCGCCCGGCTTGTGGATATAACCGGGCATGATGCCGATTTTGCATTCGCCAGGCGTGATCACGCCAGGACAGTTGGGGCCGATCAGCCGGCTTTTCGAGCCGCGCATGTAGCGGCTGACCTTGACCATATCGAGCACCGGCACGCCCTCGGTGATGCAGATGACCAGCTCGATGCCGGCGGCGACCGCTTCAAGGATCGCGTCGGCCGCGAATGGCGGCGGCACATAGATAACCGTCGCGTTGGCGCCGGTCGCCTTGCGCGCCTGCTCGACCGTATCGAAAATCGGGATGCCCTCGAAATCCGTGCCGCCCTTGCCGGGGACGACGCCGCCGACCATCTGCGTGCCGTATTCTTTGCACGCCCGGGTATGAATCTGGCCCGTGGCGCCGGTGATTCCCTGAGTCAGAACGCGAGTGTTCTTGTTAACCAGAATGCTCATCGCAATGTCGCTCTTTCAGGCCTGGGCGCGCCGGCCGATCGCTTCGACCACGCGCCGGGCGGCGTCGGCCATGTCGCTGGCGGCGATCACCTTGATGCCCGAGTCCTTGAGAATTTGCTTGCCCTTGGCGACGTTCGTGCCTTCCATCCGCACCACCAGCGGCACGCTCAGCTTGACCTCGCGCGCCGCGTCAACGACGCCCTGCGCCAGCACGTCGCACAGCATGATGCCGCCGAAGATGTTGATGAGGACGGCCTTGACGCGGTCGTCGGAGAGCAGGATACGGAAGGCCGCAGCGACCTTTTGCGAGCTGGCGCCGCCGCCAACGTCGAGGAAATTGGCCGGTTCGGCGCCGTAATACTTGACGATATCCATCGTCGCCATCGCGAGGCCCGCGCCGTTGACCATGCATCCGATGTTGCCGTCCAGATGGACGTAGCTGAGATCGAATTTCGACGCCTCGGTCTCGGCCGGATCCTCTTCATTTGGATCGCGCAATTCGCGGATGTCGGCGTGACGGAAGAGTCCGTTGTCGTCGAACGACATCTTGGCGTCCAGACAGATCACCGAGCCGTCCCTGGTCACGACCAGCGGATTGATTTCGATCAGCGAAGCGTCGGTTTCGAGAAACGCCTTGTAGAGCGCTCCGAGCAACGCGCCGAACTGTCCCACCTGTTTGTCGCGCAGACCGAGCGCAAACGCGATTTTTCGCGCCTGGAAACCACCCAGGCCGATTACCGGGTCGATCGGCTCGGTCAGGATGCGATCGGGCGTTTT
This sequence comes from Deltaproteobacteria bacterium, assembly GCA_021780225.1. GTDB lineage: Bacteria > Desulfobacterota > Binatia > Binatales > Binataceae > JADMIL01. Next base: position 31,567 of record JAJXZF010000065.1, on the reverse strand, counting down.
CGCCGCGACCTCCTCGATTTCCATCCCGCCCTCGGTGCTGGCGATCACGGCGACGCTCTGCGCCTTCCGATCGACGACCATCCCAAGGTACAACTCGCGCGCGACCTCGCTCGCCTGCTCGACATAGACGCGCCGCACCACCCGGCCCTGCGGACCGGTCTGATGCGTCACCAGAGGCTTGCCGAGCAGCTTGGCGGCGAAATCGCGCGCTTCCGCCGCGCTGGAAATCAGCTTGACGCCGCCCGCTTTGCCGCGTCCGCCGGCGTGGATTTGCGCCTTGACGACGGCCTTGGGCTGGCTCAGCAACTCGAACGCCTTGGCGGCCTCCTCGGGCGTCGATGCGGGATGTCCTTTGGGGACTGGCGCGCCGAAACGCGCGAGCACCTGTTTGGCCTGAAATTCGTGAATATTCATGCTTTACCCTAACTTAGCCCAACGTCACGCTCGCGCGGCCTTTGCGCGGGCCGCATTATTTAACCGGCTGACGCAATGCCGGATCGGTCGTAACCGTACCGTTCACGTCGGCGCAGCCGTGCTGCCCCGGACCCTTCGCGCATCCCCACCAATTGACCGAGCCGTTGACGTTGCCGTCGCCGTCGTTGGCAATTCCGGTCGAATGAGGCCCGGTTTGCAAATTGTTAGAATGAACTTCGACGCTGGTATCGGCCTCATCATGGACGAACACGGCGACCTTTTCGCGCTTGATGGTGTTGCCGGCGATAATCGTGCCGTTAACCGCCGTACCGCCGGAGGAAAAGAGATTGATTCCGGTCGTACCGGTGGTCTTCGTGTCCGCAGTGTCGGCGCCGTTGCCCGCGATCGTATTGTTGATGATCACATTGCCGTCCAGATTCTGGAAAGGCGCATGGCTGTGCATCGCCACGCCCGGCAAATTGTTGTCGGTCAGGATATTGCCGGTGACAACGTTGCCGTACGCCGCGGTTCCAGGGGCCGATGCGAAGATGCCCACTCCGGCGCCATCGCCGTGCGGGCCTGTTCCGTTGTGGTTCGATACGTTGTTGGAGATGGTGTTGTGATGCACGCCGAAAGGATCAACGGTACAAGGCGGCGTCGCGCAAGTCACATGCGACGCGAGGGTGATGCCGCAATCCGACGCATTGTCGAAAACGCGATTGTTCATGAGCAGGTTGTCATGGGTTGGACCGACCGCGTCATCGCTGAGAAGAATGCCGCCCGCGTTGTTGTTTGAAACATTGCCGATGACGTTCGAATGATACACGCCCATCAGATGGATGCCCTCGCCGCAGTCGAAACTTTCGTTCGTTTCCTGCGATGGCAAATCGGGACATGCGCCGTTGGAGAGCGCCAGATTGTTGCCTGTCACGATATTGTTCGCGATCGTAATTTCGCTGGCGTTCTGCGCCAGGATTCCTTCAAATTGCGCGTTTTCGACCGTGAAACCGCTCACCGTTACGCCGGTGGTCGGCTCGCCGGGGAAAGCGCCGATCGTGACGCCGTTGGGCAAGTTGCTCGCGTCGATAATCACCTTCTTCGCGTTCACCCCGACCAACGACAGCGATTCAGTAATCGTCACCTGCTCGGCGTATGTTCCCGCGGCCACGTTGATCGTGTCGCCGGGCGATGCGCTGCTGACGGCCTGTCCAATCGTTTTCAAACATCTGCCCGACCCGGCGGGATTCACGCAGAGCGTGCTCGCAAAAACTTCCGCACAGGCGAACATGACCCCAACCGCGGCGATCGCGGTCGCCGCCAACATCTTACGAACCATTCGACTCCCCCTCCGATTTCCCGGCGAACGCATCGACCGGCGCTGCCAAGTAACGCCGGATTCCGCGCTCGCGGCGCATTAGTGCTATCGAACCATCCAAGCGCGGCTTCAGCCGGCGATCGCCTTGTCCATCGCCTCGACCAATTCGCGCACGTGCGCGACCGATGAATCAAAGGCCTGCTTCTCCGCCGGAGTCAGGTCGATCTGCACGATTCGCTCGACGCCGCCGCCGCCGATCACGACCGGCACGCCCGCGAACAGGCCGTTGACGCCGTATTCGCCTTCGAGATACGCGGCGGCCGGCAGGACTTCCTTGCGATCGAGCATGTACGCCTCGACCATCCGATAAACCGCCGAACCCGCGGCGTAATACGACGAGGTCTTCATCAGATTGACGATCTCGGCGCCGCCGTTGCGCGTGCGAACCTCGATTTCCTCAAGGCGCTTCGCGGCGATCAGCCGATCGACCGGCTGGCCGCCGACGGTGGTGTAGCTGCGGATCGGCACCATGTCGTCGCCATGCCCGCCGAGGACCATCGCGCTCACGCTGCCGACCGAAACGTTCAGCTCCGCCGCGAGGAAGGTGCGGTAGCGCGCCGAATCGAGCACGCCGGCCTGGCCGACGATGCGATTCTTGGGCAGTCCGGTGACGCGCTTGATCTGCGTGACCATCGCGTCGAGCGGATTGGTCACGACGATCACGAACGCGCCGGGCGCATGCTCCTTGATCGCCTTGCCGACCGTGTTCATCACGCCGGCGTTGATCTTGAGCAGATCGTCGCGGCTCATCCCGGGCTTGCGCGGCGAGCCGGAGGTCACGACGATGCAGTCCGCGCCAGCGATATCTTTGATATCGGTCGAGCCGCCGACGTTCACGTCGACGCCGAGCACGGGCGCCGATTCGAGCATGTCGAGCGCCTTGCCCTGCGGCAGGCCGTCGATAATGTCGTAGAGCAGGATGTCGCCGAGGCTGCGCAAAAAGCACAGATGGGCGCAGGTCGCGCCGACGTTGCCGGCGCCGATAAAGGCTATTTTTCTTCGCTTCGCCACTGTTCCAACCGGATTTTCCGGCGCCGCGCGACGTGAGCCGCGCTTATATTCGCGCCTGAATGATTTCGCTCTTGCTGATACCCGAACATTTCATTGCGCCCGCTTTTTCGCAAGCGAACGCGATCTCGCGCAGGGCCACGTTTTAATAGCAACCCCGCGCCGCGATGTGAAGCCGACCCCCAGAGCGTCGCGCCGTTATTTCTGGATCACGCCCGCGGCGGCGGCGGCAATCAAGCCTGCGGCCAGCCAGCCGAGCAGCTCTTCGATTACGCACCATGCCTCGATCGCGTAAAACCACAAATCGTCGGGATGGCGTGAGTAGAGCGGCGGGCTGGACCGCCACGGCGTTCCGTCGAAGGGCAGGAAAACTTCGAGCGAATAGAAAAATGAATGTAACGCATGGTTGGCGCATTCTCGAACCGGATGCGCGGGCGGTTTCGTGTGAATGACATCGCCCGCATGCGCCGTTGTGGCATTTTGGAAAGACGAAACGACGGTTGGCGTGATCACGGATGGTGGTTGACCGCTATAGAACCACAACCAAAAAAGAACGGAGCCCAAAAGGACAATGACCGATGCCGGAAGGCAGATGCGCCCTACCCTGTAGCCGTAGCCAACGGCGCAATCGAGAGTTCGATCCCATGCGCGCGCCGGCCGACTCATCTGGCCTTTTTCCCGAATCGCGCGACGTTTCGCGATGTAAACTTCGACCGCGCCGCGTTCGTCGCCGGAAGCGCGCAATACCTTTTCGAGTTGCTCGTAGGGTTGCGTTGAAAAGCCTTTTTCTGGCGCCCGGTCAAGCCATTCCAGCCGTGACTTCGCGTCTCGCGGCGAACCTTCAACAATCGCGTCGTATTCAAACCCGTCGATATGGAAGTTTCCCTTGGCTGGCCAACTGGCTTGGTCGTCGGCCAGTTGACCAATCCGTGCATGCGTAAGATCGATCCGGCTCTGCGCGGCGTCCGTTAACCCGCGCATGAACAGGATTCCGGAAACCTGAGCTCGTTGGAGATTCAGATGGTCAAATTTTCCGCCCTCACAAGATATATCTTTCAACATTCTTGCCCCGATAAATCTCACCTCGCCAACGGACTCGAATTTTTCGTCAAGAAAAACATGGCCATTGATGGTCGCGCCGTCAGCGGATAGCGCGAACCCCGTTGGATTCTGGAAGGAACCGCATCGGCAACTCAATTGACTCCGGATCTCGGCGCCTAGCAATCTGACTTCGCCGATTGCTTTAAATCCTAGATCAAGAAGAAGCCGATCCGCTTTCAAACCATCCAACGCCAGTGCGGGAGCACGCTCAGCATTGGAGCGGAAATGTCCGTCGCGACAGTTCAGTTGATTGGCGATCCGTGCCCCTCCAAACCTGACCATGCCAATCGCGGCGAATCCTTCGTTAAGGAACGCTCCGCCTTCAATGCTGGTGCCGTCCGCGATAAGCGCAGGGCCATTTCGGTTGCTGAATCGAGCCTGCGCACAATCAAACTGGCCAGAGATTTTCGCGCCTAAAATTTTGACCTCGCCGACCGCCCTAACCTTTTGAAGAACGAAGGAACCGCGCACAGCCATCCGATTCGCCACGATTCCCGCAATGACGCTGCCGGTTAATTCAATTGAGCGAGTTGTGGAGTCATCGAAAATTATTTGCTTTTCAATGCTGCAATGTTTGAGTATCAAACGACATCGAAGCTCCGCGTCGCTGAAATCAAATTGGCCTTCGATCCGCGCGCCATACAACTGAATTCCTTTCGGATGGACCGGCCAATCGGCGCGCGCACCCGTCGCGAGCGCATAGATGATTTCCGCGCGAATTGTGCGCGCAGGGCCCCAACCGTCGCCGTTGGCGGGATCGTTTTCAGCTTCGTTAGCCGATCCCAGATCGGCGGGCAGGCCGTTGCGCGCCGCCTCGATCAACTTCTGTTCAGCATCGGTGGGAACCAGCGTGTTCATCGCGACCTCGCCCGGCGATGGGATTGCGGCCAAGCTTGCATCGTCGGACCGCAAAGCGTCAATTCGCAATTGGCCGCGATGCGCGTTTTGGCGATCGGCGGCGGGCGTGATAGTTAGGGCGAATCGCAGACAAAGGAGGCAAAGCGGAGATGGCGGCCGACCTCGAAACGCGCGTCAAGGAACTCGAAGCGAAGGTGCGAGAACTTACCGATCGCGAGGCGATTCGCGACTTGCGGTATAAGTATCATGAATACGTAAACGAAGGAAAATTCGCGGACATTCCCGACTTGTTCACCGCCGACGGCGAACTCGACTTCGCCCATCTGGGCAAGGCCAAAGGCCGCGCCGAGATCGCGCGCTTCTTTGGTGGATTGGGCGAACGGCCGGCGGGCGTTAGCGAGGACCGGCCGCGTATCACGTGGGTGAAACAGTTCATCCACAACCACACGATCGATCTGCACGGCGACAACGGCTCGGGCTTCGCCTATCTCGAAGCCAAACCGATCTATAACGGCGAAGCGTTTTTAGTGGCCGCCCGTTACAACGACGAATACGTGCGGCAAAACGGCCAGTGGAAATTCAAACGGATGGATCTGGTTCCGTACTTCATGGTGCCGCTCAAAGAAGGATGGGCGCAACCGGATCGGCTGAAGATGCGCACGCATTGAAACCGCATCAGGCGGCGCTCCGCGATTCCAAGGCAAGCAGAAGTTAAAATCAAAAACGGCCGGGACGAGATATCGCCCCGGCCGTTTTCATTTCGACCGATCGTCAGTCCGTCTCGCGCACGGTATGGATGCCCGGATCAAGTCCGGGCATGACGTTCCGCTTCGTTATCGCCCAGTTCTGCTCCCGAAAGAGAGGCTAACGCCCTTTTCGTCATTGCCGTGCATAGACCCGGCAATCCCTGACCGTGAAATAAACTTGCGTGACGTGGCGCTAGATATTCTCGACAATCGCCTTGCCGAATTCCGAGCACTTGAGCAGCTTCGCGCCCGACATCAGACGCTCGAAATCGTAGGTGACGGTCTTGTTCGCGATCGTCTTTTCGATCCCGCGGATAATCGCGTCGGCGACCTCCTGCCATCCCATGTACTCGAACATCAGGACGCCCGAGAGGATCACCGAACCCGGATTCACCTTGTCCTGACCGGCGTACTTGGGCGCCGTGCCGTGGGTCGCCTCGAAGATCGCGTGGCCGGTGACGTAGTTGATATTGGCGCCGGGCGCGATGCCGATGCCGCCGACCTGCGCCGCGAGCGCGTCGGACAAATAGTCGCCGTTCAGGTTCATGGTCGCGACCACATCGAATTCGTCGGGCCGCGTCAGCACCTGTTGCAGGGTGATATCGGCGATCGCATCCTTGACCAGAATCTGTCCGGCCGGCGGATTGCCGCCGCAATCGTCCCATCCGACCGCCTTGCCCTGATACTCGCGCCGGGTGAGTTCGTAACCCCAATCGCGGAAGGCGCCCTCGGTGAACTTCATGATGTTGCCCTTGTGGACAAAGGTCACGCTCTTGCGCTTGTGCGCGATCGCGTAATTGATCGCCGCTCGAATCAACCGCTCCGAGCCTTCGCGCGAGACCGGCTTGATGCCGATGCCGGAGGTGTTGGGAAAGCGAATCTTGGTCACGCCCATCTCGTCCTGCAGGAATTTGATGAGCTTCTTGGCTTCGGGCGACTCGGCCGGCCATTCGACGCCCGCGTAGATGTCTTCGGTGTTTTCGCGGAAGATGACGACGTCGAGCTTCTCGGGATGCTTGACCGGACTGGGAACGCCGCTGAAGTAGCGCACCGGCCGCAGGCAGACATAGAGATCGAGCATCTGGCGCAGCGCGACGTTGAGCGAACGGATGCCGCCGCCGACCGGGGTCGTCAGCGGCCCCTTGATGCCGACTAGGTATTCGCTGAACGCTTCGACGGTTTCATCGGGCAGCCAGCTATTCCAAAGTTTGAACGGCTTCTCGCCAGCGAAGACTTCCATCCATGCGATTTTGCGTTTGCCGCCGTAAACTTTGGCGACGGCGTTGTCGAAAACATACTGCGACGCGCGCCAGATATCGGGGCCGGTGCCGTCGCCCTCGATAAAGGGAATGATCGGCCGGTCGGGCACGTGTAGCTTGCCGTCGGCCAGCCGGATTTTCTCGCCGTCTTTGGGAACCTGGATATTTTTGAACGCCATCTGCCTCTAACCCGTCGTTTGCCGCAAAAAATAGGCGCCGCGCCGATTCGCGATAATTTCCGGCGCGACCAAGAGCGAGCCAATCATATAGCAAACGTCCGCGCCTACCAGCAAAGCGTAACGGCGCTCGCGACGGTCGCGCGTCCGCGCTTGCGCCGCGCCGCGCGGCGATGTTATCGAAACCGCAGTTGGCGGCGGCAAGCCTCTGATCGAACAGGCGATCTATACAGGACGAAGTGTAGAGCTTCGGCTTGCCGCTTTACGGATGCAATCAACTGGCGATCGACCGAATCGGTCCGACGCTGATGTTCATAGGCACGCCGGCGCAGAAAGAACGCTATCTGCCAAAGATGCCGACCGGCGAAGAAATCTGGCGTCAGGGCTACAAGGGCTGATTTCGAACCGATCGAGACCGCACCGCGATCAGCTTGGCCGGAATTTCACGCCGCGCGACTCGCGGGGTTGTCCTGGTCATGAACGCAACCGCGATTGGAGAAATCGACATGGGGCGCCTGCGCTTTCGTTCGGATGGGACCGCGGCGCTGGAAATTGCCGGTGCAACCGGCGGCGCATCGGGAGCCGGAGCGCGGATCGGTTACGGACTCGCAGCCACGGATTGTGGCGCAATCCTCGCGGCGGAAACCGAGCATGGACTCTGCTGGGTCGGTATCGCGGAATCCGCGGAACGGCTGCTGCGCGAACTGCGGGCCGATTTGCCGAAGACCGAAGCGATCGCCGAAAATTCCGCCGCGGCCGGCACGGCGCATCGCGTGGCCGACTTCGTTCGCAATGGCGGAGAATCCTTGGAATTCGCGCTGGACATCCGGGCGACGCCGTTTCAGCTCGCGGTATGGCGCGAACTCTGCTCGATACCGCGCGGGCAGACCCGTTCATACGGCGAGATTGCGCAGCGAATCGGCAACCCGAACGCGGCGCGCGCGGTGGGCCACGCCAACGGATCGAATCCGCTCGCGCTGCTGATCCCGTGCCATCGTGCGATCGGCGCCGGCGGCGCGCTGACGGGCTATCGATGGGGCGTCGAAATCAAGCGACGGCTCCTGGCGCATGAGCAGGCGCAGGCGCGCCCGCGTTTGATCCTCAGCGGCGCGATCGGCGCTGGATGACGCGAACGGTATCGCCTAAAATTCGATCGAGCCTCGATTGCGGGAGAGAGCGCGATGAAAATTGTCGTCGATTACGATCTTTGCGAGAGCAACGCGCGCTGCATGGAAGTGGCGCCGGATATATTTGAAGTGCGCGACGACGACAATCTGTACGTCCTCAACGAACATCCGCCCGAGTCGGCGCGCGAACGCGTGCTGCGCGCGATCAAAATCTGCCCCAAACACGCGATCTCGCTGATCGAAGAGAAATAGATCGCGGCGCTTCCCGAAGACGCCCGCAGGCGGTTACACTCGCGAGCGCCCGGCGCAGCAGGGTTCCGCGTTCACGACCGCAATCGGAATCGGCTTGCGGCCGGCGTCCGGCGCGCCGGTATCGATAGCGCCGCCGTGCCGCTCCGCCAGATCATAATTCAGATGGTAGATTTCCCATTCGACGCCGTCGGGGTCTTTCACCCAGAACTTGGTCTGATTCGCATAGCAACAGTTGACGTTGAGCTCCTCGCGCACGGCGAGCCCGGCGGCTTTCACTCGCGCCAGATGGCCGGTCACTTCGGCCGATGATTCCACTTCGACGCCAAGATGATTGACCGCGTTCCGCCCGGCGGCCGAATCGCGCGCGGGCGAAAGCGCCAGATTGATCGGCGCGAAATCCGGCGTGAATTTAATCTGGTCGGATTTTTCCTTGACGGGAGCGGCGCCGAAAAACTTTCGGTAGAACTCTCCGCTCGCCGCCAGATCGCCGACCTTCAGATGAACATGGATACGCGCGCCCATCGTGAGCCTCCATCGCAGCCGCGCCCGGCGGCGCGCTTAATATTGTCACGCGCCACGCGGCTGAATGCGAGCATTGCGATCAGGTTCCCTGAATCGGCCCGGCCCATCGCGAGAAGATCGTTGAACCGACCCGGCCGAGCGCGGGCAGATGCCGCTCGGCTTCGAGCATGATCGCGCCGCCGTCGAGACCAATTCGCTTCAATCCTTCGCCGAACTCGGCGATCAGCGCGCCAAGAATTTCCCGGGTCATCTCGGCGTGGAACAGCAGTCCGTAGGCCTTGTCGCCGTGGCGATAGGCCTGCACCGGCGTGCGTTCCGACGACGCGAGCGCGACCGCGCCGCGCGGCAGATCGAAAACGTCGCTATGCCAGTGCGCGGCCACAAATTCGCGCGGCAAATCGCGCAACAGCCGGTCTTCGCCGGCGGCGTCGCCAAGCCGCACGGGAAACCATCCGATCTCGCGCTGCTCTCCGCGCCGCACTTCGGCGCCAAGCGCGGCCGCCAGCAACTGGCTGCCGAGACACACGCCGAGAATCGGTTTGCCCGCCGACAGGGCATTCTCGATCAACGCGATTTCGTCGCGCAGATAGGGAAATCGATCGAGTTGATAGACGCTTTCCGGCCCGCCCATCACGATCAACCCTCCCGCCCCGCGCATTTCTTTTGGAATAGAGGCGCCGTCGAAGACGCGAACGTATTGCCAGGCCAAAGCGGCCTCTTCGAGCGCGTCCGCGATAGCGCCAAGGTTTTCCGCCGGATGATGCTGCAGGACGAGAATCTTAGCCATGATCGACTCCGAAGCGGCCAAACGGCGGCAATCCGCCGCCGCGCGCCTCTTGCCCAATCGAATCCTATGGGCGAGAAATTAATCAGCGCTCCGGCCTCAATGAAAGAGCCGGATTGCCACGTGAATGTGAACGCGCGCCGATTATAGACCGAACGACGCGTGGAACGGAGGCGTTATGGCCCTGATTGGACTTCGGGAACAGACGGTGAAGGACGCGAAATCGATCGCGGACGCCCGCGCGCGCCATCAGTGGAGAATTCCCGGCGATTACAACGTCGCGATCGATTGTATCGACCGGCACGCCGATTTGCGCGACAAGCCGGCGCTTTTCTACGAAGACGACGAAGGGCGCGAGGAACGCTACACGTTCGGACAGATCGGCGAACTGAGCCGGCGCTTCGCCAACGCGCTCAAAGGACTAGGCGTCAAACGTGGCGACGTCGTCGCGATCCATCTGCCGCAACGTCCCGAGACGGCGATCGCGCACATGGCGCTGTACCGGCTGGGAGCGATCGCGCTGCCAATCTCGAAATTATTCGGGACCGACGCCCTGCGCTACCGGCTGACCAACAGCACGGCGCGCGCGATCATGCTGGAGCCGGAAAGCGTCGCCAAGCTGGATCCGATTCGCTCGGAATTGCCCGACCTGCGGCACGTGATTATCGCCGGCGGCAAGGAAGGCGGCCTCGGCTTCGACGATCTGATCGCCAAAGCGTCGGACTCCTTCACGATGGAACCGGGCAAAGCCGAAGACCCAATCCTGCTGATGTACACCTCCGGCACGACCGGCGATCCCAAGGGCGTGCTGCACGCGGCGCGCTACGTGCTCGGCCACAACGGCATCGATTATTCCTACAACTTCCTGCGCGACGGCGATCTTTATTACAGCCCCGCCGATTGGGCGTGGGCGGGCGGCCTGCTGGACGGACTGCTGGCGATCTGGCCCTACGGAATTCCAGTGCTCGCCTATCGCAGCAAAGCGCGTTTCGATCCGGACATAATGCTGGCGCTGGTGGAGAAATACGGCGCGACCGTCGGACTCTATCCGCCGACCGTGTTGAAAGGTCTGCGTGAGGTCAAAAATCCGCGCGAGAAATACAAAAATTTGCGCCTGCGATGCATCGTCAGCGGCGCCGAACCGGTCAGCCCGGAGCTTGCCCGATGGGTCGATGAGCAGTTACGGGTGCAGTTCAATCAGGCCTTTGGCCAGACCGAAGCCAACTATTTCATCGGCAACTGCTCCGCGCTTGAAAAGCCGCTGCTGGAGCCGCTCGGCAAGGCTTATCCGGGTCATGACGTCACGATTATCGCCAACGGCGTACCGGCCACGCCCGGCGTCACCGGCGAAATCGCAATCAGGCGGAGCAGTCCGGTGGTGATGAAGGAATACTGGAAGAACCCGGCCGCGATGGCCGAAAAGTTCGCCGGCGAATGGTGCCTCACCGGCGACATGGGCCACATGGACGACGAAGGCTACATCTATTTTCAGGGCCGCAACGACGACGTAATCAAAACTTCCGGATATCGAGTCGGTCCGGCCGAAGTCGAAGCGAAGATCATCGAGCATCCCGCGGTCGCTTCCTGCGCCGTGGTCGGAATTCCCGATGAGAAACGCGGTCAGGCGATAAAGGCATTTATCAAACTCCTGCCGGGCCATCAGGCCTCGCCCGCGATGATCGCGGAGATTCAGGAACACGTGAAAAAGCGGCTCGCGCTTCACGAATCGCCGCGCGAATTCGAATTTATCGACGAATTTCCGATGACTGTAACCGGGAAAATCCGCCGGAGAGACCTGCGCGAAAAGGAGATCGAAAAATTGAAGGCCGCAGGGAAAATTTAACCCAGTGTGGCGTCCCCTAAATAAGTTCGCGCTCCGCATCTACCTTGCGCTCCGCGTGGATGCCCGGATCAAGTCCGGGCATGACCAGCGCTGTGCGTCATTGCCGAGCCCGGACCCGGCAATCCATCCCTTGACGCCCGACAGTGGGCGACCTGCGCGCCAAGCTGATAAGGCCTCAGGTGGAAGTTATTTGCGGGACACCACACTAGGGCGAAGCGGCGGCGAATTTGCGTTTTTCCGCGCGAAAGCGCTATGGAAACCGATGGGCCATCCGGCCAGAACACGCGAAGAGGATTGAATCGAAGTGGGAAGTCAATCAGCGTCGCCCTTCGGAGCGATAAAGATAGTCGAATGCGGCGAAGGCATCTCCGCCGCGTTCGGGGCCAAGATGATCGCCGATTTAGGCGCCGAAGTGATCAAGGTCGAGCCGCCGGGAGGCGATCTGACGCGCCGGCGCGGACCTTTTCCGGACGACAAGGCCGATCTCGACAAAAGCGGCATCTTCATCTATCTGAACGCGAACAAGCGGAGCGTCGTCGCCGATTTGAAACGTCCCGAAGGCCGCGAGCTGTTGCACAAACTGCTCGCCGGCGCGGACATTCTGATTCATAACGTCGCGCCCGGCGATCGCGCCGCCCAAGGTCTCGACAGCGCGGCCCTGCGCGCGGCGTTTCCGAAATTGATCATCGCCGCGATTTCGCCGTTCGGCGAAACCGGTCCGTATGCCAATTGGCGCGGCTATGAGCTTACGCTATCGAACGCCGCCGGATGGGCGACCTTGAGCCCTGGCGCATCGCCCTACCCTGAACTTCCGCCGCTCAAATGTTTCGGCTCGCAGTGCGAATTCCAGGGCGGCATCCACGCCGCGATGGTCGCGCTGGCCGCATACATGCATCGGCTGAAGACCGGCCAGGGCCAGTCGATCGACATTTCCGAGCAGGAAGCGGTCGCCGCGATGCTGGAGATGAACTTCATGCACTGGACCTACGCGCATCGCGAAACCTCGCGGCTCGGTTCGCGCCTGCTCGGCCCGTGGTTTATCAGCGACACGGCGGACGGAAAGATTTTCGCGTTGGCGGTCGAAGAAGATCAGTGGAAACGGCTGGTCGAGCTGATGGGCAATCCTGAATGGGCCAACGACGAACTGTTCAAGGATCGAATCGCGCGCGGCCAGAATCAGGACGCTCTGAAAGCGCTGATGGGCGAATGGCTCAGCCGGTGGAAGACGCAAGAATTGTATCGCGAGGCGCAGAACAAGCGAGTGCCGTTCGCCCCGATCAACACGATGCGCGACCTCTACGAGAGCGACCACCTCGCGGAGCGCCAATTCTTCGCGACGCTCGAACAGTCGGGAATCGGCGCGGTCAAATTGCCGGGGATGCCGTCGAAATACGGCGCGACGCCGTGGGCGCTCAGACGGCCGGCGCCGAAATTGGGCGAGCATGCCGAAGAGGTGTTCTGCGGAGAACTGGGAATCGCGCGCGAGCGCCTGAACGATTTGCGCAAAGCCGGCGTCGCCTGACGCCGCGAGGATATTGGAAATGGCTAATCTTCCGCTTTCCGGAGTCCGCGTGCTCGATTTCACCTGGGCATGGGCGGGACCATTCTGCACGATGCAACTGGCGCATCTCGGCGCCGAAGTGATTCGCGTTGAAACGACGGCGCGTCCGGCGTGCGTGACGCGCGTGATTCCGCCGTTCGCCGACGACGTTCCCGGCCCCAACCGCGCCGGATACTTCAATCAATACAATCAGGGCAAGAAGTCGATTTCGCTCAACTTGACGCGGCCCGAAGCGATCGACGTCGCCTGCCGGCTGGTCAAGCATTGCGATGTCGTCGCCGACAATTTCGCCGCAGGCGTGATGGACAAACTCGGCCTTGGCTACGCCAAGCTGCGAACGATCAAGCACGACATCATTATGATCTCGATGTCCGGGTACGGTCAGACCGGCCCGTTCAAAGGCTTCGTCGGCTACGGACCTCCAGCCTCCGCCGCGTCGGGAATGTTTTTCACGACCGGTTACGAAGGCGGCGAACCGGGCGAAATCGGCGTCTCCTACCCCGACCCGAACGCCGGAATCTTCGGCGCATTCGCGCTGATGGCCGCGTTGACGCATCGCGCGCTCACCGGCGAGGGGCAGTATATCGATCAGTCGCAGTTTGAAACCGCGCTGGCGTTGATGCCGGAAGGGATGCTCGAATACGAGCTGAACCATCGCGAACCGGGACGGCACGGCAATCACGACCCGGTAATGGCGCCGCACGAATGCTACAAAGCCGCCGGCGACGACGAAAAATGGGTTTCGATCGCCGTCGGCGGCGAAGACGAATGGCGGGCGCTCTGCCGCGCGATGGGCAATCCCGGCTTGGCCGACGATCCGCGTTTCAAGACGGCGGCATTGCGCAAGCGGCACGAAGCCGCGCTGGACGAAATCGTCACCGCGTGGACGCGGACTCGCGACCGCTGGGAAACCACCAAAGCTCTGCAGGCCGCCGGAGTCGCCGCGTTTCCGTCGATGAGCAACAAGGATCTGGCGGAAGACCCGCATCTGAACGCGCGCGGCTACTTCACGATGCTCGAGCATCCGGAGGTTGGCAAGCGCCAGCACGCAGGCATCCCGTGGAAGATGTCCGGCACGCCGTGCGAGGTCCGCAGCCCCGCTCCACTGCGCGGCGCCGACACCGAAGCGGTGCTCAAGTCGCTGCTCGGAATGACGCTCGATCAGATCGAGCATCTGCGCAAATCGGGCGTTCTGATTTAACTGGAGCGCCGCGCGCGGGAGTGACGCCGATGCATCAGCCGCTCGCCGATCTTCGGATTCTCGACCTGACGCACTACTACGCAGGTCCATACGCCACGATGCTGCTCAGTTTTCTTGGCGCGGACGTCGTCAAAATCGAGGCGCCGGGGGTTGGCGACGGCGCGCGCGGCCTTTTTCGCAAACGCGAACGCGCCTACGGCTATCCGTTCGCGCTGCTCAATAACAACAAGCGCTCGATCACGCTCAATCTGAAGGGCGCGCGCGGCCGCGAGTTGTTTCTCAACCTGGTTGAAACGGCCGATCTCGTGGTCGAGAATTTCGCCGCCGGCGCAATGGATGCGATGGGTCTCGATTATGAGACGCTGCGGGCGCGGAATCCGCGGCTGATTTATGCGACCAACACGGGCTTCGGCCTGAGCGGACCGTACCGCGACCTCGCGGCGTTCGATCCGATCGTTCAGGCGATGGGCGGCGTGATGGCGATCACCGGCGAGGCGGACGGCCCGCCGCTCAAGACCGGCGCCGCGATCGCCGATATTCTCGGCGGCGCCCATCTGTGCGCGGGCTTGCTCGCCGCGATCCGCGAGCGCGATCGCACCGGCCGGGGCCTGATGGTCGAGTCGTGCCTGTACGATTCGATCGTGCCGTCGCTGACCTCGTTCCTTGGCGCCTACGGAATGGGCCTGAAGGATCTGCGCGACGGCAATCGCGCGTCAGGCGGCGCGATCGCTCCCTACAATTCATATCCCGCCAGCGACGGCCACGTGATGATTCTCGCGGGCGACGCCTCCCGCTGGCGGCGGCTGTGCGAGTTGATGGGACATGCGGATTTGGCCGGCGATCCGCGCTTCGCGACGCCGGGCAAAAGAGCGAAAAACCGCCACGAAGTCGATCGCATCGTCGGCGCGTGGACGGCGACGAAAACCCGCCGCGCACTGTTTGACGAGCTGGGCCGCGCCGGAGTCTTCTGCGGAATCGTGCAGGAGCTGCATGAGGTCATGGCCGATTCGCATCTGCTTGAGCGCGGCTTGTTGCAGACCGTGGACCATCCGGAGCTTGGCCCGACCACTATTTTCACGTCGCCGATTCGGCTGGACGGCGATCGCCCGCGGATAAAGTCGCTGAGTCCCGAGCTAGGCGCCGACAATGACGAATTCTACGCCGCCGAACTCGGCTTGAAGCCTGACGAAATCGCCTTGCTGCGCGAACAAAAAGTGATTTGACCCCGATCCGTTCCGTCCGAATCATTCAAGGGAGTTAACCGAATCATGGCCGCTATCCATTCCGGCGCATCGAAATCGGCCGCCGTGCGCGCCCGCCTGAACCATCCGGTGATCGATTCCGACGGCCACACGATCGAATTCGCCCCCGCGATTTCCGATTATTTGAAGCAGGTCGGCGGACCGGCTCTGGCCGATCGTTTCAAAAACGGCAACGGCCGCGGCGCTGGCGGCGGATGGCATCGGTTGACGCCGGAGGAACGGATGGAGCGCCGGGCGACGCGGCCGCCGTGGTGGGCCTTCCCGACCCGCAACACGCTCGATCGCGCGACCGCGACCCTCCCGAAGCTGCTATATGAGCGGATGGACCAGTTCGGCCTCGATTTCACGGTGCTCTATCCAACGCTCGCGATGTTCGCGGCGCATCTCGAAGACGAGGAACTGCGCCGCGGCGCCAGCCGCGCCTACAACATGTACCACGCGGACCTGTTTCGCGAATTCGCCGACCGCATCGCGCCGGTGGCGGTCGTGCCGATGCATACGCCGGAGGAAGCGATCGACGAGCTGGAATTCGCCGTCCGAAAGCTCGGTTTCAAAGCCGTGATGATGCCGGGCAACGTCCGCCGTCCGATCGCGACAGTGCTCAAACGCGCCCCTGAAGCCGTGCGCTGGGCGTTTTGGGTCGACAACCTCGCGCTCGACAGCCTTCACGATTACGACCCGGTGTGGGCCAAATGCGTCGAGCTGGGCGTGCCCGCGACGTTCCATTCGAGCAGCATGGGATGGGGCAGCCGGAACTCGGTCAACAATTACGTCTACAACCATATCGGCAATTTCGCGGCCGCCGGCGAAGCGGTGTGCAAAGCGCTCTTCATGGGCGGCGTGCCGAAACGTTTTCCCGCGCTCAAGTTCGCTTTTCTCGAAGGCGGCGCCGGATGGGCCTGCACGCTTTATTCGGACCTGATCGCGCACTGGCGCAAACGCAATCGGCAGGCGGTCGAAGATTATAATCCCGCCAATCTCGACCGGCGGATGTTTTACGATCTGTGCCGGCAGTACGGAACAGCCGCCGTGCAGGACAAAATCGAACGGCTCGCCGCGGCCGGAGAAAGATTCAGCGGCGCCAACGAAGACCCTGCGATGCTGGACGAGTTCGCGGCATGTGGAATCGAGCGCGCTGAAGATATTCGCGAGATCTTTGCGCGCAGCTTTTTCTTCGGATGTGAAGCGGACGATCCAATCAACGCCTGGGCGTTCAACGATCGCGTGAACCCGCTCGGCGCGCGGCATAATGTCCTCTTCAGCTCCGACATCGGCCATTGGGACGTGCCCGACATGACCGAGGTGACCGAAGAGGCTTATGAATTGGTCGAGCACGGCTTGATCACGGAGCGGGATTTTCGCGATTTCGTCTTCCGCAATCCGGTGCGGATGTGGGCGTCGATGAATCCGCGCTTCTTCGCGGATACGGCGATCGAGGATGCGGTCGCGCGGATGCTCCATGACGACTGATTATCCGCCGCGATCCGGCGGCTGGCCGGCCGGCTTAAACTCGATGACAACGCCGGCGGCGCCATCGTAAAATTCAAGCGCGCCGCCTGGCGCCGCGAGCTTGCAATGCGGAACGACGAAATTGCCCGCGTGCTGCAAGAAATCGCCGACATGCTCGAGATGACCGGCGAAAATTTCTTCCGCGTGCGCGCCTATCGCAACGCGGCGCGGACGGTTCAGGATTACCCGGCGGCGCTGTCGGGATTGTCGCGCGAGCAGATCGACGCATTACCCGGAATCGGCGCGGACCTCGCCGAAAAAATCGCGACTCTCGCGGCGGGCGGCGAAGTGCCGCTGCACGCCCGGCTTAAAAAGACTTTCCCGGCCGGACTGCTGGAACTGCGTTCGCTGCCGGGACTCGGGCCGAAACGCATCAAGCTGCTTCATGACCGGCTCAAAATCTCCGGCCTCGCCGATCTGCGCCGCGCGCTTGCCGCGGGCCAGCTCGGCGCGATCGGCGGCTTCGGCCCCAAAAGCGAAGAACGGCTGCTGAAAGCTCTGGAAGCCCGCGGCGCCGAGCCGGCTGAAAAACGTTGGCCGCGTCACGAGGCGGCCGCGGTCGCGCATGAATTGCTCGAATGGATAAAGGCCGCGCGCGGCGTCGAGAACGTCGCGATCGCGGGCAGTTTGCGGCGCGGCCGCGAAACCGTTGGCGATATCGATTTGCTGGCGGCCGCGACCGACGCGGCGGCGGTGATGAAGCGGTTTCTCTCTTTCGAAGCGGTCGAACGCCGACTCGGCGCGGGCGAAACCAAGGCGAGCGTGGTGTTGCGCGGCGGTCCGCAAGTTGACTTGCGCGTGATCGATTCCGAAAGCTGGGGCGCCGCGCTGGTCTATTTCACCGGCTCGAAGGCCCACAGCGTGCATTTGCGCAAAATCGCGCAAGGCGCCGGTCTGCTGCTCAATGAATACGGCCTCTTTCGCGGCAAGCGGCGCCTCGCCGGCGCGGACGAAGACGGCGTTTACAAGGCGCTGGGACTGCATTTTATTCCCCCGGAACTGCGCGAGGATCGCGGCGAAATCGAGGCCGCGTCGGGACGCGGCCATCTGCCGCATCTGATTTCCGCCGGCGATCTGCGCGGCGACCTGCATGCGCATTCGAATTGGACCGACGGCCGCGCGACCATCGAGGAAATGGCTCGCGGCGCGCGCGCACGGGGCCTCGAATACTTCGCGCTCACCGATCATTCACGGCGGCTTGCGATGGCGCATGGACTCGATCCCGCCCGCCTCCGTGAGCAGCGCAAAGAGATCGAGCGGGTCGCCGATCGGGTCGGAGTCCGCATTCTGCGCGGCATCGAAGTGGATATCCTCGACGACGGCGCGCTCGATTTGCCGGACCGCGCTCTGGCTGAACTGGAATGGGTCGTCGCCTCCGTCCATTCCAGGCTGGGCGAAGACGAGAAAGCGATGACGCGCCGGATTGTTCGCGCGATTAAAAATCCCAACGTCGATTCGATCGGCCATCCCAGCAACCGCTCGATCGGGAAGCGTGAACCGAGCCATTTCGATCTGGCGGAGGTATTGAAGGCGGCGCGGGACGAGGGCTGCGCGCTCGAGGTGAACAGCCAGCCCGACCGGCTCGATTTGACCGATACGGATTGTCTGGCCGCGAAACACGCCGGTGTGAAACTGGTCATCACCAGCGACGCGCATAGTCCGCGCGACTTTGACGGCCTCTCCGGAGGCGTGCTGCAGGCGCGCCGCGGATGGATCGAGCCCGGAGACGTCTTTAACACCCTGCCGGTGGACGCACTGCTCTCCCGCCGCTAAAATTTTACTCTTGACGGCGCTGTAGCGATAACCGATCCCGGTCACCCGCTAAAAAACGCTTGCGCACCAGACCTATTTTAGACGATAGAGCATAAATAGCCGCCCGAACGCGAGCTACGCACGAACGGCCGCATGCGATGGAACGAATTCTGATTCTCGACGACGAAGCGGACATGATCGAAACCTGTCGCCGGATTCTGGCGACCGCGGGTCATGAATGCATCGCCTCGACCGATCCGCGACGGGCGCTCGAATTGCTCGAGACGGAACGCCCCGACGTGC
The DNA here is from genome assembly GCA_021780225.1 of Deltaproteobacteria bacterium. Lineage (GTDB taxonomy): Bacteria > Desulfobacterota > Binatia > Binatales > Binataceae > JADMIL01. The sequence continues at coordinate 12,514 of JAJXZF010000065.1, read as the reverse complement.
TCTTGACGGATTTGCGGATGCCCGCGATGGACGGCATCGATTTGCTGCACCACGCGCACGAAATCGATCCGTCGCTTCCGGTCATTATGCTGACGGCGTACGCGACCATCGAATCCGCCGTCGCGGCCGTGCGCGAAGGCGCTTTCGATTACCTGTCCAAGCCGTTCACGCTCGATCAGTTGGTGGTGTCGGTTGAACGGGCGCTGGCGCAGCGGCGGCTTACGCTTGAAAACAAGAATCTGCGCGATCAACTTCAGCAGACTTTTGGCTTCGAGAATATCGTCGGCCGCAGCGCCGCATTGCATCGCTCGCTCGAACTCGTGCGCAAGGCCGCGCGTTCCGATGCGAACGTTTTGGTGCTTGGCGAATCCGGAACCGGGAAAGAGTTGATCGCGCGCGCGATTCACGCCAACAGCCCGCGCGCGAAATATCCGTTCGTACCCGTCGATTGCGCGTCGCTGCCGGAAAATCTGCTTGAGTCCGAACTCTTCGGTCACGAAAAAGGCGCGTTTACCGGCGCCGCCGCGTCCAAGCTGGGGCTCATGGAAACCGCCGACCGCGGCACTTTGTTCCTCGATGAAATCGGCGAATTGCCGCAGGGTCTGCAGGCGAAATTGCTCCGCGCGATTCAGGAACGGCGGATTCGCAGGGTCGGCGGCACACGCGAGATCGCGATCGATTTGCGCGTGGTCTCGGCGACCAACCGCAACCTGCGCGAGCTGGCCGCGCACGGCGAATTTCGCGAGGATCTCTTTTATCGCATCAACGTGATCGACATCGTGCTGCCGCCCATGCGCGATCGCAAAGGCGATATCACTCTGCTCGCGTACACGTTCCTGCGCAAATTTACGGAGGGACGCCAGGGACCGCGCGGCTTCACGGCTGAAGTGCTTGCGCTGCTGGAGACATACCATTGGCCGGGAAATATCCGCGAACTGCGCAACATCGTGGAGCGCGCCTGCGCCCTTGCCGACACCGAAATGATTTCGCCCGCCGACCTGCCCACGCATCTGCAGGCCCAATCGACGGATGCGGCTGAACCCGCCGATCCGGCCCTGCCCGTCGCCAACGACGAAACGCTGAAGCTGACTCTGAAGGAAGCGAAAGAACGATGGATCGGCCAGCTTGAAGCGTCGTACGTCTCCGAAGTATTACGCCGGGAAGGCGGCAACGTCTCGCAAGCCGCGCGCGCGGCCGGGGTCGATCGCAAAACTCTGCATCGCCTGTTGAACAAACATCGCGTCCGCTAATCGCCGCTCCCGCCAATCAAAGCGGAGCGCTCAGAAAGATTTCGTCAAACGTCATCGCGACCGTTCTGCCAAGTTCGGACATCGCGAACGGTTTGGGCAAATAGGCGTTCGCGCCTGCTTCGACGACAGCTTTCTCCGCGTCGGGCGAATGATATGCCGTGATCATAATCGCCAGCGATTGTGGATTTTTTGATCGCGCGTATCTGACGATTTCGAACCCGGTACCGTCCGGCAGATGCAAATCAGTCAGCACCAGATGGGGTTTGAATTCGTCGATGCTGCGAATCGCCTCGGACTTGTTGAACGCCCGCGCGCATTCGTAACGTGAAAGTCCAAGAAACCGTGCGCAGGTTTCGACCAGATCGCGCTCGTCATCGACGATCAGTATCTTTCTTGGCGCTTCCACGTCTTTTCTCTCGTTACACAAAACCGATACGTCAGGTCGAAGGCGCGCCTGCCGCGTTGCCATGCGCCACTTCCTGCCTCGCCGTCCGGTCGTCATTCGCCGCGATAGGGAGCGTGATTGTAAATGCCGTACCTCTGTCCGGCCCCGACTCGACTTCTATATTTCCCTGATGTTCGAGCACGATTCTGCGCGACAACCACAAGCCAAGTCCCGTGCCGTTTTGCTTCGTCGTATAGAAAACGTCAAAAATCCGGGCTTTGGCCTCCGCTGAAATTCCCGGACCGCTGTCCTCGACGCGAAACTGTACATACCCCGGCCGCTCGGGGGCTTCCGCGGCTTTAATCCGAACTTCTCCATTGGAGCCAATCGCGTCGCGCGCGTTGCTCAAAAGATTAATCAGCACCTGTCCAAGCGCGCTGCGATCGCCCTTTACAGGAGGTAGCGACTCGGCTATCGCAACGGTCAGCGCGATCGCGTCGCGCCGAAACTGCTCGCGAAACAAAAGCACGGTCTCGTTAATCAGATCGTTCAGTTTCACCGGCTGCCGTTCGAGGCGGCGCTGGCGCGCGGAATTGAGGAGTTCGGACGCGATCTTGCTAGCTCGTCCGGCGTTGCGTCTAACCACTTCCAGGTCTTCGCGCATCTGCGGCGACAGATCGCCGGCGCCTGTCTGCATCATCAATTCGATTCGCGACGAGACCACCGCGAGCGGATTGTTCAATTCATGCGCCACGCCGGCCGCAACGGCGCCCAGCGCGGTCAGCGTCTCGCCGCGCCGCGCCTCACGCTCGAGCTTGAGTCTCTCGCCGATGTCCGAAACAAAAGCGCTGACGACGCCGCCCGTCTCGGTCTTGATCAGATGGAGACTAACCTCGACCGGAAATTCCGAGCCGTCCTTGCGCCGGGCGATCAGATCGATTCCGATGCCCATTGGCCGGTTGCGAGGCGCCGCGAAAAAAGCCTCGCGATGGCCGGCGTGAAGCGCGCGAATCCGTTCGGGCACGAGCAGATCTATCGATTGGCCTACCAACTCGCCGCTGGCGTACCCAAATAGTTCCTGCGCTTTAGGATTGACGCTGCGAATCAAGCCTCCGCGATCCACGCTGATAATTCCCCATTGGGCGGACTCGAAATAAGCGTTGGCGCGGGTGAGCGCTTCGCGCAATTTTTCTTCGATTTGATTCATCCGCCGGCCCCAGATCGCGAGACCGGCGTAGAAAACCACTCCGGTGATGATGACGAACGCGGCGCGATTAATTACTCCCATCCAATATAATTCGGACGGCAGCAGTATTTCAGAGGCAACAACCCATATCGTACCGATGAACAGGTAGTAGAAAGCCACGCTTCCTGGAATCGCGGCGAATGCGAGCTGCGATCTCAATTTGTGAGCCACAGTGGTCAAAATCTCCCGACTGCGCCCATCCTGCATGATCAGACCGCGATCAAAGCGTCGTGATTTGCAACGCCTTGACGCCGCATGCGCTGACGCCGCCGGCGCGTCCCGACCGTGGACGGCGCGGTTCGCCGATGACGTCGTGTAGGCACATCCGACAGCGTCATGGTTTGCAGGCAATTGCGCACGGCGTCGGGGTTGATCCCAAGCGCATCGCATAGCGGCTCGAAGGCGAACAGTCCGGTCGCCGGCGGCGCCCATGGCGGCCGCGGCCCGAACCAGTTCTGAACTTCGATGAATCGAATCCGCTGATGCCGTGAGCGGGCGTTGCGCGTCGCCAGATAGCAGCGCATCGCGTCTTCGAGGACAGCGTAGAGTAACCGCATCTCGCCGCCCAGCGGCGAATGCCGCCTGATGAGCTGGTAGTATTGCGCCGGCAGCAGCGTCCCGCCGAAATCTTCACCCTCCGATTCAACCTGATTCACCATGAACGCCATACTCCTTTTCCGGGCTGGCCGTACTCACAACCCTCGCTCGAAATGGAGTACACGCATTGAACGTGCCGTTTTTCGCCGCGAACGGCATCTGCTTAATAAATAAAGAGAATTTGACAAGTTTCGCATCTTCGGCGAGAGCCGGAACGGCGTCATCGGGCGACGTTCGATGTGGCGCAGCCTTCCCACGTGGGACATCTGCGCCACAGAAAATGCGCTAATTCCTTGAACTTTTCGGCCTAACGCGCGCCCGGCCGAAAGGCGCTATCACCGCGACTGCGCCAGCTCGCGTGATTAAGCTTGATAAACGCCAGACTCACGCGCGTGACGTTTCGTATCTCTAATCGCCGCGCCCCGGCGCGATTCAATCGATCAGGTAGTACTCGACCGTCGTAACCAGGCGGACCTTCTTTTCGATCGAGCCTTGATCCGCGGCGCCGCCGTCGCCCTCTCCCGACGAGTCGCGGCCGGTGATCTGGAACACGCCCTGATTCGCCCTCCGAATCGGTCCAAGCCGGCTGTGCGAGTCTCCGGCGAATTGCTCCGCAACCCGGCGCGCGCTGAGCGTCGCCTGCGCCAGCATCGTTGGACGGATATCGTTCAGATGGGTGAAAAAATATTGCGGCGCCTGCGGATAGTTATCGACCAACGCAACTCCGGCGTTCACCAGCGCGCTGGAATCTTCGCTGGCCGTGCGCAACGCGTCCACCTTCGTAGTCCTGATGCGCACGCCGCCCTTCACGATAAAGCGCTGATCCGCCGCCGGATGCGCGGTCGGATACTGAATCGCCCAAGTGTCGTTGACGGTGGTCGGCAGCATTTCGATTTCGCCGGCGGAAAATCCGTGCGCACGCGCGAAATCGGCGGCGATTCGCGTTTCCTGCGCCAGTTCGCGGCTTGCGGTCGCGAGATCAGGCCCGACCGCGCTGTAGCTGATCGTCCACAGCGCCAGGTCCGCGCGAACATCGCGCTCGACCAAACCTTTGACGGTCACGTAGCGTTCGCTGCGCGCGCGATAGAAGCCGTTGCTGATAAAGTAGCCGCCCGTCGCGGCGCCCAAGCCGATCAAAGCGCCCATCACGAGCGCCGCCGTCAACGGAACCCCGGATTTCTCCTGCGCCATCGGCCGGTTCGCTCCTACTCTCCGCCGGCTTCAGCGTCGCGCGCGATTATCTCGTGGATGGTGATCAGCCGCCGCACCAGATAGGCGCGCTTGCCCTTTGGCGTGTGCACTTCAATATCGTCGTCCGAAGACTTGCCGATCAAGGCGTGGCCGAGCGGCGATGAAAGCGAGATGCGGTTCTGCGCGCCGTCCACTTCCTCCGGCACCACGATTTCGTATTCGAAAGTGCCGCCCTCGTCCAAATCCTCGAGTTCCACCTTGCTGCCCAGCCCGACCGTATCGCGCGGAATCGATTCGATATTGATCATCGCGAGTTCGGCGACGCGCGCTTCCAGGTTGTTCAGGCGCGCGCGCAGGAACTCCTGCCGCTGCTTGGCCATCGCCCATTCGGCGTTCTCCGACAAATCGCCGTGCGCACGCGCGCGTTCAAGCTCCTTGGGCAGCTCGACATTAAGCTCCCGCTTGAGCGTATCCATCTCTTTGCGCAACCGCTTGACTACGGGTAACTCAGCCATCGCTCACAGGTTCCTTGCTCGTTGTCGTTCACGCCGGCGCGCCGGCTGAACCAATTCGCGCGCGGCGCCGAAATTTCCCGGCGACAATTTGTCCGGCCGGCGAACAGGCCGCGCCGGACTTTTAGTCGGCGACGATCGACGTAAGCGTGCGGTTCACACCCGCGACGCTCTGGATCCGCTGCACGATCAGTTCGCCGAGCGCCGACACGTCCGCCGCCTCGATAATTGCGACGATATCATGCGGGCCGGTGACGGCGTGCGCCGCCGATACTTCCGGGGCCTGCCGCAGTTTCTCCGCCACGTCGCGCGCTTTGCCGGGCGAGGTGTCGATCAGGATGAACGCTTTTACCGCCATTTCGCCGCCCTCCTTCGCGCCGCCGTCCGGCCGCCAGGGTCAGCGGCTCTGCGCCGTCGGCGCAATTGGATTGCCCTGAGGATCATAGGTGTAAAAGCCGCGTCCGGCTTTCCGGCCAAGGTAGCCCGCATCGACGTACTTCTTCAGCAGCGGGCACGGACGGTACTTGTCGTCGCCGAACACGCGATGCATCACCTCCATGATAGCAAGGCAGGTATCGAGGCCAATCAAATCCGCCAGCTCAAGCGGCCCCATCGGCTGATTCGTGCCGAGCTTCATCGCGGTGTCGATATCGATCACTCCGCCGACGCCCTCGTACAGCGTGTAAATGCCTTCATTGATCATCGGCAGCAGAATCCGGTTCACGATAAACCCGGGGAAATCCTCCGCCGTCATCGTGTTCTTGCCGAGCCGCTCCGCCAGCGTGCGCGTCGCTTCGTAGGTTTCCTGCGAGGTGGCCAGTCCGCGGATAATCTCCACCAGCCGCATCGCCGGCGCCGGATTCATGAAGTGCATCCCGATGAACCGGTCCGCGCGAGTCGTCCGCGCGCCCATCCGCGTAATCGAAATCGACGACGTGTTCGAGGCGAAAATCACATGCGGCGGACAGACCTGATCGAGCTTCTGGAACAGCGAGATTTTGGCGTCCTCGTTCTCCACCACCGCTTCGATCACGAAATCGGCATGCCGGAGATCGTCGAGCTTCGAGGTAACGTCGATGCGCTTCAGAATCCGATCGCGCTCGTCCGGTTTGAAACGTCCGCGCTGAATCATCCGATCCAGATTGCGCTCGATCGCGCTGAAACCGCGCTTGACGAAATCGTCCGAAACGTCGTTGAGGAGGACATTGACGCCCGCCTGCGCAGCCACCTGCGCGACCCCGCCGCCCATCTGCCCCGCGCCAATCACCCCAACCGTGGTTACGCTCATCCAACTCCTCCCGATAACTTGCCGCCGTCCGCCGCCTTAGCGGCGTTCATGGTCCGCATTTATGTTGAAACTGTCGATTGCGGCTCCCGCAGTCAAGCCGCACGAAGGTCGCTCTCCGCGCCGGTCGCGCCAGCCGGCAAGCGCGCTTGCGACCGCCGTCCGAGCCAGCCGTCGCGGACGCGAAAACGATCCGTTCAATCGCATCGGCTCAATTCAACGGCCGCCGGCAAGGGTTCTCTTCCTGATCATCGCCGCCAGAAAAAAAACGACGAAGCGGGAGCTTACGCTCCTCCGCCTCGCTTCTCGTTTGAAACTACACCGGCTGGGCGGAAGCGGCAAGCTAATCCGCCGGCGCCTCGATGAGCTTGACAAGATCGGCTGCGGAGGGCTAATTTTCAAATTGATAATCATTATCAATCAGGTACGTATGCTCAGCACGTCAACCGCCGTTCCGTATTTCCTGTATTCTTCGGGAATTTTGTTTCGTGAAGGACTCGAAGCGCTGCTCGTGATCCTGGCGTTGGTCGCTGGCGTCCATGAAGCCGGACAGGACCGCCGCGCCCGGATCGTTTACGGCGGAGGATTGCTGGCGATCGGCGTGAGCCTCGCGCTGGCATGGGCCGTCAACCATATTCTCGGCGACAATACCAGCGATACGCTCGAAGGCCTCTTTCAGCTCACCGCCGCCGCGACCCTCTTTTACGTCAGTTCATGGCTGACCGCTCGCGGCCAGGCCGAACGCTGGAAGAATTTCATCAAAGCGCAGGTCGAGAACGCCAGCGGCAATGCCGGCGCATCGATCGCTCTGGGAGTGACGGCGTTTCTTGCAGTGATGCGCGAAGGCGCCGAGACCATTGTTTTCTTTCAGGCGCTGGTTTCCGGCGCCACCGAACGTATTGAGCGTCACGCAATTTTCCTCGGCGTAATCGCGGGCGCAATCGCGCTCGCAATCGTCTTCATCATGGCGCGCAAGATGATTCAGCGCATCCCGATCGGCGCGTTTTTCTCGGCCACCTCGGTGATGCTTTACGCGCTGGCGGTGATCTTCGCCGGACAGGGAATCGCAAGCTTCCAGGAATCGGGCGTGCTGGCGGCAAATTTCGTCAATCACGTGCCGACCATCGCGATGCTTGGCCTGTATCCGACGGTCGAGACGCTGGCGGCGCAACTCTTGCTGCTGTTGCTGGCGGCCGCCGCGCTGGTGGCGCCGCGCATTCGTCAGCCACGCGCAATCGCGGCCGCGCAAACCCCGCAACCTCGTTCGGCCTGAACGGATTTTCCCGATCGGCGGCGCGTGAATGCGGCGCTTATGGTTGGCCTCGCTCCGCTTGCGTGGCGACGTTTGAACGATTAGCTAATCTCTCTCGGCCGCGTCGTCGAGCACGCCGCGCCGCGCAATCCCGCGATGACGCCTGAAGCCTCCGCAATCCTCCCCGCGGTCTCGAAATTCCGCCGCCTGCGCGTGATTTACGGCGTAATCGCGACGGTGCTTTCGGTCCTCTATACGGTAATCTTCTCTTTCCCCTCGGCGCTCGCGTCGTTCTTTGACAACGGCCACGCGGCGACTCCGATAATCCGCGCCTGGAGCTGGTGCATCCTGCGCACCTGCGGCATCCGCGTGGAGCTCGAAGGGCTGGAAAATCTCGCCGGGCTTGACGGATGCGTGTTCGTCGCCAACCATCAGAGCCTTTTCGACATTCTCGCGGTGATTTGCCATATCCCGGGCGAAGTCCGCTTCGTCGCGAAAAAAGAGATTCAAAAACTGCCGATTCTCGGCTTTATCCTGCATAAATCCGAAAATATCGTGATCGATCGCGAAGCCGGCGGCAAAGCGATCCGGCGCGCACGCGAGGTCGCGCGCCACGGCTACCGCATCTGCGTCTTCGCCGAGGGCCATCGCTACAGCGACAACCAGGTGCACGAATTCAGCGACGGCGCGGCATGGCTTGCGATTCTCACCGGGCTGCCGTGCGTCCCGATGGCGATCTCCGGCACCTGCGGAATCATGCCGCGCGGCGCCCGGTTCGTCGTGCCGGGGCGCCGGATGAAAATCCGTTTGGGGACTCCGATTCCGACCGCGGAAATGAAAAGCGCCGACCGCGCCGACTTGACCCGCCGAATGGAAGCGGCGGTTCGCGCCGCATTCGATCCCGATTTCGTCTGAATACGCCGCCTGCTCCGGACGCGCCGCCCGGCCATTGAGGTTGCGCGGGGCTAACGATGGCCGCCGCCGTGGAAGCCGCCGAAATCATGCATTCCGCCGAATCCGCCAAGGTGAACCCCGCCCATCGAGGCGTGTTCTTCGCCGATCGACCCGCTCCCATGACCGGCCATTTCAAAACGCAGCGGCGAGGTTGGCGCGGGCGGCGGATTGCCCATCGGGTTTGGCGCGCGACGGCCGCCGCCGCAGTAACCGTCATCGCAGTCGCGGTCGCCATCGCCGCGAAAATACGGATACCAACCGTAATTCTGGTAGATTCCAAACGGCTCCGGGTACCAGAGCCAATCAATCGGCGAATAGTACGGAAGCGGACCGTAATTGTCGGTGTTGGCGTAGGACATGTAATCCGCGACGCCGCCGTACGGAACCGGGCCGGCCGGTTGCGTGCGGTTGAAGCATCCAACCAGCGTCGCGGCCAGCATGCTTGCAACGATCGTAATGAAAAGCCGTGGTCGTCCTTGATACTTCCGGATTGAACGGCCGAAAGTCTCGTTCGAGCGCGGACCACACTGCATGAGCCGCGATCGCCCATCCATGATTTCAATCTAATCCTGCCGGAAGTTCTCCACAACGCGCGATTTGGAGACCAGAGGTCCGGCGCTGGATGCGCCTGAAATGAGAATCGCGCCCGCTCGCAAAATTGTGGCGAGCGGGCTTATTGCCGGCGATCGAAGATGTAGAGCGGCGTCATGTTCGCCGATTTCGGATCGACTTCGAGCACGCGCCATCCGCCCTCGCGCCGCACCGGCCGGCGCTCAAGGCCGGCGCGATCGAGCGCCGCCGCGACCGTATCGACGTCGTCGGCCTCCAGCCAGACCGCGATCATGCCCTCGCCGTTCGCCGCGATCCGCGGCGCGACCTCCGCGCCCGCGCGCAGCCGGATTTCGGCGTCGCCGATTGCGATTACCGCCTCATCCGAACCAGCCGGACGCCGCACGGTGAATCCGAAGTTCGATTGATAGACGCGCGCGGCGTCGTCGAGGTCGCCGGCGGCGATTTCGAGCCGTTCAAACCGTTTGATCATCGGCGTCATTTTAGCGCCTGGCGCGGGTCTCGAAAACGAGCTGGCCGCGAAGCGCGCGGCGAGCGTCAGAACTTCGCATCACCTGGGTTTGAGCGTGAATTTGACGTTCGCTACGCCTGCGGCCGGCACGACGACCTGTTCGCGCGCCGTGCCGAGTTTTTCCTGCCAGACTTCGATCATGTAAGTTCCCGGCGGCACATTGCGAATGGAAAAACGGCCATGCGCGTCCGTCACGGCGTAGTACGGATTCGGCGCCGCGTACCACCAACCTTCCATCCAGTTGTGCGCGTCGCAGGTCACCTTGATCGCCTCGGGCTTGGCCACCGTCACCGAGATCGTCTTCTTGAATCCCGGCTGCGCCATATCGACCACCGGATTGATCGTGGATTCGGTGTGGATACTGTGCAGGATGCCGTCGGAGTTGATGATTTTAATCGTGCTGCCGGCGGGAAAGGCAATCAGATGCGGCGCATATTGGCAGCCCTTCTGATCGAACACGACGCCTTCAAGCAGCTTGATCGGCTCGCCCTTTTGAAGATCGGGAAGGGTGACGACGGCGTTGGCGATTCCGCCGTCAGGCGCGACCATCAGCGACTGGTCGTAGAGCGGATGTGCGCCGCAAACGTCGCGGTCCTTGCTGATTTCGAGCCGTTTCATAGGCGGCGGCGTTCCGTCGTAAACGACCACGCCATCGATCGCGCCGCCGTTGGCGACCGCACCGCCTTGGTACGCGCCAGCCGCGCCGCTCGCGACCGCGACCATCGCCAGCGCGATCGCCGCGCCGGTCAATCGCTTCCTGAACCGCTCGAACATTTGATCGAACCAGACTCGAAGAACTTCCGAAATGCGGCCAGAGATCGCCGCCGCCGCGGTCTCGCGGGTTATGACGCCCTCCGCGCAGCCATCTCCGACTTCCGCGCGATTATGCAGTAATGCACCGATATCGCCGAGAAGCGGTCGTGGCGCTCGACTTCGATCGGCTGCCCCTCGAGTACGTCGCGCGCGCGCAGGCGGGTCGTCCATCCAAGCAGCTTGGTTAACGGATTGACGACCCGGCCGAGCAGATAGAGCAGCGCATTCGGGCTGGCAAAATGGCTGATTACGACGATCTTGCCGCCCGGCCGGCAGACCCGGACCATCTCGGCCATCATCCGCCGCGGGTCCGGCACCACGGTCATCACGTGGAAGCTCAACACCCAATCGAAGCTGTTGTCGGGAAATTCGAGCTGCTGCGCGTCGCCGTGCTGGAGCTCGATATGGCCCCAATGGTTTTCGCGCGTCTTGGCGACGGCCTGCGCAAGCATCTTGTCGGACGGATCGACGCCCACGATGTGAAGATAGGGAGGATAGGCATCGAGCGAAATCCCGGTGCCGACGCCGACTTCCAGCGCGCGCTGGCCCGGACGAAACGGCAGCGATTCAATTACTTCATGCTCGTGATCGACGAACGCGCGGCCGAAAACCTTGTCGTAAAAATGAGCCAGATCGGAGTAAACGCGGCTCTCGTGCGGCTCCGCCATTAGAAGCGTACCTCGCAGCTGCGATCGTTTTGGAACGCGCCATCTGTTTCACGCCGCGCCTGCCGTCGAGCGGCTTCTTCCGCCAGTCGCATCCCGCCGACCGGCTCAGGCCGCCACGTTGACGCCGCGCAGATGGCGCTTGAAGGAGGCGATATCGCGCTTGCGGAAACGCCACTGCCGCCCTTTTTTGAAGGCCGGCAGGATATTGCGCCGCGCGAACTCATTGACCGTATCGGGGCTGAGGTCGAGCAGGAAGGCGACCTCACGGGAATTCAGAAGGATATCGTCCTTATCGGCCATCATCGTAGGTTTTAGCTGCCATTGGGAACGCGCGTTTTTCTAGTACGTTCCGTAAAGCGAAGTCAAGGTATTCTGCCAAATCCAATGGTCAAAGACCATCGCCGCGTCTCAGGACTTTCCACCGCTGAACCAATGATATTCTATTGCGGTCTATAAATTCGTTAATTTATCTGTTTGCTGATTTTACAGCACATTTTAGCATTTTAAACGCTGATTTTGGCCAAACGCCGCGCCTGGATCTTAAAGTCATACCATGCGCGCGTCACCACGAAGCAGGAAAAGATACCCGTCGCCACGCCGACGCAGAGCGTAACAGCGAACCCCTTGACCGGCCCGGTGCCGAATTGAAACAGAATCAGGCCGGCGACGAAGGTCGAAATATTCGAGTCGCGGATCGCCGACCACGCCCGCTCATAGGCGACCTTGACCGCCTCGCGGGGCGATTTTCCCGCCCGCAACTCCTCTCGCATCCGCTCGTTCACCAGCACGTTGGCGTCGACCGACATGCCCAGCGTTAGCACGATACCCGCGATTCCGGGCAGCGTGAGCGTGGCCTGGAGGGCGGCCATCACGCAGACCAGCAGGAGAATATTGAGCGTCAGGCCGAAATCCGCGAGCAATCCGGCGCCGCTGTAATAGATCGCCATGAAAATCAGCACGGCCGCCGCGCCAACGATAAACGAAAGCTCGCCCTGATGAATCGAATCACGCCCGAGCGACGGACCGACGGTGCGCTCCTCGATAATCTCGACCGGCGCCGGCAATGCGCCCGAGCGCAACACGATCGCCAGTTCGTGCGCCTCCTCGAACGTGAAGTTGCCGGTGATTTGAACGTCGCCGCCCGGAATCGGCTCCTTGATCACCGGCGCCGAATAGACGGTGTCGTCGAGGATAATCGCCAGGCGCCGTCCGACGTTGTTGGCGGTCAGCGAGCCGAAGGTTTCGGCGCCGCGGCTATCCAGATGGACCTCGACATACGG
>JAJXZF010000038.1 GCA_021780225.1 Deltaproteobacteria bacterium | reverse complement strand
CGAAGCGGCGTCCGCGATGTTCCGCGCGACCGGCCAGACGATGAAATTCGACGGCTTCATGCGCGTCTACCTCGAAGGTCAGGACGAAGCCTCCGAGGACGACGAGGCGGCGAATCTGCCCGCGATGGCCGAGGGCGAAATCCTCAAGCTCCTGAAGTTCGTTCCCGAGCAGCATTTCACCCAGCCGCCGCCCCGCTTCACCCAGGCCACGCTGATCAAGGAACTCGAGGAAAAAGGCATCGGCCGGCCTTCGACCTACGCGGCGATCATGGCGAGCATCCTGAACCGCGAGTACGTCGAGGAGGACGAGAGCAAGCGGCTGCGGCCGACCTCGCTCGGCCGCGTCGTTTCCGACCTGCTGGTCGCCGCCTTCCCGGACATTATCGAGGCCGGCTTCACGGCGCAGATGGAGAACGACCTCGACGGCGTCGAGGAGGGGCGCGAGAACTGGGTCAAGGCGCTCAAGCGCTTTTACGGTCCGTTCGCCAAGCGGCTCGGCGAGGCGAAAAAGACCATGCCCGAGGTCAAGCGCAAGGGCGTACCGACCGACCTCAAATGCGAACTTGACGGCGGCGCGATGGTGATCAAGTGGGGGCGCAACGGAGAGTTCCTGGCCTGTTCGAACTATCCCGATTGCACCAACACCAAAGAGTTCACGCGCGACGATCAGGGCAAGATCGTTCCGCAGGAAGCCGCGGCGCCCGCCGCCACCGACGAGGTATGCGAAAAATGCGGCCGCCCGATGGTGCGCCGGCGCTCGCGCTTCGGCGAGTTCCTCGGATGCTCGGGTTATCCCGAATGCGACGGAATCAAGCGCACGCGCGCCGAACCGGTGCGCACGGGAGTGTCCTGTCCGGATTGCAAGGAGGGCGAAATCCTCGAACGGCGCAGCCGGCGCGGCAAGCTGTTCTACGGATGCGGCCGTTATCCGAAGTGCAAGTTCGCGAGCTGGGACAAGGTGGTCGCGCGGCCGTGTCCCGATTGCGGTTCGACCTATCTGGTCGAAAAAACGACCAAACGCGAAGGGACGCGCTGGCAATGTCCGAACAAGGATTGCGGCTACGCGATCGCCGCCCCCGAATCGCCCGCCCCCGGCGATACAGCCGCCACGTCAACGCCTCCGCCCGCCTGAAGGTGGGATTGGCGTGAATTTTACGCCGCGCTTCCGCCCGGCCGCGCGGCGTTTTCACGTTTGCCGTTCTCTTCCCCGCGATTTTTTGCGCATCATCTGACCAGCGATCTTCGTCGGACAGGGATTCTTCGCTTCGCTCATCCTGTCATTCTGAGCGAAGCGAAGAATGACAGGATGAACAGACTCGGAATGATCCAATCAAGTATTATCGCCGTCATTCTGAGTGATAGCCGCCGCACCGACGAATCTCGCTCTATAGTACTTTAGTCAAAAAATTTAACTGTATGAGGACGTATTCCGCGAAAAGACTAAATGAAAAAGAGATCATCGGCAAATCAACACAACGGATAGATTACCAGTATCCTTGTCGCGAACTTCCTCGCACACATAGCGTTCGACCAGGACGCTGGCGTCGAAATAGGCCCACCCGCGCCATCAGGATGACTCGCGCTCTTCGCGCAGCGTCCGCGAGATCGGCGCACCCTTGAGCGCACGATGCGGCCACGCGAGCATTGGTCCGGCCGCGTCGGCCCTGCGCTGAGGCCCCTCCGTTTCCAGCGCCGAAATATCTCCAGTTCGCGGCGGGAGCGGGACGAACTCCCGCTCCCGCCGCAGAAGCCGCTTCACGAGGCGAGGTGGTAGAGCTCGGCGCAGTTGTCGTGCAATACCCAGTCCCGTTCCTGTTGCGGCATCCCCGCCGTATGCTTCGTCAGCAGTTCCTGCGAGTGGGGCCACGTCGAATCGCTGTGCGGATAGTCATTCGCCCACATCAGGCGGCGCATATTGCACATCTCATGCATTTTGAACGCCACCCAGTCGTCCTGGAACGTCATATAGATATTCTCGCGGAAATAGTGGCTCGGCGGATGCGACAGCTTCGCGCCGGTCATCCAGAAACGATGCCGCTCCCAGGCGTGATCCATCCGGTACATGAAATGCGGCGCCCAGCCCGCGTCGGCCTCGACGCATACTATTTTCAGCTTCGGATGGCGCTCGAAGACGCCGCCGAAAATGAACGTGCCGATAATGTCCTGATTGCCCCGGATAATCGACATGAACGAGTTGATCTTGGGACCGCGCGCCGGCTTGGCCACGCCCTCGCGCGAAGTGAGTATATGGAAACTCAGCGGCATATCGAGGGCGATCGCCGCTTCCCAGAAATCGTCGTAAATCTGGCTGTCGTAGTCTTCCTTCACCGGAAATCCTGGCATCATCACGCCGCGCAGGCCCATCGCCTTGATCCGTTCGAGGTCGCGGGCGCCCTCCTCCGGCGAGCGCATCGCGGTCTGCCCCAAGCCGATCAGCCGCGCCGGCGCGGGCGCGCAATATTCCGCGATCCAGAGGTTGTAGGCGTCGAAGCAGGCTTTTTTGTAATCGGCGTCCGGATGGTTACACAAGATCATGCCGACGCTCGGGTAGATGATTTCGGCGGCGACGCCGTCGCGGTCTTGATCGGCGATGCGCGCCGTCGGGTCCCATCCGCCCCGTAACAGCTCATCGAATTTGGCGCGCGACGCGGCGCCGGCCAGTTCCTCGGCGGTCTTGCCCGCCGCCGCGACCAGACCGATCGGCACCGTCTCGGTCATCCCCTCGACGACGAAAGTATCGCCCCGCCGCTCGTCGAAGACGATATGCGGCGCGGTGTCGCGATATTTGCGATCGATTCGCGCCTGATAGGTGTCCGGCGGCTCCATCACATGCGAATCCGCCGAGATAATCGGTTTCGAAGTCACCCTGTCGCCCATGGCTGCTCCCTCCCGAAGTTAAATTTTTTGCGTATGAGCCGTGTCTCGTTCTAATCGATCGCGGGAGCGGGCGTAAAGCCGCGCCGATCGGCGCGACGAATTATGATCGCGCGCGTCTTTGCGTTATAAATCGCATCCGTGGGTAAGCGAGTGGATTCTTGTCGAAATGTGCGCGGGCGCATGCCCGGTTTGATCGCGAGCATGGCGCTCGGCTTATGGATCGCCGGCGCGCGACCGGCCAACGCCGCAACTTTCGCGATCGTCGATCCCGTGCCGGCGTTGCTCAATGGTCCCGCCGTAACCACCGACGCCGATACGCTGGCGAACGGCGGTACGGCGGTCGCGGGAGTGGCGGCTGAAGGCGTGGCCGAGGTCGTTCTGCGGGTGAGCGCGGCGGCGGCGGGCGAGAGTTTTACGTTTACGGTCATCAACGATCAGAATCAGCCGAGCACGTCGATCACGGACGACGGCGCGGTCGGCGCGATTGGCGCCACGCCGATCGACCAGAGCGCCGTGACCGTCGCGTCCGTAACGACCGCGGCCGGCCCGATGGCCTTCGTGATCTATCGCTCCCCCCTCGACTTCGCGCGCGCGGGCGGCGGCGACGACGCGCTCAAGCAACGCGCGATCGCGCTTCAATGGACCGCGTCGAACGGCGCCGATAGCGGCTCGACTCCGGTCGCGATTATCCGGCCGCTGATCGTGCTGACGCACGGGCTATGGGGCGAGCCGTCGGACTGGAACAACTTCGGTCCGCTCTACAGCAACGGCGTGAGCGATCCGCGCTTCGCCGTCAGTCTCGCGAACTATTCATTCGATATCGGCGGGTCATTGGCGAGCACCACGCCGGCGTACGATATCGTCGGCGGGGCGAAGGCCAATTCATTGGGTTTTGCCTACAATGCCGGCCAGGTCGCGCAACAGATCGACAGCTTTATCTCCGCATTCAAGGCGGGCGCGAATCCCGCCGGAATCGCGGTCGCCGCGGTGCAGGCCGACGTCGTCGGCCATAGCATGGGGGGAGACGTGACGCGCACGATGCCGCTGCTGGAGAGCTTCGCCAGCGCCACGACCTTCGGCCAGGGCAATGTCCACAAGCTCGTCACCGTCGACACTCCTCATCTCGGATCGCCGCTGGCGTTGACGCTGCTGGCCAACGCCAACGAGTGCGTGCGCGACACGCTTGCGACAGACGATCTTTATTCGTTCGTGTATGTCACGGTTAACGAACTGAATATCAGCATCTCGGGCGCGATGGGCGATCTGGCGGGCGACGGGAGCGGCGGCGCGCTGAGCGCGGCGCTCCAGGCGATACAGCCCGCTTCGACCGTGCCTATTTTCACGCCGCAAATTCCCACTGCGTATATCGCGAGCGTGATGAGCCAGTCGCAGCTTGACGATTTGACGACGAATCCGACCCTGACCGAGGATTTTCTGACCGCTTGGTGCTCCGAGGATCCTCTCGCGCAGGACCTGACGCCGCGGAACTGGCCGAAGCTGATGAGTAATCAGAGCGACGCGATCGTTCCGTACGCGAGCCAGGTCAACAACGCATCGCCGGCGGCGACCCCGGCCGCGGCCGTCCATAGCGGCGGCGCGGAGACGCTGGGCTTCGGCGCGCCCAGCGCGCTCGACAGCGTGACCGGAAATCCGGCCGAAGCGATCAATCTGCTCAATACTCCCCTGACCGATGCGGTATGGACGGTGCTGCGATGACCTGGCGCGGCGGGCGGATACGCGAAAGTTTCGGCCGACGCGCGATCGGCGCGGCATTCGTCGCCGCGATCGCGCTTTTGATCGGCGGCGGACGCGCGTTGGCGGCTGGCCCGCGCCCCGCGCTCGAAATCGTCGCGCCGACGACCGGGACGGTCTTTCAGAGCGAGCAGACGATTCAACTCACCGTATCAGCCATCCCCGCCCTTGCCGCCAGCCGACCTGGAATCGCTGTGCTCGGCGATGGCGGCCTCGGCGGCACGGTCCTGCATCGTCTTTCGCCATTCGTTGCGCGGTTCGTAACGCCTTCGCGCCGCAAAGGTCCTCCGCTTTTTGGCGGTTTAATCGCGATTCCGCCGAACCTCAAGCCCGGACGCTACAAGCTGACCGCGGTCGCGCGCGGCCCCGGCGACAAGCTGGCTTCGAGCGCGCCGGTCTTCATCCAAATCGAATTGCCGCCCAACACGCTGTTGAGCCTGACCCCGCCGCCAGCGCCGATCGTCTTTGCGGCGATCGGCGAGCAACTGCCAATCCGCGTTCCGGCAAATACGGCCAATGGCGGCCTCGTCAATCTGACGGGATCGCAAAATCTGACGCTGACCGCGTCAGATCAGTCGATCGTCACGGTCGCGCCGAACGCGATCGTCACCGCAGTCGGCCCCGGCCAGGCGGCGATCGTCGCGGCGCTGAATGGCGGCGGCAGCGTGAGCGTGCCGATCAGGGTGCTCCCGCCGGCGCTGACGCCGTCGGCGACCGCGATGGATTTCGGCCCCGGAACGATCGCGACGCAGGGCGCGCCGCAATCGCTGACGATAACCAATTCGTTCAGCTATCCGATAACGATTTTCTCCGTGACGTCGTCGGCGGAATTTCCCGAAACCGATAATTGCGCCGGCCGGGCGCCGCTGGCCGCGGGCGCGAGCTGCACGATCAATCTCGCGTTCATGCCGCTCGGCGCGGGGAATCGAGCGGGCGCGGTCGAAATCGCGAACAGCGCGGTAATCGCGCCGACGCGCGTCTATCTGTCGGGCGTCGGCAATTCGACGCCGGGCGTCAAGGCGCACGTCTTTCCGCAACGGATTTTCTTCGGCGTGGTGACCAATCGTCCGCGGACGCGGCGCGTGATTATCCGCAACCTCGGCAACGCTACACTGCATGGCTATGTTCCGGCGCTGATGGGCGTATTCGCCGTGACCGGCGGCGCCGGTATTTTCACGCTGGCACGCGGCGGAGGCCACGTGGTGGAGATCGTATTTCCGTATGGCTTCATTGCCGGGGTCGGCCCGTTCGGCGCTCCAATCGGAAGTCAGCACGTGTCAGCGACGTTGACGATCACGACCGACGATCCGACGCAGCCGTCAATTCCGATCGAGCTGACGGGAATTCTGCGCTAACCGCGCGTCACCATCGCGGGGGCGACTTTGGGCGTCACGAGCGGCACGGCTCCATCGACGTTGACCGCAGGTAGGCAGTACCGAGCAAATGCGCGATCCC
Organism: Deltaproteobacteria bacterium; assembly: GCA_021780225.1. GTDB lineage: Bacteria > Desulfobacterota > Binatia > Binatales > Binataceae > JADMIL01. The sequence continues at coordinate 1,230 of JAJXZF010000038.1, read as the reverse complement.
CCGTAAACTGGCGGGATGGAATGAGGTACTTCCAGGCGCACGATTGACGCAAAAACGAATTCGGGTTATTGTTTCTGGTGGAGGCTTTGAACGGTGGAAACGCCGGGCATTGCCTTTTTTAATTTTGACCACTCGGCCGCAGGTCGTCGATAAACGTAAGACTCCATATCGGAGGTGACATGCCCCACCATCCTGCAACGGTGGAGTCCTGGACCTTATAACGCAATGCCATTACAGCGTCGGCAAATTGTTCAATTTCCGGCCGCGTTGGCCGGTTCATTTGCCCGAATCTGATGCCCCAGACAATAATGTAGGCAATCAAATCCGCAATCTGGACCAAACTCGTCAGATCGCTATGCACGAAAAATGGTTCGGGCAGGATTCTCGAAGCCCTGATCCGGCCCTTTGCGGTGTGTTGAAAATATCTGCCGATTTGGTCGAGCAAGATTCGACTACGGCTCTTTTCCAGTTCGTCGAAGATTAAGAGGCCCTGCGGAGCACCATGCTGTTCCGCGAGGAAATAGTAAAATCTCTCGAACAGATATGAATAGTCTTTGCGCAGAAAATCTTTCCCCGGCGGACGGGGAACGTTCCTGTCGATGATCGAAGCAAAAACGCGAGCCTGATGCTGCGCGCACAATTCAAGCACTCGGCCCACAAAAGCCAGCTTGGCCTGTCCGAACGCTGTCAATTGCTTTTTCGAAACCGCCGCTTTCCGATCGAGCAGCGTCGCGGCCAGACGACGGCGTTCGTCTCCGTCGATCGGCGGCATCTGACCAGCTAACCGGAACGTCTTTCGCTTCAGAAGTTCCTTGCCTTTGAGTTCCGACGCACCAGCGCTTATGCGGCGTTCGAATAGTTCTCTCTCGGCTTCCTGAATTGCATTTATAAGACTCCACGCCGAGCAGTCTTCGACGGCAAGTCCCGCTAACACCTCGTACGGAGATTCCTGATGATCGCTGCCGCTTTCATCTATGAACATCAGGTACGCCATGCAGGTCACGCCTCGCGAGGCGGCATTAGGAGGCAGTTCGCGGCCGCCTTCCACGCCCGCGCGATCAGTCAGCGCCGGATCGCCGCCGAGGCCGCGCCATATTTCGGCGAGCATCGCTCGCGATTGCACGGCGTCGGCAGGCATCGCGGACTCCCCGTCTATTCGCGCTCCATGAAGCCTTCGAGATTGCGCGAACGGCCGGTCTGGCGCAGCTTGCGCAACGCCTTCGCCTCGAT
>JAJXZF010000002.1 GCA_021780225.1 Deltaproteobacteria bacterium | reverse complement strand
AAGGAGACGCCGAGCGCGGCGTCCTGCTCGAGGCCGAGGATGATCGCGGCGGTCTGATTGATATGGATCACGACGCCGTCGCGATCGATCAGCACGACGCCGTCGTCGAGGCTTTCGATAATCGCTTCGGTCTTGCTCTTTTCGAACAGCAGGCGCTCGACATTCAGCTTGTCGTACTGCTCGAGGCGCTCGGCCATCTCGTTGAATTCGCGGGCGACGGCGTCAAGTTCTGCGAGCTTCTGCGGACCGAGCCGCAGATGCGCCCGGCGCTGGCTTACTCCGCGCAAACGTTCGGCGAGGTCGGTGAGCGGATGCGCAAGGGTCCATCCGAGCCACCACGACAGCGCCGTGCCGAAGGCGAGCAGAAGCGCGAGTCCGAGCGCGAATTCATAGGCAAGGCGGCCGCCGAGCTGGCTGGCGCGGCTGTCCGCACGGAACATCGCCGTCTCGTTCATCGCGATCAAATCGTTGAGCCGGCCGTGCAGCGCCGCGAATTCGGCGTCGTGCCGGGCGCCCGGAGGCGCGTTGGCGACGGCGGCGAAGAGCCGGTTAGCCCGCCCGCGGAGATCGGCGGCGAGCGCGGGCTCGCCGACTTCGGTGTAATCGTGATCTTCGATATCGAGCCAGTGGAAAAAGGCCGCGCGGTCGGCCGGCAGCGCGGCCGCGGCGTGGTTTTCCAGCTCCGCCACCTGCAAGTCGCGCAGCGCGGCGCCCATGTGCTGGGCGGCGTCGATACTGATGTAATTGCGATAGAGCGTTTCGCGAATCGCGCCGCCCAGCCGGTAAACGTGCGGCAGCGTGTAGAGGCCGAGCAGCACGACCATCACCAGCATCGCGAGCGAACCGTTGCGGATACTGTTGCGCAGCGTCGGACGGCTCATGCTTCTTCCTCGGGCGCGGCGGCCGCGGCGATTTCGACGTCGAGGTCGGGCGCGGCGGCGACCAGCCGCAGCGGCACGGTCCGGCCGAGCATCCGCCGCCAGAACGGCTGGCTGGTCCGGCCGACGATAATCTTGGTGACGCCGTGCTCGCGCGCGAATTCCACCATCGCGCGCACCACGTCGTCGGATTTCAGCCACACGGTCTCGGCTCCAAGGTCGCCGGCCAGGTTGATGTTGTCGAGCAGCTTGACGAAGTTGCGCGTATCGATTCGCGCGACCGATTCCGCGGGCGTCTCGACGTGCACGGCGTACCAGTCGGCGTTGAGTTGGCCGGCGATGCGCGAAGCTTTGCGCAACAGCGAGGCGCTGTCGCGCGGGTTCGATGACAGCCCGACCATCAGGCGGTCGGCGACCAGCGTGCGCCGTCCGCCTTCGCGCTGGCGGGTTTCCAGATCCTCCCGCCGGCGGTTGAGTCCGCGCGCAATCTCGCGCAGCGCCAGTTCGCGCAGCGAGGTCAGGTTGCTCGGCCTGAAGAAATTCTTGAGCGCCTGCTCGACGTGGTCCGCGGGATAGATCTTGCCCTCGCGCAGCCGTTCGCGCAGGCCCTCGATGCTCAAATCGACGTTGACGACCTGATCCCCGCGCGTCAGCACCGCGTCGGGCACGGTCTCGCGCACCTCGACGCCGGTGATGCGCCGGACGATCGCATTGAGGCTTTCGAGGTGCTGGATGTTCATCGCGGTGATAACGTTGACGCCGGCGGCGAGCAGTTCTTCGACGTCCTGCCAGCGCTTTTCATGGCGCGAGCCGGCGGCGTTGGTATGCGGCAGCTCGTCGACGATCGTCCATTCGGGCTTGCGCGCCAAAATCGCGTCGAGGTCCATTTCCTCGACCGTCACGCCGCGATAATCGAGCCGCCGGCGCGGCACGATTTCGAGTCCGACCGCGCGCTCCGCCGTCTCGGCGCGGCCGTGGGTTTCGACGAAGCCGACCACCACGTCAACGCCGCGCTGGCGCATCTGATGGGCCTCTTCGAGCATCCGGTAGGTTTTGCCGACGCCGGCGGCCGCGCCCAGATAAATTTTCAGCAGCCCGCGTTGAGGATGCGGCGCGAGGTCGAGAAAGGCTTCAGGTTCGGGGCGCTTGTCCTGGTCCATTCACGAGCCGGCCGGCCGATCGCCCGCGCGCAGCCGATCGAGCGCGAGATTCAGCATCAGTACATTCACTCCGGGTTCCCCGAACAAACCCAGAAAGCGCCCTTCGGTGTTGGCGCGAACCAGCTTCCTGACCGTATCTTCGTCAAGCCCGCGCGCCTTGGCAACCCGGGGTATCTGCAGGTCGGCGGCGGCGATGCTGATTTCGGGATCGAGGCCGCTGCCCGAGGCCGTGACCAAATCGACCGGCACGCCGGCGACGCCGGGATTGCGCTCGCGCACTTCGCGCACGCGGGCCGCCACGGCGGTGATTAACGACTTGTTGGTCGGGCCGAGGTTCGAGCCGCCGGAGTTCGCCGCGTCATAGCCCTTGTCGCCGGCGGCCGAGGGCCGGCCGCGGAAATACCGGCGATCGGAAAAATTCTGGCCAATCAGCGCCGAGCCGACGACCGTTCCCCCGCGCGTCACAAGGCTGCCCCCGGCCTGCCGCGGAAACAGCGCATGCGCCGCCGCGGCGATCGCCAGCGGATAGGCGATTCCGGTCAATACGGTAAGCACGATAGTCATTCGAATGGCGGCCCAGATACGCATTTCGGTCTTCTCCGCGGGTCAGGCGAGATGCAGCGCCGAGACGATCAGGTCGATCGCCTTGATGCCGATGAACGGGACGATTACGCCGCCCAGTCCGTAAATGAGCAGGTTGCGCGTCAGAATCGCGGCGGCGCCGAGCGGCCGGTAGGCGACGCCGCGCAACGCCAGCGGAATCAGCGCGATGATGATGAGCGCGTTGAAAATGACGGCCGAGAGAATCGCGCTTTCAGGCGTCGCCAGATGCATGATGTTGAGCGCCTGCAGGTCGGGATAGCCGATCACGAACATCGCCGGAATGATCGCGAAGTATTTCGCGACGTCGTTGGCGATCGAAAAAGTGGTGAGCGCGCCGCGCGTGATCAGCAACTGCTTGCCGATCTCGACCACTTCCATCACCTTGGTCGGATTCGAATCGAGATCGACCATGTTGCCGGCTTCGCGCGCCGCCTGCGTGCCGGCGTTCATCGCGATTCCCACGTCGGCCTGCGCCAGCGCGGGCGCGTCGTTGGTGCCGTCGCCGATCATCGCGACCAGCTTGCCCTGCGCCTGTTCCTCGCGAATCAGGCGCAGCTTGGTCTCGGGCGTCGCTTCGGCGAGGAAGTCGTCAACGCCGGATTCTTTGGCGATCGCCGCCGCCGTGAGCGGATTGTCGCCGGTGATCATCACGGTGCGCAGGCCCATCGCGCGCAACCGCTCGAAGCGTTCGCGGATGCCCTCTTTGACGACGTCCTTCAGATGAATCACGCCGAGCATCCGGGAATTGTCCGCGACGACCAGGGGCGTGCCGCCGGCGCGCGCGATTTTCTCGACCATCGCCTTGAGGTCGGCGGGCGCGTGGCCGCCGTGCTCCTCGACGAATTTGCTCACCGCGTCGGTCGCGCCTTTGCGAATCCGATGGCCGTGCAGGTCGACGCCGCTCATCCGCGTCTGCGCCGAAAACGGAATGAATTCGGCGCCGTCGCCGCCAAGCTCGCGCCCGCGCAGTCCGTAGGCGCGTTTCGCCAGCACCACGATCGAACGGCCTTCGGGAGTTTCGTCGGCGAGCGAGGCGAGCTGCGCGGCTTCGGCCAGCTCCTGCGGCAGCACGCCGGCGACCGGCAGAAACTCCTCGGCCATCCGATTGCCGAGCGTGATGGTGCCGGTTTTGTCGAGCAGCAGCGTATCGACGTCGCCGGCGGCCTCGACCGCGCGGCCGGACATCGCGAGCACGTTGTGCTGCACGAGGCGATCCATCCCGGCGATGCCGATCGCGGAGAGCAATCCGCCGATCGTCGTCGGAATCAGGCAGACGAGCAGCGCGACCAGCACCGGCAGGGTCAAAATCGTTCCGCCATACCGAGCGAACGGATAGAGCGAGACGCAGACCATCATGAAGATGATCGTGAGTCCGGCGAGCAGGATGCTGAGCGCGATTTCGTTCGGCGTTTTTTGACGCTGCGCGCCCTCGACGAGGCCGATCATGCGGTCGAGGAAGGTTTCGCCGGGGTTGGCGGTGATGCGCACTTTTATCCAGTCGGAAATGACCGTGGTGCCGCCGGTGACGGCGCTGCGGTCGCCGCCGCTTTCGCGGATCACCGGGGCCGATTCGCCGGTGATGGCCGCCTCGTTGACCGCCGCGACGCCCTCGATCACCTCGCCGTCGCCGGGAATGACGTCGCCCGCCGCGACCATGACCACATCGCCCTTGCGCAACTGCGTCGCCGCGACCATAGCGATCGCGCTGTCCGCGCCGATGCGCTTGGCCATGGTTTCGGTGCGGGTTTTGCGCAAATTGTCGGCTTGCGCCTTGCCGCGGCCTTCCGCCATCGCCTCGGCGAAGTTGGCGAAGCCGACGGTGAACCAGAGCCAGAGCGCGATTTGAATCTCGAAACCGAGCTGGCGATGGACGCCGGCGGCAAGATTGCAAAGAATTATCAGCGTGACGGCGAGGGCGGTGACCTCGACCACGAACATCACGGGGTTTTTCGCCTGGATGCGCGGATCGAACTTGCGGAGCGAATCGAGCGCGGCGGCGCGCACGATTTTTCCTTCCCAGAGCGGAGTCGCTTTGCGTTCAGCCATTGTGTGCAATTCCGTAAGTCAATTGACCGGATGAATATTCGACTGAGTAATGCCGGCCGCGCGATTCAGTACAGATGGCCGTGGCGCATCGCGAGCTGCTCGACGATCGGGCCAAGCGCGTCGGCCGGGAAAAACGTCAGCGCCGCGACAATCAGAATCACGCCGATCAAGAGGATGACGAAGATCGCGCCGTTGGTCGGAAAGGTGCCCGCGCTTTCCGGGACGGACCTTTTCGCCGCCAGCGAACCGGCCAGCGCCAGCACCGGAATTTTCATCAGAAAACGGCCTGCGAGCATCACGAACGCCAGCGTGGCGTTGTAAAAATTAGTATTGGCGTTGAGTCCCGCGAAGGCCGATCCGTTGTTCGCGGAAGCCGAGGTGAAGGCGTACAACACCTGCGCGAAGCCGTGCGGGCCGGGATTCGTGACGCCGGCGAGACCGGCCGGCAGCACCACCGCGAGACCCGCCGGGATCAATATCACGAGCGGAAAAATCAGGATGAAGAGCATCGCGAGCTTCATCTCGCGCCCTTCGATTTTTTTGCCCAAATATTCGGGCGTCCGGCCGACCATCAGCCCGGCGATGAAGACGGCCAGAATCGCCATCACCAGCATGCCGTACAATCCGGAACCGACGCCGCCAAAGATGATTTCGCCGACTTGCATGTCGAGCAGCGGGATGAATCCGCCGAGCGGCGTGTAGCTGTCATGCATCGAGTTGGCCGCGCCGCATGAAGTGTCGGTGGTGACGGTGGCCCACAGGGCGGAATCGACAATGCCGAAACGGACCTCCTTGCCCTCCATGTTGCCGCCGCTTTGCGCGGCGGACGCGACTTCGTTGGCGCCGGCCCGCGCGAGCATCGGATTGCCGCTTTGTTCGCTCCACGTACAGACCGCGACGCCCATCAGGAAAAGAATCGCCATCGCGCCGTACAACGCCCAACCCTGCTTGCTGTCGCCGACCATCTTGCCGAAGGTGTGGGTCAGGCCGGCGCCGATCGCGAAAATCGCGAGCAGCTCGATCAGGTTCGAAAACGGCGTGGGATTCTCATAGGGATGCGCCGAGTTGGCGTTGAAGAAGCCGCCGCCGTTGGTGCCAAGCTCCTTGATCGCCTCCTGCGAGGCGACCGGACCCTGGGCGATCGTTTGCACGGCGCCCTCGACGGTTTTAGCCCGCACGTACGGCGCGAAATTATCCGGCACGCCCTGCCATACCAGCGCCAACGCCATCACGACGCATACCGGCAGCAATATCCACAGCGTTGCGCGCGTGAGATCGAACCAGAAGTTGCCGATAGTCTTGGAATTGCGGCGGACGAAACCGCGGACCACCGCGATCGCGATGGCGATTCCGGCGGCGGCCGAAACGAAATTGTGGAACGCCAGTCCCGCCATCTGGGTCAGGTACGACATCGTCGTTTCGCCGCCGTAGGCCTGCCAGTTGGTATTGGTCGTGAAGCTGGCGGCGGTGTTGAACGCGAGATCGGGCGCGACCGCGCCGAAAGCCTGCGGATTCAGCGGCAGCCAGCCCTGCAATCGCTCAAGCCCGTAGAGCAGGAGCATCCCGGCGGCGCTGAACAGCAGCATCGAGACGGCGTATTCGACCCAGGTCTGTTCATTCTCCGGATGAACGCCGCCGAGCCGGTAGATCAGGCGCTCGACGGGCTTCAGCAGCGGATCGAGAAACGTCTTTTCGTTGGCGAAAACCCGCGCCATGTAATGGCCGAGCGGCACGCTGATCGCGGTGACGAGCAGCGTGAAAAGTCCGATTTGGATGATGGCGTTGGCGAGCAAGCGCGTCTCCTAGAATTTTTCCGGCCGCAGCATCGCGTAAACGAGGTAAATGGTAAGTCCAATCGCTATCGCGGCTCCGAAAACGAGTTCCAATGCGCTCATAGTTTCTCGCATCCCCTGACGTACCAGAGCGCGATGGCGAAAAACGCGCACGTGGCGGCGACGAAAATCAGATCAAGCATGGTTTATAGGTTGAGCAGGTTTCGTGCCCCCAATCGGAACCTCCATAAAACCTTGGGACTTCCTCGGGATCGCGGCGCGTCAATGCACAATGCGATGATACCCGCGATGCAATTTGAAATGAGAGGAATCGGCGCGCCGGCGACCGCGGCAGCCTGATTTGATGTGTTTCGAAAAACCAAATCCGGCGTATTTCTGTATTGGCGGCAAAGCAAAACTAATATCGCCGCTAGAGCGGGAAATCGCGCGAGGGTACAATCCGATCGCATGCGTTGCAGTGCTTGCGGCGCCGACAATCCGGCGGGAATGAAATTTTGCGGCAGTTGCGCCGCCGCGCTGCGCGGCGGATGCCCGCGGTGCGGTTTCGAGAATCCGCCCGGATTCAAATTCTGCGGCAATTGCGGCGCGCCGCTCGGCGCGGAAACCGCCGCGCCGCCGTCCGCAGCGGAGCGTCCGGCCACGCCCGCGATGGCCGTCAAGTCGGCGCCGCTCGAGGCGCTTAACGATATTCCCGAGGGCGAGCGCAAAACCGTTACGGCGCTGTTCGCCGATATCAAGGGTTCGATGGAATTGCTCGAGGAGTTGGATCCCGAGCAGGCGCGCGCGATCGTCGATCCCGCGCTCGCGCTGATGATCGGCGCGGTGCATCGCTACGACGGTTATATCGTCCAGTCCACCGGCGACGGCATTTTCGCGTTGTTCGGCGCGCCGGTCGCGTATGAAGACCATCCGCAGCGCGCGCTCTTCGCCGCGTTGCGGATGCAGGAAGAGATGCGCAAGTACGCCGCGCGCCTGCG
>JAJXZF010000032.1 GCA_021780225.1 Deltaproteobacteria bacterium | reverse complement strand
CGATCGCGTTGGCCACGATATACGAGGTGAGCACCCACGCGGCTTCATCGACGTCGGCGGACAGGCTGCCGCGAATATGCAGCAGGGCGACGTTGGCGATCGTGGTGTCGAGCACCTCCATGATCGTTGCCAGCATCACCGCGACGGCGATAAGCCATTTGTTCGACGGCTCGGCGATCAAATCGGGGGGCGAATTGCTGTGTGACGGTGCGGCTGCCATCAAGGGCGATCCATGAATTCAAATTCCGGCACGGGATTAAGTTGCGCGAATCGAGGCCTCGGGCGTGCTCCAGGGACGGGAGCGCGCGGTGCGTGGCCCGTAAAGATTGCCCATGACTTTGGGCGTGATGCAATACGGATGAGGAGCGCGCGGGCAACGTCGATGTATCGACGAGTCCGCGCGGCGCGGTTCGTTATTGTCCGCTCGCCGCCGCCCTGCAGTAAACCGTTCCTTCCATCAGGCGGCGGGCCGTGCGGTAAACCGTGGCTTGACGCGCATGCCATCCGCGCTCATTCCGGGAAACGTCGGCGTCAACCACGGTCACGCCGGACGGCTGGCCGATCCGCACCGGGTCGGAGGGTAAATTCCCCGGACTCGCGAATCGATGCGCCAGGCTGCCGGGAATGCGGGCGGCGACCGCAAGACACATTGCGCCGGTGAGAGGGACGGCGCGATGCGGCTGGCCGAGTGAAATCATGCGGACATGCAGATTGGTCTCGGCCGCCGCCAGCTCGGCTCCCGACAGGGTGCGCGCGGCGCGCGGCGGAGCGATCGCGGCGACCTTCGGGATGCTGGGAATTTTGCGCGCCGCTTCGGCGTCCCGCGCTATACCCATCCGCAGGCTTGCGGCGACGCGAATCGCATCGAGGCGGGCGAGCAAATCGGGTCTGGCTTCGATCTCCTCGGGCATTTCGATTCCGGCGATGCCGAGCGTATCGGCCGCGACAAACACGCATGGATTCGCCGCATCGACGAGGGTGGCTTCGATTTCGCCGAAACCGGCGCCGGACAGCCGATCGATTGGATTGCCGGTCGGGAGCAGGCGGCCGGTCGCCGCGCCGCCGGGATCGACGAATTCAAGCCGAATCGGCGCGCCGCTGCCGGCGACCCCCGGCAATACGAAAGCTCCATCGACGGCCGCCCGTCCGCCGTCCATCGCGAATCGCGCGACGATAAGTTTGCTGGTGTTGGTGTTGAAGATTCGGACGGCCGCTTCTTCGCCGGCGATGGGCACGAGTCCCTCATCGACGGCGAACGGGCCGACCGCGGACGACATGTTGCCGCAATTGCCGCTGTAATCGACGGTCGCGTCGCGGATGCCGATTTGAGCGAACGTATAATCGAGATTGGCGCCGGGACGGCTCGGCGGCCCGATCACGCAAATTTTCGAGAGCGACGATATGCCGCCGCCCATCCCGTCGAGCTGGCGTCCGTTGGCGTCGGGACTGCCCATCAGGGCGAGAAAAATCGGCGCCCAGCGTTCGCGTTCGCGCGGCAGGTCGTCCGCCCGCAACATCAGGGCGCGGCTGGTGCCGCCGCGCATAAAAACCGCTCTGAGACCGATTTGACGCATCGATCGAACCGCCCGCGCTTGTCCGCGATCAGCCGCGCGCGGCGCTTGCGCCCGCGATCCGTCCGAAGACCGCGCCGGACATCAGGCCCGAGCCGCCGGGGTAATTGTTATGGAAGAGGCCGCCGACCATCTCGCCGCAAACGTAAAGACCTTCGATCGGCCGCCAATCCGTGCCGATCGCCTGCGCGCGCTGGTTGATCTTCAGGCCGCCGAAAGAAAACGTGATGCCGCCGGTGACGGGCCATGCGAGAAACGGCGGCGTGTCGAGCTTGCGCGCCCAATTCGATTTCGGCGGCGCAAGACCGCGCGTCGCCATCCCGTCGCGATCGCCGGGATTGAATTCGCCATGGCCGGCGGCGGCGTTGTACTCGGCGATCGTGCGCAGTGCGGTTTCGCGATCGCAGTCGAGTTGGCGAACCAATTCGGGCAGCGTGTTCGCGGTGAAGGGGTCGCTGGTCGAGTAGTGCGGCTCGAGCAGTTCGCGGGCCTGCGCGTCAAATATCTGGTAAGCGACCCCGCCGGGTTGGTTCAAGATGATCCCGCCAAATTTGGCGTAAGTGAAAAATGCCTGATCTTCTCCTTCATCGACGAAGCGTTGGCCGAGCCGGTTGATCATCAGGCCGTATGGATAGGACAAGCGGTTGGTTTTGTCGGTCAGTTTGCGGTCGCCGAACGGCGGCGCGCCGGCATGGATCGGCGTCGCATGGCAGCCGCTCCAATTGCCGGCCGGCATCGCGCCGATATCGAAGGCCATCCGCAGGCCGTCGCCCTGATTGTAACGAGTGCCGCGAACCCTGGCGTGATCCCAGGGCCGGCCGAGGTATTGCGCGCGCCACGCGGCGTTGGCCTCGAAGCCGCCGCATCCGAGCACCACGGCGCGGGCGTCGATTTCGTGAACGCCTGAGGGGTCGCGCACGACGACGCCGATCACGCGGCCGCGGCCGTCCTGACGCAGGCGCGTCGCGGCGGTTTCGTAACGGATTTCCACGTCCTGGCGCTGCGCCGCCGCGAACCACATCCGGGACAAGCCGGCGCCTTCGTTCGCCGCCCGCACGATCGCGCCCTTGGGCCATTTGATCACGTTGCCGACCCGCACCGCGCCGAGCGAAATCGCGGGTTCGAAGCGGATTCCCTGGTCCGCCATCCAGCACGCGGTCGAGAAGGAATTTGAGATAAGAATTTCGCCGAGTTCGGAATCGGTGCGGCCGGAAGTCATGCGGCGCAGGTCGGACCAGAAAAGCTCGCCGGGGTAGGGCTCGACGCCTTCGACAAATCCGGGCAACTCGCGCGCCTTGGGCACGAGCCGCAAGATTTCGTCAACCTCGCTGAACGCAATCCGCAGCAGCCCGCCGCTGTAATGGGTATTGCCGCCGCGCAATTCCTCGGGCGCCTTTTCCAGGACTAAAACCCGATCGGCGCCGTTGATCCGCGCCGAAACGCTGGCGGCGAGCGCGGCGTTGCCCGCGCCAACGACGATAACGTCATGCTTCGTCATGATTCAAAATCGCCTGCCCGAACGCCCGGCCGCCAAGCGATCTCCGCCCGCGATTTGACTGTATCGATCGCACAACCGGATAATTGCACAATCCGTTCGGACGCGGGTATCGAAGATGACGTGGCTCGGCAATGACGGATGCGATCCAATGCCCGCCGGCGAGCGCCTTGCGGGGCTTTGGCGAGGGCCCGGTATTCTAAAAATTCCCGGCGCGCACAACGCCCTTGCAGGATTGATCGCCCGGCGCGCCGGCTTCAAGGCGCTCTATCTTTCCGGCGCCGCGCTCAGCGCGAGCCTCGGATTGGCCGATCTCGGAATCATCGGGCTCGACGAGTTGCGCCTCTTCACCCGCACGATCGTTCGGGCGACCGGATTGCCGCTGGTGGTCGATGGCGATACTGGCTACGGCGGCATTCTGAACGTGATGCGCATGGTGCGTGAATTGGAGGACGCGGGCGCGGCGGCGGTTCAAATCGAAGATCAGATCCTGCCAAAAAAATGCGGCCATCTGAACGACAAGCGGCTGATCGGCGGCGACGAGATGGCGGCGAAAGTGGCGGCGGCGGTTCGCGCGCGCCGCCATCTGAGGATAATCGCGCGCACGGACGCGGCCGCGTCGGAGGGACTGGACGGCGCGATCGCGCGCGCTCGCATTTACCGGGCGGCGGGCGCCGACGCGATCTTTCCCGAGGCGTTAACGAGTGCGCGGATGTTCCGCGATTTCGCCCGCGCGATCGAGGGACCGCTGCTGGCCAACATGACCGAATTCGGCCGCACGCCTTATTTCACCGCCGCGGAGTTCGAGAGCTTCGGTTTCAAAATGGTTATCTGGCCGGTTTCGTCGTTGCGGGTCGAAGGCGCCGCCGTGCGCGAGTTGTACGAAACGCTGATGCGCGACGGATCGGCGGCCGCGATGCTCGACCGGATGCAAACGCGAGCGGAGCTTTACGAAACGATTGGCTACAATGAATACGAGGCGCTCGACGCGTCGATTGCGATGAGCGTTCCGCCGCCCGATGGCCGTGAGCGTAAATAGCCGCTCGGGGCGGCGTCGGCGGAAAGATCAGGTTAGCGATGAATTCGGCGTATGACGTAATCGTCGTCGGCGGCGGCAACGCCGCATTTTGCGCCGCCCTGGCGGCGCGGGAGGCGGGCGCGAGCGTGATCGCGATCGAGTGCGCGCCGGAAACGGAACGCGGCGGCAACAGCCGGTTCACGGCGGGCGCGATGCGGGTCGCGTATAACGGCGTCGACGACCTCGCGCGGCTGATGCCCGATCTGACGGCCGAGGAAAAGGCGAATACCGACTTCGGCGTCTATTCGGAAGATCAGTTTTACGATGATCTCTGCCGCGTGACGCAATACCGGACCGATCCCCGCCTTGCGGAAACTCTCGTCGGCCGCAGTTTCGAGACGATGCTCTGGATGCGATCTAAAGGCGTCCGCTTCGCGCCGATATACGGGCGGCAGGCGTTCAAGATCGAAGGAAAATTCAAGTTTTGGGGCGGTCTTACCGTCGAAGCCTGGGGCGGCGGTCCCGGATTGATCGATTCCCTTTACACTATCGCGGCTCGCCACGGCGTTGATATCGCGTATTCCACCCGCGCGCTGAGACTGGTTCATGACGACGGCGGCGTCCACGGCGTGGCTGTTCGCCGCAACGGACGAACGGAAACGATCGCGGCCAAAGCTGTCGTGCTGGCGACCGGCGGTTTCGAAGCGAACGCCGAATGGCGCACGCGCTATCTCGGCCCCGGATGGGACCTCGTCAAGGTGCGCGGCTCCCGGTTCAACACGGGCGACGGCATCCGGATGGCGCTGGAGATCGGCGCGATGCCGCGCGGGAATTGGTCGGGATGCCACGCGGTTGGATGGGACCGCAACGCGCCGGAATTCGGCGATCTGAGCGTCGGCGACGGCTTTCAGAAGCACAGCTATCCGTTCGGGATCATGGTGAATGCGCGAGGCCGGCGGTTCGTGGACGAAGGCGCCGATTTCCGCAATTACACCTACGCGAAATATGGCCGCGCAATCCTCGAACAGCCGGGGCAATTCGCCTGGCAGGTTTTCGATCGCAAGGTCGCGCATCTGCTGCGCGACGAATATCGAATCAAGCGGGTTACGAAAGTCAGCGCGCAAACGCTGGAGGAGCTTGCCGGCAAACTCGAGGACGTCGATCTGGCAGGTTTTCTGGACGAAGTGCGCGGCTATAACGCGGCGGTCCGAACCGATGTGCCGTTCAATCCAAACATCAAGGATGGCCGCCGCACCGAAGGACTCGCGATCGACAAGTCGAACTGGGCGAACACGATCGACGCGCCGCCGTTCGAGGGCTACGCGGTGACTTGCGGCATCACCTTCACTTTCGGCGGGCTGTCGATCGACGACTCCGGCTCGGTGATCGACACCGACGGCGAGCCGATTCGCGGCTTGTACGCCGCCGGCGAGCTGGTCGGCGGATTGTTTTACTTCAACTATCCGGGCGGGACTGGTCTGATGTCCGGTTCGGTTTTCGGCAAAATCGCCGGCGCCGCGGCGGGGCGGCGCGCCCGCGCATGAATTTCCGGCCGGGCATGCCCGGCAAAATCAATCGTCGTCGCGCAATAATCGGCCGACCATCGATTTGAACTCGCGCGCGATCGGCGAGCGGTAAAATCTCGAGCGGGTGAAATAAGGGTCTCCCGAATAGAACCATTCATACTGTAGCTGGCGGCTGCCGAACGGTTCGCCGATCATGTCCCAGGCGAGTTTGAACAGCCGCACGCGGTCGCGAGCGGTGAGATTTTTGCCGCGCAGATATTTTTCGAGATAAACGCTTATCTCGGGATGGGCGAAATCTTTTTCGCTCGGGGTCATGATCAGGCCGCTGCCACTGAGCTGGCGGATTACTTCGGCGGCCCGCATCTGCATCTGCGGAATCAGCACCCACAATGTCGCGGCGAGCGAGCGGTGCGGCGTGCCGCGCGTTGCGCCCCAGGTCACTTCGTGCGCGCCCGCGCGAATCAGGCCGCTTAACGCTTCGGCGTTCGCGACCACCTCGCCAATCAGCGCTTGAAGGTGCGGCGTTTCGGCGCGTCCGATCGCTTCCGCCAGATGACAGGCGAGGCCGGCGAGGAACCGCAACTTGACCATCCCGCGAATCGATCCCTGCAGCATCGCATAGCCGGGCGTGCGCGCCATCAGGCTGTTGAAGATCTCGACGTCGCTGTTGATGAAGACGCGCTCCCACGGGACGAGCACGTCGTCGAAAACCGCCAGCGCGTCTTCTTCGTCAAAACGCGAACTAAGCGGCCGATCGAAGCGGCTGCGGCCGGTATCGTAAGTCTCGCGGCAGATGAACTTTAAGCCCGGCGTGTCCATCTTGATTGAGAAGCAGAGCGCGTAAGGCTCTTCGCCGGGACGACGCGGATAGAACGGCCCCACCCAAATTTCGTTCGCGAACGGCGCCAGCGTGGAAAGCATCTTGGCGCCGCGAACGACAATTCCGGCGCCGGTCTCGCGCACCAGCCGCAGTGCGGCGAAGGGATCGTCCTGTTCCGCCGGGCCTTTCGAGCGATCGATTTGCGGATCGACCAGCGTATGCGTCAGGCACCAGTCGCGGTCGCGAACCTCCTCGTAGTAGCGGACGAGATTTTCGCCGTAGCGCGCTTCGCGGCGGCCGACGAACGCTTGCGCGGTCGCCGCGTCGGTCAAAAGCGCGTTGCAGAAATCCGGCATCCGGCCCATCAGTCCGAAGGTATGATCGGCCCGAATCTCTTCGGCTCGCGCCCGCCGCTCGGCCGCCTCGATGGAATCCGCCATCAGGAAGGACGCGCTTACCGGCGCGCCGTCGCGCGGCGACGGAAATGTAAGCTCGCCGATCCGATCATGCTGCAGGTCGTAGAGCGACGCCATCGTCGCCACGATGCCGCGAAACGGTCCGTACTCGGTTACATCCTTGATCCGTTCGCCGTTGACAAAAATCGTACGCCCGTCGCGCAGGCTCTCGACGTACTCGCTGCCGGTGCGAATTCCCATATTCCTCCCGTAAGCCGTCCGTAAAATTTACGATTGCGAGGGGACGCCTGGTGTGGTGTTCCGCAAATAACTTCCACCTGAGGCCTTATCAACTTGGCGCGCAGGCCGCCCATCGCGGGGCGGCCAAGGCTGGATTGCCGGTCTGGGCCCGGCAATGACGAATAGAGCTTGTCATGCCCTGACTTGATCCGGGCATCCACGCGCAGCGCAAGATAGACGCGGAGTGCAAACTTATTTAGGGGACATGACACTAGGGAATCTCTGCACAGGTTCGGATTCGACAACCATCTGAATAGAAAGTGAGCATCATCAGGGAAAGGAGGGATGGTTTTCCTGGCCACCACGGGCCGCGAGTGGAGGGCGGTGGTGTTTGCTTG
>JAJXZF010000116.1 GCA_021780225.1 Deltaproteobacteria bacterium | reverse complement strand
ACGCGGGAGGGCGCGACGCTGGTGGTGCTGATCAAAGAGATTGGGAGCGACGCGCTGATCGCGCTGCATCTGATTGGCGAAAAGCTGGCGGCGGCGGGCAAGCCGCAATATCGCGAACGGATCCAGAAGTTCCATCGGCACTGCCGCGACCAGGACCTCGCCGTCGCCGTGGCGCAGACGGACGTGAAGGGCGATCGCTCGCAGGGGCCGACCGCGCAGGAGCATCCGGACTATTACCTGCGGGTGGTCGAGGAACGGCCGGACGGAATCGTGGTGCGGGGCGCGAAGATCCACACGTCGGTATCGACCAACTCCGACGAAGTGATCGTGCTGCCGACGCGGGCGATGCGCGCGGAGGACAAGGCCTACGCGGTCGCGTTCGCGCTTCCGATCGACACGCCGGGGCTGAAGCTGATCGCGAGTCCGCACGGCAGCGCGCCGAAAGATCCATACGAGCATCCGATCAGCGCGCGGCACAAGATGATGGAGACGCTGACGGTCTTCGACGACGTGTTTGTGCCGAACGAACGGATTTTCCTCAACGGCGAAATCGAATTCGCGGGCCTGCTGGCGCTGACTTTCGTGCGCTACCATCGGTTCACCGCAGTATCGTACAAACTGCCGTTGCTGGAACTGATGGCGGGGGCGGGCTACGCGATCGCGGAGGCGAACGGCGTGAGCCGCGCGGCGCACGTGCGCGACAAGCTGACGCATCTGGCGGCGTATCACTCGACGGTGCGCGGGCTGATCGAACACGCCGCCGCCGCCTGCACGATCGAAGAAGGCTACGCAGTGCCGAACACGCTGCTGACAAACGTGGCGAAATATCATTTCGCGCACAACTATCATCATGCGGTGCAGATCGTGCAGGACCTCGCGGGCGGAGTCCTGGTCACGGCGCCGGCGGCTGAGGATATGACCAGCGAAGCGACGCGCGAGTACGTATTGAAATATATGGGCGGCGCGAAGGGCTTCGACGCGGACAAGCGGCTGCGGCTGCTGAACCTGATCGGCGACCTTACGGCGTCGGATTTCGGCGGCTACCAGGAAGTGCTGGCGGTTCACGCCGAAGGCGGCTTCGAGGCCGAGAAGCTTCAAGCCTATCGCGAATACGATTTCAAATCGGTCGCGGCCTACGCGCACAAGCTCGCGGGCGTTTGACGAAAAACGGCGGGGCCGCGCGACGCGGCCCCGCCGCAGCGACTACTCGTTAAATCTCCAGACGTTGGCGGCCGAGCCGCTCACGCGCCAGCGCGGCATCACGATGCGCGGATCGGCGGTCTCCTCATAAACGACTTCGCAGGGCAGGCCGATCGCGACTTCCGGCTCGTCGTCGAGCATCACGCCCGCGACGCGGGTGACGGATCCGCCGGCCTCGCGGCAATCATCGAGTTCGATAATCGCGACCACATACGGAACCGTTCCGATAAAGGCGCCGACGATCGGCTGCACGACGACCACATAGCTGTGAATGACGCCTTTGCCCGCGGTCTGGAACCATCCGGGCTTCAACGAGCCGCATCGCGCGCACGCCGGAAAAATCGGCGGAAACCATTTATGTCCGCAATCGGGACACTGGCGGACGAGATACTTATGCTCCCTGGCCGCCGCCCACCATTCGGCGGTGTCGAAGTCAGGGACGATTCGTAATTTGGAATAGTCAATCGGCGCGGGCATCTCGATATTCCTTTATATTCGATTATAGCTATTTAGCATCGGCAAGAGCTCGAATATCGCGAGCGTCAGGCGGCGATGCCGCGCAGAATCAGGCAGCTCGCCATATTTTCCCAGCCCCATCCCATGCCGCAGCAGATATCGGCTTTGCGCAGTTGGCGGCATCCGGCCTTGCGATCATAAGTATGGCGGCCTTCGGCCCATCCGGGGCAGGCGTCATCGGCGCGATGGCGCAACTGGCGGACGTTTTCGATCACCATCTGCACGCCATGCGTGTAGCCTTCCGACAGATGGCCGCCGGAGAGATTGCTCGGCAATTCGCGATCGATTCGCAGGCGTCCGCCCTTGACGAATTCGCCCGCCTCGCCCTTGCGGCAAAAGCCGTTGGCTTCGAGCTGGATCAGCGTGGTGAAGGTGAAGGCGTCGTAGCACGAGACGAAGTCGACGTCCTTGTGGCTGATTCCGGCCATGCCGAAAGCGCGCTTCCATCCGTAATTGCCGGCGACGTAATGAATCTCGTCGCGCGAATAGTTCCACTGCGGACTGTCGGTGAGCGTGCGCGCATAGCCGCCCATGATAAAGACGGGCGGATGGCGGAGATCGAAGGCGCGTTCGCGCGAAGTTACGACGATCGCGACCGAAACGTCGGTTTCCTGGCAACAATCGAGCAGGCGAAACGGCTTGACGATCCAGCGGGAGCGCTGATGGTCCTCGATCGCGATGGGATTGCGATGGATCGCTTTTGGATTGAGGCTGGCGTGGTAGCGATGCGCCACGGCGATTTCAGCAAACGCCTTGGTGGTGCAGCCGGTGTCGCGCAGATAGCGCATCGCGGACATGCCGAAACGCTGGGCCGGCGTGGTCCATCCCCAGCCCATGTTGAATTGGCCGTCGCCTTCGGCGACCGCGACCGGAACGGGACCGCCCGGCGTCTGCCCGCCCATCCGGCGGCCCGACCGCCCGTTCATCGAGCGGAAGATCACCATCGTTTTGCAGTAGCCCGCCTCGATCAGGCCGATCGCGTGGGCGACCAGCGCCTCGCCGCTCGAGCCGCCGCCGAGAATATCGACCGCGTAGTTGAGCCGCATCCCGAGCGCGGTCGCGACGTGCGGCGACGTCGTCGAGTCGCCGATCTGGTAGCTGGTCATGCCGTCGATGTCGGAAAGCTTAAGCCCGGCGTCGGCGACCGCTTTGGAAACGGCCTCGCACGCCATCGACAGCGTGGTGCGGTTCGACGGCCGCATATGCGGCGTCTCGCCGACTCCGACGATGCAGTATTTATCGGTAAGCGATCCCATCAATGCCTCCGGACAGGGGCGGCCGCGGTTGAAATGGCGCGCGCAATCGAGACCCGGATGAGGCGGCGCGCCCCGGCTCCGCGCCAAGGCTTAACCCGCCATCGTCGCGACGGTCAAGGACGGCGCGCGCTTCACGTCCGCGGGCGGGGCGGAATGCGGAACGGAGAATCAGGCGCGGGCGCGGTCGAGCAGTTCGCGGGCGGCGCGCAGGAATTTTTCGTTGTCGGCGCTGCCGCCAATCATCCGGGAGATTTCCCCCGCGCGGCCGGGCGGCTCAAGCGCGGAAACGCGGCTGCGCGTGACGCCGCGCCGCTCTTCTTTTTCGACGACGAAGTGTTCGTCGGCGAAGGCCGCGATTTGCGCCAGATGGGTCACGCAGAGCACCTGATGGAAGCGCGAGAGCTCCTTGAGCTTGCGGCCCACCACTTCGCCGACCGCGCCGCCGATTCCGGCGTCAACCTCGTCGAAAATCATGGTGGCGACGCCGCGCCGCTGCGCCTCGACGCGCTTGATCGCAAGCATCACGCGCGACAGTTCTCCGCCCGATGCGAATCGCGCAAGCGATAGCGGCGGCTGTCCGAGATTGGGCGCAATCAGGAATTCGACCGCGTCGCAACCCGCCGGCCCAAGCGCGCCATCGGGCGTCGAAAATTCGACTCCCTCCGCGGAGATTCGCGCCAGACGCACGTCGAAGACGGCGTTGCGCATCCCGAGCGTCCGCAATTCGGCCTCGATGCGCCGCTTCAGTTCGGCCGCGGCCTGGTTCCGCCGCGCCGACAGGCGCTTCGCGCGCGCCGCAAGGTCTTCGACCGCGTGCGCGAGCTCGGCGGCAAGCGCGGCGCGATTCTGTTCGCCCGCCTCAAGCTCGGCGATCTCGCGCCGCGAGCGGTCGAGCACTTCAAGCGCCGATTCGATCGAGCCGCCGTATTTGCGCTTCAGCCGCGTCAGCTCCTGAAGGCGGTTATCGATCTGCTCAAGACGGGCGGGGTCGGCTTCAATCCGGGCGGAATATGCGGCAAGCGCGCGAGCGGCTTCTTCAAGATTCGTCCGCGCGGCGGCGATCAGTTCGAGCGTCGCGCGCAACGCCGGATCGATCGCGGCGGCGTCGGTAAGGCGGTTTTCGCTGCGCGCGATCGCGTCGACGGCCGCGCCTTCGCCGCCATACAGCGCCTGCTCGGCCGAGGCCGCGGCCTCAGTCAGGCGCGCGGCATTGGCGAGCACGGTCCGTTCGCCAGCGAGCTTCTCATCTTCGCCGGCCTCCAGCGCCGCGCGTTCGAGTTCCGCGACACGGAAGCGCGCCATATCGAGCAAGTCCGCGCGGTTGCGTTCACGATCCGCAAGCTCATCAAGGCGGCGGCGAAGCGTGCGAGCCTGATCGTATGCCGCGCGATATTGATCCAATTCCGCTTCGAGGCCGCCATGCCGATCAAGGATTTGGAGATGGCTTTCGCGCTGCAACAGCGATTGCTGCTCGTGCTGGCCGTAAATTTGAACGAGGGCGGCGCCGATGCGCGCCAATGCGCCGACCGTCGCCGACGAATCGTTGATGGTAAGCCGCGACCGGCCGCCGTCCGCGATCATGCGCCGGATAATCAGTTCGCGGGGATTTTCCGAATCGACAAATTCGGCCGCATCCGCCGGCGCGGTCTCGCCCTCGACTTCGAATACCGCTTCGACCACCGCCTCTTTCGCGCCCGCACGCACCATCTCGGGCGACGCCCGCTCGCCAAGCAGGAGGCCCAAAGCGGTCATCACGATAGTCTTGCCGGCTCCGGTTTCTCCGGTCAGCACGTTGAGTCCGGGACCGAAAGACAAATCCGCGGACTCAACCACGGCGAAGTTGCGGATGCGCAATTGCGCCAGCATCCCTCGCCCCGCGCATCACCCCCAGCGCAATTTGTCGCGCCAGATTTCGAAATACGGATGGGTCGAACGAATCAGAGCGACCGAGTGCTTGCCGCGCCGCACCCGGATGATGTCGTTGGAGGTGAGCGGCGCCGACTCCTGCCCGTCGCAGGTCAGAATCGCGCCCTGATCGTCAACGTTGACCCGCGCTTCGAGCTCGAAACTGTCCGGCAGCACGACCGGCCGATTGCTCAAGGTGTGCGGGCAGATGGGAGCGAGAACGATCACGCCTAGATTCGGATAGACGATCGGGCCGCCGGCGCTCAATGCGTACGCGGTGGAACCGGTGGGGGTCGCCACGATCAACCCGTCCGCGCGATAGGTGCAGAACGGCATGTGATCGGCCTTGATTTCCACCGTGAGCATCCGCCCGACCGGACGCTTGACGATCACCACATCATTGAGCGCAAGAAAGGACATCCGGCACTCGGCGCCGCCGCCGACGCGTTCGATCTCGGCTTCCAGCATGATGCGCCGATCGACCTCGTAATCGCCCTCGATCACGCGCGCGAGCGTCGCCATCGCTTCGTCGGTTGTCGCCTCGGTCAGAAAGCCGAGACCGCCAAGGTTGATTCCCAGAATCGGCACCGCGCGCTGACAGATATGACGCGCGACGCCGAGCAGCGTGCCGTCGCCGCCCATGACCACCATCAACTCGGAGCGCGCCATCAATTCGGCTTCGGAAACGGCCGTGGCGCCGATACGCTCCGCCGTCTCAGGATTCGCCAAAGCGCGCAATCCTTCCGCCCGCAGCCATCCGCACAGATGGGCCGCAAGCGCGATCGCGTTGGCGGGATAATCATTCCGCACCACCAGACCCACCGACTCAATGGACTTCTTTGCCGCCACCGCGCTCTGGAACTATCATGCGCCCTTCTGTCGGGCAACGCATCCGCCATCCAACCTGTCGATTACAGCCGTGGGCAGGCGCCAGCGGGCGAAATATTATTCAATCATCGATCCTGATCGGCCCACGCGGGGTTTCGCCGCGAGAATTTCCAGATAGGCGCGTGTGGCTGGCGCCGGATCGCCCTGCCGCGCGCCCGCTCCTTCGCCGAAAAGTTCCGCTTCCAGCCGCCGCAACGCCGCGGCATCGTCAACGTCATACCAGCGTTCGAGTTCGACGGCTTCAAGCCCAAGTTCGCCGGCGCGCTCCAGAGTTTCGCGATAAACCAGCGGCGTGCTCCAGGCGATCTGCTCGAAGATCCGCCGATGTGTCCGTTTGAGACCGATCAGACAGTAGCCGCCGTCGTCGGCGCCGCCGATCGCGATGCGATCGCCGGAACGATTCATCGCCGCCAGAGCGGCGACGAGAATCCGCGCCGGCAAAGTCGGACTGTCCGAATTCATCGGGATTACCGATGCGTAACCCTCCGCGAACAGATCTTCGCATACTCCAATCAGGCGGGCGGTCAAATCGCCTTCGCGCTGCGGGATCAAGCGGAACGCCGACGGCGTTACGCCATCAAATGCGGCTTCCGCGCCTGCCGGCGTAAACGCCACCAATCCGTCCGCGCGACCGCCATGCTTAGCCGCGAAGATCGCGATCGCTCGCTCGATCGTCGCGCTCAAATCGCGCAAAAAACATCGGTTCAGCTCCGCCGCATCGTCCGCGCCGAGCGGCGGAACGAGCCGGCTCTTCACCGCGCCCGCGAGCGGCGCCTTCGCCATCACGACGATCGCATGGACTCCGCCAGACGCCGGCCTCGAATCTCCGGTTCCAACCATGGTCAGGTTCTATTGGTCTCGTCCGGCGTCAAAGACAAACCGCAGTTCTCGCATTGCCGATTGAAAAGCGCGTAGATATAGGGCGAACCGGTTTTCCGGCAAAAATTCTCGCCGCAGCGTGGACATCGAATCTCAACCATCCGGCTGGTGAACTCCACTCCGAACGCTATCCAGAAGATCGTCAAGGGTACGAACAGAGCGTCCGAACGCGTAGCGACAATAACGATCCAGCTTATCGGGATCAGCGCGATCCACCATGCCAGAACCGCCCGCTGGCGGCCGCGGATTCGCTTCAACGCGGCGCCTTGCTCCGGCGTCGGCGGCAGCCATCGCGGAAAATATTTTCGTGTCGCCATTGCCGGCCCGATCGCTCCGTTCCGCGCCAACCGGCGGCAATCCCGCGTCCGCAGGATTAGCCCCGCAGGATAGTTGTCGCAAGGCGCGCTTCGCCGCGCCTTGCGCTTGCGATACTATTGCCGCAGATCCGCAAAAGCGAAAAGTCCAAACCGATGGCATCGAAACAAACCGCGAAAACCGCCGCATCGAGACCGCTGATCGGCGCGCATATGTCGATCGCGGGCGGCGTCGCCGAAGCGTTGAATCGGGGAAAAGCTGCCGGATGCGAATGCGTGCAGATATTCACCAAATCTTCGCGCCAATGGGTCTCGCGGCCGTACACCAAGGACGAAATCGAGGCGTTCAAGCTGG
Source organism: Deltaproteobacteria bacterium (assembly GCA_021780225.1). GTDB lineage: Bacteria > Desulfobacterota > Binatia > Binatales > Binataceae > JADMIL01. Next base: position 23,398 of record JAJXZF010000116.1, on the reverse strand, counting down.
CGCTCGGCGAAAGCGGCGTCCGGATGGTCGTCGCGCACGACTCGTATCTGCTGAACCTCGGCGCGCCCGACGACAAATTGCGCAAACGCTCAGTCGGCGGACTAATCGACGAACTCGAACGATGCGAAACGCTGGGCGTGCCGTATCTGATCGCCCATCCCGGCGCCCACGTCGGGTCCGGCGAAGAGGCGGGAATCGCCGCGATCGCGCGTTCGATCGACGAGGCGCACAAATCGTGCGCGGGCTTCCGCACAGCGATCGCGCTCGAAATCACCGCCGGCCAAGGCAGCAATCTTGGCTATCGGTTCGAGCAGATGGGGCAAATCTTCAACTCCGTGAAGGAAAACGAACGGCTGCGGCTCTGCTTCGACACCGAGCACGCCTTCGCCGCCGGTTACGATCTGCGCGACGCCGAAGGCTATGAGCGCACCTTCGGCGAGCTTGAAGAAAAAGTCGGACTCAAGCGGCTGGTCGCGTTTCACGTCAACGATTCGCTCAAGCCGTTTCATTCGCGCGTCGATCGCCATCAGCATATCGGCAAGGGTTATATCGGCGCGGAGGCGTTCCGCCGCCTGGTCAACGATCCCCGTTTCGCGGGTCTGCCGATGTGCCTCGAAACCGAACCCGGCCCCGAAATGGCGGACCTCATCGCCGACATCGCAACCCTGCATCAGCTATTGGAATCCCGCGACTGATGAACAAACGAATTCTGACCGGCGATCGGCCGACCGGTCCGCTCCATCTCGGCCATTACGTCGGTTCGCTGCAAAACCGCGTCAAGCTCCAGCACGAGTACGACACTTATGTTCTGATCGCCGACGTGCAGGCGCTCACCGACAATTTCGAGCATCCCGAAAAACTCGGCGACAATATATTTCAGGTCGCGCTTGACTATCTGGCCGTCGGCCTCGATCCGGAAAAAGTAAAGTTCGTCGTGCAATCGATGGTGCCGGAGCTGGCTGAACTGACTATCTATTTCATGAACCTGGTCACGGTCGCGACGCTCGAGCGCAATCCCACCGTCAAAGAAGAAATCAAGCAGCGCAATTTCGTCAAAGGCGTGCCGGTCGGCTTCTGGTCGTATCCGATTTCGCAGGCGGCGGACATCACCATCTTCAAGGCCGATCTCGTGCCAGTCGGCGAAGATCAGCTTCCGATGATCGAGCAGGCGCGCGAAATCGTGCGTCGCTTCAACCGCCTCTATGCGAAAGTGCTGGTCGAGCCGCGCGCGATGCTCGGCGCGGTGGCGCGGCTGCCGGGGACCGACGGCGGCGCGAAGATGTCCAAATCGCTCGGCAACTGCATCTATCTCGGCGATTCATCCGAACAGGTGCGCAAGCGCGTGATGTCGATGTTCACCGATCCGACGCGCATCCATCCGACCGACCCCGGCCACGTCGAGGGAAATCCCGTCTTCACCTATCACGACGTGTTCAATCCGAATAAGGATGAAGTCGAAGAGCTGAAAGAGCGCTATCAGAAAGGAACTGTCGGCGATGTCGAAGTGAAGGCCAGACTCTTTCGAGCAATCAACGAATTTCTTGAACCAATTCGAGAGAGGAGGCAAGAATACGCGCTCCGGCCAAATTTAGTGAGAGAGATTATTCTCGAAGGAACGGCCAGTGGGCGTCGGGTCGCGAAAGAAACAATCGAACAGGTTAGAGACTCGATGAGCCTCAATTATGCCTTTAACCCTGTGCTTAGCGGGATTGACCCAAAATCGAGCAATCGACTGCCTCACATATGGAAACGGGTACATGTTCGGCGAATTGGAAACGAAGTCGGAAACATTAAGCTGTGCTGGTTTTGCGGAGCGTTTAGATCATATTGGAATGAAAGAGTGAGGGAGTTTGTATATAGAGATGAGGAAATCTCAGAGATGCAAACAGGTCGCGCATACGTGAGTAACGAATTATCCGCAGATATCATTGAGACACCGTGCTCCACGCCATCAAAAAATATCGATATAAGCACTATCGAATCAAAGATTCTTGCAGACGTGAATAGTTTCTACCCCCAATACTAACGAGCGTTTACAGTTTCCCCTCTCAATACGCCTTCGCGAAGAGGGCGCGCTCGGAGGCCGGCTCGCCGCATACAACGCACTTCCCCGCCACTAGCGACTGATTGAGCGGAATCGCCCGGCAGGTCGCGCGCGTCTCCTCGCGAATCTTCGTTTCGCATTCCGCCCGCCCGCACCAGTAAATGTCGGCGAATCCTCCCCCGCCCTCGCCGGACATCTGTTCCTGAAGCCGCGCGTAGCTGTCCACCTGATGCGTATTCGCGGTCATCGCGGCGCGCGCCTGAAGCAGCAGGTTCTTCTGGATTTCGGCGAGCAGCGACTTCGCATGTCCCGCGATTCCCTCCAGCGACGCCTTTGACTTGCCCGCCGCGCCCGCGATATCCCGCCGCGCCATCACGGCTTCGCCCGAGGCGACGTCGCGCGGACCGATCTCGATTCTAAGCGGCACGCCGCGCATCTCCCAGTCGTTGTACTTGAAGCCGGGCGTTACGCCCTCGCGCTCGTCGAGCCGCGCCCGGATATCCGCCTTTTCGAGCGCGCTCAGCGCCGCGCGGGCGGCCTTCAGCACCGCGTCGCGATCGTCGGCCTTGCGCCAGATCGGCACGATCACGGCCTGCGTCGATGCGACCGCCGGCGGCAGCCGCAGCCCCTGATCGTCGCCGTGGGTCATGATGATCGCGCCGAGCAGCCGGGTCGATACGCCCCAACTGGTCTGCCACGGATGGACCATCTGGTTGTTCTCGTCGAGGAAGCGGATCTCGAACGCGCGCGCGAAATTCTGGCCGAGGAAATGCGAGGTGCCGCATTGCAGCGCCCGCCCGTCGCCCATCAGCGATTCGATCGTGTAGGTCTCCTCGGCGCCGGGAAACCGCTCGGCCGCGCTCTTGCGACCCGCCGCGATCGGAATCGCCAGGAACTCCTCGGCGAAGTTGCGGTAGACCTCGAGCATCGTGAGCGTTTCGCGCTCGGCCTCGTCGCGCGTCGCGTGCGCGGTATGGCCCTCCTGCCAGAGGAATTCCGCCGTGCGCAGGAAAATCCGCGTCCGCATCTCCCAGCGCACGACGTTGCACCACTGATTCACCATCAGCGGCAGGTCGCGATGCGAATGGATCCACTGCGCGAACATATGATTGATAATCGTCTCCGAAGTGGGCCGGACGATCAGCGGCTCCTCGAGCTCCTTGCCGCCGCCATGCGTTACCACCGCGACCTCGGGCGCGAAGCCTTCGACGTGCTGCGCTTCTTTCTTAAGGAAGCTTTGCGGAATGAAGACCGGAAAATAGGCGTTGCGGGCGCCGGTTTTTTTGATGCGCCGGTCGAGCTCGTCGCGCAGCGCCTCCCAGATCGCGAAGCCGTCGGGCCGGAACACGATGCATCCGCGCACCGGCGAATAGTCCGCCAGTTCCGCGCGGAGCACGATATCGTTGTACCAGCCCGCGAAATCCTCGCTCCGCGGCGTGATTTTCTTTTCGTCCTGCTTGTCGGCCATGCGTATGCGGCGTCAGCCCTCGTTCGGATTACGCCGCATCTTATACGGATACGCGCGCGGGCGCATCGCCCGGCGCCACGCCGGCTCCTTGACGGACTCGCAAGCGGCGGATTCAATCGAAGCGGCGCGTCGAGAATCCGCACGCCCCGGAGAGTTCAGATGACACCGATCAGACGCTTTCAGCCAATCCCGCTGCTGCTCGCTCTGGCGATTACGCTCGCCGCGCCAGGCGCCGTTCGCGCCGCCGACGATGCGGGCGCGCCGCAGCGCCGGACGATTAGCGTCAGCGGCTCCGGCCAGGCGCAGGCCGCGCCCGATTACGCGACGCTCAGTATCGCGATCGAAACGCATGCCGCCACCGCCGCGGAAGCGGCCGGCCGCAACGGACGGCTCGCGCAGAAAGTCGCCGACGCCCTCAAAGCCAAGCTCGGCGACAACGGCAAAATCTGGACCGGCGGCTATTCGCTCTATCCCGAATACGCCAATGAAACGAACCCGAATGCGCGGCCGACGGTGGCGGGCTACCGCGCCGAAAATTCGATAACGGTGGAAACCGGTTCGCTCGATCTGGTGGGACCGCTGATCGACACAGCGATCGGCGCCGGCGCCAACCGAATCAATTCGCTCGACTTCAACCTGCGTGACGAGACCCGCGCCCGCAGCGAAGCCATCGGCCGCGCCGCCCGCGACGCGCAGGCTCAGGCGCAGGCGCTGGCAAACGCGCTCGGCGTCAAGCTCGGTTCGATCGTCACTGCGACGACGCAAAGCGAAATCGGGCCGCGGCCGGTGATGATGCGCGCGATGACGATGTCGGCCGGCGCGTCAACGCCAATTCAGCCGGGACAAATCACTGTGCCGGCCACCGTTTCGATAACCTACGAAATCCAGTAGCGTTCGCTCGCACCGGCGGCAATTTAGATATAGATGATGAGCGTGACGAAACAGGCTCCGCCATGCTGAAGCCCGGCGATCCCGCGCCGCCCTTCGATCTGCCGTGCGCGTTCGACGGCAAACTGAGCCATCTCAGCCTCGACGGCATCCGCTCGGAGATGGTGGTGCTGTTCTTTTATCCGCGCGATTTCTCCTTCATCTGCCCGACCGAAGTGATTGGATTTCACAAGGCGCAGCCGGCGTTCAAAACCGAGCACACCAGCATCGTGGGCGTCAGCGCCGACGACGCCGAATCGCATCGCCGATGGGCCGCCGAGCTCGGCGGCGTCAGCTATCCGCTCCTCGCCGACGCCGGCGGACGGTTGGCGCAGGCCTACGGCGTATTCGATGAGAAAGAACAGGTCGCGATGCGCGCGACGTTCGTGCTCGATCGCGCGCGGACCGTCGCCTATTGCGTCGCGAGCCCGATCAACGTCGGCCGCAGCGTCAGCGAAACTTTGCGGATCGTGCGGGCGATTCGATCCGGCCGCCTCTGTCCGGCCGATTGGGAGCCCGGCGCCGAGTTCGGTCCGGCCGACCATAAATTTTAATTGGCGTGGCCGCGTTCAAACCCGATGAAAAACGCCGCACTTTCGAGCGGCTCGGCAACGTCCGCGAAATCGTCTTCGGCATCCAGGACGGCGTATTGACCACCGCGGGCGTGCTCGCTGGCCTGAGCGGCGCGGTCTCGGGCCGGTCGCAAGTAATCCTCGCCGCCCTCGCCTCGACCGCCGCCGGAGCGCTCTCGATGGGCGCCGGCGCCTATCTCGGCACCCGCGCCGAAACTCAGGTGCTGCGCAATCAACTCGAACAGGCGCGCCGCGAATCCGAGCGCCAGCCCTATATCGTACAGGAGGAGCTGCTCGCCGCGCTCGCCAAAGAAGGACTCGCGCGCGAGGCGGGCTATCGCGTCGTCAAACTCTTAAGCCGCGCGCCCGACGCCCTTTTTTCCACCGCCGAACAAAAGCTCTACGGGCTTTCCGACTCCACGCTCGGCAACCCTATGATGGACGGGCTGCTGATGGGCGTAGCGTTTCTGGTCGGCGCGCTGGTGCCGCTGCTGCCCTTCGTGATGATCGCCTCGGTGCGCGGCGGATTGATCGCCGGAATCGCGACGACCGCGATCGCGCTGTTCGCCGTCGGCTACGTCTTCGAGGGTATTCTGGCAGGCGAGCGCTCGCCGATTGCGGCCGGCTTGCGCTTTCTCGCGATCGCGCTTGGAGCCGCCGCGATCGGCTACCTCGTGGGCCTTGTGATCTCTCCGATCGGAGCGGGTTCCGCCGGATGAAGCCGCGCGCCTACTCGTCGCTGACGGCATTTCTCGCCCATCATGCGGCGCTCGGCGGCGCGCGCGATCGCGGCTCGATCGGTACGGCGGACGCCGCGATTCTCGCCGAAATGGAATCGGCGCTCGCGGAAATGCCGGACGCGGAGCGCGCCACGCTGCGCGCCGCGCCGACCAAACTGACCGGCGCCGCCGCGCGCTGTCGCGCCCGCGCCGAACTCCATCTCGCGCACATTCTTGTCGCGCGCGGGATGCTCGCGGCATAGCGCGGGAGTGGCGCGGCGATGCTCGCCTACGTCATCCGCCGCATCTTTTTCGGCCTGATCGTTTTGGCCGGCGCTTCGCTTATCACCTTCACGATCGCCTACATCGTACCGGCCGATCCCGCCGTCGCGGTCGCCGGCGCCAAGGCGGATCCGCAAACGCTCGCGGTCATCCGCCGCCAACTCGGCCTCGATCAGCCGCTCTATGTCCAATACGCGCGTTATGCCGATCGCGCCGTGCACGGCGACCTCGGCCGCTCCTATATTCGGCGCGAACCGGTGGCCAACCTTATCCTGAGCCGGTTTCCCGCCACCGCGATTCTCGCGGTCTCCGCGATTGCGCTTTCTCTGCTGCTCGGCGTCGCCGCGGGCGCGCTCGCCGCCGCGTATCGCGATCGCGCGCTCGACAACTGGCTGTTGGCCGCCGCATTGACACTGGTCTCGATGCCCGTGTTCTGGCTCGGCACGCTGTTGCTGATCGGCGGCGGACTTTACCTGCGATGGTTCCCGCTGGGCGGCTTCGACGGGCCGCTCAGCCTGGTGTTGCCCACGCTCACGCTGGCGCTCGGCTCGGCGGCTTATTATTCGCGAATTCTGCACGCCAGCCTCAGCGAGGCGCTCGATCAGGATTACATCCGCACGGCGATCGGCAAGGGCCTTTCGCGCCGCGCCGCGATTTTGCGCCATGCGCTGCCCAACGCGATTCTGCCGCTGGTCACGATCGCCGGCCTCGATTTCTCCGGCTTGCTCTCCGGCGTCGTCCTGACCGAAACCGTTTTCAACTGGCCCGGACTTGGACGGCTCGCGTTCGAGGCCGTCTTCAATCTCGATCTCCCGCTGATCATGGGCACGGTGATGTTCTCCGCGGCGCTGGTGGTCGCCGCCAATCTATTGGTCGATCTCCTTTATGCGTGGCTCGATCCGCGTATCGAGCTCGGCGCAGGTCAGAGCTGACCGCCGCCGGAAAATGAAGCTCAGGCTCAATTTCATGGAAACCGTCGGCGCCGTGATGGTGCTTGGACTGGCGATCGTGGCGATCTTCGCGCCGCAGCTCGCGCCGCACGATCCGGCTCGCGCCGTCGCCGCCAGCTTCGGCGACCCGTGGCCGCCCTCGCTCGCCTTTCCGCTCGGCGCCGATCAACTTGGCCGCGACGTTCTCTCGCGCATTATTTACGGCGCTCGCGCATCGCTCATCGTCGGCGTCGCCGCGATGGCCATCACGCTGGCGATCGGCGTCACCATCGGGCTGGCCGCGGGTTTTCTTGGCGGAGCCGTCGATTCGCTTCTGATGCGCTTCACGGACGTGATGCTCACGATGCCCGCGTTGCTGCTCGCGATGGCGCTGGTCACCGTCCTTCAACCCGGCCTGCTGACCGTGCTGCTGGTTATCGGTCTCATCTCATGGACGCAGGTCGCGCGCGTCGTCCGCGCCGAGGCGCTGTCCATTTCGCGGCGCGACTTCGTGCTTGCGGCGCGCGCGCTCGGCGCCACCCGGCCGCGCCTGATTATCCGGCACGTCGCGCCCAACGTGATGCCGATAATCGTCGTGATGGCCGCGCTGGGCGTTTCGGGCACGCTGCTGCTCGACGCCGGACTTTCTTTTCTTACGCTCGGCGTGCCGCCGCCTACACCCAGTTGGGGCCGGATGATCGAAGAATCGACCGCGTACTTCCGCACCGCTCCCTGGCTCGCGATTTTTCCCGGACTGGCGATCCTTTACGCGGTGATGGCGTTCAACCTGCTCGGCCACGGCTATTTGCGCCGCCGCGGACTCAACGCCTCGACCCGCTGAGCCGATGCGCGCGCGCGTTAAAACCGCCGTCCGTCCGATCCGCGCCGCGATCGCCGCGATCATCTTCGCGCTCGCGCTTTCAGCCTGCCGCGCCGGGTCGCCGGCGCCGATTTTCCCTCCCGGCGCGCAGGTGCTCCATCTGGCCAGTCTCGATGACGTTCCCACGCTCGATCCCGCCGCCGGCTACGACGTCGATTCCTGGATGTTCGAACAGATGATCTTCGACACGCTGATCCGTTACAGCGATTCCGGCGTCGATCTCGTTCCCGATATCGCGGCCGCGTGGACCGCTTCGCCCGATTCGACCGTTTTCACCTTCCATCTCCGCAACGATGTCCGCTTCAGCAACGGCCGCGCCGTCGCCAGCGCCGATTTCAAATACGCGCTCGAGCGCGTTCTCGATCCGAAGACCCGCTCGAAAGGGATGGAGTACTACCGCGGCATCCTTGGCGCGGCGGACTTCGCCGCGGGCCGCGCGAAGTCGGTCGCGGGAATCGAAACGCCCGATCCATCGACGATCGTCTTTCGCCTGAGCGCGCCGGATCCGATTTTTCCGCACAAGCTCGCGATGCCGTTCGCGGCCGCCGTGCCGCGCGAGGTCGTCGCCCGCTATGGCGAAGATTTCTCGCGCCACGTGGTCGGCAGCGGTCCGTTCATGCTCCGCGAATGGATCGGCGGACAGCGAATCGTCCTCGTGCGCAATCCGGACTATTTCGTGAAGGGCGTGCCGAGGCTCGACGGCGTGGTCGAGGCGATCGGCGTGAACGAAGATCTGCAATGGTTCCGTTTCGAGACCGGCGCGATCGATCTTTCCGCCATTCCGCCCGCCGTTTTTCCGTTCGTGATGAAAACGCCGCGCCTCAAGGCGCTTACGATGCGAATCGTGACGATGACCACGCGCTACCTCGGGATGAATTGTCAGATGCCGCCCTTTACCGACGTTCGCGTCCGGCGCGCGATGAACTATGCGATCGACAAGCGCAAGCTGGTCGCCGTGATCAACGGACGCGGCATCCCGGCCAATGGCGTTCTGCCGCCCTCGCTGCCCGGTTACGATCCGGAGTTGCGGGGCTATCCTTATGATCCCGCGCGCGCCCGCGCGCTCCTCGAACAGGCCGGCTATCCCCACGGCTTCGCGGCGACGGTCTGGCTCCCGGCCGATCAGACGATGATGATCCTTGCGCAATCCGTGCAGCAGGATCTCGCGCTCGCCGGCGTTGACTTGAAATTGAAGCCGGTCGGCTTCGCTCCCCTGCTCGACGCGATTCGGCAACCCAAAACCGTTCCGCTCTTTTTCTCCGGATGGGAGGCTGATTTTCCCGACCCCGCCAATTTCCTCGACGTGCTGCTCTCGCGCGCGCAATGGGGCGCCAACAACGACTCGTGGTTTTACGATCCGCAATTTGACGCGCTGCTGGCGCGGGCGAAACCGCTCGCCGATCCGGCGCGCCGCTTCGCGCTCTATCGCGAAGCGCAGCGCATCGCGGTCGCCGGCGCGCCGTGGGTATTTCTCTATTTTCCGGTGACCTGGCAGATCCGCCAGCCCTGGGTGCACGGCCTCGCGCTCAATCCGATGCGTCCGGCGCGGCTCGACCGCGTCTGGATTTCGCCCCATCCATCGGCAAAATGAGAGTCGGGAGCCTCGCCGATGCCACAAGCCGCTTCGCCGCCGTATGCCGCCGCCGCCCGCCGCCATCTCGCTGACGCCGATCCCGCGCTCGCGCGCGTCATCGGCGAGGTCGGACCGATCAAATTCGTCCATCGCCACGAACGCTTCCCCGCGCTGGTCCGCGCGATAATTTTTCAACAGTTGGCGGGAACGGCGGCGGCCGCGATCCTCGCCCGCTTCGTTCGCACCGCCGGCGGCGATCGTTTTCCCACGCCCGCGCAGGTGCTCGCCGCCAGCGACGATACGCTGCGCGCCGCGGGACTCTCGCGCGGCAAAATCGCCTACCTCCGCGATCTCGCCGGCCACGTCCGCGACGGCTCGATCAATTTTCATCGCTTTCCGAAGATGGCGGACGAGGAGATCATCGAACATCTAATCGCCGTCAACGGCATCGGCCGCTGGACCGCCGAGATGTTCCTGATGTTCAATCTGCTGCGGCCCGACGTACTGCCGGTCGGCGATCTTGGCGTGCGCAATGCCGCGGGCCGGCTCTACGGGATGCCCAAAGCGCCGACGCCCGGCGAATTGCGCGAACTCGGCGAGCGTTGGCGGCCCTTTCGTTCGGCCGCGTCATGGTACCTGTGGCAGAGCCTGAGAACCGTCACGCCCGATTCCGGTTCGTCAAAGCCTCGCAAGAAGGCGAAATCGTCGCGCCGCGCGTCCTGATGCGGCTTGCCGTCAACTTTTTCCCGAACGCGGCGAATAACTACTCGCTTTATTAAAAAGCGTCGTTGAAGTATATCAGCGGCTCTTGACTGACTATTGGATATAATATTGTCATTTCGGCTCCAGCCTGGGCGCCATATCGGCGTCATGGCTCAAAAACCGACCAAAACCGCGCGATCGCCGACTTCGCGCTTTCTTCCGCGATCAAGGCGCCGCTGTATCGAATCATGATCTTGTTCGTATTTATAGCTGGAAAGATGATCTGTCCGCGGCCCTCAAGCCGGTTTTATATATCGTCTCGGGAGATCGGAAGTGCCCGGTTTTTCGCTCCGGAATCCGTATTTGATAGTGGTTGGCGCCCTGTTGGTGGCGATCCTGGGGGTCACGGCCTTCAATCGGATGCCGGTGGACGTGTTTCCGCGGCTGCATATCAAGGCCGCGGTGGTGGCCACTTTTTATCCGGGCTACGCGCCGCTGGCGATGGAGCAGGACATCACCAGCCGCTATGAGCGTTTTTTCACGCTGGGCAGCGGCATCGAGCACATCGAGTCGCGTTCGCTGCCCGGGGTGAGTCTGGTCACGGTCTATTTCCACAGCGACGTCAATATGGACGCGGCTGCGGCCAATCTGGCGACGCTGGCGATGGGCGATTTGGGGCTGATGCCGCCCGGCACCCTGCCGCCGCTGGTGCTCAAATACAACGCCTCGTCGTCGATTCCGGTGATTCTGGTGACGGTCACCGGCCCTTACGGCCAGACCGCGTTGCAGAACGAGGCGCGCTACAACGTCCGCAACTTCATGGCCACCGTCCACGGCGCCTCGGTGCCCTATCCCTTCGGCGGCAAGATCCGCCAGATCATGGCCTATATGCGCGGTCCGGCGATGCAGGCGCTGGGCCTGACGCCGATGTCGGTGGTCCGCGCGATCAACCAGACCAACCAAATCCTGCCGGCCGGCGACGCCAAAATCGGCCCCTACGACTATTACATCTACGCCAACGCCGAGGTGCCCAAGCCCAAGGACATCGACCAAGTGCCGATCGTGCTCGGCCCCGGCCGCGCGCCGGTGTTGTTCGGCAGCGTCGGCAAGGCCGAGGAAGCGGCCGAACTCCAGTACAATCTCGTGCTGATCGACGGCAAGCCCGCCGTTTATATTCCCATTTTCAAGCAGACCGGAGCCAACACCCTGGAGGTGATCGATGGCGTCAAGCGGACGGTTCCCGAAGTCACCGGCCTTAACGCCGGCGAGAAGGTGCGCACCCTTTTCAGCCAGGAGGACACCATCCTCGACGCGGTGCATTCGCTCGAGCACGAGGCCGCCTCCGGCGCCATTCTCGCCTCGCTGATGATTCTCATCTTCCTGGGCAACTTCAAATCGACCTTCGCGATTTTTTTGTCGATACCGCTGTCGATTCTCGCCGGCATCATGGGGCTTTACTTCTCCGGCGCGACCATCAACATCATGACCCTCGGCGGCTTCACTCTCGCCATCGGCAGATTGGTCGACGACTCCACCGTCGTGCTTGAAAACATCAACCGCCACCTCGCGGCCGGAGAGGCTCCCGAGAAGGCCGCGCGCGACGGCGCCGAGGAGGTCGCCTACGCCGTGCTCGCCTCGACCATCAGCACCATCGTGGTGTTCCTGCCGGTGGTCTTCCTGTTCGGCGTCGCCAAATATCTGTTCAGCGCGCTCGCGCTCGCCGTGGTGTTCTCGATGGCGGCGTCCTACGTGGTTTCGATGTCGATCATCCCGCTGTTCTGCGCCCGCTATCTCACCGCCGAGGACGCGCAGGAGCATCACGGCGACGACGACGACCGGCGCGGCTTCCTCGCCGCCTTCGACCGCGCCTATGAACGTTTCGCCGAGCGTTTCGCCGGCCTGCTCGAGCGCGTGCTCGACCACAAGCCGGCGCTGATAATCGGCGTGACCGCGGCCTTCATCGGCTCGATGATGCTGTTTCCGCTGCTGGGCGAGCGGCTGTTTCCGCGCACCGACGCCGGCAAGTTCGTAATCGACATCCGCACCCCGGTCGGCACGCGGCTGGAGTTGACCGAGGCCGCGGCGCGCCGCCTCGACGACATCATTCGCCAGGTGATTCCGCCGCGCGACCTCAAGACCGTGGTCGCCAACCTTGGGGTGGTGCCCAACGTCTCGGCGATCTACACCAGCAACTCGGGCGAGGACACGGGAGAAGTGATGGTCTCGCTGAAAGAGGGGCACGGCAAATCGACCTTCTACTACGAAGAGCGTTTGCGCCGCGTTCTGGCGGCGCGCATGCCCGAGCTGCACACTTTTTTCGTCTCCGGCAGCATCATCGACGCCGTGCTCAACTTCGGCGCGGCCGCGCCGATCGACGTTCAGTTGAGCGCGCCGATGACCGAGCCCTACGAGAGGATGTTCGCGTTCGCCCGCAAAATCAAAGCGCGGATCGACCGTCTGCCCGCCGTCAGCCAGAGCAAAATCAAGCAGGTGGCCGACTATCCCACGCTGGTCGTCAACGTCGACCGCACCCGCGCCGCGCGCCTCGGCGTCACCGAGCGCCAGGTCGTCACCAACCTGATCACCGCGCTCGACAACAACGAAATGATCAAGCCCTCGATTTGGATCGATCCGATCTCCGGCGACGACTACTATCTGAGCGCGCAATATTTCGAGAAGGACATCGACTCGTTCGAGACCTTGCGCGACGTGCCGGTGGCGCGCCGCGTCAATCCGACCTCGGTTTACGAGTCCAGCTTCTCCCCCGACCAGCCCGGCCCCTCGACCGGCGAGGGCCACGAGCAATCCGTGCTCCTGCGCGACGTCGCCACCCTCGGCCGCGCCGTCTATCCCTCGGAGGCCGACCATTACAACATCCAGCGCGTGGTCGACGTGATGGTGGCGCCGCGCACCTCGGACCTCGGAGGAACGCTCGGCGCCGTGCGCCGCGCGGTGGCCGGACTCGCGCCGCCGCGCAACGTCAAGCTCTACTACCGCGGCTCGGTCGATATGATGGAAAAGACTTTCGCCAGCTTCAAAAGCGGCTTCGTTCTCGCCATCGTCGTCGTATATCTGGTCGGCGTCGCCCAAGGCCGCTCCTGGCTCGACCCCTTCATCTTTCTGTTCTCGGTGCCGATGGGCCTGATCGGCGTGGTCTGGATGCTGTGGGCGACCAACACCACCATCAACATCGAATCGCTGATGGGCGTCATCGTGATGATCGGCATCGTCATTTCCAACGCCATCCTGCTGATCGATTTCGCCAACGCCAGGCGCGGCCAGGGCATGCCGCTGAGAAAGGCGGCCGTCGAGGCGGCGCGCATCCGCATGCGGCCGATCCTGATGACCGCGCTGGCGACCGTCGCCGGGCTGCTGCCGGTCGCGATGAAGCTCGAATCAGGCTCCGAAGCCTCGGCCCCGCTCGCGCGCTCGGTCATCGGCGGTCTTTCGGTATCGACCGTGATGACGCTGTTCCTCGTTCCGGCGTTATGGGAGCTGTTCTATTCATGGCAGCGGCCGAAAGCGGATTAGATGCTTGCGCAACGGCGCCGTGACGGACAGAATCGTCGCGGAACACGCCATGCGCCGCTTTTCCGCGCCATGCCGCATAATCGCGATTTTCCTGGCCGCCGTTTTCACTCCGGTTCCCGTTTTCGCCGGCGGCGCTCCGCCGACCTATCGCGAATTTATGAATCGCGCGCGCGCCTGCGACACCGCGTCCGCGCGCGGCGCGCCTGAGCCGTCCGCCGGCATGATTCCGTCACGGCTGGGCGCGTGGAACCGCTGCATGGCGCCGATCGCCGATCGCATGACGCCCGCGCAACGCCAAACGCTCGGCGCCGGGATGCGCGCTTGCAACGCCAAGAACCCGTATGCGGCGCGTCCGGGAGACAATATCGCGTGCTTGCGCCGCGTGATCAGAAAGGTTTTTCCCGGCCCGGTAGATTTGGACGCGCGCACCCGGATGGTCGGGGCGGAAATCGCCGGCCGCTGCGAGCAGCGTTACCCCAACGACGACAACGCCCAACTGAAATGTATCCATGAAGGCCTGCACGGCTTCTCGGCGGCCGGCTTTCGCGGCGACGACGAGGAATCGAACGCGCCGCCGGTCGCGGTAACTCCCGCCGCCGCGTCATCGCCGGTTCCGCTGGCGCCGGAATAATGCCGTCTGAACGCGCGCCGCGCGATATCGCGCGGTCAATGCGCCCAGCGCTAAGCGCGCTTCAAACCTTGGATTTTGGAGATGATAACGCGGCGGCTTACGGATAGCCGCCGTAGCCGGGATAGCCACCGTAACCGGGGTAGCCGCCATAATTTGGCGGATAGCCGCCGCCGTAGCCGTAGTTCGGATAAACGCCGCCATAGCCGCCGTATCCGCCCGAGCCGCCCAGCGCCATCGCGCCGACCGCCAGCGCGGCGATTCCCACGAGCGGCCCGATCGCGCTCATCCAGTTCGTTCCGCCGCCGCTCACGCCGGACGACGCGCCGGCATAGGTGGCGGGGTTCTGATTCTGTTCGTAACCCTGCACGTTACCGACGCCGGCCGGTTTATAGTTATCGCTGGGGCGGGCCGAAGCGACCGCCTGACGCGATGACGCCGGCGCGTGCATATTGGCGAGTTCCGGCTGCACGACGATGCGGTTCGTAATCGCGATCGACGAATCGTTCAAAAATCGCGCGGTTTTGGTGACCGCGTCGGCCTTGCCGAAATTGGTCGCGGTGAAGCCGTACAAAATAACTTTGCGGCCGCCATCAGACTCGTTGATGATGTTGGCGCCAACGAGCGGCAACCGGTGATGCTTGAGATAGGTCGTGAGCGCGCCCGAAAGCGCCGAATTCGACAGTTCCGCCTTGTCGCTTCCGCCCGAGTTGTAAGCGACCGTCGTCAGCCCGGGCGCGCCGCCGTATGGGTTGCCGGTCGAAGAGCCGGAATATTCATACGCGCTCGCAGAACCCGGCGCTCCCAGGCATCCGTAACAATTCTGCAGGATAAGCAAGGCCGCCAGCGCCAAACCCGCGAATCGGCTCATGTCGCTTATTGTACCTCTGTGGCGCGCCGCCTTACGAGCGTCCGCCAAGATCGCTTCGAGCGGTCATCACGCGTCCCGCGGACGAAACGCCACGACCTCGGCCGCGCGCTTCGGAAACGGCTGATTGAGCTTCGACACGATTTCGGAACGGCGGTCGGTTCCTCCGAACAGCAGATTCAAAAAATCCGTCACCTGGCATCGCGGACACAGCACCATAATATGGCCGTCCCGGCTCGGATCGTTGCCGTCGAAGCACGTGCAGCCCATCTTGAGACCGCACCACTCGCATTTCACCGCGTGAAGTTTGCCGACGTTCACCAATTTATCTTGCGCCATGCGTTGACCCCCGCTCGCTTGCGAATCTAGCTTGCGCCGCCGACAACGGTTGTCGGCTTTTGACGTTTCCTCGCTGCGAACGCGCGCTTTGCGTTCGTTCCGGCGCGGCGCCTCGCTTCTTCATATTAAGACGCCGCAACGGCTGGCCGGTTTCCATCGCGGCGCCGGCTGAAGCCCGGCGCAATTCGCTTGCGCGGCCGGTTATGCGATGATTTCGCGTCATGGACCTGATCGAAAAACTGGTCGCCGCGCAACGCGCCAAACGCTCTCTGGCCGTGCTCGGCGTCGATCCGCAACTTGATTCAAAAACCGCGCCGGGCGTTCCGTCCGGCTATACGCTCGAACGATTCTGCTGCGAAATCGTCGAGGCCTGCGCGCCTTATGTCGCCGCGATCAAGCCGCAACTGGCTTTCTTCGAGGCGCGCGGATTGGCCGGGATGCGCGCTTTCGCCGAACTGCTCGGACTCGCCCGCCACCTCGGCCTCGTCACGATCGCCGACGCCAAGCGCGGCGATATCGGCACGACCTCCGCCGCTTACGCCGAGGCCTTCCTTGGCGACGGCGATTTCGCCTGCGACGCGATCACCGTCAATCCCTACCTCGGCAGCGACGCGCTGGCGCCGTTCGTCGCGCGGGTCCGCTCCGGCCGGGGTTTGTTCGTGCTGGTGAAAACCTCGAATCCGTCATCGGGCGAATTCCAGGACCTTGCGGCTCCTGATCGCCCCCTGTGGGAAGCCGTGGCGTCACGGGTGCACGGATGGGGCAGCGACTTCGTCGGCGCGGCGGGCCTATCGCCGGTCGGGGCCGTGGTCGGCGCGACTTGGCCGGAACATGCGGCGCGGGCCCGCGAACTGATGCCGCATGCGGTCATCCTTGTGCCGGGTTATGGCGCCCAAGGCGCGTCCGCCGCCGATGCGGTCGTTGCCGCCCGTCCCGACGGACTTGGCGCGCTGGTCAACGCCAGCCGCTCCCTGATGTACGCGTTCGCCAAACGACCCGGCTCAAAGCCGGGTGACGCGGCGGCGATGGCGGCGTCCGCGATGCGCGACGAATTGAACGCCGCGCTGACGGCGGCGGGCAAAAAGCCGCCGGGTTAAGCGCGCCGGCAAAAATTATTTCCGGCGACCGGCCGAACCAAAATTTGCCTGAATGCAACGCAGCCGACGCCCAGTCTCGGCGCGTGCGGACCGTTCAAATGTTGTGAATTAAAAGAAAGACCGCGCGCCATCAGACATGACGCACGGCCTTGATGGTTATTGCTATCTACCGACGCCGAACGTGCGGGATCAAGCGCGCATCAGTCCGGCTTCATCGGCCGCGAGAGTTTCGTAAACCTCGCGATCGATACGCCGATAGCGTTCGAGGATCTCGTCCGCCTTGTCGGCGCATCCCTCTTCCCGCGCGATTTCCCGCATCTTCTTTTCGATCCAGGAGAGATGCCAGGTTTCGTCCTCGGTCACCAGCTTGAGGACTTCGCGGGTCTCTTCGTCCACGTTTGGCAGCGCGGCGTGGGCGATATAACGGCTCTGCGCCCGCTCCTCGACCACCACGGTCAGACCCAAGATCTCGACGATTCCCCTGGGTACGCCGATCCGCGTTCCCAAGCGGCGCTGATAGCCGTCGGGCACGAATTCGGGCGTGCCGCCCAAGTCCGCGATTCGGCGCGTCCAGAGCCACGCGTGGCGAGTCTCGTCCGCCAGATGGCGCGACAGTTTAAGCTGCGAATCGCTATCCTTGAGATGATTGATAATATTGAAGAGCAGGCGGGCGCCGCGCAGTTCAGCATCCCGATAAAAACTGAAAATCAGAATCTGCTTGTCGATCGGCGACAACCCATGCCGATCGCCATAACCACGCTCTTCCTCACCCACATTCAATCCGTTGGTTAGGCCCATCGTCCCTTCTTTGTCTGCTGGATCACAACCGCTGATTGGACAGTCGGCGCTCTAGGCGGTTGGAGCATAAGTAACGGATTCATTTTGACGGGTCAAGATAAGCGTAAATTGGGTGGCGCATTTACGCTCTTGTCGTTGACGCCGCTTATTGTACATATACTACGCCCCAAGGATTGAACGGCGGACGTCGCGGGTAGCCGCGCTCCTGTAAATCCCGAACCGCCCACCCCGCTGCCGCCGACCAGAATCGCGATGCCTCCATCTTCCGACGCCTATTGGCTGGCGCTGCGACGGGTCCGTGGCGTAGGCCCGCGAACCGCCCGATTGCTGCTGGAACGTTTCGGCTCGGCCGAAGCCGTATTCGGCGCCGGCGAAACCGATCTCATCGGCGCCGGCATACCACGTCCGACCGCGCGCTCGATTCACGCTTTCAACGATTTTGCGCCGCTCGAGATGGAGCTGTGCGAGCTGCCGCGAATCGGGGCGCGGCTCGTCCGCTGGACCGACCCCGATTATCCGTTCAATCTCAAGCAGATCGCCGATCCGCCGCCCTACTTCTTTATCCGCGGCCAGTTCGACGCCGCGAATCCCAGATGCGTCGCGGTCGTCGGCGCGCGCGCCGCCAGCGAAGTCGGCCGCCGGATGGCGCGGCGGCTCGGCTTGGAACTGGCCGTCAAAGGCTTTACCGTCGCCAGCGGACTCGCGCGCGGCATCGACTCCGAAGCCCATCAGGGCGCGCTCGACGCCGGCGGCCAGACGGTCGCGCTGATGGGCTGCGGCATCGACGTCATCTATCCGCCCGAAAACCGCAAGCTGGCCGAAGCGATCGTCGCCGGCCATGGCGGGCTAATCTCCGAGCTTCCGGTCGGAACCCCGCCGATCGCGGAGAACTTCCCCGGCCGCAACCGCCTGATCGCCGGGCTTGCGCTGGGCGTCGTGGTGGTCGAGGCGGCGGAAAAAAGCGGCTCGTTGATCACCGCCCGGATGGCGCTTGAGCAGGATCGCCAGGTTTTCGCCGTGCCCGGCAGCCCCTTGACCGGACGCAGCCGCGGCAGCAATCGTTTATTGAAAGACGGCGCCCGGCTGGTCGATTGTGTCGAGGACGTAATCGAAGAGTTGACGCCGCAGATGGGCGCGATCGCGCCTAAAAAAACGACATCCCGGGACGGCGCTGAACGCCTAGGTGGAAACGCCGCGAACGTCAACGAATCGGAATCAAACGAAGTTAAAATGATATTAAACGCTCTTAAGGATGCTGAAAAGCTTCATATAGATTCAATAATTGAAAATTCCAGACTTAACGCCAGAATCGTGCTTAACTTACTGACGGACCTTGAGCTGAGGGGTCTGGTGACCCAATATCCGGGCAAGCTGTTTTCTCTGGCCTGATCGAATTAGCCGCCGTCGCGAGCAGCATAAAAGGGGCTCAGGAGTGGCAAAGAATCTCATTATCGTTGAATCGCCGGCCAAGGCGAAGACTATCAAACGCTATCTCGGCGCCGACTTTCAGGTGACGCCTTCGGTCGGCCACGTCGTCGATCTGCCCAAGAGCAAGCTGGGCGTCGATATCGAACATGATTTCAAGCCCGAATACCACGTGATCGCGGGCAAGGCGAAGGTAATCGAGGGAATCAAAGCCGCCGCCAAGGGCAAGGCAAACATCTTTCTCGCCACCGACCCGGATCGCGAAGGCGAAGCGATCGCTTGGCATATCGCCGACCGGCTCGGCAAGGTCAAAGCCGGCGTTCATCGCGTGCTTCTGCACGAAATCACCGAACGGGCGATCAAAGACGCGATCGCCCGGCCGAGCGAACTCAACCACAATCTCTTCGACGCGCAACAGGCCCGCCGCGTCCTCGACCGGCTGGTCGGCTATCAGGTCAGCCCGATCCTTTGGGACAAAGTGAAGCGCGGGATCAGCGCCGGCCGGGTCCAGTCGGTCGCGCTCAGGATTATCGTCGAGCGCGAAAAAGAGCGCGAAGCGTTCCGGCCCGAGGAATACTGGACGCTCGACGCCAACCTTGAAGCGAAAAATCCGCCGCCGTTCCGCGCCCGGCTGTTCAGCTATCGCGGCGAGCGGATCGACAACAAGGCGCGCAAACTGACCGAGGCCGAGGCGCGCGCGATTATCGCCGAATGCGAGGGCGGCGTGAACGAAAAGGCCGCTCCGTTCACGATTCGCAAGATCGAGCGCAAGGAGGTCCGGCGCTCGCCGGCGCCGCCGTTTATCACCTCGCGCCTGCAGCAGGAGGCCTCGCGCAAGCTCTACTTCCAGCCGTCGCGCACGATGCGCGTGGCGCAGCGCCTGTACGAGGGTATCGAACTCGGCGATCAGGGCGCCGTCGGACTCATCACTTATATGCGCACCGACTCGCCGCGCGTCTCCGACGACGCGCTGGCCGGCGTGCGCGACTATATCGGCGAGCGCTACGGCCGCGACTACGTGCCGGAAAAACCCAATTTCTACCGTTCAGGCAAGTCCGCGCAGGACGCCCACGAGGCGATCCGGCCGACCGCGCTCGCCCGCGATCCCGAGTCGCTTGCGCGCTATCTGGACAAGGACGAACTCGCGCTCTACACGCTGATCTACAACCGCTTCGTCTCCAGCCAGATGAATCCCGCCGTCTATGACCGCACCACCGTCGATATCGACGCGGCCGACGCGACCTTCCGCGCGACCGGCCAGACGATGAAGTTCGACGGCTTCATGCGGGTCTATCTCGAAGGGCAGGACGAGGCTTCCGAAGACGACGAGGCGGCGAATCTGCCCGCGATGACCGAGGGCGAAATCCTCAAGCTGCTGCAATTCGTTCCCGAGCAGCATTTCACCCAGCCGCCGCCGCGTTTCACCCAGGCCACGTTGATCAAGGATCTGGAAGAAAAAGGCATCGGCCGGCCTTCGACTTACGCCGCGATCATGGCCAGCATCCTGAACCGCGAATACGTCGAAGAGGACGAGAGCAAGCGGCTGCGGCCGACCTCGCTCGGCCGCGTCGTCTGCGATCTGTTGGTCGCCGCCTTTCCGGACATTATCGAATCCGGCTTCACGGCGCAGATGGAGAACGAACTCGACGGCGTCGAAGAGGGCCGCGAACCCTGGGTCAAGGCGCTCAAGCGCTTTTACGGGCCGTTCGCCAAACGCCTCGGCGAGGCGAAACAGAAGATGCCCGAAGTGAAACGCAAGGGCGTCCCGACCGGCCTCAAGTGCGAGCTTGACGGCGGCGAGATGGTCATCAAGTGGGGCCGCAACGGCGAGTTCCTCGCCTGCTCGAACTATCCCGATTGCTCCAACACGCAAGATTTCAAGCGCGACGAGCAGGGCAATATCGCGATCGTGCCGCGCGAGACGACGGCGCCCGCCGCCACCGACGAGACTTGCGAAAAATGCGGTAAGCCGATGGTGCGCCGGCGTTCGCGTTTCGGCGAGTTCCTCGGATGCTCCGGTTATCCGGAATGCGACGGAATCAAGCGCACGCGCAGCGAGCCGGTGCGCACCGGCGTCGCCTGTCCGGATTGCAAGGAGGGCGAACTCCTCGAACGCCGCAGCCGTCGCGGCAAACTGTTCTACGGATGCGGCCGTTATCCGAAATGCAAGTTCGCAAGCTGGGACAAGGTGATCGCCCAACCGTGCCCGGATTGCGGTTCGAGCTATCTGGTCGAAAAGATCACCAAGCGCGAAGGCGCGCGCTGGCAATGCCCGAACAAGGATTGCGGCTACGCCGCCCCCGCCCCGGACGCTCCGGCTGAAAGTTCCGAGGCGGCGGCCACGCCCTCCGCTCCGGCCTGATTTCGCGTTCGCAAGCGTCGCGACCACCGGCTACACCGCCGCTTGCGCGTGGACCAACCCCGCGCTGAACGGTCGAAATCGGTCGGGACTTGGCATGCGGCAAAGCGGCCAGGCGAGAGGCTGACCATGAGGACATTCATGCTACGGTTGGTGTTGGCGGCGGCGATTATCTTGTGCGCCGAGTTGTTCGCAGGCGGCGTAGCGCGGGCGGGTACGCCGACCAACGCCCCCAAGACGGTCTACGGCGGCGGCGTGCTCACGCCCGACACAACGCATCGTTGCGGTCCAGGCGGGTACCTTCTGTACGTGTTCCCCAATGGCGCAGGCAGATGTGTTTTGCCAGAGCAACTCCCGCCGCGCAGCCAGGCCGATTGTCCGCCGGGAACAAAGTTTACGACAACGCACGATTGGCCCTATTGCTGGGATCCAAATCAGCGATCAATGGCCCATCATGCCGGTGAACCCCCAGCGATTCAGTGCCGTACCGATGCGGACTGCCCGAACGGAAGCGTTTGTTACGTTAACCGGTTTGGAGGCGGGCAGTGCGGCGAGCCTCCGGGCTACCAGCCGACCGTCCATAACAATCGTTAACAATTCGGCGGCGATCGGACGGCAGGTCCGTTTAATTTGCTGTCTATATGTCAACTTTTGCTGACTAATAGTCATCCACGGTTTCGGAGGAAAAATCATGGGTCGTCTCGCGATCGATTCGAAGCGACTCGCAATCATCAGCGCGGTTCTGCTCTCAGGGCTGGCTTGGCGGCCGGGCGCGGCATGGGCGCTAAGCTGGAACTTCATCGGGCCCGAGCCGATCACCCAAGCGCAGGCCAACTATGGCGGCGACCCGGTCGGACCGATTTTCGACGCGGCCGGCCGGGTCACAGCGATTGCGCCGGATCCGAACACGCCGGGACGCATTTTTGTCGGCACGGCCAACGGCGGCTTGTGGATGATCACCGGCGCGAACGGTTCAAGTCCGGGCTACACGCGGATATCGGATACGCTGCCGAATCCGACTCAGGCGATCGGTCTCCGGCCCGTGACGCGCGTCGCGGAGACGGGCCGGGAGTAAACTTGCGGCAAAGAAGCTTCATGAGGAGACAGCCATGACAACGAGCAAAGCAAGACTCCTGACGTGGGCGGCGGCGATTATCCTGTGCGTCGAGTTATTCGCGAGTGGAGCCGCGCACGCGGGCGCGCCCAAGAACATTCCGAAGACCCTGCCCGGTGGCGGCGTGCTCACGCCCGACACAACGCATCGTTGTCCGCCCGGCGGGTTCCTGCTGTACGTTTTCCCTGACGGAGCGGGGCGCTGTTTGATGCCTGCCGGTTTGCCACCGCGCAGCCAAGCCGACTGCTCGCCCGGAACAACGTTCAGAGTTCTCAGCGGCTGGCCCGTCTGTGATAGCCCTCCGGAGCATTTCCCGCTTCATCCAGCCGGCGAGCCGGCCGCGCAGATTATCTACTGCCGAAGCGACGCCGACTGCCCGAACGGAAGCGTCTGTTACCTTCGTCGGATAGGGCCCGGATGGTGCGGCATCCCTCCAGGCCACTCGACGGTCCATAACAATCGGTAACAATCGGTCGATGATCGGAAGATAAATCCGCTTAATTTGCTATCTAAGTGTCAGCTATTGCTGACTAATAGTCATCAATAGCCTTTAGGGGGAGAAATTATGGGCCGGTTCGCGATCGATTCGGAGCGACTCGCAATCATCAGCGCGGTTCTGCTCTCAGGGCTGGCTTGGCGGCCGAGCGCGGCATGTGCGCTAAGCTGGAATTTCATCGGGCCGGAGCCGATCACCGGCGCGCAAGCCAACTACGGCGGCGACCCGGTCGGACCGATTTTCAACGCGGCCGGGCGGGTCACGGCGATCGCGGCCGATCCAAACACGCCGGGCCGCATCTTCGTCGGCACGGCCAACGGCGGCTTGTGGATGATCACCGGGGCGAATGGCTCGAATCCGAGCTACACGCGGATATCCGACAGTCTGCCGAATCCCACTCAGGCGATCGGCGCGATCGCGCTCGATCCCTCGACCAGTCCGCCCACCATCTACGTCGGCACCGGCGAGGGCAATTACTGCGGTGACTGCTCATATGGCCGCGGGCTGTTTACCTCGACCAACCTAGCAGGCTGTTGAGGAAGGGGTTTGAATACTCAGTTTGATCGCCGCTGTGGTGATGATGGGCGGCTCAGTTGCCGGGTTCAGCGGTGTTCGCCCGCCGCGGCGAGCGCGGCGGGGATGTGGAG
>JAJXZF010000057.1 GCA_021780225.1 Deltaproteobacteria bacterium | reverse complement strand
ATCATCAGCATCGCCCGCTGCCGCCGCTCCTCGCCGCGCATGCGCCCGTTCCTCCGCCGACTGGATTACTCATTTCGACGAACTATACCGAAACGAAATTCAGGCGTTTATCAACAGCCTGCTAGCGGAGGGGTAGGGCGATGATTGCGTGGAAAAAGACGTCACGAGGGCAGAGCATGGTTGAACTGGCGCTGCTCTTGCCGTTGCTCGCGATGGTGTTCGTGGTGGCGGCGGATTTTGCGCGGGTGTTCTACGAATCGATCGAAGTGGCGCATGCGGCGCGCGCCGGCGTGCAGTATGGAGCGCAGAATCTGGTAAAGGCGGTTGACTATACCGGGATGCAGAACGCCGCGCTTAACGACGGCTCGAATATCTCCGGCCTCTCGGCGACCGCGTCATATTTCTGCACGTGCAATCAGCAAGCCGTGGCGTGCTCGCCGCCCGGATGCGCCGAGCCGCAGGTATTCGTGAAAGTAACGACCAGCGCGACCTTCAAGACGATTCTGAATTATCCCGGAATCGGTCGCACGATCCCGTTGAACACCACGGCGATTCTAGAGGTGCAGTAGGCCATGCTGTCGAAAACGCGGAAAACTCCGACCTCGAGATTGCGCGGTCATTCGCGCGGCCAAACCGGAGTGGAATTCGCGGGCACGGCGCTGCTCCTATTCATGGCGATATTCGGCATTTTCTGCGCGTCGATGCTGTTGTACGCCTACAACTTCGTATCGAACTCCGCGCGGGACGCGGTGCGATATGCGATCGTCCACGGTTCGCATAGTCTCGATCCCGCCACGTCGAGCGACATCACCACCTACGTCAAAGACATGGCGAGCGGGCTTCAGTCGAACAATATTTCGGTTACGACGACATGGAATCCTGACAACAACCCCGGCAGCGTCGTCTCAGTTCAGGTGACCTACGATTTCCAGCCATTTTTCCCATTTTCATCGACGGCCCTGCCGCTTACGAGCACGTCGCAAATGGTGATTAGCAACTGACGGCTTCCGTCGCGGTTGATGAGGTTTGTGGGGGGGAACGCGGCGCCGGAGATCACTCTCCGGCGCCGCGGCGCTTTCCGGCCATTTTTACCGCACCCGGTTCGAGCGCGCACGACCGGCGGCGATTTTCCTGAGTCTGACTTTTGGATTCGCGCAGCATCGAGGCCGCCGTCCCGCGAATACGTCCAGAATATTATCCACCGCCAGCTCCGCCATTCGCTGCCGCGTGCGATGACTGGCGCTGCCGATATGCGGGGTGATCGCGACGTTCGCGAATTTCAGCAACGGATCGTCGGGCGCGATCGGTTCGGTCTCCAAAACGTCAAGTCCCGCGCCGCCAAGACGTCCGGAACGTAACGCGTCGATCATCGCCTTCTGATCGACGACCGCGCCGCGCGCGGTATTGATCAGAATCGCTCCGCGCTTCATCGCGGCGAATTCTTCTGGCCCGATCATCCCGCGAGTTTCGGTCGTCAGCGGCACATTGAGCGAGATGAAATCCGACTCCGCGAGCAGACGCGCAAGCGGCACGGGATTGGCGCCCGGAGAACTGGCCGATAATTCGGTTCCGCCGCGCGCAGACCTTGATTTTGGCCGACCACGATGAGGCGCGTAAATCACGTTCATGCCGAGAGCGGCGGCGCGGCGCGCGACCGCCTGCCCGATCGATCCGAAGCCAATGATGCCGAGCGTGGAACCCGCAAGGTCGCGCCCAAGCATCAACCGCGGCGTCCACATCCGCCATCGCCGCGCGCGCACGAAACGATCCGCCTCAACCACGCGCCGCGCCACCGCGAACATCAGGGCGATCGCGAGTTCAGCGGTGGTCTCGGCCAGGACGCCGGGCGTGTGGCCGACGGCGACGCCGGCGCGCGTCGCGAAATCGAGGTCGATGTTGTCGAGGCCGACGGCGAGATTGCTGACGACGCGCAGCCGGGAGGTCTGGCGGATAAACGCGGCGTCGATGCGATCGCTGACCATGGTCAGGATTGCATCGCATGCGCGCGATCGTCTGATCAATTCGGCGCGCGGCGGAGGCGCGTCGTCATCCCACAAATCGACCCGCGCGTATTCGGCCAATCGGCGCAACGCCGCCTCCGCGATGGGCCGGGTGACGAAGACTCGCAAATTGGAAGAATCAGATAGAGCCATGACGCGATTCAAATAACCCGGAAGCTCTGCTATACGCCACACTCGTGGATGCGAATACGATCGGCGAATTGTTGCAAGCGGCGCTGGCGGCGGGGCGACCGACGCTGACGGAAATCGAATCGAAGCGAGTGCTCGCGGCGGATGGAATCGCGGTCGCCGTTCCGGAGATGGCCACGACCGCTGAAGCGGCCGTCGCAGCCGCGGCGCGAATCGGCTTTCCGGTCGTGCTGAAGGTCCATTCGAGCGACGTAACGCACAAAAGCGACGTCGGCGGCGTGGCGCTAAATCTGCGCAATGCCGCGGAAGTTCGCGACGGATTCAATCGGATCAAACGCGCGCTGGGCGAGCGGGCGCCGCATGCGGCGTTCGACGGCGTCGCGGTCCAGCCGCAGGCGCGGCCGGGCGTCGAAGTGATCGTCGGCGTGACCCGCGACGATCGGTTTGGTCCGATGGTGGTCGCGGGACTGGGCGGAGTTTTCGTCGAAACGCTGAAAGACACCGCCATGCGTCTTGCGCCGATCGAGGCGCGCGAGGCGCGGGTGATGCTCGAAGAATTGCGCGGAGCGCCGTTGCTGCACGGCGCGCGCGGCCGCGCTCCGGTCGATTTCGCCGCGCTCACCAGCTTAATCGCCAAGGTCTCGGAAATCGCCGCGGCGCATCCGGAAATCGCCGAGATGGATTTGAATCCCGTGGTCGCGTACGAGAGCGGCTTTGCCGTGCTTGACGCGCGCGTGGTCGTTTCAAGCCAAGGGGCGCAACGACCGGCGACCGCCGCGGCGGCCGATCCTGAACGTCACCGGCGGCGGGTCGAGAACCTCAAACGGTCATTCGCCGCGAAAGTGGTCGCGGTGATCGGCGACAAGCGCGCGGGCGGTTATATGTGGCTGCGCGCGATGAAGCGGTTTTCAGGCAAGCTCTACTCCGTACAAATCGATCCCAAGGAAATTCCGGGAATCGAGGAGATGGGCGTGACCAACGTCAAGTCGCTGGCCGAAATAACCGAACCGATCGATTACGCGGTAAGCGCCGTGCCGCGCCAGGTCGCGCCGCGAATCCTGAGCGATTGTGTCGCGAACCAAGTCGCGGGTATCGGGTTTTTCACTTCGGGATTTTCCGAAACCGCCGAAGAGCTCGGCGTCAAGCTGGAAAATGAGCTGCGGACAATCGCGTCGGCGTCGGATATCGCGCTGGTCGGTCCGAATTGCATGGGTCTTTACAATCCCGCGGCCGGGATTGCGAATTTTCCGGATTTGAGCGCGGGTCAGGCCGGCGATGTCTGCTTTATTTCGCAGAGCGGAACCCACTGCATCAATTTTTGTTCGCAGGCGCCGGGGCACGGAATCCGCATCAACAAGGCGGCGTCGATCGGGAACGCATTGATGCTGGAAGCCGCGGATTATATCGACGTGATGACTGAAGATCCGGCGACGCGCGCGCTTGGGATGTACGTCGAAGGGGTGCGCGACGGCCGGCGGTTTTTCGAAAGCTTGCGGCGCGCGGCCGCACGCCATCCCGTCGTGGTCTGGAAGGGCGGAATGACCGAGGCCGGCGCGCGTGCGACTTTTTCGCACACGGGTTCGCTGGCGACTCCCGCCGCGGTATGGAATGCGATGGTGCGGCAGAGCGGCGCCGTCGCGGTCGCCGGACTCGACGCGATGCTGGACGCGATGGAGATGGTCGGGCGCGGCCGGCCTGTGAAAGGCCGCCGGATGGGGCTGGTCGCGATGACCGGCGGCCAATCGGTTGTGATAACCGACACCTTCGCGGGCGCGGGACTCGAAATTCCCGCGCTGTCGCCGGCGTCGTACGAGGAGTTGGGCGGCTTCTTCAACATTATCGGCGGCAGCTTTCGCAACCCGCTCGATGCCGGCGGAACGATAGGCGGCGGAGGAGTGGTGACCGGCAATCTCGAGCGAATCCTGGATATTCTCGATCGCGATACGGTCATCGACGCTCTGGTTCTCGAAGTCGGCACGGGACTGCGCGCGCAGCGATGGGCTGCGCATGAGGACGAACTGACCGCATTTCTCGACAAGCTGGCGGAGTTCTCGGTCAAATCGTCGAAGCCTTTTGTGCTGGTGATGCACCCGGCGCATATCGAGGAGTTGGTGGCGAAAGGAAAGCGGCTTGCGCGCGAACGGGGCCTGGTCGTGTTCGACAGCTTTGAGCGAGCGGCGTCGGCGATGCGGGTTTCATACGACTATTGGTCGGGACGGGCCGAATCGGCCTGAAGCCGGAATTATCGCGGCGGCGCGAAGACCGTCAATTTTGCACCGCCACCGACGCCGTCAAGCACGGCGAGCATCGAGCCGGTGTGCGACCAACTCATCAAAAGCGGGCCGCGCGCCGCGCCCGAGGCGAGCGCGAACGCCTGATGCGACGGATACGAATATTCGATCAGCGTTCGGTAAACTCCCTTGGGCGTTGGGAAAAGCAAGTCGATGGCGGCGGCGTCGGTCGCTTGCGTGAACGCCATCGACGATTGGGCGAGCAGCTCCGGCGTGCCGCTGAAACCGAGCGAATCGATCGTGATTTCGGAAGTTACTGGGCTGAACAGCGCAATTTCACTCTTGATCGTCGAGTTTGGATAATCAGCGAGCCGCCGCCACGTCAGTTCATTGTCGCCCAGTGCGACCAGCGTGCCGTCGCTCGCGAAAGCCGCGGAGGCCGAGGCAATCGCCACCACGCTCGTCGCTCCGGTTTTAAGGTCGTAACGAAATGCGCCCGGCAAGTTGTTGGGTCCGATGTCGCCCGCATAAAGCAGCATCGTCGAGTCCGGAGACCATCCAAGGATTTTCACCGGCGATCGCGGCCCGAACGGCAAGCACGCTTGCGATGACACGTCAATTATCGCTGCACGAGCCATATCCGTGCCGCCGGAAGCCGCGAATCCGCCATTCGGACTGAAGTTGACGGGACCCAGCGGGCATTTGATTTTGTCGAGATGCGAAACCGCTCCAAGCCCGGTGATATCAATCAAATAAAGCCCGCCGGCGGTTGAGGTCGCGCCGGATTCGGACGATTGATCGAGCGGGGCCGTGACCGGCTCGGACGTCGCTGGCGCGCCGTTCGATTCAGGACCGAGCGTCAGCGCCAGCGTCGCATTGTTTTTCCAGACGATCGAGGCGAACGCAAAGTCTCCGTCAAAGGTGGCGATCGGCGCGCCTTTGCCGCCGCCGATAATGCTGGCGGTTACAATTTCAAGGCGAGCCGGGTTGGACGCTTCGACGGCGGTCGCGATTTCCGACCCGTCGGGACTCACGGCGAGATCGACGATTCCGCCGTCGCCGGCAAGCGATCCGAAATCTTCGCCAATCGCGCCGCGCGCCTGAAAATTTTTTCCGCTGAACGAAAACACCTCGGTCCGTCCGCCGACGCGTCCGGCGACCACGACGTCGTCGTTCTGCATCAGCCACATCGGCGGCCATCCGGGAACCGGCTCGAATCCGGGCGGCATCGCGACCGATCCGCGGACTGAAATTCCGCCGGTGATTTCCAACGTCGCCGTGCGACCGGAATAGATTGGTTTACGCGGCGCGGGCTTCGGCGCGTGCGATTTGAAGATCGCGCACGAATTCGCGCCAAGCATTATCAGGCCGCAAAGAAGTACCGCCGACCGCATCGCAAATCGCTCGATCAGGACAAACCCGATAGTATGTAAATCGATGCGTACGAAGAAGTTGCTGAAATTCGACGCCGTCCGCTTGGGCCGTGAAGCGCGGCTGGCGCTGTTAACGGCGGTCTTGATCGCGTTGGCCGCAGTTTGCTTCGGCGCCGGCGCGGACCACATGGCCGTTGCACTCGCGGCGACGGCGATCGCGATCGTGGCCGCGTTTTATTTTCTGGTGGCCCGGCCGGCGAAGATTCCGGTTGGAGCGGTGTTGTCAATTCGAATCGCCGACGACATTCGCGAGGATGGAGCGCGCAGTCCTATCGAACAACTGCGCAGCCGAGGACAACCGACCCTTAACCAACTGCGGCGTGCGCTTGAAGGGGCCGCGCACGACGAAAAGCTTGCCGGCGTGATCGTGGAGGTGTCGGCGCCCGGAATCGGACTCGGCACGGCCCGGGAACTGCACGATTTGTTGCGAGCGGTGGTCGCAGCCAACAAGCGTGTCGTCGCGGTAGTCGCCGGCGACGGGATGACGCCCCGAGATTATCTGATTGCGTGCGGAGCTGGAGAAATCGTTGCGAACCCAGACACCTCTCTGATGATGCTCGGAGCGGCGGCCGGAGGCCTTTTTCTGCGCGACGCGCTGGCGCGCGCGGGAGTGCAGGCGCAGACGCTGCAATGGAAAGAGTACAAAGGCGCGGCGGAGATGTTCAGCCGCGATTCGATGTCTCCGGAGCTCCGTGAAAGCCTGAAGGCGATCGTGACCGATTGGAAGAAAATGATCGCGGCAAGCGTCGCCGCGACACGCGGAATCGACCCCGCCGGAGCGCACGAGCTGCTCGGCCGCGGATTTATCAGCGCGCGGACCGCCTTGAGCGAAAAGCTCATCGACCGCGTTGGGCATCTTGAAGACGTCCGCGCCGAATTCGACCCTGATGGGCAGGGCGGCCCGTTCGTCAACCTGGCTCGATATCTCCGTCATCTCTGGTATCGCAAGCCGCCGGGCCGCGCGGCTCAAATAGCGTTGATCCACGGACTCGGTCCAGTAATCACCGGCGATGGAGCTTTGGGCGGCGAATTCCTGAGCGGCGAACGCGTCGCCGAGGAATTTCGCAAAGCCGCCGCTGACGACGATATTCGAGCGATCGTCTTCCGCATCAATTCGCCCGGCGGTTCGGCCGTCGGCTCAGATCTGGTGTGGCGCGCGGTTGGCGAAGCGCGCCGGCGCGGCAAACCCGTCGTGGCCTCGATGGGAGACGTCGCCGCGTCGGGCGGCTACTACGTCGCGATGGGTGCGGACGCGATCGTCGCTGAGCCAGAAACGCTGACCGGTTCGATCGGCGTTGTTTATGCCAAGTTCAGCCTGCAAGCGCTTTTACGGCGATTGGGCGTCGGCGCGGATTTCGTCAAAACCGATGAAATTGGCGACGCGCTGTCGGTGGCGCGCCCGTTGAGTGATACAGAACTGGCGCAATTAAACGCCGTGATGGGAGAACTTTACGAAAATTTCACCGCCAAGGTGGCGGAAGGCCGCAAGCTTGAGCTCGCAAACGCGGAAAAGGTTGCGAAAGGCCGGGTTTGGACCGGCGGCGCGGCCAAAGAACGCGGCCTCGTGGACGAACTGGGTGGGCTGGGCGCGGCGATCGCGCTCGCACGACAAAAGGCGGATATCGCCGAAAATGAGCCATATGAACTCGTCAGAATGCCAGGTCCCGGACTTTTGGCGACAATCAGTCTTTCGTTGGCGCGAGCCGATGGAGCCTATATGACAAAAAATATCGGCGAAATGCTCGGAATGCCGAGCACGTGGGCGCCTGCGATGCTGAAACTCGCCGCTCGCGGCGGCATGATGCTTTTGTGTCCGTTGTTCTAGTGCGGCGTTCCGCAAATAACTTCCATCTGACGCCTTATCGGCTCGGCGCGCAGGGTTGTCCAGCGCGGGGCGACAAGTGATGGATTGCCGGGTCTGGGCCCGGCAATGACGAACAGAGTGTGTCATGCCAGGACTTGATCCGGGCATCCACGCCGAGCGCAAGATAGACGCACAGTGCAAACTCATTTATGGGACCCGCACTAGCGATTCGTTTCAGCGCGCAAGCTCCTCGCGAAGCGAATACATCTTCTGCCTGGCTTCGGAAATATACGCATCGAGATTGTGGCGATGGTTCGCAAAAATACCGGTTTCAGAGCCGTCGAGCACGATCAACGGCTTCATCGTGGCGGCGCGTTGAAGCGGAGTGATCGTTTCATCGATTAGCTGCTCGATTACCGGCTTGGTCGTCTCCGTTTGATGATATTCGCGCCGCACGGCGAGCAACATGTAGTACATCACGTGCGCATACCCCTGCGCGTGATAGAAATA
This sequence comes from Deltaproteobacteria bacterium, assembly GCA_021780225.1. Classification (GTDB taxonomy): domain Bacteria; phylum Desulfobacterota; class Binatia; order Binatales; family Binataceae; genus JADMIL01. The sequence goes on along the minus strand of JAJXZF010000057.1, from coordinate 22,637 downwards.
GTCGTCGTCGTTCCATGGACGAATCGGACCGCCGTCGGGCCGGCGATCCATGTAGAGCATCGCGTGCGCGTCGCCCAGCAGATCCGTCCATGCTTCGAAGAGGGTGATCAACTCGACGTTACGCTGATTCAATTCCCGGGATACCTGCGGATTGCTATGCAAGCCCGCCACGTACATCCGTAGATGTCTGACGCCGTCGGCGTATTTGCTTTCGGCGGATGGCAATATCCATTTGTACGCGTCGTTCCTGAAATCGGTGTCCGCGATAACAAGGTTGGGGTCATACTCGTTTGACGAAATCTTGGTCAAATCGTCTTTGAAAATCCGGGACGATTCGCGGACGGCCATAATAATGCCGATTTGCCGCGAGGCGTTGTTATCCGCCATCATCGTCGGTCCCCAGATAAAAAGATCGTTCGGACGCCAGCCAAATCCCGTATTCAATTCGTGATCGACGATCGCCGCGAGCGTGGTCGCGTAGATTTCGCCCGGCACAAACGGTTTATCAGGCGGAAACGCCGCGTCGATCGAATAGTTGAGCCGGTCATGCCGTATCTGGCCAAAATGAAGGGCCAGATTGATGAACAGCAGCAGCGCCGCAGCCGCAGCCAACGAAAACCCAATCCGTTTAATCCACATCGAGGAATCCTGGTTTCAGTGCGGCCGCGGCCGGAATCATTCAGACAGGCTCAAAACCTGTCGGCGGTCCAGAAAAGCGCCGATGGCGAGCCGACCAGAGCATAAAGCCGTCCTTCCGCGACCGCTGGATCGAGATTGAATCGCCCTGCGAATCGCGAAGCGGAAATCAATCGCCACATATAGTTGTGTTCCTCATGATGCATCAAATAACAACCTGAGGATTGCAGCTCGCGCTCGAAGTCGGGATCCTGCCGGGTATGCGCTACGAGCATTCCCGAGGTCAGAGCCTGCGGAGCACGTAGAATGTTTCCGCCATGAAGTTCCGATTCATTGGCTAAATCGATTCCGGACACGACCCGGCCCAAATGAGTCATGACAGATAATATCGAATCATACCGCCCGCGCCGATAGCCGTACTCCATAATGATTGGATAGCCCTGCATCAGAATGGAGCGCGCGTATGCATTGACGGAACCCGACTGATCCCTCGCGACGACGAAATGCTCGTCGGGATTGCCGGCGTATTTCAGATTGGCGCGCCATCGCGCATCGCTTCGCACCTCACATGCGTCGAAGGTCGAGTAAGCGTCGTGGATTTCCCGGACCTCGTCGAAATCCCGCTCCTGATCGAACAGCTCAACCTCGATGCCGCCGTCCACGACCAGATTTTCCGCGCCCATCAAAGCCGTGAACGTCCGATTAACGGGCTTCCAGCCAAAGCGCTCATAGAATTCGACCAGGTCGGTGAACAGGAGCGATACTTCAAAGCCTTCGCCGTCGAGGATTTCGAGCGCCAGCCTGATCAGGGCGCCGGCGGCGCCGCGCTGTCGCCAATCTTCATGCGTATAGACCGAGCCGATTCCGCCCATCGGAACAGTCTGGCCTTGCAATCTGACGCGCCGATCGAAGATTTGCGCTGTCGAAACGATTTTTCCGCCTTCGCACGCGACGAGGCATAACTCGTCGCGAAAGGCCGGATCATTCAAATTGTAGCGGGAAAAGAATGTCCGATCGCCGTACCATCGAGCCAGCAAATCCAGGACTTCGTCTCGTTCGCCGGCACGCGCGGTGCGCACTTCCATGATTAATGAATCAAATACGAAAGGTGCATCGGCGCGCCGTTGCGAATAACGGTCAGCGTGATTGCGGACTGATTGTCTAGAGTGGAAAGCAATTGCATCGCTTTAGCCGGATCGCTCACAGGATGCCCCGAGACATCGGTCAAGACGTCGCCGTTGTGCAAGCCGATCTGTTGGAAAACCGAACCAGGCTGAATTTCCGAGAGCAGGAAGCCATTGGATTTTCCGTTTTCCAAATTCGGCACCGCGCGCATCTGAGTGAACAACTGCGCCATGTGCTTGACGTTGTCGTTGACCGTCGAACGCGAGATTGCGTAACGGTCAGCGCCAAGTTTGCGGACGCCGGCGTTGGCGCCAGAGCGATGACGGAGTTCACGTTGGTAAAACGGAAACACGCGATTGTGAAACCGCCTGAATTTGTTGAATCGGTTCGCCCCTTGCGAGCCAATGGAATCGCCCAACTCGTCGGCGGGAATCTGAACCGCGACTCGCCTTCCGTTATGGAGAACGACGATCCGATCGCGATCGATTTCGATCAAGCGTCCCGCGTCGGGAATGGTCTCGCCGAGCCGATAAAGCGTTTGATTGTTCGATGCATCCTCGATGATCGCAAATGGCTTGATGCCGCCGCTGAGATGAGACGTGCCGAGGAGCGTGATGCTAAGGTTTTCGTTGGTCGTCGTCGGCGGCGGAGCGGCCACGCGAGCAGGCTCGAGGTTGAATATGTCCCGGCGGACGATTGGTTCATATAGCGCGGCCGATCGGGACATTCCGGGCGGCAAGCGCGAGGTTTGGTTCAACTCGGTTTGCGACGCCGCATTATCGGTCGCGAAATGCAACCGCACCGCGTCGCCCACCGAAAGCGCGGCAAACCATGCGATCGCCGCCACAATGAGGGCGTTTAATAAATAAGCGTATCGTTCCGGAAAATTTAACGTCATAAGCTGCTGGCCGCGCCGATCGAAGAAGCGTCATAAGCGCAACCTTCAATCAGCCGCCCGACGTCGTAGTTCCAGCGTCCTTTCCAGCGTTCGATAGTCAGGCTCGCCGGCGAATGCCCATTGCGAACGAGATCCATCAAACCCAGCAAATAGATGGTCTCATCCTCGCGCCGCTCATTCAACGCCCCTTGGCGTGCGAGGCCGGCGGCAGCGATTTTGAACATTTCCAGCGCTAAATCGCGAAAGGCGACGCGACCCGCGCGGGTCTCGAGGCCGCGCTGGTGCGCCAGATTGGTCAGCTCCATCCTTTCCGCGAACGACCAACGCTTAACCAAATCCCAGGCTCCGGTCATGCAATCGTCGTCGTAAAGGATGCCCTTCATCAAGGCCGGCAAAGCCAGCATGTATTCCGGCGGCTGGCTGTCGGCCATCCGGACTTCAACATATTTTTTCAGCCGGACCTCGATAAAAATCGTCGTTAGATGATTCGCCCAGTCTTCGAGCGTCGCACGCTCGCGGCCCCATCCGCGCTCCATATATTGACGGAACGTGATACCGGGCCGCTCGGTGAGGTTGATATAGCGGTGGCCGCGAATCAGAAAATACATCGGCACGTCGAGCGCATATTCGGCGTAGTCGGCGAAGCAGGCGTCGTCGCGGAATAGAAACGCCGGCGCGCCGCAACGGTCAGGATCGGTGTCGGTCCAGATATGGCCGCGATAGCTTGCGAATCCGTTGAGCCGGCCGTCGGACAGGGGAGAGTTCGCGAACGCCGCATAGATCAAAGGCGCGAGCGCCGTGCTCACGCGCAACTTGCGCATCGCGTCGCCCTCGCTGGAATAATCCAGGTTCGCTTGGACGCCAGCCGTCTGTTTCATCATCCGCTGGCCGAGCCTGCCCTTGCGGGCCATGTACGGATACATGATTCGATAGCGGGCTTTGGGCAACAGTTCGATCTGGTCGATTCGGCTGACGGGTTGCATGCCGAGACCGAGCACCACCGCGCCGATCTCCCGCCCGATTTCCACCAGTTGTTCGATATGCCGGGAAAATTCGCGATGCGCGCAGTGGATCGTTTCGCACTGCTCGCCAGACAGTTCAATTTGGCCGCCCGGCTCGATCGTGATTGGCGCACGCTCTCCCGTCAGGGCGATAATCCGCCCTTCTTCGTCGTCGGGTTCATAGCCGTGGCGGCCGGCCAATCGGCGGAGAATTTCTTCGACGCCGTTCGGCCCCGAAAAGGGCAGGGCGGCGCCGGTCGCGGCCGAAACGGCGACCTTCTCATACTCGGTTCCGATCCGCCATTTTTCGCGCGGCTTGGACCCGCTTGCGAAGTAACGAATCAGCTGTTCTTTGCTTTCAACCGGCTCGCCCATGAAGTTTACGCCGCGGTTGCGTGATGATAATCGGCTGGTTTCATCGTACAACCGGCCGTTGAATTGAGCGCCTATAATGGCTTCGCCGCGACGATTTCGCAAGACGCGCGCCGATGATCTATCGGTTGCGATTTATCGCATTTGAATAACGCGAGACTTGCAACCGAAAGCGGAAGTCCGCGATCGGACACCTCGATGCCGGCGGCGCTTGTGAAAATCATCGGGCGTTGTCTAAGCTGCCCGCGCGGAGGAGGTTGCGCAGATGGCGCGAAGCGTGCTCGCAATCGACCAGGGAACCACCGGAACGACCGTGCTCGTCATTGACGAGCCGGGACGAATTCGGTCGCGCGCCTACGGCGAAATCCGCCAGTTCTATCCGCGCCCCGGCTGGGTCGAGCACGACGCGGAACAAATTTACCAATCCGTACTGCGGCTGAGCCGCGAGGCGATCGCGCGCGCACGCATCCGCACAACCGACCTCGCCGCCATCGGTATCGCGAACCAACGCGAGACATTTGTCGTCTGGGAGCGCAAATCCGGCCGCCCGGCACATCGCGCGATCGTATGGCAATGCCGGCGCGGAGAGGAAATCTGCCGCGCGCTGCGTCCGCGCGAACCGGAAATAGCCGCGCGGACCGGATTGCTGGTTGATCCGTATTTCTCCGGCACAAAGCTCAAATGGCTGTTCGATGCCCATCCCGGCCTGCGCCGCCGCGCCGTTCGCGGCGAGCTCTGCTTCGGCACGATCGAATCCTGGCTGATTTTCAAACTGACGCGCGGCGACGCCTTCGTGACCGACGTTACCAACGCTTCGCGGACGATGCTGCTTAATCTCGACCGGCGCGAATGGGATTCCGAAATGACCGCGATGCTCGGCGCGCCGGACGCGATGCTGCCGCGGATTGTGGCCTCGCGCGGACCGTTGGGCGAAGCGGCGGCGCGCACGATTTGCGATCGCGCAGTGCCGATCGGCGCGGCGCTCGGGGACCAGCAGGCCGCATTGTTCGGGCAGGGATGCGTTGGAGCGGGCGAGGCGAAGGTCACGTATGGCACGGGCGCCTTCATGCTGATGCATACGGGTAATCGCCGGATCGCCTCGCGAAATCGGTTGCTGACAACGGCGGCGATCGGCTCAGCCGGTGAGCCGGCCTATGCGCTGGAAGGCTCGGTTTTCATCGCCGGCGCGGCGGTGCAATGGCTGCGCGACGAATTGGGGCTGATCTCGCGTTCCGCCGAAAGTGAAAAACTCGCAAAAAAGAGCACGGTCCGGGCTTCGCCCTACGTCGTGCCCGCTTTCGTCGGTTTGGGCGCGCCTTATTGGGACAGCGCCGCGCGCGGCGCAATCTTCGGACTCACGCGCGGAACCTCTCGGTACGACCTCGTGAGAGCCACGCTCGACAGCATCGCGTACCAGACTCACGACGTTCTGACCGCGATGGAGGCCGATGCGAACGAGCGGATACCGGAGCTTCGCGTCGACGGCGGCGCGGCGGCGAATAACTATCTGATGCAATTTCAGGCCGACATTCTTGGCCGCAATGTCGCGCGTCCAGTGGTCACCGAAACGACCGCTCTGGGCGCGGGACTGCTGGCCGGCATGGCCGTCGGAATCTGGCGTTCGCCGCGCGATTTCGCGGCTTTGCGAAAGGTGAATCGCCGCTTCGCGCCAAAAATGCCGGAGCTGGAACGCGAACAACTGCTGAGCGGATGGCGCGACGCGGTCGCGCGAACCTTGAGCCGCGCCAACGACTAGTGTCGTGTCTCAAAAATATCGGCATCAGCGGCAGCACCCGCATGGTCATTCTGAGCGAAGCGAAGAATCTCGGCATTTGCCGAAAACCGCAAGTCTTTTCGGGATTCTTCGCTCCGGCAGTCTCCGCTCAGAATGACCCTCCGGTACTGGATCGGCGCCATCGCAACTTGTGAGACACGACACTAGGGCTTTGCGTTGCGGATGGGGTCAGGAATCCGGCGATTCCGCCAGCCGCGCCGGTTTGATCGCCGTAACCCTCAAACCGTTGGATGTCCACCCTACGTCGAAGCCGACTTCGTCGCCTTCACGGATTAATTCGATTCCCGGAAATCGGGGACCGAGCGGCGCTCCAACCACGGAAACGAAAGGGAATTGAAATTCAATTTCCCGACCGCCACGGGAGCGAAGCACTCCGCGGCCGCGCGCGCGGTCGAGTAGAACGACCAGGCCGGCGTAAAAATTTCCGGGAAATCGTTCGCTGTCGTATTCGTCGGGCATGGTCTCGATACTATCGCTGCGCCGGGCTTTTTCAGCTCGCCGCGGTCAACAGGCCGTCCAACTTTCCCTGAAGGTCCAGCGCGCGCAGCTCGTCGTAGCCGCCGACTATTTTCCCATTGATGAAGATCTCCGGCACGGTGCGCCTTCCGCCGGACAACTCCACCATCTTCTCGCGCAGCTCCGGATCGTCGGTCACGTCGATTTCAGTGAAACTCACGCCTTTGGCGCGCAAGAGAGATTTCGCCCGGGTGCAGTAGGGGCAGTAACTTGTCGTATAGACTTCGACTTTCGCCACGTCGGCTCCTCTGGACTCAATTCTTTCGCGCCCGGCGCGCGCCATCAAGATGCTCGACGCGATTTATCGCGCGTCCGCGTAATGCCGTTTCAACCAGGCCGGCGACGCGCCCGCCAAATAGAGCGTCTTGATTAACCACATGCGGAATATCGTTCGCCCGACGCCGCCGCGCCGCCATCGCCGGGACGAGGTTTGCACCCTGGCGCGCAAGCACGCGAGGCGGCCGATGCCTTTCATCCTTCTGACCAAATCGACGTCTTCGCACAGTTCGATCTCCGCGAATCCGCCAAGTCGCATAAATGCGCCGCGCCGCAGGAAAATCGCCTGATCGCCCGTCGCCGATCGCATCAGCCGCGAGCGCAGGTTGATCATCGCCGCGACCATCCGCAACCCGCCGCCGTATTCGTCGAAAGCGAGGTCGAAGCGGCCGCCGACCACCGCCGGATTTGCCAAAGCGGCGGCGATATCGCGCGCGAACCGATCTCCAACGATGGTGTCGGCGTGCACGAAAACCAGAACGTCTCCGCTCGCAACCGCCGCGCCGGCGTTCATTTGCCGCGCACGGCCGCGCGCGGAGACGACCAACCGGTCGCATCGCGGGCGCGCCAATTCAACCGTGCGATCGGAACTGCCGCCGTCAACCGCGATAATCTCGGCGGCGGCGGCGCGCCGGAGCGCTTCCAGCGCCGGCGCGATCGCGCGCTCCTCGTCGAGCATGGGAACGACCGCAGTCAATTTCATCGGTCAATCCGGGCGCGGATTTACGAGCGATCCCAAATCGGTCGCAGGCTGGTGGTCGCGAATCCGAACGATGCGGCCGTCGATTTCCAACCGCCCCTCTTGATAAAGGCGGATCGCGAGCGGGTAGATGCGATGTTCTTCCGCGTGGATTCGCGCGGCCAACGCGGCTTCGTCATCGTCCTGGAAAACGGGAACAACGGCCTGAATGATTAGCGGACCGTCATCCACGCCTTCAGCGACGAAGAAGACGCTGCAACCGGTGAATCGCACGCCATACGCGAGCGCCTGCCGAACCGCGTCAACGCCGGGAAACGCCGGGCACAAGGCCGGATGAATATTCATGATCCGTCCGCGGAACGCGTCGATCATTACCGGCGACAACAATCTCATGAAGCCCGCGCAGACGACCAATTCCACTTCATGCGACTGGAGCGCTTCGACCAGCGCGCGGTCGAAAGCGCGCCGATTCGCGAAGCCGCGATGATCGATCGTCGCGGCGGATATGCCATGGCGGCGGGCGCGCTCAAGTCCCCCGGCCGACGCTTTGTTCGATATCACCAGGCGAATTTCCGCCCGCAGATCGCCGCAGGCGATCGCGTCGATTATCGTCTGCAGATTCGTGCCTTCGCCGGATATCAAAACGCCGAGTTTCACCGGCGGACGCGGCGCGACATTCATGCGAACGCCACTCCTCTTGGTCCGCGTTGAACTTCGCCAATTAAAAATGCGCTGTATTTCCGCCGCCGCAGATGGCGAACCACCGCATCCGCATGATCGGCGGGCGCGATGGCGATCATGCCGATTCCGTTGTTGAAGGTGCGATCCATCTCGGCCTGTTCAATCCGTCCGATGCGCGCAATCAGGTCGAAAATCGGTTGACGCGGCCACGAGCCGCGACGGATTGCCGCGCGCAGCTTCGGCGGCATCACGCGCGGCAAATTCTCGATCACTCCGCCGCCCGTGATATTCGCGAGTCCGCGAATCGGGAATCGCTCGAACAGCTCGATGGCCGCCTGCGCATAGATTTTGGTGGGCCGGAGCAATTCTTCTCCCAACGTGCAACCCAGCCCCGCGATTCGTTTGCTCAGCTTGAGTTTTCCAACTTCGAGCAAAACTTTGCGCGCCAGCGAATAGCCGTTCGAATGCAGGCCCGACGACGCGATTCCAATCAACGCATCTCCGGCGCTGATTGCGGCAGGATTGGGAATTTTCGCGCGGTCCGCCAATCCGACCGCGAATCCGGCAAGATCGTATTCGCCGGCCGCATACATTCCCGGCAACTGGGCCGTTTCGCCGCCCACGAGAGCCATTCCGGCCATTTTACATCCGCGCGCGATCCCTTCGACGATCGCCAACGCGACGCGCGAATCAAGCTTGCCCGAGCCGATATAGTCCAAAAAAAACAACGGCCGCGCATTATGGCATATGATGTCGTTGACGCACATCGCCACGCAATCGATGCCGATCGTGTCGTGACGGCCGGTGGCAAATGCGATCTTGAGTTTCGTGCCGACGCCGTCGGTCCCTGCGACCAGCACCGGCGCCCGAAGCTGCGCGGCGGCGCCGAGGTCGAACAACGCGCCGAAACCGCCAACTCCGGCGAGCACGCCCGGACCGGCGGTCCGTCGTGCCAGCCTTCCAATCAGCGGAATGAGCCGCTCCTTAAGATCGATATCGACGCCGGCCGATTTGTAGGTAAGCCGCTTAGCCATCCGCTTGATTACCGCCGAAACGCGAGCGCCATTGCGCGCCATGCGCGCCGTCCGCCCGGATATTCGACCAGGCCTTCACGATATCGTCGCAGTTCCATATCGCCGAGAAGTTCACGCAACTCATAATGACCAAGCGCAAATCGAGGATCGCGCAGATGGCCGACGCCAACCTCGTCATCAAGAAACGTGTCGAAGAGCAGGGCGCCGCCCGGCTTGAGTACTCGAATCAACTCGGGAACAAGCTTCCGCTCAAGAAAATTCACGTTCAAAACGGCCTCGAAGCGGTTCGCGCGAAACGGCAAACCCGTGTCCAGATCGGCCATTACGGGTTCTATCTTGAGATTCTCCGCGCGGCTCGCGCGTGCGATCGCTTGCAGCGCCGGGGCGGAATAATCGACGGCGACAACGGAAAAACCCGCGCGCGCCAGCGAAAACGAATTGCGGCCCGTTCCAGCCGCGATATCCAGCGCCCGCCCGCACGGCAAGACGGGAATGGCTTCGACCACCGACGCCTCGGGCGCTCCCGCGGTCATCCCGCGATGGCGCCGTTCCCATTCTTCCCTTCGATCGACGGTCATAACACCCGCGCCAGCGTCAATACGTCAACCCGGCGCGCGCCCGCATGAAGCAACACGCGCGCGCACTCGTCGGCGGTTGCGCCGGTCGTCATCACGTCATCGACCAGCAGGACGCTGCGATTTGCGACGCGCGCCGGACGGCTAACCGCGAAGGCGTTGCGCATATTTTCGCGGCGTCCGCGGCGGGTGCGTGCGGTCTGGGGCGGCGTCGCGCGAACTCTTGCCAGATTGGTCGCGTCGATCGGACGTTCGATACGTCGCGCCACGGCCCGACCAAGCATCGCCGCCTGATTGAAGCCCCGCCAGCGCAGGCGGCTGCGATGGAGCGGCACCGGGATTACCAAATCGTAACCGGCGCAATCGAGCGGCAGTTCCGCGCCGAGACATTCGGCCAACGCCCTGCCCAGCGACTGATCGAGACCGTATTTGTGACGCCGGATTATCGAGCCGACAACGCTTGAATTGTGTCCGGCGCCGTCGCGATATGCCGTAACCGCCCGCGCCCGGCTGAAATGGGGCGGCGACGCGGCGCAGCGCTCGCACCATTCGCTCGCCGCGGCGATCGGAATTCCACAGACCGCGCAGAGCGGTTCGTTTAGACGCTCGATTTTGCCGAGACAAATTGAACAGATGCGCTCGTCAGCCTCGATCGGCAGCCGCTCGCCGCATCCTGCGCATCGTGGAGGAAAGACGAAGTTGAGCAAATATCGCAGCATCGGTGCGTTCCGATTCCATCAGCTTAGGCCATAAACCGCCAGACTCAAGCGCCGGCGGCGGATGGGGAAAAATTGTATGCACAGCCGATCCGCTTCGGTTGCATTTATGTTATAGAGCCGTCATGGACGCACCGCTAAAGGGTATTCGGGTCATCGACTGGACGATCTGGCAGCAGGGACCGGTCGCAACCACAATGCTCGCCGATCTCGGCGCCGAGGTGATCAAGATCGAAGAGCGCGACAAGGGCGACCCCGGACGCGCGATCTTCGCCATCGGCGGCTCGGCCGCGACCGCGAAAAGCGGCCATAATTTCTATTTCGAGGCGAATAACCGCCACAAGCAGAGCCTGACGCTTGATCTGGACAAACGCGAAGCGCGCGAAATTGTCTATCGGCTTGCGGAAAAATCGGACGTTTTTGTCCAAAACTTCCGCAAAGGCGTCGCCGATCGCCTCGGTCTCGGTTATGCCGATCTGTCGAAACGCAATTCCCGGATAATTTACGCCAACTCATCAGGCTACGGACCCAACGGCCCCGACAGCGGCGAGCCGTCTTTCGACTATCTGGCGCAGTCGCGCTCGGGGATTATGAATATCGCGAGCGTCACGACCGACGAGCCGATTTATCTGACCGGCGGAATCGCCGATCAGATGGGCGCGATCATGCTGGCTTACGGCGTGATGACCGCGCTGGTCGCGCGCGAACGTTACGGCGTCGGGCAGGAAGTCAACGCCTCGCATCTCGGCTCGATGATCGCTCTGCAAGGGTTGAATGTTTCAAGCAGCACCTTCCTCGGGCACGAGTTCCCGCGTTCTACCCGCGAGGACGCCTACAACCCGCTTTGGAACCATTATCGATGCGCCGACGGGAAATGGCTGAGCCTCGGGATGCTGCAGACCGACCGCTACTGGAAGGATTTTTGCGTCGCTCTCGAGCTGCTGGAATTGATCGACGACGAGCGCTTCAATTCGATACGCGCGCGCGGCAAGAACCATCGCGAGCTGGTCGTCATCCTCGATCAGGCGTTTGCGCGCAAGACGCGCGACGAATGGATGGGCATCCTCAAGCGCGGCGGCGATTTCATTTACACGCGCGTCAACTCGATCGACGATCTGCCGAACGACGAGCAGGCCCTGGCCAACGATTACATTGTCAATTACGACCATCCCGAAATCGGACCGACCAAGCTCGTCGGCGTGCCGATCATGCTCAGCAAAACGCCGGGCAATCCGCGCGGCCGGGCGCCGGAGCTCGGGGAAAATACCGAGATGATTCTGACCGAACTGCTCGGTTATTCGTGGGAAGACGTCGCGCAACTGCGTGAAAGCGGTGTAATCTAAACCAGCATTGTGCGCATCGATGGCGGGGCGGGCGCATGATAAAAATGATTCTGGGGAGAAATCAGCGATGCCGTTAACTGGAACGATGGAAGATCGCGAGCAGATTCGCGAGCTCTACGCGCGTTACGCATTCACGATCGATCATGGCCCGCATGACGATTGGGTCCGCTGCTTCACCGAGGACGGCGTCTTCGAAAGCCCCCGCCTCGGACGCCACGCCGGTCATGACGGCCTGCGCAAATTCACCCAGATGTACAAGAACTCGGCCGGCGACGCCCAAGTCCGCCACATGATGAGCAACGTCATGTTCACTGTCGACGGCGACACCGCGATGGGCGGATGCTACCTCGAATATTTCCACTGCAAGAACGGCAAGGCCACGCTTGAGGCGATCGGGCGCTATCAGGACGAATTGCGCAAGATCAACGGCCAGTGGTTGTTCCAGTACCGGCGCGTCTATATCGACGGCCACGGTTGATCGGCGCGGCCAGCGCGCGCTTCACGCGCTCGCGGATAAAGCGGATTCGAGATCGGCCGGATACGGAGCGGACACGCGCACGAATGCGCCGCCCGGCGCGGTGAGGCCGAGCTCCGCCAGATGCAGCCAGAAACGGCCCGGCGCAAGCGATTGCAAGTGCGGGCCGCCGTATAATTCATCGCCGGCGATCGGATGTCCCACGCTCGCCAGATGCACGCGAATCTGATGGCGAACGCCGGTCGCCGGCGCCGCTTCGATTAAAGTAAAGCCGCCGATTTTTCTCAGCGGCGCAACAGCGGTCAGGGCGGGGCGGGGATGCGATCGGTAGGCGTTCGCCGCCGGTCCGGCGTGAGGCGCGGCGCCAACGGCGACCATCCGCCGCGGATTCTTCGCATGATGCGCGATCGGCTGCGCGATCCGCAGCGGCCGATCGATCGTTCCCGCCACCAGCGCATGATAGCGGCGTGCGATCGCGCCGCTCGTGAGCGCCGCCCGCATCGCGGCGTACGCGCTCCGCTTTCGCGCGATCATCAATGCGCCGGAAGTTCCGTTGTCCAGGCGATGGATCAGTCCGCCTTCGGCCGGTTTCGGTCCGGCCGCGGCGGTCTCCGGATAACGCGCCGCAATCCCGTTCATCACCGTGCCGCCGTCTCCCGGCCGCAGCGGATAGCAGGCCATCGGCGCCGGTTTGGCCACGATCAGGAGGTCGGGGTCTTCGTAAAGAATTGCTATATCGGCGTCGGCCGCAGGCGCTATCGCCGGCGTTTCGGAATCCGGCGCTACCTCGACCGCGTCACCGGGCGCGACCGTCCCGCCCTTGCGCCAGCGCCGTCCGTTAACCCGCACCCGGCCGGATTCGACCAACTCGCGCGCGGCGCGGCGCGACCGCGCGAAGCCCAGCCGCACCAACATCCGATCGAGCCGCTCGCCGTCAGTTATGGGAGATTCCGTGACGCACCCAGCCTTCGATTTGACGATAGAATCCGGCGAACGGATCGTCTCCCGGCGCGGGCTGAAAATAGCATTTCCGCATGTAGTCGAGCGCGCCGGAGTAATGCTCGAACCGCCGGCTCAACTCATCGAACATCAGGAAGCCGGGATGGTAGAACGCGACGTCAAGTTCGGAGACGGCGCGGTAGGAGCGCGCGCCCTCCGTGAAATAGTAATCGAGATAGCCGCCGCGCTCCACGTAGCGGCGAAACAGTCCCGACATGAAGAGCGTGTAGTCGCCGACATGCTTGCGCAATTCGCGTTCGCCCGCGACGCGCGCGCCCGCGGCGCCGGCCGCCAGCATCATCCCGGCCACGCTGGCCAGACGCCGGCCGTCGGCGCCGCGCAGCGCCTGCCAACGGTCGGATCGGCTGAACTCGGCGAGCATCGTCGCGACGTATTCCGCGATCGGCCGATCGTAAATTCCGAGCTGATCGAAACTTTTGCGCACCAGCGTGAGGAAAAAGCCCTTGAGCTTTTCGGCGGAAGAGTCAGGAACCGGCATGACGGGACCGCGCACCTCCTTACTCGGGCGCCACCTGCGCCCAAAATAACAGAAGCGCGCCGCGTCAAGCCACGCCGCTTCGTCAACCCTGCGCCGCCGAGCGGATCGCGGCCCGCGCCGCCGTCCGTCCGCCGTTCACCGGCAAGCCGAAAAGCCGGCGCAGCTCGCGTCCGGTCAGCGATTTATCCGAGGCCGCGACCGCAAGCGGATCGCCCGCGACGACGACCCGGCCGCCTTCGTCGCCGCCGCCCGGTCCGAGGTCGATCACATAATCCGCGTGCGCGATGAATTCGAGATTGTGTTCGATCGCGACCACCGTATTGCCTTCCGCGACCAGCCGCGCGAGCACTCTCAGCAGCCGCCGTATATCCGGCGACGCCAATCCGGTGGTCGGCTCGTCCAGCAGGAACATCCGCGGCAACGCCTTGCCCTTGTCGGTCGTGCGCGGCGGTTCGAGGTCGGCCAGCAGGAAGCGGGCGAGCTTGAGGCGCTGCGCCTCTCCGCCCGAAAGCGTCGAAGTCGCTTGTCCGAGCTGCAGATAGCCAAGGCCGACGGCGATCAGCGGATCGAGCCGTTTCGTCAAGCCGGGATATTTGCGCTGGTCGAAGAAGGCGCGCGCCTCTTCGACGGTGAGTTCGAGCGTCTCGCTGATATTTCTGCCGTTGAAGCGAATCGCCAGAATATGGCTCTTGAAGCGGCGGCCGTCGCACGCCTCGCACTTCACTTCGAGGTCGGCCATGAAGTGCATTTCGATCGTCACGGTTCCGGCGCCGTGGCATCGCTCGCATCGTCCGCCGTCGACGTTGAACGAAAAATCGCGGGCGCCCACGCCGAGCCGCCGGGCTTCCGGCGATGACGCGAAAATCTTCCGGATTTCGTCGTAGATCTTCAGATACGTCGCCGGATTCGAACGCAGCGAGCGCGCGGGCAACTCCTGCCCCATATGCACCATTTCGCCGATCTGCTCGAGTCCGTCGATCCGTTCGCACGCGCCTGCCTCGCTCGCCGCCTCGCCTTCGCGCCGGAGATAATTGTTGTACAGCACCGTCTCGACTAGCGTCGATTTGCCGGAGCCGGAAACTCCCGTCACGCAGACCATCCGGCCAAGCGGTATGGCGGCGTTCAAGTCGCGCAGGTTGTGCTCCCGCGCCTGCACGATTCGCACCGCCGGGTCGCGCTTGGTCACGCGCCGCTGACGGGCCAGCGCGCGCATCAGGAGCACCCGTCCCGGCGTTTCGCCGGCGCCGTTGCGCGATTGCCGTCCGGGTTCGCCCGCGTACAGCAGCCGGCCCCCCTCGCGGCCTCCGCCAGGGCCGAGTTCGACCAGGTAGTCGGCGCCCGCGATCATCGCCGGATCGTGCTCAACCAGCACCACCGTATTGCCGAGATCGCGCAGATGGCGCAGCACGCCGAGCAGCGCGCGCGAATCCGCCGCGTGCAGCCCGACCGTCGGCTCGTCGAGCGCGTAAAGCGTCGCCGAGAGCAGGCTGCCGAGCGCGCTCGCCAGATGAATCCGCTGGGCCTCGCCACCCGAAAGCGTGCGCGCCTGACGTTCGAGCGTCAGGTAGCCAAGTCCAACCTCGTTCAGATAGCCGACCCGGTTCTTGAGTTCGCGCAGCAGCACTTCCGCGCGCGCGGCGATCTGTTTGCGCCGTCCCAGCGCCGCGATCCATCGCGGCAGGTCGCGCACCGGAATCCGGCTCACGTCGGCGATCGATTTTCCGTCAACCATCACATTGAGCGCTTCGGCGCGGAGCTTCGACCCTCCGCAGGCGGGGCAGGAGACGAAGCGCCGATAGCGCGCCAGCAGAATCCGCACGTGGGTCTTGTAGCGCCGGCGCTCCAGCCAGCGGAAAAAACCGCGCACGCCCGGCCAACGTTCGTCCCATTCCTGGCCTTCCTCGCGCGGTTCGCCGTCCAGCAGCCACGACCGCTCTTCCGCGGTCATCTCGGCCAACGGCGCGATCGTCCGCACTTTCGCGCGCCGCGCGCACTTCAGCATCCACTGCTGCATTTCCCGATAGGCGGGCGTTCGCCACGGCGCCACCAGTCCCTGCCGGAGCGAGAGCTTCGGGTTCGGCATGACCTTGTCGAGGTCGAGTTCGACCGTCCGCCCGAAACCTTCGCATTCCGGGCAGGCGCCGATCGGACTGTTGGCGGAAAACAGCGCCGGACTCGGCTCGGGATAGCTCGCGCCGCATTGCGAGCAGTTGAACCGCCGATCGAAATCGATCGCGCCCGCCGTGCGCGAGATTCCATTGTCGCGTTCGATCCGCACCGCCCGCGCCCTGCCGCCGCTCAGGTAAAACGCTTTCTCCAGCGCCTCGCGCACGCGCTCTTCCGCGCCTTCGCTTTCGGCCGCGACCCGATCGATTACGACCATCATCGGACCGTCCGTCGCGGCCGCGCCCGATTCTGCGAAACGCCCGGCCACCTCCGCGACGTTCGCGATCTGTCCATCGGCGAGCAGGCGATGGTAGCCGTTTTCGACCAGCCACGCCGCCGCCTCGGCGGGGGTTCGCGAGCCGGTCTCGAACGGCGCCGCGATCGCGTAAAGTCCCGGCTTGCCGAGCAGTTGCGCCGCCGCGCTTTCGACCGAGTCGCGCCGCACCTCAAGGCCGCATCGCGGGCAAATCGTGCGGCCGGCGGCGACATACAGCAGCCGCAGGTAATCGCTGATTTCCGTGACCGTGCCGACCGTCGAGCGCGCGTTCTTGATCGTGTTTTTCTGCCGCAGCGCCAGCGCCGGCGGAATTTCGGTGATCGAATCGACGTCCGGCCGATCCATCCGCGCCAGGAACAGCCGCGCGTAGGTCGAGAGGCTCTGCACGAAGCGGCGCTGGCCCTCGGCGTAAATCGTGTCGAAGACCAGGCTCGACTTGCCCGATCCCGATACTCCCGTGACCGCGATCAGCCGCTGATGCGGCAGGTCGAGGGAAATATTGGCGAGGTTGTGGGTGCGCGCGCCGCGGATGCCGATCGAGCGCTCCAAGCCGTGCTCCGAACTCAGCGCGGGTCCGTGAGCGGACGCGCCTTGATTTTTCGTTCGCCGGGATATTCGCCGGCGACCTCCGCGTAAAGTTCGCGAAGCTTGAGGTCGAATTGCGCCTGAATCCGGCCGGTCGCCGCCTGCCGCTCGGCTTCGGGCAGATCGCACACCTTGGCCAACTCCTCTTCGAGTTGGCACATCAGCCGATTTCGCTGCACCAGATACTGATAGCCGTTCATAGGCGTCCCTGAATCGAAATCCGAAAAACAAAAGTATAAATTATCCGCATCGGCCAGACTACCTTTCGACGATGGCTTCGTTCGACCAATTCACAGCCGCGCCGCTCAACGCAGCGATTAGTTCGCAGCTTGCCGGAACCGTCCACGGTTTCATGGGACGCGGCGGGGGGGCGAGCGCCGGCGCATACGCGACCTTCAACCTCGCGCGATGGGTCGGCGACGGCGCCGTTCCGGTCGCCGAGAACTGGCGGCGCTGGCGCGCCAATTATCCGGGACTCGCGGTCGCCAACGTCGCTCAAGTCCACGGCGCGACTATCCATCGCGTCGGCCGCGGATGGAACGACGGCCGGCCGGAGGGCGACGGCATGGTCACGGCCGAAAGCGGAATCGCGCTGGGCGTTTTCACCGCCGATTGCGTCCCGCTTCTGCTCGCCGATCGCGCGCGGCGCGTGATCGCCGCGCTGCACGCCGGATGGCGCGGGACGATCGCTGGAATCGCCGCCGCGGGCGTGCGTGCGATGGCGGAACTCGGCGCGAAGCCCGAGGCGATTAGCGCCGCGATCGGTCCGGCGATCGGCCAGTGCTGTTTTGAAGTCGATCTTGAACTTGCCGAACGCTTCGCGCACGAAATTGACGGCGCCGGCGCCTTCGCGCGTCCCGGACGTCCCGGCAAGGCCTATCTCGATCTGCGCGGAATCAATCGGATGCTGCTGGAACGGGCCGGACTCGATCCTGAAGCGATCGATGAAGTTGGGCCGTGCACGCGATGCGCCAACGATCGCTATTTTTCGCGCCGCGGCGCCGGCGGCGTCACGACCGGCCTGCAGATGAGCTTCATCGCGCTCGCAACTTGAGTCAGCCGCCCGTCGGCGCCCCGTGCTTGCGAATGGCGGCGTTAGTGCGGAAAATCTGAAAGTCGAGGCATCCGCGGTGGCGCCAAGAAAAACTCGCGCAAGCGACCGGGTCGCCGATGTTCGGCAGTTGATCGAAAAGCTGCGCAAACCGCTCGCTCCGCCGACTCAAACCCATCCGGACGAGCGCAAATACAGCCGCGCTCGGGAACGCGCGCGCTTGCGCCGCGCCGAACGGACTATCGCTCCCGATTCGGACAAATCTCAAGCATCAGATTAAGTCGTAAAGCGGCTGACGCGTCTTAGGGCTGCCCCGGAGCGCATTCGCGGTTGGCGAGGGCGTTGCTCCTTCGCCGCTATCGGCATTCAAAGAAATCTATAGATACTATTAGATTGACAGAACGCGAATAAAGGCTGAACATCTCGTGGTCGGGGTCTCCAAGGCGGGCGGGCCAAAGGAGGTGCTGCGATGGCGCTATATGTCCATCTCGTTAAGGTTACCCCTCAAGGGGCAGCGAGGATTCGCGAGGCTTCCGGTACCTATGAGCACGTACGGAAATTCGCCGAATCGCTCGGATGCAAACCCGTCCAAATCGTGGCCTGTTTTGGTGAATACGATTATGTCGGCATCTGGGACTGTCCGGATCAAGTCGCCGCGCTCAAGCTAGCCGGATGCGCGGTATCCACCGGCAACGTTCAAGTTCAGACCCTGCCGGCCTGCAGAATCGAAGATTTCTTCAGAATAATGAGCGAACTGCCGAGATAGCGAGCGTAACGGCCCGCCCGCCTTCTCGATTTTCGGCATGAACTAAAAGCATTTCTTCCGATTCTTTGCTGAAAACCGCAAACGTGCAGCGGCTCGACGACGAGCGCGCGACGGATCCGCGGCCCTGCCATTGCGGGGCGGGCGCGGAGCCGCTTCAATTTAATCAAGCGAGGGTTTACTATTGCCAGTCGCGCCTGCAATTTCGCGCCGGGAAGGAATACCCGCCTGATGGTCAGTTTCGAACTCTCTGAAGAACAACGCATGATCCGCGACACCGTCGCGGCGTTCGCGACCGACGAAGTGCGGCCTGCCGCGCGCGCCGCCGACGAATCCGGCGCGATACCCGCCGAACTGATCGCCAAGTCGTGGGATCTCGGCCTCGTGCGCGGCGCACTGCCTGAAAGCGCCGGCGGCTATGGCGACGCGCGCTCGGCGGTGACCGGCGCCTTGATCTTCGAGGAACTGGCCTTTGGCGATCTCGCGATCGCGATGCACGCGCTGGCTCCGCGGCTGATCGCTTATCCGGTTCTCGAATACGGCACGGAAGAACAACACACCGGAATTTTGAAAAAATTCGCCACGGATCAATTCGCCGCCGGCGCCTGCGCGATCGTGGAGCCGCGTTTCGATTTCGATCCGCTCGCGATGGAAACGACGGCGGCGCTCGACGGCGCTTCCTACGTGCTCAATGGCGCCAAATGCTTCGTGCCGCTGGCGGCCGAGTCGGAAACGATTCTGGTTTGCGCCGCGACCGATGGCGGCGCGGGCGCCGGCGCGTTTCTCGTCCCGCGCGCGACGCCGGGCCTCGGAATCGGCGAACGCGAACGCAACATGGGACTCAAGGCGCTCGCGACCTATGAAGTAAAGCTTGAGAATTGCCGAATCGATGAGAACGCCCGCCTGGGCGGCGCCAAAGGCGTGAATTTCACCCGTCTCCTCGCGCAGCATCGCGTGGCCCTGGCGGCGATGGCCGTGGGCGTGGCGCGGGCCGCATACGAATACGCAAAAGCGTATGCGCGCGAGCGCAAAGCCTTCGGCGTTCCGATCGCGACCAAACAGGCGATCGCCTTCATGCTGGCCGAGATGGCGATCGAGGTTGACGCCTCGCGGCTGCTCGTATGGGAGGCCGCGTCGCGCCTCGACAAAGGCGAGGACGCGCTGAAAGAAAGCTATCAGGCGCGCAATTATTCGGCGCAGGCCGCCCTCGCGGTCGCGGACAACGCCGTACAGACGTTAGGCGGCCACGGCTACATCCGGGAGCATCCGGTGGAATTGTTCTTGCGCAATGCGCGCGGCTTCGCCGCTTTTGAAGGGCTCGCGACGGTTTAAGGGAGACACGCTGATGATCGATTTTGAATTCGAGCCTCAAGTAATCAATCAGACCCGAATGTACCATACGGTGGCCGAGCGGATGATGCGGCCGATCTCCCGCGAGTACGACGAGCGCGAGCATGAGCATCCGTGGGACTTCTGGCGCGCGATGTGGACGGCGTCGCGCAATCTAGGCCCCGCAGCGGATTCCGGCAAAACGGAGCAGGCCGGCGACGGCGCGCCGAAGCTGCGCAATCTCTACACCTGCCTCTCGACCGAAGAATTGTGCTGGGGCGACGCGGGTCTGTATCTATCCATACCGAACCCCGGATTGGGCGGCGCGGCCGTGTCGGCCGCGGGAACTCCGGAGCAAAAAGCGCGCTTCCTGAAGCGTTTCGCCGAAGGCGAGCCGAAATGGGGCGCGATGGCGATTACCGAGCCTGGATGCGGGTCGGACTCCGCCGCCGTGACGACCACGGCGACGCGCGACGGCGACCATTGGGCGATCAACGGAACCAAGATTTTCTGCACCGCCGGCCAGATGTCGGCGGAAAAGTCCGAAGGCTTTGTGGTCGTTTGGGCGACGGTCGATCGCAGCGCCGGCCGCGCCGGAATCAAGCCGTTCGTCGTCGAACACAACACCCCCGGCATGACGGTCGCGCGGGTCGAGAACAAACTCGGCATCCGCGCCTCGGATACGGCGATGATCGTCTTCGACAACTGCCGCGTGCCGGCAGACCATCTGTTGGGCAGCGCCGAGGTGAAGCCAACCGGCGGCTTCAAGGACGTGATGGCCACTTTCGACGCCACCCGGCCAATCGTCGCCGCGATGGCGATCGGAGTCGGCCGCGCGGCGCTCGATTTCGTGCGCGATTATCTTGCGGAGCAAAAGGTCCCGGTTCGCTATGGCGTCTCACCGCGCCGGCTTACGGCGGTTGAGCGGGACTTCATGGAAATGGAGGCGCATCTGAAGGCCGCGCGGCTTTTGACGTGGCGGGCGGCGTGGATGCTCGACATGGGCATGCGCAACAATCTCGAAGCGTCGATGGCCAAGGCCAAGGCGGGCAGGGCGGTCACGCTGATTACGCAAAAGGCCGTGGAGCTGCTTGGGCCGGTCGGCTATTCGCGCAAGGTGCTGCTGGAAAAGTGGATGCGCGACGCGAAGATCAACGACATCTTCGAGGGCACACAGCAGATCAACCTGATGATCATCGCGCGCCGTATTCTCGATTACAGCAGCAAAGAGCTGAATTAGCCTCCGCGTCGCGGATCGTCGAACAACCGAACAAAAAAGGCGCCCGCTCAATTGGGCGCCTTTTATTTTTTGGATTCGCGTTCGCGGACTTTCCGAAATCCTGCTTAAGCGCTCAATAGAACCACTTGTTCTTGTCCCAAGAGAAGATTTCCAGCGTGTGGATCTGGTGAACCAACTTGGGTTTGGAACCGCGAGCTTCGCCGATGGTCTTTCCGGTGAGATAGTAGCTCAATTCTTCGTAGGTTATCTTGCCAATCGGAATTCCTTCGACCGACTCTTTGGTATCGCACGACTCAACCTGGCCATAACCGGTATAGGTCGCGGTTTCGTAACCCTGTCGGAGCTGCCAATTCAGATGGGCAAGATTGTTCACTTCCCGATCATGCAACAGCCGCTGCCATTCCTGACAGAATGACGGGAAAAGGTTTGCCGCATGCTCGTAGTGCGCCTTTTCGGCCGGCGAACGAAAAGTAAACGACTCAACGCTCGCTTTAACGACTGCCGAGGCGCCTGTCGGAAGCGTTTGAGCGCCCGGCACGGTTTTAATTATTGAAGACTTCGGCGGCGCGATCAGTTTCATTGGCGCGGCCGCGGGATGCGTCAAGCCGGCAATGCCATTAGCGGGAAAATTAACTGATGCGCCAGCGTATTGTTGGTTTTCCGGCGGCGCGCTGTTTTTCATTATCGATTGAGCGCCGGGGATCACACCGCCGTTCGAAATCTGCGCCGCGGCGGGCGTCCCAAACGCCACAGTGATCGTGGCGGCAAATACTACCGCCAATATTCCGTTATCCGCGCCTAACATCGTCCCCCCCCTTTCATCGGCGTCAGTTTATCGTGCAACCGTTCGCACGGCCGCGATTCCTGTCACGTAGGAATCGCGGCCGTGGCTGAGGGTTAATGCGGACCGGCCTGCGCCGGTCCGCGCGCCGCCGCTTATTGGTCGGCCGGCAGCAACTCCACCCGCCGGTTCTGCGCCCGTCCCGCGGCGGTCCGGTTGGTCGCCACGAAATGGGTCTTGCCGAAACCCTGCGGAATCAGCTGGCTAGCCGGTATCCCCTTGTCTTCCAGATACGCCGCCACCGACTCCGCCCGCTTCTGCGACAAGCGCAGATTGTACGGCACTGAGCCGATCGCGTCGCAATATCCGTTCACGTACACCTTCACGTTCGGATGCGCCTTCAGTGTCTCCGCCGCTTCATCCAGCACCGGCTTGTCCACCGTGCGGATGTAGTACTTGTCGAAATCGAAGTGCACCCCGCGCAAGATGATCTTCTCCGGCGCCGGCGGCGGAGGAGGAGGGGGTGGCGGCGGGGGCGGGGGTGGCGGCGGGGGCGGGGGTGGCGGCGGCGGAGCCATCAGATAGCCAATGATGCCGCCCAAAATCGCGCCGCCCACAATTCCCGCCGGAATCGCCGGCCAGTTGTCGCTGTTGTCCGCCGCGAACACGCCCGCGCCGATGCCGCCCGCCACCGCCGCGCCCGTCGCCGCGCCCACCAGCGTGTACTGCCGCTGCTCGTCCGTCATCCCGCAGGCCGATACCATCCCCAGGATGGCCACCCACATCAGGTACGTCCCTATTCTT
>JAJXZF010000035.1 GCA_021780225.1 Deltaproteobacteria bacterium | reverse complement strand
GGTTGCGCGGAGTGCGCGCACGGAATCTCGGTTTGCGATGCAGTGCATTTGGCCGATGCATGACGAATAGTCAGTACTGCTGAATGAAGCGGCGCCATCCGAGCCGTCGCCCCGAAAAAGCTTGGGAAATATCAGTATTTTTCTTCGATCTGGCGCATCAAGACTAAGGCATGAAACTTGATAGGAAAGCGGCAGGTCCGGCGGATGCGCGTTCCGCGATCCGCTGGAGCGTCGCAACGCTAAAGAAATCGAACCAGGAGGCGGCGTCAGTTGTGCGCCGGGAGGAAAGAAGGAATGAAGAGTACAGGCGGATTCAGGGTTGCGCTTTTGCGGGCGAGCGCGGCCGCTTTGGCGATATTTATCGGATGGGGCGGAATGGAGGCGCGGGCGGATGGCGTTGCGTCGTTGAGTGTGGCCGGTTCGCAGCCCGCGACATCGCTATCGGGGCATTGGTCGGCAACGGAGACCGAATTGGCGCAGGCGGCGCCTTCAACCGCGCCGACGCCGGCGGCGGCTCCAGCGACCGCGGTTCCGGCGGCCGCCGCGTCGCCGACGCCCGCCGCGGCCCCCACGCCCGAACCCGCGCTGACCACGCCGGCGGTGACGGGTCCGTTGCAGATGGCGTCGCCGAACCACGTCAATTTGCTGAAGTGGGTTCCAGCCCTGTCGGAGCTGCCCGCGCCGGTCGCGAATCTGTTCAATTTCGACGTGAACGGCATCGTCAGCGGAATCGCGATCGGACAAAACCATCAGATGCCGGGGGATTTCGAAGCGCGGGTCGATGCCAGCAATGCGCAGTTGTTCATCCAACAACCCAACGGATTGATTCAATATTTTGTTCAGGTCGGAGGATACAGCATCCCGGCGCTGGGCGCGCCCTACGTGGATATGGGCAACGCGGTCAACGCGCTGTACGGCGTGGTTCCGGTCGCATATCTGAAAATCCAGCCCACGGACAGTTTCTCGATCATGGGCGGCAACCTGCCGACCTTGATCGGCGCCGAATATACTTTCACCTTTGAAAATATCAATATCGAACGCGGGCTGTTGTGGAACCAGGAGAACGCCGTAAACCGCGGACTTCAAGTCAACTACAGCAAGGGGCCGATTAGCGCTTCGTTAAGCTGGAATAACGGATTTTATTCGCACAGCTATACGTGGCTCATCGGGTCGCTCGCCTGGGCGATAAATTCGGCGAACACGTTGAGCGTGGTTGGCGGCGGCAATCTCGGATTCGCGAAGTCGAACAATTTCGCGACCCCGCTGCTGCTCAACAACAGCCAGATTTACAATGTCATTTACGAATACAACTCGGCGCCGTGGATTATACAGCCCTATTTTCAGTGGACTGTGGTTCCGCACAATTCCAGCCTTGGAGTTTTGAAAACCACTTCGACGATCGGCGGCGCGATGCTCGCCAGCTATTCGTTCACCAGCAATATCTCGCTCGGCGCACGGGCGGAAATTATCGGCACGAACGGGAGCGTGAACGACGGGGCCGCGAATCTGCTCTACGGTCCCGGAAGCCAGGCGTGGTCGCTGACCGTGACGCCAACCTATCAATGGGAGAAATACTTCGTGCGCGTCGAGGGCTCGTATGTTCAGGCGATGGGCTATACGCCGGGCGACGTCTTCGGGATGCAGGGTACGCATCCAACGCAGCTTCGCGGGCTGATCGAAGCCGGCATTTTGTTCTAGGGCGCGTCGAGGAGCGGATGGCGGCCCTGCATTTGATGGGGCGCCGCCCGATCGGGTCAATCCGGATTAGGCAGGAGAAGGAGGCGATCGGATAGAATCAGGCGCGGGGCGGATCCGGCAAGGCGGATCCGCCCCGCATCTTCACACTTGAAACCTGCTTGAAGCCAGAGATGACGATGCGGTTAAGATGGAGCGCCCGGACTTGATTATCGCGGCGGCGGATGGCGGAATTTTGGATCGGGGCCGCTCGGACTCCGCTCCGGCGGCGTTTTTACGGTCGAGGAGGCGTGGTTATGGCGGCAACAAGGAAACCGAGATCATCCTCAGTCGCGGGCCGGAGGAAAGCGAAAGCTCCGGCGGAGAATGGAGCGCCCCGGGAGTTCGCGAACGGCTCGCGCCACGCGCCGGCCGCCGCCGCGGTTTCTTTCGAGGCGATTCAGCGGCGGGCGTACGAGATTTTTCTGGCGCGCGGCGGCTGGCACGGCGCCGATGTGGCGGACTGGCTGGCGGCCGAGCGCGAACTGAAAGGTCCGGCGCGAGCGCTCGATTGATCCTCCGCGGCGTTCCCGGCTGCGGCAGGGCGCGCGTGGGCCGCTCCGGCGAGTAACGCGATGGCTGCCGAATGCGCGGCGGCTGCGGCCGGGCCGCTTTATGATCTGGCGCTGGAGACGCACGTTGGCACTTCGCGCGAAGGCAACGAAGATTGCTGCGGCAGCTTCGTTGAAAACGATCGCACGGCGATCTTTGTCGTGGCGGACGGCGTCGGCGGATACGAAGGCGGCGAAATCGCGAGCGCGATCGCGGTCGCGGCGACGATTAAATCGTTCCGCGACAGTCCCGCCGCGTGGGGATCGGCCAAGCGGCTCTATCGCGCGGTGCAATACGCCAATATCGAGATCCACAACAAGGCGCTGACCGTGCCGGAATTGCGCCGGATGGCGACGACCTGCACGGCGGTGGCGATCGCGGCGGACGAAGGGATGCTTTACGCGTCGCATATCGGCGATTGCCGGCTCTATTTGATGCGCGACCGTCAAGTCGAGCAGCTCAGCCGCGATCACACCGTGATTGGCGAACGGGTGCGGATGGGCCTGCTGAGCGCCGAGCGCGCCCGCAACCATCCGGATCGATCCGCGCTCAGCCGCTGCCTTGGCCAGGACCTGATCGCCTCGATCGATCAAATCACGATTCCGCTGCGGCGCGACGATCGGATCGTGATCTGTAGCGACGGCTTGTGGTCGGTGCTGGAGGAGGGCGAAATCGAGCGCCATTCGCGCGCGCCCGGGGCGGCCGAGGCCTGCCGCCGGCTGATCATGGAGGCCAATGGCCGCGGCACTCCGGACAATCTGACGGTCGGAATCTTCCGCATGCATGGCGAGGGCGCGACGGCGGCGCAGCGGCGGGGATGGCGGCGGCGGCTGTCGGCGATTTTGGGCCTCGGCCGGTGATCGGCGGACTTCGGACCGGCGGCGCGCGCCGGATTGCTAACGGGGCGTTGCGATGTTAGCGTCGCGCGCGCGGCCAGACCGCAACCCCCATGCGTGAGGTAAACGTCGGCGATCGGCTCGACCAGTACGAACTGACCGAGCTGATCGCGCGCAGCGGAATGGCGTCGATCTTCAAGGCCGCCGATGGCAAAAACGGCGACCGCGTCGTCGCGATCAAAATTCCCTACGTGCAGTTCGAGAGCGACGTGGTTTTCTACGGGCGCTTCCAGCGCGAAGAGGAGGTCGTCCGCCGCCTCGACCATCCGAACATCATCAAGGTGTATACGCCGGAGCGCAAAAGCCGGATGTATATCGCGATGGAATACGTCGAGGGGGTGTCGCTGCGGGCGATGCTGCGCGACAAGCGGCCGCTGCCGCTGGACCGGGCGCTGGATTACGCCCGGCAGATTTGCGGAGCGCTGGTTTACATGCACGGCCAGCGCGTGGTGCATCGCGACCTCAAGCCCGAAAATGTGCTCGTGACCGCGGCGGGCCAGGTCAAAATCATGGATTTCGGAATCGCCCTGGACGAGCAGGCGCGGCGACTCACGTGGTCGGGACTTTCGACCACGATCGGCACTCCGGACTACATGGCGCCGGAGCAGGTTTCGGGCAAACGCGGCGACGCCCGCACCGACATCTATTCGCTGGGCACGATGCTTTACGAAATGCTTACGGCGGAACTGCCGTACTCGGCCGACAGCGTGTACAACATGATGAAGGCGAAGACCGGCGAAGATCCGCGTCCGCCGCGCGAGTACCGGCCCGACCTCGACCCGCATCTGGAGGAGATCGTCCTGCATGCGATCGAGCGGGTTCCGCGCAATCGGTACGGCAGCGCCGGGGAAATGCTGCGGGAGCTTGACGATCCGTCGCAAGTCGCGCTGACGGGACGCGCCGAACGGCTGCATCCGCGCAGCCTGGCGGCGCAAAAATTGCGCGGCGTGATGTGGACGGTTTTGTTTTTCGGCTCGCTGGTGGGAGTGCTGGCGTTTCTGATATGGCTCGCCAACCGCTATCCGGCGGCGCCCGCGAAGTATCAGCGAAGCTACCGGGGCCAGATTAAATGAGGATGGTACGCGAAAAATCGAGCCGTCAGGGCCGGATGCGGCGGATGGCCGCCGCCGCGGCGAGCGCCGGATGCGCCGCGATTATGGTTGCGTCGCTTGCCGCGCCGGCATGGGCCGACGGCGGCGCGCCGTGGGCCGAGCTTGGCCATTCGCTCAATCTCGCGTGGGTGCTGATCGGCGCCTTTCTGGTGATGTTCATGCAGGCCGGTTTCGCGATGCTCGAGACCGGCTTCACGCGGGCCAAGAACGCCGTCAATACGATGGCGATGAACCTGCTGATCTATCCGATCGGGCTGATCGGATTCTGGCTGACCGGATACGGCCTGATGATGGGCGGGGTGGGAGCGTGGCCGTCGATCGGCGCCGCGCCGATCGGTTCGCGCGAACTCGCGCTGGCGATCGGCGGCCATCGCTGGGGCGTAATCGGATGCGCCAAGTTCGCGCTGGTGAGCGTCAGCCACGATCCGGCGAGTCTCGCGATGTTCCTGTTCGCGGTCGTCTTCATGGACACGGCCGCGACGATCCCGACCGGCGCGATGGCCGAGCGCTGGAAGTTTTCGGCGTTTTTCGTTTACGGACTGTTCATCTCGATGTTTCTCTATCCGCTCTACGGGAACTGGGTATGGGGCGGCGGATGGCTCGCGCAGCTGGGCGTGAACGCGGGACTGGGACACGGACAGGTGGATTTCGCGGGATCGGCGGTGGTGCATATGACGGGCGGAGTCGCGGCGCTGGCGGGCGCGCGTCTGCTCGGTCCGCGGATCGGAAAATTCCGGCGCGACGGCGCGATCGGCCTGCTGCCGGGCCATAACATCCCGCTGGCCGTGCTCGGCACGCTGGTGCTGGCGTTTGGATGGTTCGGCTTCAATGCCGGCTCGACGCTGGCGGCGTCTGACCCGCGCATCGCGCTGATCGCGGTCAACACGGTGCTGGCGTCGGCGGGCGGCGCGCTCGCGGCGATCCTCTATCTGTGGCGGCGCTACAACAAACCGGATATCGCGATGGCGTGCAACGGCCTGCTGGGCGGACTGGTCGCGATTACCGCGTCGTGCGCCTTCGTGACGCCGGAGACGGCCGTGCTGATCGGCGTGATCGCCGGATTGCTGGTGGTCGGCGGCGTGCTCACGCTGGAGCGAAGATTTCGCATCGACGATCCGGTCGGCGCGATTTCGGTGCATGGACTGTGCGGGATGTGGGGCGCGCTCTCGCTCGGCCTGTTCGCCGACGGCACTTACGGCGACGGCTGGAACGGAATCGCGGGGCCGGTGCGCGGGCTGTTCTACGGCGACGCGGGCCAGTTCGGCGCTCAATTGATCGGCGTGATCGTCAATTTCGTGGTGATTTTCGTTCTGGCGACGATTTTCTTCCGGATGGTTGAGCGGCTGATCGGAAATCGAGTGCCGGCCGAGGTCGAATGGAGCGGGCTGGATTCGCTCGAGATGGGCACGGACGCGTATCCGACGTAGATCGACGGCGGACTCGGCGGTCCGTTAATTCACGGTAAAATGGGACGCCGTCCCTCAGATTTCTCGTCGGGCGCGGCGTGGAATCGCGACAACTTAAGGTTCGCAGGCCAAAATTCCTAAGCCAATAAGGATTTGCGAGATATAAACGTAGCAAAACATCTTGTTATTTGTTGATTCGCCTTAGAATCGCTTGACTCCGCGCCCCGGCGCCGCTATTTTTGTCCGGCTCTTCCCGAGGTTTGCCTTATGAAGTTAGGCGGCGATTCGTTCGAGCTTGACGCGATCGACCTGCAGATTATCTCAACTTTGCAGGAGCATGGGCGTATCCCTTTGGTCAAGCTCGGCGAGCAGGTCGGGCTGTCGGCGCCTTCTGTTATCGAGCGCGTCAAAAAGCTCGAAGACGGCGGCGTCGTGACCGGCTATCACGCCTCGGTCGATGCGCGCCGGCTGGGCAAGGACGTGACGGCGTTCATCGGCGTCTCGATCGGCCATCCCCGGACGATCGGGCTGTTCGAACAGACGGTCGAGCTGTTGGACGACGTGTTGGAGTGTCATCACATCACGGGAGAGCATACCGTGTTGCTCAAGGTAAAAACCTGCAACACCGGCACGCTGGAGGACTTGATTAAAACGATCCGGGCAATCGACGGAGTGGCGCGGACGGAGACGATGGTGGTGCTGTCGACGCATACGGAGCGTACGCAGATTTCAGTCAGCGGCGGGAAGGAACAGCCGAGCGAGCCGGTCAACGGCAAGCGGCATCGCCACGGCGTTTCGAAATCGCACTAGCCGGCAGCAAAGGGCATTACGATGCATCAGTACCGCGCCATACCACCGAAACAGGGCCTCTACGATCCGGCGCACGAGCACGACGCTTGCGGCGTCGGCTTCGTGGTCAATATTCGCGGCGAAAAATCGCATGAGATAGTCGTCAAGGCGCTCGAGGTGTTGTGCAACCTTGAGCATCGCGGAGCCTGCGGATGCGATCCGTTGACCGGCGACGGCGCCGGAATCCTGATGCAGATTCCGCACGATTTTCTGCGGCGCGAAGCCGAGCGCCTGCGTTTCGATTTGCCCGCGCCGGGCGAATACGGCGTCGGGATGGTTTTTCTGCCGCTCGACGTGCAAAAGCGCAACGCCTGCGAAGCGATGTTCGAGCGGATCGTCCACGAAGAGGGCCAGCACGTGATTGGCTGGCGGTCGGTGCCGGTCGATCCCGCCAATTGCGGCGATATCGCGCGGCAGGCGATGCCGTCGGTGCGTCAAATCTTTATCGGGCGCGGCGCCGGAATCGCGGACGAAGAGGCGCTCGAGCGCAAGCTCTACGTCATCCGCAAGCGCGTCACCGCCGAGGCGGCCAGGATGGGCCTCGCGGAGGGCGATCTGTTCTACGTGTGCAGCCTGTCGGCGGCGACGATCGTTTACAAGGGCCAGTTAATCTCCTACCAGATTCCGCGTTTCTATCCCGATCTCGTCGATCCCGCGATCGCGACCGCGCTGGCGATGGTCCATCAGCGGTTCTCGACCAACACTTTTCCGAGCTGGGACCGGGCGCATCCGTACCGTTTTCTCTCGCACAACGGCGAAATCAACACGCTGCGCGGGAATATCAACTGGATGCATGCGCGGGAAAAGCAATTCGCCTCGCCGCTGTTCGGCGAAGACATCAAGCAGATCCTGCCGATTATCGAAGCGAACGGCAGCGATTCCGCGATGTTCGACAACTGCCTCGAATTGCTCGTTCGCACCGGCCGTTCGCTGCCGCACGCCGTGATGATGATGATTCCGGAGGCGTGGCAGAACGACCCGCTGATGAGCGACAGCAAGAAGGCGTTCTACCAGTATCACTCCTGCATGATGGAGCCGTGGGACGGTCCGGCGTCGATCGCGTTTACCGACGGCCGCCGCATCGGCGCGGTGCTCGATCGCAACGGCCTGCGCCCGTCGCGCTACTGGGTGACCAAGGACGGCCTGGTCGTGATGGCGTCCGAGGCGGGCGTGCTCGATCTGCCGCAGGACCGGATCGAATTCAAAGGCCGCTTGCAGCCGGGCCGGATGTTTTTCGTCGATACCGTAGAAAAACGGATCGTGCAGGACGAGGAGATCAAGGAAGGGTTCGCGGCGCGCCAACCGTATCGCACGTGGCTCACGGATAATCTGGCCGCTCTCGAAGCGCTGCCCGCCGCGCCGGCCGCGCCGGCGATCGCCGGCTTCGAGGCTTACGATCTGCTCAAGCAGCAGCAGGCGTTCGGCTACACGCTCGAAGAATTGAAGATGATTCTCGCGCCGATGGCGGCGAACGGGCAGGAGCCGGTCGGCTCGATGGGCACGGACACGCCGCTGGCGGTGCTTTCCGACCGCTCGCCGCTGCTCTTCAATTACTTCAAGCAACTGTTCGCGCAGGTCACCAATCCGCCGGTCGATCCGATCCGCGAAGAGATGGTGATGTCAGCCGAAACGACGATCGGCGCCGAACAGAATCTGTTCGACGAAACGCCGCCGCATTGCCGGCAGTTGCGGCTCAAGCGGCCCGTTCTTACCAACGAGGAGCTGGAACGGATCAAGCGGCTCGATCGGCCGGGCCTGCGCACGCTGACGCTTTCGATGCTTTACCCCGTCGCGGCGGGAGAGACCGGATTGCGCCGCGCGCTCGACGAACTGTGCGGCCAGGCCTCGCAGGCGCTCGAGCGGGGCTTCACGATTCTGGTGCTTTCCGACCGCGGCGTGAACGCCGACTGGGCGCCGATTCCGAGCCTGCTCGCCACCGCCGCCGTGCATCATCATCTGATTCGCGAAGGCACGCGCACGCGCTGCGGAATCGTGGTCGAGTCCGGCGAGCCGCGCGAGGCGATGCATTTCTGCCTGCTCGCGGGCTATGGCGCGGGCGCGGTCAATCCGTACCTGGCGTTCGCCACGATGGCCGGGATGATTCAGGACGGCCGCTTGAAGGACATCGACGAGCGCGAAGCGGTCGAGCACTTCATCAAGGCCGTCACCAAGAGCATGATCAAGGTCGCCTCGAAGATGGGGATTTCGACCGTGCAGAGCTATCGCGGGGCGCAGATCTTCGAGGCGATCGGGCTTAACCGCGAAGTTATCGATCGCTATTTCACCTGGACCGCATCGCGCGTCGGCGGCGTGGGTCTCGACGCGATCGCGCGCGAGTCCGCCAACCGCCATCGGCTCGCGTTCGCCGCGGATCCGAATCTCGACGGCGAACTCGAAGCCGGCGGGCAGTATCAATGGCGGCGGCGCGGCGAGTTCCACATGTACAATCCGAACTCGATCGGCAAGCTCCAGCACGCCGTCCGATCGGGCAGCTACAAGCTGTTCAAGGAATATTCGCGCGTGGTCGACGATTACGGCCGCGGTCTCGCCACGCTGCGCGGCCTGCTCAAGTTCAAGCCGAATCGCGAGCCGGTTCCGATCGAAGAGGTCGAGCCCGCCGCGAAGATCGTGAAGCGCTTCAAGACCGGCGCGATGTCCTTCGGATCGATCAGCAAGGAGGCGCACGAGAACCTTGCGATCGCGATGAACCGAATCGGCGGCAAGAGCAACACCGGCGAGGGCGGCGAGGATCCCGAACGCTTTATCCGCGATCCCAACGGCGATTGGCGCCGCAGCGCGATCAAGCAGGTCGCCTCGGCCCGTTTCGGCGTGACCAGCAACTACCTGGTCAACGCCGACGAGTTGCAGATCAAGATGGCGCAGGGGGCGAAGCCCGGCGAGGGCGGCCAGCTCCCCGGCCACAAGGTTGACGACTATATCGCCAAGATTCGCTACTCGACGCCCGGCGTCGGCCTGATTTCGCCGCCGCCGCATCACGATATCTACTCGATCGAGGATCTCGCGCAGCTAATCCACGACCTCAAGAACGCCAACAACCGGGCGCGGATCAGCGTGAAGCTGGTGTCCGAAGTCGGCGTCGGCACGATCGCCGCGGGCGTCGCCAAAGCGAAGGCCGACGTCGTGCTGATCAGCGGCTACGACGGCGGCACCGGCGCGTCGCCGCTGCAATCGATCAAGCACGCGGGAATTCCGTGGGAGCTGGGCCTGGCCGAGACGCAGCAGATTCTCGTGATGAATAATCTGCGCGGCCGGATTTACGTCGAAACCGACGGCCAGCTCAAAACCGGCCGCGACGTGGCCGTCGCCGCGATGCTCGGCGCGGAGGAATTCGGCTTCGCCAGCGCCGCGCTGGTCGCCTCCGGATGCATCATGATGCGGGTGTGCCATCTGAACACCTGCCCGGTCGGAATCGCGACCCAGGATCCGGAGCTGCGCAAGAAGTTCGAGGGCAAGCCCGAGCATGTCGTCAATCTGATGATGTTCATCGCGGAGGAAGTGCGCGAATACATGGCGCAGTTGGGCTTCCGCACGATGGACGAAATGATCGGGCGGGTCGAATGCCTCGACGCCAACGAGGCGATCGCGCACTGGAAGGCGCGCAACGTCGATCTCAGCGCGATTTTGCATCGGCCCGACGTTCCCGGCGATTGGCCGCTCCATCGGGTCGAGGCGCAGGATCACGGACTCGAAAAAGCGCTCGACCGGCAGCTTGTCGAGCTGTGCAAAGAGGCCGTCGAGCACAAGAAGGCGGTGGAAGTCCATCTGCCGATTCGCAATGTGAACCGCACGGTCGGCACGATGCTCTCGGCCGAAGTGTCGCGCCGTCACGGCGAGCACGGCCTGTCGCCGTACACGATTCAGGCGCATCTGCGCGGCACGGCGGGACAGAGCCTCGGGGCGTGGCTGGCGCCGGGAGTGGCGCTCTATCTCGAAGGCGACGCCAACGACTATTTCGGCAAGGGCCTGTCGGGCGGCTTTATCGCCATAAAACCGCCGCGGGAGGCGAGCTTCAAGGCCGAAGAAAACATTATCATCGGCAACGTCGCGCTCTACGGCGCGACCGCGGGCGAGGTGTTCGTGCGCGGGATGGCGGGCGAGCGCTTCGCGGTGCGCAACAGCGGCGCGACCGCGGTGGTCGAGGGCGTGGGCGATCACGGCTGCGAGTACATGACGCGCGGCCTGGTGGTCGTGCTCGGGCGCACCGGGCGGAATTTCGCCGCCGGGATGAGCGGAGGCGTCGCCTACGTGCTCGACGAGGACGGCGGCTTCAAGGGCAAATGCAATATGGGCATGGTCGAATTGCATCCGTTGGACGAGCCGGCGGAAATCAACCATGTCCACGCCTTGATCGTGCGGCACCATCAGTACACTCAGAGCGAGGTTGCGAAACGGATTCTCGACGATTGGGACGCTTTCGTCGGGCGCTTCGTGAAGGTGATGCCGACCGAGTACCGGCAGGTGCTCGAGCGCCAGCTCAACTTGAAGTCGGATCTGGCGCGGCTGGCGGCGGTTTAGCGCGGGATTCGGCGGCTGGCCGGCCGCCGATCGCTTCAGATTTTTTCGGGGCGCGGTTCGGCGCGCGCGGTATCGGCGGAGAGGGCCTCGCCGGCGGCGCGCGCATCGCGGCAGAGACCGGAATCGCGGCCGATCGTTCATGCAGGAGTTCGGGGTTCGATGGGAAAAATTACGGGATTCATGGAGATTCAGCGTGAGACGCCGCCCCGGCGTCCGGTGCGCGAACGCCTTCGCGACTGGCATGAATACGAGCTGAAGCTCCCCGAGGAAAAGCTGCGCGAACAGGGCGCGCGCTGCATGGATTGCGGAATTCCCTTCTGTCACAAGGGATGTCCGCTAGGAAATATTATCCCGGACTGGAACGATCTGGTATACCGCGGCCGCTGGCGCGAGGCGATCGATCGGCTCCACTGGACCAACAATTTCCCGGAATTCACCGGGCGGGTCTGTCCCGCGCCGTGCGAGGAAGCCTGCGTCCTCAACATCAACAACGATCCCGTCACCATCAAGCAGATCGAGAAAAACATCATCGATCACGCCTGGGCCGAAGGCTGGGTGGCGCCGCGTCCGAACTCGCGCAAGACCGGCAAACGGGTCGCGGTGGTCGGCTCGGGGCCGTCGGGACTCGCCTGCGCGCAGCAACTGGCGCGTGCGGGCCATGCGGTCACGCTCTACGAGCGATCGGACCGGCCGGGCGGCCTGCTGATGTACGGCATCCCGGATTTCAAGCTCGAAAAGTGGCAGGTGAATCGCCGGGTCGAGCAGATGAAAGCCGAAGGGGTGGAATTTGTGACCAATTGCCGCGTCGGCGCCGATATCGACGCCGGGCAATTGCGCGCCAAGCACGACGCGATCGTGCTCACGATCGGCTCGACCAAGCCGCGCGACCTTCAGGTTCCCGGGCGCGAGTTGAAGGGCGTTCATTTCGCGATGGAGTTTCTGCCGCAGCAGAACAAACGCAACGCCGGCGACTCGATTCCGCGCGAAATCTCAATCTCGGCCAAGGACAAGCGCGTCGTCATTCTGGGCGGCGGCGACACCGGCTCCGACTGTCTTGGCACGTCGAACCGCCAGGGCGCGCGCGAAGTCTGGCAGTTCGAGCTGTTGCCGATGCCGCCGGAGAAGCGGACGGCCGAGATGCCGTGGCCGGACTGGCCGATGATCCTGCGCACCTCGACCTCGCATGAAGAGGGCGTCAAGCGCGACTGGAGCATCAACACCAAATTTCTTTCGGGCGAAAACGGCCAGCTCAAGAAGCTCCACGGCGTGCGGCTCGACTGGAAGCGCGCCGACGGACGGATGGCGATGGAAGAGATTCCGGGCAGCGAGTTCGAGATCGAATGCGATCTGGTTTTGCTCGCGCTCGGCTTCCTCGGGCCCGAAACCGACACGATCGTCGGCCAGCTCGGCCTCAAACTCGACCAGCGCGGCAATCTCGCTTGCGACAATTACGCCGCCAGCGTTCCGGGGGTGTTCGCGGCGGGCGATGCGCGCCGCGGCCAATCTTTGGTGGTGTGGGCGATCTGGGAAGGCCGCGAGTGCGCGCGCGCCGTCGATGCGTACCTGATGGGCGAAACCTTTCTGCCGGCGAGTCCGGAGCTGTAGCGGGCCGCCGGAGCGAACGCCGCCATGATCGCATATCTCGATTTCGGCGCGTTTGACAGTCTGTACCGGCGCGACGGCTGCACGGCGGCCGACGTCGCGTCGCTGCGCAAGAGCGTCTATGGGCGCAATCTCGCGCTCGCGCTTTCGATCCATCATCTCGAGGAGATCGTGATTGCGCGGCGGGTCCCGCCGCAGGCGCTGAGCGCGCAAATCCGTTTCACGCTCTCGTTCGCGAGCCTGCGCTATCTGCTCAAGCCGTCGGCGGATTTGCTGATCGACGAAATCCGTTCGTATGCCGCAAGCGGCGCGGCCGGCAGTCCCTTTCTGCACGGACCCGCGGCCGACGCGATCAGCTCCGGAATCGGCGAATTGATCGAGAGCGACGGCGAGGAGATCGCGGAGGAATTCGTCGCAGCGCTCGAACTCGCGCGGGCCAGGCGCGCGGATTTGGCCGCGATCGTCGAGCGTGCGCGGGTCGCCTCGGCCGCCGCGGCCGACGCCGAGCGGAGCGTGGCGGCGATGCGGGCGCTGGCCGGCGCCGCCGGCGCGCTGGCCGGATGCGATCAGCGCGGAATCGAGGGATTGCTCGGATTGCGGATCGTGCGGATGGCGGCGGGAATCGCTGCGGCGCCGCCGGAACCGCCGCTTATCGACCACGCGATCGCCGCGGCCGCGCGCGCCGAAATCGTCGTGAGCGCCGATCCGCGGATGCGCGAAATGGTCACGCGCCTTGCGCTTGACGGGCTTGCTTCAAGCAGCCTGCCGGAATTTATCGATTCGATTCGCGGCGCGTAAGCGGCCGGCGCGCGTGCGGTTCTTCGCCGCGAGCGGCGTTCAGAAACCGAATCCGATTCCCGGTCCGAAGCCGAATCCGAACGGATTCATCATATTCATCTGCATCTGCTGCTGCGCTTCGTAATTTTCCTCCGCGGCCTCTTGCTCATTTTGCGCGATTCGAGCCTGGATTCGCAGATTTTCGTATTTCTGGTAGGCGGTTTCGTCGCCGACATACAGGCAGTGGCAGTAGTCGGGGTCGGCGAACCAATAACGCATCGCGCCGTCTTTCCCGGCGTAATAGTTCACCTTGAGCGCGGGCAGCGTTTTTAGATGCTGGGTCTTTTCCGGCGAATCGGCCGGAATCATATGAAAACCGGCCGCCGACAGCATCGGCTCCAAATCCGCGGCGCGCTGGCGCGGAGTCACTCCGCCGATTCCAAGCATCGCGCACCCCGCAATCGCAATTAACAAAAAGGCTGCGACGGCGCCGCGCACGCCATACCGGCCGAATCTCATCGGCGTTAAGCTGGATTTGCCGCCTATCGCGCTCTTGGACGTCATCGGATCGCAGGCCGCGCGGACGGCGGCCATATCGCTCTTCAATAAATACGCAAAACGCGGAGCGCGGATTCAGCGGCGGATGCGAAATCTCCTCGCCGGCCAAAAAAAACGGGGCGGCCGCGGCCGCCCCGTGATTCGCGCAACGCCGCCGCAACGGCGCATCGGTTGTGGCGCCCTAGCGCATGATCTGCATCAGTCCGCTGGGCGTGCAGTATTTGGTGAAGTCGTGGTACTCCGGCGGAGCGGCGCTGTTGAAGTTTGGTCCCACACCCTGCCCATCGACCGTGGACAAAACGGTCATGTGATCGTTTTGGACGTCCCAAACCGCTGAGGCGAGCGAATTGGTGGTCACATGACCGACGCCCGCAACGGTGTTCGCGCGCGGTCCGAGCCAGAAAATCTTCCATAAGCTCAGGTTCGCATCGTAAACGTCGATCCACGTCGCGTAATGGAAGTGCGAATCGATGTACATCACCCGGCTGCCGTAGCAATAGCCAGCCGCTTCCGACGGAATCCGGCGCACGTCGATAATATTGTTCTGGCGAAGCTGCCACTTGCCCCACGACGGCTTTGGAAAGCCGAGCGGCATATCCCAGTCATCCGGGAACTTGCCGGTCTGCATCGAATAGTCGTCAACCAGCGAAAGCAGTATACGCTCGCCGAGGTCGCGGGCGCGGAACAACGCCAGACCGCCGTTGAAGCCGCTCGTTTTGTAATCGTCCAGCACAAAGTCGCTGCCCGCAGCCGGGGCGCATCGCGCGCTGACCGCCAGCCGCAGCGAACGCCGCAGCGCCGGCACGAATACGTAGTCGTCCTCGGGCTTTTCAGGGTCCTTGCTGAAGATTGTCAGGTTGGTGGTGTACTTGGACTGCTCGGGCTCCATCACCATGAACCATTCGGTGAACCAGGAGTCGCCGGCCTGCGGCAGGTTCATCGGCACGTCCGGGTCGGTGTTGTATCCGACCTGCCGGTAAATCCAGACGATCGAGGTGCAGGCGATGCTGCCGAAGCGATCTTGCGCGCAGCTCAGTCCGGGATGGTTGAACGGCTGGGCGTAAAGGTTGGGCAAATATGAATACCAAACGTCGGCCAGCAGCTTGTAGCCCTTGTCCGGATTTTGGGGATTCGGGAACGGCTCGCCCGCGACGTAGCCGTTGACGAAGTGATGGCCGGCCGGGGTGGTCCCGACCGAGGTCTGCGAGCCGTATTTCTCGCTCGCTTCGACGTAGCCTTTAGGCAGCG
Organism: Deltaproteobacteria bacterium; assembly: GCA_021780225.1. Taxonomy (GTDB): domain Bacteria; phylum Desulfobacterota; class Binatia; order Binatales; family Binataceae; genus JADMIL01. The sequence goes on along the minus strand of JAJXZF010000035.1, from coordinate 16,246 downwards.
GCAGAATCTTGGTCGGACCAACCGTCATCGACACATCCGCGGGCATCTTCCAGAAATACTTGCCCTCGAACAGTGTCTGCATGCCGTAGGGCATGAACTGCTTGTACTGCTGCCAGTTGCTCATGTTGATCGTCGTGCCGGGAGCAACCGTGCCTTGATTGGCGGTGTCTTTGAGCCATTGCTGCATCGGCGCAGGCGGGTCGTAGGTTTCGTCGGCGCGTGCCAAGCTCGTCGCCGCTCCCCACACCAGCGCGGCCGTCATCAAGACGGCCAGTTTACGCATCTTCATTACAAATACTTCTCCTCACCGTGGGTGATTATAAGAATTCTAGCGACCGTGGGGCGCCGATGGAATAGTTTCCGGACTGTGGAGTTTCAAATTTTTCGGCGCGATTCTCGCAGGTTGCTAATGAAACATCACGCCGCCCGCGAGCGCGCCGGTCACGAAAAAAGAACCGGATCGCCGCGGACGCGCGTCGCGCTCCGCTTCGATCCGGTCTGAAATTGCGCGGGTCCGGCGGCGCCCGCCGGACCCGCGGCTGATGGAAATCGCCCTATTGCATGACCTGCATCAGGCCGCTTGGCGATGAAAACCGCGTGTAGTTGCGGTACTCCGACGGCGCGGCGTTGTTGAAATACGGCCCGACGCCCTGCGAATCGTAGGTGGAAAGATAGGTCGCATGATCGTTCTGCACGTCCCACGCGCCCAAGGTCACGGAATTGGTGTTGACGTGGCCGAGTGGCGGCACGTCTTCGGCCCGCGACGCCCAGAACTGAATCTTCCAGTGTTTCAGGTTGGAATCGAAAATATCCAGCCATGAGGCGTAGTGATAGATCGAATCGACATACATGACCCGGCTGCCGTAGCAATAGCCGGCCTGCTGCGACGGAATCCGCCGCACGTCGATGATGTCGAAATTGCGCAATTGCCATTTGCCCCACGACGGCTTGGGAAAACCCAGCGGCATGTCCCAATCGTCGGGAATCTTCCCGGTTTCGTGGGTAAAATCGCCCTCCAGGACCAGCAGTTTGCGATGGCCCAGGTAGGTCGCGTCGAACAGCGCGAGGCCGCCGTTGAAACCCGGCGTGAAATAATCGTCCAACACCAGGTCGCTGCCCGCTGCCGGAGCGCATCGCGCAGTCACCGCCAGGCGCAGCGAACGCCGCAGGGCCGGAACGAAAACATAATCGTCCTCAGGCTTGTCCGGATTCTTGTAGAACACCGTCAGGTTGGTCGTGTACCTCGATTGTTCGGGCGTGATTACCTCGAACCACTGCGTGTACCAAGCGTCGCCCGCCTGAGGATAGTTCTGCGGGACTCCGGGATCGGTGTTCCATCCCACCTGCGTATAGACCCACACGATCGTGGTGCAGGCGATATTGCTGAAACGGTCCTGAACGCAACTGCTGCCGGGATGGTTGAACGGCTGCGCGTAGAGATTGGGCACCCACGACAGATAGTCGTCGGCCAGAATTTTGTAGCCCTTTTCAGGATCGGGCTTGCCGTCGAACGCGGTCGGAAACGGCATCCCGCCATGATAATTGATCAGGTAGTGGCGGCCTGTGGAGGTCGTGCCGATCGATGTCTGGCCGCCGTATTTTTCGCTCGCATCGAGGTAGGTCTTGGGCGGTTGCAGAATGACCGTTGGGCCGACTTGAATCTGCGCGTCGGAAGGAATCTTCCAAAAATAACGCCCGTCGAACAGCGTCTGCAATCCGAACGGCATGTACTGCTTGTACTGCCGCCAATTCTGGTTCGTGATCGTTACGCCCGGTTGTATCGTGTCCTGATCCTTCGTGTCGGCGAGCCACTGCCGTATATCCGCCGGCGGAGCATAGCTGGGCGGCGTGTAACCTTGTGCAAATCCCGACTTCGCCGCGACCATCAAAATGCCGGCGGCGAGTCCGGAAACCAAGCACTTGAACCTGTTCGTTCGCATTTTCTCACCTTCTGTAAGCAAGCGCTAGCTTGCTGATTGGGCCAAAAAAGAACCTCCTAGCGCCGACAGGTCGCGACGTTCAGCAAGGGCAGGCTTACGATTGCCCTCGCACGACAATGATTGAAAATTCAGCCAATACTCGGAGATGCCAATCCAAGCCAAGCTTTATCAGCCCAACGTCGTAAGACCGACAGTTTCGGGCGGAATCGTCAATTTCGTGCGTCAGACACCTCCTTTCCCACACCGGATTAACTCCGCTAACTCGCGGCTGAAATATAATTCCGCGCGAGTTCGAGAGGCTTGTAGATAATCGTTAACATTTTGTCAACCGATAAATCATTTCCACGATCTTAGAGTTCCCCAATGCCAGCGAAATGCCAATGGCGGCCGGTTCCAATTCGTTGCCCGGGCCGATCGCGGCTGGTCAAATTCGCGGAATTACTTTTTCGCCGAATTTCCTGATGATTTCGAGCGCCCGCTGATGCGCCGGGCCGCCCGGCTGGCGAAATCGGACGATCAGGTAGTCGGGCCGCACGATCTCTTTCCACCGATGCAATTGCTCGACGCAATCTTCCGGCGATCCGACGATTAGCCGGTCCTGCGCAAGTTTTTGGAATATCAAATCCGCCGGCCGCTTGACGTCCTTGAGATATTCATCGGGCCGGAACGCGCCGTACTCGAAGTAGAATCGATGCGCCACCATGGTCGGGCCGGATTCCGCTTCCGCCCGCGCCATGCTGTCGGCGACCACCGCGTCGCGCATCAGGCAGACGAACGGCTTGCGTCCCGCCGCCGCCGCGGCCGCGCGGTACTGGTCGACGAAGCCCTTGATCACCGGCAGCGACTGCACCGGATCGGAAATCCATCCGTCGGCCAGACGTCCCGCCCGCGCGATTCCCTTCTCCGTCCACGAGGCCATCCAGATTGGCGGTCCGGGCCGTTGATGCGGCGCGGGCGTGACCAGCGCGTCTTTGATTCGGTAATGCTTGCCGTCGAAGCTGAAGCGCTCCCCGCTCCACGCCTGCCGGATTAGCTTGACGCCTTCGACCAGGCGCGAGACCCGCTCGGCCGGATTCGCCTGAAACAGATCGAAGTCGGGCGGCTGATAGCCCGCGCCGACGCTCAGCACCAGCCGGCCCCGCGTCGCGAGATCGATAATCGCGCAATCCTCCGCGACGTGAATCGGATGGTGCAGCGGCAGCAGCAGGACGCAGGTGCCGACTCTGATCCGGTTTGTCCGCGCGCCGACCATCGCCGCCGTCAGCAGCGGACTCGGCAGGTAGCCGTCGGGTTGCTGATGATGCTCGGTGATAAAGCAGCCGTCCCATCCGGATTCCTCCGCCATCCGGGCTTCGGCGAAGATCTCCTCGAGCACCCGGCCCATGTTCGCGCCATTCGGGGGGTCCTGGGTGCAGGGCAGATAACCGACAGGCAGCATTCCGTATCATCCACGCCGCGCAGCTCTCCGGAGCTTGGGACGCCGCGGCTGTTTCGGATTTGACGACGATCCGCGCCGCCCCGTCAACCGCCGCACGCCGAGTCGCGCCACGGTTCAGGCGGTCGGTTCGAACGGGTTGGTGAATTAACCGCCCAGTTCGTCGGCGTTGGTCCCGCTGGTCTGGATCGGGACTTGCGTCCAGTCGAGTACCGTCGGCGCATGACCCGAAACAGTCGTGCTCAACTGGATGTTCAATTCGGCTTCGGACACCGAACCGGGATAGAGCCGGGTGGGAGCGTCGTCGGGAAAGCCTGAACGCAGCTCCCATTCGACGTCCTCGTAGTCCTCCAGCGCCGTGTCGCCGATCTTGATTTGGGAGATGTCGAGCGGGCCGTAGCCGAGCAGAAACAGCATGCGCAGGTACTGGTCGAAGCCCACCAGCTCGTTGTAGGGGCTGGCGGCGTATTGCGGGAAGATGCGGCGCTCGCCGTAAATCTTGGGGATAGGGGAGAAGGCGGCGGCGGCGTTGGCCGTCCCCGACACCGTGTAGCTGTGCGGCGTCGTCTCCTGCTTCGGAACCGGCGTCCGCGGCGGCGGGATCAGCGCGTTGATCAGCTGCGTCCCGCCGAATTTGATCGCTTCGCCAAGGGCTCCTTGGAGTGCCCCAACGACGAGAACGTGCGGCGTTATCGCAGCCAATCCCGCGATGGGTATTCCGAAGACGGTCGTGCTGGCGCCTGCGGCCGCGCTAGCACCTGCAGTCCCTGCGGCTGCAGGCGCCGCAAGGGCTGCACCGAGTCCCGCAGTCGCTGCGGTCGCGACAGCGGCGATGGCGATCGTGAGAAGTTCAACGTCTTTGCCTCGACCGCCTCCGGCTGGAACAACGCGTAAAGTCAGCGTCTGGCCCGGTTCGGGATAGACACGCTCCCGTTCATCCGGCATTACGATACGGTCGCCAAGGAAGACCCGTGCGGGAATCGTCGGCTCAATCCCCAATGTTCGCATCATATCGGCGATTGAGCTGCCGGGAATCAACTCAGCGAGAACTCGATGTGTACGGAACGGATGCCGAAGCGCCACGATGTGGACAAGATCAACGCTGTCTGGCGCCACGAGCACCTTCTTGTCCAACGCTTGAGGAACATGCAAGTTAGACACGATGCGGTGCCTCCGATTTTTTATCGTGGCGATGGCAGTCGCGACATTCGCGGGCTGCGCTTCGGTTTCGCAGAAAGAACGGGCTCATGAGTTGATAGCTTGGGAACGTATGTGTAAGGGATACGAAGCTAGTTCCCGTCTCTCGTTGCGAAAGAGCTTCAGTTGTTGGGATATACATGTTCCGCTTCCGCCGGAGTGTATAAGGCCGGGAACCGACGATTTGCCGACGTGCCGTGCGTGGGTTACTCAACAAGAAAACGCTATGCATGAGAATTCGGAAGAGGGAGCGTTTTGGGGCACCGTCGGTGCTTCTACTCTCTGAGTTTGCCTCGATCCCATCTGAGTGGATTGCTATTCCTTTTGAAGGATACATCAGAACCGATAACTTCACTTGGTAGTCCTGATTGCGATCGAGGCTTTGGCTGGCGCCGGTGGTGCCGATGTAGGTCGATTTGATGACGAAGACCGGCTCGTAGGTCCAGTTCTGGGCGCCGGTGGGGGCCCAGCGGATCTGCAGGCGGCAGCCGATGAAGACCGGCTTGCCGCTGGCCTTGCCGAAGGCGCTGAGGCCGCCAGGGAAGCTCACATCGACGCCCAGTTCGTCGGCGTTGGTTCCGCTGGTCTGGACCGGGACCTGGCTCCAGTCGTAGACCGTGGGCGCGATGCCGCCGCCGTTGGTCGTGCTCAACTGGATGTTCAACTCGGCTTCGGACACGGAGCCGGGATAGAGCCGGGTGGGAGCGTCGTCGGGAAAGCCTGAACGCAGCTCCCACTCGACGTCCTCGTAGTCCTCGAGCGCGGTGTCGCCAAGCTTGATTTGGGAGATGTCGAGCGGGCCGTAGCCGAGCAGGAAGAGCATGCGCAGGTACTGGTCGAAGCCGACCAGCTCGTTGTAGGGGCTGGCCGCGTACTGCGGGAAGATGCGGCGCGCGCCGTAGATCTTCGGGATGGGAGAAAAGGCCGCGGCGGCGTTGGCCGTCCCCGACACCGTGTAGCTGTGCGGCGTCGTCTCCTGCTTCGGCACCGGCGTCCGCGGCGGCGGGATCAGCGCGGCCTTAAGAAGTATCTGAACTCCTTGGCTGAACGCGGCTGATAGGCCGGCTGCCGCTGCGCCTGCGATGTAGGAAGAAATTGAGGTGCTGGCGGCACTCGCCGCGCTGGTGCCGACGGTGATACCGGTTTCCGCAGTAAATGCCGCAGAGGCAGCTAGGCTGGCGCCATATGTCGCCACAGCTGCAATGGCTGCTATTGCAACCAGAAGAAATTCTTGATCCTTGCTACTGCCGCCACTTGAAGGAATCGTCCGAATAACGAGTATTTGGCCAGCCTTGGGATAAGTACGCTCGCGCTTGTCCTGTGTGACAATATGGTTGTCGAGAAAGATACGCGCGGGAATTGCTGGATCCAAGCCCAAGGTCCGTATCATGTCAGCGATCGATCCGCCCGCAGGTAGGCAAACCAAATCGCGATCTTTTGTGAACGGGTGTTTGATTGCTATGATTCTGACGGATTCAACGAGTTCATCACGCGGTGCCGCTAGATCGACCGCATCAAAAATTCCCATTATATTAATCATAAGATGACCTGGTCACTTTTTCTTGGAAGCTTACTGTTGTGCGCCTCGATCGTGGGTTGCGCGGCAGCGTCATCTCAGGTAGCGGCACAACGCCAAAAGGAAAGGTCGCATCAACTGATAAGTTGGGAACGCAAATGCGACAACCTCGGTCCTGATTCTTCTTGGTGGGAACGCACCATCACTTGTCATTGGTACCCGCGCCATCATCTTCCTGCTGAGTGCAGGAAACCTGGCACAGAGGAAATGCCGACTTGTCGTGCTTGGGTTCTTTCGGAAGAAAATGCGATCTCTGCGTCGTATCAATCCGCTTGGCAACATGGAACCATGATAGGAATTCTGGGCTATGATCCTTCTCCCTAAGCACACAGAGCGTTCGTATGAGACGCCACCAAGAATGTTCGCAGCGACGATCTCAGAGGATTCGGACGAGGAATTCGTGATTAGATGATCATTATTCGTAATCCGGCCCCGCGATACTGCGGCTGTCCGGGTCCTTCGGTACACCCACGCCTCGTCACTTTGGCCGGCGAAATCGAAGGACGGATTGCCGAGCACGTTAAAGGCGGCAGCGCCCTGCTCCGACGGCGTGACCGCGCGCGAATCTTGAATGCACGGATCGGGACGAACGTTGTTTTCTTCACCCTGCATAGCGATAGAATCCCAGCGCCCGGCGGCGCCATTTGAGGCCGTCGTAGCGCTCGACGCAGGAGCGCGTGCCCTCGAAGGCGTGCAGGAACTTGCCGCGCGCCGCCACCACGCCGACATGGCAGGGCTGCCCGCGCACCCGCAGTAGAATCACATCGCCCAATTGCTCCGGCGCCGCTTCGCGCCAGCGCGTCACGATCTCGCCCTTTACCAGCGCGCCGACCTCTTCGACGTCGTAGGCGTCGGCGTAATCGCCGTAGCACGGAACTTCGACGCTGAATATTTCGCGATAAACCAGATAGACCAAGCCCCAGCAATCGAGTCCGGCGCGCGTCCGCCCCAGCGATTTGAAGGGCAGGCCGACGTAATTGGCGCACCAGGCCGGCTCGACCCCGCGCGCGAAGGCGCCGTCGGTGGCGATCGCGGGATTCATTCGTTCATCACGAAGACGCCGCAAGTTATGGATTCGCGGGCCAAGCCCGCGAATGACTTGCTGATTAACGCGCGGTGGAGATGTGCAGGCGCGGCGTCGCGGGTGGGTTAACCGGCGCGCGGCGCGATGGCCGGCGGTTCGGCCATCGAGGTCGGTCCGCCGCTCGCCGCCGGATATTTCAGATCGTTCACGACCTGCTTCACTCCGACCAGTTGCGCCACGATCTCTTGCGCGCTGGTCGCCGTCGCCGCGGAATCGACGCCGCCGCTGAGCGTCACTACGCCGTGCCTGGTGTCGACGTGAATCGATGGAGCCGAATCCGTCGTCGCGCGGTTTTCCAGCAGCGCGGCCTTGGCCTCGGTCGTGACGGTCGAGTCGGTCACTTCGTGCTTCGCGCCGCTGTACGCTTTCGTAGCGTAATGCTCCGCCTCGTTCGCGGTGCTTTGCGCCAATTGTCCAAGCGCTTGCAAAACCGCTTCCGAACTTTGCGCGATATCAGGCGATTGTCCCGGCGCCGCCGCCGCATTTTGAACCGAGCCTGACGCCGCCGCTGAATTGGTATTCATTCCCGCTCCCGCCGTTTGCGCTTCAAGCAGCGCGGGCGCCGCGAAAATTCCCGCCAGCATAACCACGGGGGCGATTTTGGCGATCTGGTATTTCATATTTTACCCCTCGTTATTGAATTTTAGCCGTCACAACATAGATAACGCAGCATCCGTGCCATCGCCGAATGAGCATCCGAATGCTTCCGAATGCGAATCTAATCGAGCGTTTTTTACGCCATGGCGACTGTATCGACGGGCCGTGGCAGCCATGGAATTGAAGAAATTTACCTGCGACTGCCCGATTTGCGGCGCCGACGGGAGTATCCAATGAAATCAGCGCCGAATCGGCGCGGGCGCTCGGGCGAAACTTTCCCCTCTACCCAGCGAATCAGGCGCCCGCTAGACTGCCGCAGGGCGCGCGAGCCGCTCGAAAGAAAAATCCTGATGAAGATTCCGTGGGAGACTTTCGAACGCGAAACGATCGATCATCTTCGCGCCCTCGTGCGCCTCGACACGACGAATCCGCCCGGCAACGAGCGAATCGCCGCCGATTATCTTGCCGCGGCCCTCGGCGCCGAAGCGATTCCGGCCGTTATCGCCGAGGGCGCGCCGACCCGGTCCAACCTGATCGCGCGAATCGAAGGCCGCGACCCCGAACTGTCGCCGCTGATGCTCTCGTCGCATACCGACGTCGTGCCGGTCGAGGCTGCGCGCTGGTCGCGCGATCCGTTCGGCGGCGAAATCGCGGACGGATGCGTCTGGGGCCGCGGCGCGATCGACATGAAATCGAAGTGTGCGATGGACCTCGGAATCGCGCTCGCGCTGAGACGCGCCGGCGCGACTCCGCGGCGCACGCTGATTATCGCCGCCGTCGCCGACGAGGAGGCGGGTTCCGAACTGGGCGCGCGATGGCTGGTCGAGCATCGGCCGGAGCTCGTGCGCGCCGGTTACGTGCTGAATGAAACCGGGGGCTTCACGCTCTTCCTGGGCGAGCGCCGCTTCTATCCGATTCAGGTCGCGGAGAAGGGCTTCGTCACGGTCAAGATGACGATCACGGCGACGCCGGGACATGGCTCGATGCCGCGCGCGGACACCGCTATCGCATGGATGGCGGACCTGATCGGCCGTCTGACGCGCCATCCGATGCGCAGGAGGGTCACGCCGCTGATGCGCCGCACGCTGACGGAACTGGGCGTGACGCCGGAAAAAGCGCCGCCGCTGTTCCGCCCGATGCTCTCGAACACGGTCACGCCGACGATCGTGCGCGCCGGCTACAAGGACAACGTCATCCCGGGCGAAGCGTGGGCGATTCTCGACGGCCGCACGCTGCCCGGCGAGGACGAGCGCGCCTTCATGGCGGAGCTGCGCGAGATCGTCGGACCCGAACCGAGTCTCGAGATCGTCAAGAGCGCGCCGCCGGCGGAATCGAGCGCCGACACCGATCTGTTCCGGCTGATCAAAACGCGCGTCGAGAGCGCGGATCCGGGCGCGCGGGTGATCCCGTGGATGCTGCCCGGCGCGACCGACAGCAAGTTTTACGCGCAGCTTGGCGCCGTCTGTTACGGCTTCGCTCCGGTCCGATTGGAGTCGCGGATGCCGTTCGGGGCGCTCTATCACGGCAACGACGAACGAATGCCGATCGATGGGATGCTGTGGGGCCTGCGGCTTTACAGCGACGTTGTGCTGGAATTTCTCGGACTGCGCCGCGAAGAGGTCTTCGCCTAATCCGCCCGCGCCGGCGCGCTTGCCGCCTATCTAGTTGGCGTCCCGTTGAAACCTTTACCAACGAATCCAGCGGCGCGGGATTCTTCGCTCGGCAGCCTCGCTCAGAATGACGGCCAAAACGCTTCATCATGTCATTCTGAGCCGATCCGGAGCGCAGCGAAGGATGCGCGAAGAATCCCGAGATTCTTCACTCCGCTGCGCTCCGCTCAGAATGACAAACTGGCTTGTGCGGAGCCTCCCTGGTGTGGTGTCCCGCGAATAACTTCCATCTGATGCCTTATCGGCTCAGCGCGCAGGTCGCCCACCGCGGGGCGACCAGGGATGGATTGCCGGGTCTGGGCCCGGCAATGACGATAGAGGTTGTCATGCCCGGCCTTGATCCGGGTATCCACGCGGAGCGCAAGATCGACGCGGAGCTAAAACTTATTTGCGGGACGCCACACTAGTTGGCGGCTTCGCCCAAATCCGCGCCGGCGGCGGTGGCGCCGGCGATCGGCGTGAAAGTCACGAGCAGGCGCGACGGCTGATTAAGCGGAATCACCGCGAAGCGCGAGACCGCGGAGGTATTGATGGTAATCTTGGCGCCGCCGTTCGTGTTCTGGATATCGGCGTCGCGGAAAATCGATTTGTCGAACGTGATATGCGCCGGCATCGTCGCCGCCAGCGTGACCTGCTTCAGGAAAATCGTGGTCGTCGCGGAATCGTCGCCTTTGTCGATATGTTGGTCGTAGGCCACCGGGCCGGTCAGATCGAACACCACCGAGAGCGGCGGATCCGACGATGACAGACGCACCTTGTTCAGCGTCGCCGGGCCGGGAGTGTCGGCCGCCGCCGATTTCGCGCTGATCGTTGGATCCGCGGCGTTCGCTTTGGCCGGCGTCAGAATCGGCAGGCCGTCGGCGCCGTAAGCCGGGTCGTTCCTGGAAAGACTGGCCAAATCCTCATGAACGGCGACCTGCTGTTGCTGTTGATCCGGATCGTAACCGCTTTCGGCCAGCACCAGCTTGAACGGATCCTCTTCGGTGTCGATCGGCTGCTTGAGCTTCTTGAGCTGATCGTTCGCCATCGCGACGTAGGGCGTGTTCGGAAAATGCTGCTTGAGCGCGGTGAACGCCTGCGCCGCGGAATATTTCTTGCCCTGCTTTTCGAGCGTCAAACCGAGATCATAAAGGCCTTCGGGCGCGATCGGCGTGTCCGGATAGAGCGCTTCAAGCTCCGCCAACCTGGATTCCGCGGCGCGGAGACTCGCGCGCTTGTAATAGAACTCGCCAATCAGGAATTCGTGACGGGCGAGCACTTCGCGGCAAATCGCGATTTGCTCGCCGGCCAGCGATGCGAAGTCGCTTTCCGGAAAGCGCCGCTCGATCGTCTGGAATTCTTCCAGCGCCAGTTCCGTATGCGTCTGATCCTGATCGGGCCGGCCGATCTGATCGTAGTGCGACATCGCGAGGTAATACGTCGCGATATCGAGATGCTTGCTGGTCGGATGCATCCGGAGGAAGTCGTTGAAGGCGCCGACCGCCTCCGCGTAGTTGTGGTCCTTATAATAGGCGAGGCCGATATTCAGCTCGGCTTCTTCCGCATACGGGCTGAACGGATATTCGTCGATCAGTTTCTGGTAGTCGTCGATCGCGGGTTTGTAAAAGTGTTGCGTGTATTCGTCGGTCGCCTTGACGTAATAATTCTCGCTCGACGGCTGCTTGCGCGCGGAGCATCCCGCTGTCGCCAGGAAAGCGAACGCGATTAAAATCGCAACGCAGCGTTTCATAGATAGCCTGTGAAAGGTTAGACGCACCGCCATTTCAAGACAAGCGCGGCGTCGCGTCATCTTAGCTGGTGCGGCCGGTCCGGTGAAAGGCCCCCGCGTGAACGGCGCGCCCCTGCGCCCGGAATTTCATCGCAAATCCGGTTAGTTCGGCGCCCGGCGCGGCGTCATCGACCCTGACGAACCCGGCCGCGCCGAGTGCGGCGAATATCGCTTCGGCGTATGCGGCGACATCGGTGGCGACGTACAAAGGCGCTGCGTGGCGCAGCGTCCGTTTGAGGCCCGCAATCAAAATTGGATTGAACAGGCGATGCTTGACGTGGCGCTCCTTGGGCCACGGATCGGGAAAGTAGATGTGATAGGCCGCGACGCTCGCCTCCGGCAGCATCAAGTTGACCAGCGGCCGCGCGTCCATCCGCGCGACGCGCAGATTGTCGAGGCCGGCGCGACCGGCCCGAATCGCCATCAGTTGCGCGATCGTGCCGGCCAATTCGACGGCGAGGAAATTGCGCTCCGGATAAGCCGCCGCTCGCGCGATAATGAAATCGCCGCGGCCCGCGCCAAGTTCGATTTCGAGCGGCGCTACGCGCGCGAACAGCGCGTCCGGTTCGATCGTGAAGTAATCGCCGCCGTTCGGAACCATCACACGCGCCGCCGCGGCGAGCCGCTCCGCGCCGCTCCAGACGCGCGATCCCTTGCGAATTCGTGACATCGATTACGATACGGCGGCGCCGTTTGGCGCCGTCCGCCGGAAAATTCTATCTGATTTGCGGCGCGGGCGGGACGGTTCCGGCGCTTCAGGACCTGCAATTTAATCGGGACGTTTCAGGAACTCGTCGATCCGCGCGACCAGCGGTTTCAGATCGGTGTTGTCAACCAGCGCGCTCGCCATCCGCACCGGATCGCCGAAAAAGAATCGCTCGTAAAGCGTCTGCCGGCCGCCGAAGGAGCTGCCGACGGCGTCCCACGCCAAGCGATAGAGCGCGACCCGATCGCGCGCGAGCGCGTCGGCGGTCGCCAGATAGCGTTCCAGGTCGGGCAGCAGCGGACTTTGAAAGTCCGCGTCGGCCGGCGCCGCCATCAGGCTCGACGACGAATTGAGCTGGATTATTTCCGCCAGCCGCGGATAGACGCGCGGAAACAGATTGCGCGCGGTGTCGAGCGGCGGACGCGCCGGCATCCATTCGCCCCATCGATCGGGAGCGGCGTCGGCTTCGGCGGCGCGCAGGCAGGCCCGCATCGTCTCCATCGTGATAATCATTTCGGCGAGCCGTTCGCGCACATGCTGCAGGCTCATCGCGTCGCTGACCTGCGCGATCCTGGCCGCCAGTCCGAGCATGAATTCGCTCTTGACCGCGTTTTTGACGACCACCTGATGCATCATGTTTACGACCGCGCCGGTCTCGGCATAAAGCGCGTTGGCGCGCGCGGCGTCGCCGCACAGGAAAACGCGCTCCCACGGCACGGCCACGTTGTCGAAGATCACGACGCAGTCCATCTCCTCGAAGCGCGAGGCGAGCGGCGCGTCGAAGTGCGAGCGGCCCGAATCGAAGGAATCGCGGCAGATGAAGCGCAAGCCTTTGGCGTCGCAGTTGATCGCGAAGGCGAGCGCGAACGGCTCGGCCGCCGGCTCCTGTTTCAGCACCGTCGAAGGAAAGACCAGCAGTTCCTCCGCGAGCGGACCGAGCGTAGCCAGCATCCGGCAGCCGTTGACGACGATGCCGGCGGCCTGGCGATCGACCAGCTTGAGCGCGAGATCGGCGTCGGTTTGTCCCGCCCATCCCGCCGCGCGGCTGGCGCGCGGATTGAGCAGGGTATGGGTCGCGCACCAGTCGTGTTTGCGCGCCTCGCGATAGTAGTTGACGATATTCGCGCCGAAGCGCGGGTCGCTCGCCGCGAAAAATTCGTGCGCCGCCGCCATCGCGGCGATGCTCGCGTTGAGATAGTCGGGCGAGCGGCCCATCATCCCGCCGCTGAATTCCGCCCAGCGGCGGAACATCCGCGACCGTTTGCGCACGTCCTCGGCGCCGCGCGGCTGGATAAACGACAACCCCGCGCGATCGCCGTCCTCGGTTTTGTAGGTCATCGCCTCCGGCGCTTCCATCTGCAGGTCGTACAGCGAGGCGAGCGACCGTGCGCAGTGAACGAACGCGGGATGGACGGTGGGATCGCCGGCGCGCGCTCCGCCGATCCAGATTTCCGCGCCGAGCTTGCGGATGGCGCTGAGGAAATTATTGCCCGACCGCGCGCCCATCAGAGGATTTCCTTGAGCGCGGGCAGGCGGCGCCGAATCAGATCGGCGGCGTTTTCCGGCGCCATGTAGGGCGGCCGCGCCGGTCCCATCTCGATTCCGGTCGCAACCGTGGCGGTCACCTTGGTCGTGCCCAGATGACCGAGCGCTTCCTCCCCGCCGCGCGGGAAACAGCGGTTGAGCCGGCGCTGAATTTCCTGCGCGCGTTGATAGTCGCCAGCCTTGAACGCCTTGAGCAAGGCGGCGGCCGCGGGCACGGCGAAGATATTGATAAAGCCGCCGGCGGCGCCCAGCAGCAGGCCGGTCATCAACGCGCGGAACGTGTTGTAGATTTCGATCCGGCCGTCGATCTGGTCGTAAAGCTCCTCCAGATGCTGCAAGTCGGTGAGCACTTCCTTCATCGCGATTACGTTGGGAATGGTCGCGAGTTTTCCGGCGAAGCGCGGCGTGATCGCGAATTTGCTCAGCGCGGGGTTGTGGTAGATGACGACCGGCAGGTCGCCCGCTTCCGAGACCATCCGGAAGTGGCGCTCGGCTTCCAGATCGCCGCATCGCCAGTAGTAGGGCGGAATCACCTGCTGCGCGTCGAAGCCGAGCCGCGCCGCGAGTTTCGCGTAGTGCAGGGTTTCGAGCGTGGTCGCGCCCGAGGTCATCGCGACCGCCGCGGCGCCTTTGCGTTTGCGCGTCTCCTCGATCGTCACCTCCCAGGCGCGCACCCGCTCGGCTTCGCTCAGATGGAGAAACTCGCCGATACTGGGCGTGGCGACGATGCCGTCGGCGCCGTTGTCGAGCGCCCATCGGGTTTCCGCCCGCAGCGCCGCTTCATTCAGCCGGTAGTCGTCGTGGAACGGCGTCACCAGCATAGCGAGAATTCCGTGGATGACTTTCATCGTTGACTCCGAATTGATTAACCGTCCGGTTCAGGCGCGCCGCGCCGCTCCGGCGCGAATTGGCTCGTCGTCGGGACGCGCGAAATAGACGATCGCCTGGCCGGTTCCGAGCGCCGCCTCGTAGCGGCCGAACTGCTCGCCGCTCCAGTCCCAATCCGCGCCGCCCATCGCGCCCGCCATCATCAGGTAATGCGAGAAGCGGCCTTCGGGCGAACATCGCGCGCGGAACTCCGCGGCGGACGCCAGAATCGAATCGTGCCGTCCTTCCGCCATCCATTCAAGGATGCGCTCGTCGTACATCCGGTTGGCGAGCGAACTGATGTCGTCGGGCGACGCCGAGGCGCGGATGCGCGCGTGGTCGAGGTCCCAGAACTGATGCGACAGGCCGCCCGCGGCGACCAGCACCACGCGCCGCGCGCTGCGTTCGATCGCGGCGCCGATAACGCCTCCAAAGGCGAGATCGTTGGCGATCGAGGCGGTCTGACAGACGCTGAGCGAAAGCACCCGCCGCGGATTCAGCCCCGCGTTGAAATACGACATCACGTTGAGCGTCGGGTAGTGGAGCGGGAGGTTGCGATGGGCCGAGGCGAGCGCGTGCAGGCCGCGCCCGCGCGCCTCCGCTTCGATCGCATGGGCAAGCTGCGGATCGCCCGGATAGCCGTAGGCGAGATCGTGCAGCATCGCCGGCAGTTCTTCGGACGTATAAACGCCTTCGAGCCGTTCGTGCGCGTTCAGCACGTAATCGAGCGTGGTGAACCAGTGCGTGTCGAACAGCAGGAACGTGTCGAATTCGAGCGGATTCAGCCGTTCGCGGGCGAGCCGTTCCATCGCATCGTAAAAGGTGGTGACGTTGCGGCCCATGTACGCGCGCCGGGCCTCGAGATCCTTGATCATCAGGCGCGGTATATGGGTGGTGAAGATTGCGGCGGCGACTTCACCCATTGGCGTTGTCCTCCGGATAGGTCATGCAGATCAGCTTCGGTTCCGTCCAGAATTCGAGGCTGTGGCGTCCGCCCTGGCGGCCGAATCCGCTCTGGCGCGCGCCGCCGCGTGCGGCTTCGTAACGTCCGTTGATAAAGAGCCTGGTTTCCATCGCGATTACGCGCGGCTGCGCCCAACGATCGAAGGCGTGACGGTCCGCGCCATTCCGCCCCGAAATATAGTGCAATCCACGTCCACCACCTAGCAAATCGCGAGGCGCGGAGTGGTTGACTGATCCGGGGCGACGGATTCGCTGGTCTCGATGATTACGAAAACGGCGCGCGGCTGCTAAAGTGCCGTCTGCTGATAATGATCGGTCGAGAGACGGCTTCGAAATTTCTCGAAGTTTGCCGAGGTTTGACAGATGCGCTGTGAATGTCAAAAGGCCGGCGCTGTTCAGTCAGGTGTGAAGGGGGTTCTCGCTGGTCCACCGGACGGCATGGGCCGCCGTTACGTAGAGCGCTGCGACACCTGTGAACGTTTCGGGTCGGATGAAGCGGCAGGCCTCGAATATGCGAAGATCAGAGGCGGCGGCTGTCGGTATGACCGTTTTAGGCGGGTTCAATGGAATCCCTGAGGAACTCCGATCAGCAACCGGCAGTTGTCCGCAGCCCTTGGATCGACACTCTTGAAAAGCTCATTTCGCTTGTAGAAAGCGATCTCCTGATTTCGTCGCCGTTTATAACCCGATCCGCTGCGTCGCGCGCGATCAGCCGGCTAGAGCGTCGTGCGAATCGCGAATCATTGCGGGTGCGCGTCATAACCGACCTAACAGGCTGTTGAGGAAGGGGTTTGAATACTCAGTTTGATCGCCGCTGTGGTGATGATGGGCGGCTCAGTTGCCGGGTTCAGCGGTGTTCGCCCGCCGCGGCGAGCGCGGCGGGGATGTGGAGCCGTGG
>JAJXZF010000040.1 GCA_021780225.1 Deltaproteobacteria bacterium | reverse complement strand
CGCCTCCCATCCCTATTGGATTTCGCTCTAATTCACCGCATCCGATGCGAGTATTCATAAAAGAGCCTTAATTATTTCTACAGTAATGGGATAATTACCATTACGGTGACAGTTTTGACTTCCGTCTTGTCCAGCCTGCATCGTATGCGGTCGGTCGCTATTTCAGCCTGGCGGCAACCCTTGCCTCCCGCGAGATCAGCCTCGAAATCGAGTTCGACCGGCGATTTCGGCTGAAGTCTGTCTGCAAGCAGACACTCTCACCGTGATTTCCCAATAAACACAAGAACTCGCGCGATCCTGATTTCGGAAGCGTGTACAGTCATACACATCATGAAATCAGGTGATTTCGTCATGGAGATATAGAGTTATTCTGCAATCCTACCGATATTTTGCTGCAAGCAGCCTTCATCGGGGATGAGTGACGGGTCGACCCGTCGAAACACGCGAAGCGCTGCGCGAGCGTGTCAGCGATTTTGGCGCCACTCAGAGCGGCTGGTTGGCTGGGGACCAAGTCAGCTGCCGGCGCGAAGACGGCTGGCCGGACGACTGAGGACCTGCTGGTGGGAGGCGCGGAAGCAGAGGCTCGGGGCATCGCGGCGTAAGCCGAGCGCGTAGCGCGGTACCTTGACGGCGGGCTGGAGCGAAGGCTACGAGACCCCGGACGTGCTATTCGCGAAGTCTCTGAGTTCATTCGATATTTCAGCAATTGCGACATTGCGAGTGTATGTCTTTCCGCGATTCCGGCATGCTTGTAAGAACTTGTGGCCGGGAGGACGGGGATGAAGACATTTGGCCAGGCTCTGACAGAAGCGCGGAAGAAAGCGGGAATTACGCAACGAGAACTGGCCGCTCGCTTGAAGCGCGAAGACGGGCGTCCGGTCGTCCGCCCTACTTGAACGCGGTCGAGCACGACCATCGCTACCCGCCCGAAGACTACGTGATTGACCAGATTGCCAAGATCATCGGCATCTCTGCGGATGTGTTGTATTTTCACGCCAACCGCATTTCCCGCGTGGTAGCCGCCTTCGCCTGTTTTATCCGAGCGATCGAATCCGGGATGGCGCGATCGCGACGTTCGCGGAGTATGTGGAGCGGTGGCTGCGGATGCGCTCGCCATTGCTTCGCGACGGCTCTCTCGTCAAAGACGCCGAGCTCCATCCGTCTACCTGGCTCCACGATCGCACGATCATTCGGCGGCATCTGATTCCGGCATTCGGACCGCTGCGCCTATGCGAAATCGACGTGCTTCAGTGCAACAGTTTTCGCCGCTCGTTGATCGATGCGGGCCTTACCGGGAAGAGCGTTGGCAACGTCGCCGGCCTGCTGCATAAGATTTTCTCCGATGCGGTCGAAGAAAGACTCCTCACGTTCAATCCGGTGCTGCGCGCCTCGAGTCGGCGGCTGCGGATGAGCCGGCGGCATCGGCTGACGGCCGATCCGCTCGGACCCGACGAGATCGCGCGATTCCTCACTGTGGTTCCCGATTGGTATCACGACTTTTACACCGTATGGTTTCAAGTCGGTTGGCGTTCCTCGGAAATCGTCGCCCTGCGTTTCGGTTGGCTCGATTTCGAGCGGCAAGCGGTCGTCATCAAGCGCGGCCGAATACCGCGCCTGGGCGGACTGGAGGCCGAGCCAAAGACCG
Organism: Deltaproteobacteria bacterium; assembly: GCA_021780225.1. Classification (GTDB taxonomy): domain Bacteria; phylum Desulfobacterota; class Binatia; order Binatales; family Binataceae; genus JADMIL01. Next base: position 110,373 of record JAJXZF010000040.1, on the reverse strand, counting down.
GTCCGCGCGAGGTTCTATGTGCGTATGCGCCCGAGGTCTTCGCGGCCTTCCAGCGTCTGCGGGAACGCGCGCAATCATCGGGTCCCGACGACTATGTCTTCACGAGTCGACACGGACGTCCGCTCTCGCAGGAATGGCTCAACGAGAAAGTTTGGAAACCGACTCTACGAAGCGCGGGAATCCGCGAGCGCGGACAGTACTGCATTCGCGACACCTTCATTACGATCGCGCTTTCCTCGGGCGAAGATCCAGGTTGGGTTGCGCAGGTTTGTGGGACTTCAGAGCAGATGATCTTCCGTCATTACCGGCACTGGATTCCGTCGCCGCAGACGGGCGCGGGAAGCAAGGTGAACGGCATCATCGGGAGGCTTCTTCGGCGCGAGAGACCCGTTTTTCTGTCCCCCAAACTGTCCCCCGTGAGCCGAAAAGGCCAAAAAGCCAAGTGGGACAAGGGTTTTCGGTGGTGCGAGAGGGGGGACTTGAACCCCCACGCCTTGCGGCACCGGATCCTAAGTCCGGCGCGTCTGCCATTCCGCCACTCTCGCGCATTGAGACGAGCTGTCGGGCGGGATATTACGGCTAAAGGCCGTCCGTCTTGCGGGCGTTTCGCCAGCCCCTTTTAGAGATGGCGGAGAGGGGGGGATTCGAACCCCCGGAGCCACAAGGGCTCACGTGATTTCGAGTCACGCCGGTTAAACCTGACTCCCGAACCTCTCCGCAACCCTGTCAGCATTTACGTTTGGCCAGATGCAGTCAAGCCAGCTTTCCCGGCGCCGATTCAATCATCGCTGCCAAAGGATATGGGCCGCTTCGAGCGGGACCGAAGCGTCGGGATCGCTGGGTATGATGCGCGCAGTGAAATGTCCGGCGGGCCGATCGGCGGCGACCTCGGCCCGGTAATTCCAGCCGCGGGCGGCGCCGATCAATTCATCGCCGCGCGTCATCGCGACGCGCACGGCCGGACGACCGTCGGAAGCTTCGGCGAACAGTTCAACCGCGACGGCGTCGGGCGGGAGTTCGTCAAGATAGGCGTGAACGCGAAACAGATAACGGCCGTCGCGGGTTTCCACCTCCACGTTGCCGAAGTGAAGCTCGTTCCAGTGGCGATCGAGTTCGGTGCGCCATGCGAGCAGGCGCTCCGCGCGCGCGCCGCCATCGGCTACGCGATCGCGATACCGGGCGGCCATCGGTAAATAATATTTCTCGACGTATTCGCGCACCGAGCGGTTCGCGGAGAATTCCGGAGTGAGCCGCGCCATGCTTTCGCGAATCATCGCGATCCATCGCCGCGGCAGGCCCGCGCTGTCGCGTTCGTAAAACCGCGGCGCGATTTCCCGCTCCAACAGGTCGTATAGTTGATCGGCCTCGATGGCGTCCCAGGCCGGATCGGAGTCGTGTTCCCGGCCGTCGCCGAGCGCCCATCCCACCTCGGGCGTGAACGCCTCCGCCCACCAGCCGTCAAGCTCCGATAGATTCAGCCCGCCGTTAACCAGGACCTTCATCCCGCTCGTGCCGCACGCCTCCCACGGACGGCGGGGCGTATTGATCCAGACGTCGACGCCGCGCACCAGCGTTTCAGCCAAGAGTAAATCGTAATCGCTGAGGAAAACCGCGTGCTTGCGAACGTCCGGCTGTCGCACAAAGTCGAGCCATTCGCGGATCATCACCTGTCCGGCGAGATCCGCGGGGTGAGCTTTCCCGGCGACCACGATCTGCACCGGACGGTCGGCGCGCGAAAGCAGCCGCGCAAGCCGAGCTTGATCATGAAGCAGCAGATTCGGCCGCTTGTAGGCGGCGAAACGCCTTGCGAAACCGAGCGTTAACGCGTAGGGATCGAATACGCCGGCATGGATTGGCGCCGGTTCTCCGCGCGTGGCGAGGTCGGCCGCGAGATGTGCGCGCACCAGATGGACCAGGTCGATCCGGTTCTTCGCGCGCATGTTCCATATCGCTTCGTCCGAAATGCATCGCAGTTGCGCGGGCGTTGCTTCCATGGTTCCGCGCCAGCGCTCGCGGCCGCAAGCGCCCGTCCACAGTTTATCCGCCGCCGCGGAATCCCAGCTCGGCGTGTGAACGCCGTTCGTAACGTAACCGATCGGCGCCTCTTCGCTGGGCCATCGCGGGAACAGCGGCTGGAAAATCGCACGGCTGACCTGAGCGTGCAGGCGGCTCACGGCGTTGATTGCGCCGCAGCCCCGAATCGCAAGCCAGGCCATGTTGAAGGGTTCGCTCGAATCAGACGGATTGATGCGGCCAAGCGCGAGCAGCTCGTCGATTCCAATATGCAGGCGGTGCTCCAGATAGCGTTGCATATATTGGGCGATCAAATCCGGAGAAAAACTGTCGAAACCTGCCGGAACCGGCGTATGGGTGGTGAAGAGATTGCCCGGCCGCGTGGCCATCAGAGCCACGGCGAACGGTTTGCCGGCGCTTTCCATGAAATCGGCCGCGCGATCCAGCACCGCCATCGCGGCGTGGCCTTCATTGAGATGGCATACCGAGACGCGCACGCCGAGCGCGCGCAGCAGGCGCCATCCGCCGATTCCGAGCACCAATTCCTGCTGCAGCCGCAGTTCCGGCCCGCCGCCGTATAGCTCGCTCGCGATACCACGGTAGAGCGGGGGATTGGCGGGATCGTTCGAGTCAAGCAAATAGAGCGGCACCCGGCCGACGCGCGCCTGCCACACGCGAATCCACAGTTTCCGGCCCGGCAACTGAAGGGACAAGCGGAACCATTCACCCTCCCGGTCGCGGACTGGAGAGATCGGCAACTGGCCCGGATCGTTGTAGGGATACAGCGCGGTTTGACTGCCGCCGCGATCGATAAACTGGCGGAAATAGCCTTGCTGATAGAGCAGGCCGACGCCGACGACCGGCACTCCGAGATCGCTCGCGGTCTTGAGCTGATCGCCGGCCACGTTGCCCAAGCCGCCCGAGTAGATCGGGAGCGCCTCGCTCAGCCCGAATTCCATGCTGAAATAGGCGACCGCGCCGAGATCGGCATTCGGATGCGCGCGATCGAACCATTTGACCGATTCATCGCGCTGGCGCTGGTTCGTCAGGGCGCGGTCGAGACGGGCGCGAAAATCCTGGTCGCCCGCAGCTTGTTCGAGCCGCTTGCGCGAAACGGTTTGCAGCACCACCCAGGGATTGTGGGTGAGCTGCCACAGTTCGTGATCAAGATAATTCCAGATGTAATCGGCGCCGTGGTCCCAGCAGTTGCGCAGGTCCAGCGCAAGCTGGGCCAACTGATCGACGCCCTCGATGTCTCGCGGCAGATAACCGTGATCGACGTTGTACATTGGATACTCCAGCCGATGCGGCGCGGGCGGCTTCGCCGCGCATTCCCGGCGCCGGCCTCTCAGGCCGGAGCGAGGCCGCTGCGCGCGAAGACGCGCGCAATCAGTTGCCGCGCTTCCTCCTGAATGCGCTTGAGATGGCCGGGGCCGAGAAAACTTTCCGCATAAATTTTGTAAACTTCCTCGGTGCCCGACGGCCGCGCCGCGAACCATCCGTTGTCGGTTGCAACCTTCAATCCGCCGAGCGGCGCATGGTTTCCCGGCGCCGTCGTGAAGGTCGCGCGAATCGCTTCGCCGGCGAGCTCGCCCGCTTCGATTTGCTCGGGCGAGAGCCGCGCGAGCGCTTCTTTCTGCGCGCGATTCGCGGGCGCGTCGATTCGCGCGTAAACCGGAGCGCCCAGCTCGCGCGTCAATTCCTCGTAAATTTCCCCCGGGTCGCGGCCCGCGCACGCGGTTATTTCGGCGGCCAGCAGACCCATCACGATGCCGTCCTTGTCGGTGGTCCAGACCGAACCGTCCCGCCGCAGGAACGAGGCTCCCGCGCTTTCCTCTCCGGCGAAGCCCAGCGATCCGTCGCTCAGACCTTCGACGAACCATTTGAAGCCGACCGGAACCTCGACCAAACGTCTTCCGATCTTCGCCGCAAGGCGATCGATGATCGCGCTGCTGACCGCGGTCTTGCCGATCGCCGCGCCCGCCGACCATTGCTTGCGCCGGCCGAAAAGGAACGAGATCGCCGCCGCGAGATAATGGTTCGGATTCATCAGGCCGGCCGAACGGGTCACAATGCCGTGGCGATCGTTGTCGGTGTCGTTCGCGAAAGCGACGTCGAAGCGATCGCGCATCGCGACCAGCCCCGCCATCGCATGGGGCGACGAGCAGTCCATCCGGATTTTTCCGTCCCAATCGACCGGCACGAAGCGAAACGCCGGATCGATGGCGCCGTTGACGACGGTCGCGTCGATGCCGTAGCGCTCGATAATCCGCGGCCAGTAATGAACCCCGGCGCCGCCGAGCGGATCGACGCCGAGCTTCACGCCGGCCTCGCGGACTGCCGCCAGATCCACGACGTTCGCAAGGTCCGCGGAGTACGCGCCGATAAAATCGTGGCGATGCGTCGTCGGCGCGGCGAGCGCTCGTGCGAACGATATTCGCGCAATCTCGCCCCGTCCCGCCGTCAAAATCGCGTTGGCGCGATCTTCGATCCAGCGCGTGGCCGCGGCGTCGGCGGGACCGCCGTGCGGAGGATTGTACTTGAAGCCGCCGTCGGCGGGGGGGTTATGCGAGGGTGTGACGACGACACCGTCGGCGAATCCGCTCTTGCGCCCGCGATTGTACGTCAGGATTGCGTGGGATACCGCGGGCGTGGGCGTGTAGCCGCGCGCTTCGTCGATCATGGTTTCGACGCGATTCGCCGCCAGCACTTCGAGCGCGCTGGCGAACGCCGGCTCGGAAAGCGCGTGGGTGTCGATGCCGAGAAACAGCGGCCCGCGCACGCCCTGCTGGGCGCGGCGCTCGCAAATCGCCTGAGTGATGGCGAGGATGTGCCACTCGTTGAAAGATCCGTCCAGCGACGAGCCGCGATGGCCGGACGTGCCGAAGGCGACGCGCTGCGCCGGATTCTTCATATCCGGCCGCTCGGCGTAATAAGCGGTCACGAGCCGCGGGATATTGGTAAGCATCGAGGCGGGCGCGGGTTTCCCGGCGAGCGGACTGGTTGCCATGGGTTCCTCAGGCGGCGCTCAGAACGGCCATTTCCATGCGGTGATTTCCGGTTTGTCGATACCCTGATCGGCGGCGTAAGCGAGATGCTCGCAAATCTGATCCTTCAGCCAATCCTTCACGTGCGCGCCGGCCGTGTTCAGACGCGGCACGCGATCGATCACGTCGATCGCGAGGTTGAAGCGATCAGTCTGATTGTTGATCGCCAACTGCAGCGGCGTATTGATATTGCCGCGTTCCTTGTAGCCGCGCACATGCATATTTTCGTGGTTCGTGCGCCGGTACGCGAGTTTGTGGATCAGCCACGGATAGCCGTGGAAATTGAAGATGATCGGCTTGTCGCGCGTGAACAGGCTGTCGAAGTCCGCGTCGGAAAGACCGTGCGGATGCTCGCTTGAAGGCTGCATCCGAAACAGATCGACCACATTGACGAAGCGGATTTTCAAATCCCGGAACTTCTCGCGCAAAATCGCCGTCGCCGCCAGCGCTTCGATGGTCGCGACGTCGCCCGCGCTCGCCATCACCACGTCCGGTTCGGCGCCCTGATCGTTCGACGCCCACTCCCACAAACCGGCGCCTTTGGCGCAGTGCTTGATCGCCGCGTCCATCGTGAGGAATTGCGGATGCGGCTGTTTGTCGGCGACGATCACGTTGATGTAATCGAGGCTGCGCAGGCAGTGATCGGCCACGCTGAGCAGGCAATTCGCGTCGGGCGGCAGGTAGATTCGCGTGACGCCGGGGCTTTTGTTGGTCACGACGTCGATGAAGCCGGGATCCTGATGCGTAAAGCCGTTGTGATCCTGGCGCCATACGGTCGAGCTAATCAGCAGGTTGAGCGAAGCTATGGGCGCGCGCCAGGCGACCTCGTTGCGGCATTTTTCCAGCCACTTGGCGTGCTGGTTGATCATCGAATCGATGATGTGCGCGAAGGCCTCGTATGTTGAAAAAAAGCCGTGCCGGCCGGTGAGGAGATAGCCTTCGAGCCATCCTTCAAGCGTGTGTTCGCTCAGCATTTCCATCACGCGGCCGTTGCGCGCAAGCTCGCCGCCGTCCTGATCCTCGGGCAGATATTCGCCGAGCCAGGTTTTTTTCGACGCTTCATAGATCGCCTGAAGGCGGTTGGACGCGGTTTCGTCCGGGCCGAAGACGCGGAAGTTGCGCATGTTCGAGCGCATCACGTCGCGCAGGAATTCGCCCGCGATGTAGGTGTTCGATTTTTCGTCGCGCGCCGGCCGCGCCACCTCCACCGCATACTCGCGAAAATCCGGCATCCGCAGCGGGACGCGGAGCAGGCCGCCGTTGGCGTGAGGATTGGCGCTGATGCGCCGGGCGCCCGCCGGCGCGAGCGCCTTCAGGCCGGCGACGAGCGCGCCGGTTTCGTCGAACAACTCTTCGGGCCGGTAGCTCCGGAGCCATTGTTCGAGAATCTTCAAATGTTCGGGGTTTTCGAGCACGTCGGCGATCGGCACCTGATGGGCGCGCCAGAAGCCCTCGATCCGTTCGCCGTCAACCTCTTTCGGCGCGGTCCATCCTTTGGGCGTGCGCAGGATGATCATCGGCCAACGCGGCCGCTCCGCGGCGGCTTCGCCGGCGCGCCGCGCGGATTCCTGAATCGAATGAATTTCGTCGATGCATCGCTCCAGCGTCGCCGCCATCAATTGATGCATCTTCGGCGGATCCTCGCCGGCCACGACATAGGGTTCGTAACCATAGCCGCGGAACAGTTGCTCCAACTCTTCGCCGGTAATTCGCGCCAGAATCGTGGGATTCGCGATTTTGTAACCGTTCAGATGAAGAATCGGCAGCACTGCGCCGTCGCGCGCGGGATTGAGAAATTTGTTCGAATGCCAAGACGTCGCGAGCGGTCCCGTTTCCGCTTCGCCGTCGCCCACGACCGCCGCCGCAATCAATCCCGGATTGTCGAAAGCCGCGCCATAGGCGTGCGAGACGCTGTAGCCGAGCTCGCCGCCTTCGTGAATCGAGCCGGGAGTCTCGGGCGTGCAATGGCTGCCGATTCCGCCGGGAAACGAAAACATTTTGAAAAAGCGGCGCATCCCTTCGAGGTCCGCGCTGCGATCGGGATAGACCTCCGAATAGACGCCCTCGAGATAGCTGTTGGACAGCGTCGCGGGCGCGCCGTGGCCGGGTCCGGAAATAAAGAGCAGATCGAGGTCGTACTTTTTTATCAGCCGGTTCAGATGGACCCAGATGAAGGTCTGCCCCGGATCCGATCCCCAGTGGCCGAGCAGCCGCCGCTTGACGTGCTCCGGACGAAGCGGCTCGCGCAAAAGCGGATTGTCCCGCAGATAGAGCATCCCCAGGCACAGGTAGTTGCACGCGCGCCAATACGCATCGGTCTTGCGCAGCTCCTCGGGATTCAGCGGCTTCGCCGCGAGCAGGTCTTTTTTTTCGAAGGTTGGCATCTGAATCTTCCCTGAATCGAAAGCTGTTTGCACGACCGGCGCCGCGCCCGACGAACAACGCCCGGCGCGTTCCCGATCGATGCCGGCCGTCCCGCACGATCCTCCGAGCGTCGATTTATTCCAAGCTCAAGATCGATGGGGGCGCGGCTTTGTATCTCAATAAAATGCTGACCGTGCGGATTGCGGGATGCAACAAAGACTCCGCGCGCGGATTATTGCGCTGCGATTAAATTTCGATTTTGCGCGCTAAGTGAAAATTTGAAACGCCGCGAAGCGCTATGTTCCTCCCCGACGCTCGCGCGCGACTTCCACCACGAACGCGGGCTTCGCTTCCTGTGGCGCGGGCGTGATTCGATTTCCCGGCGCGGTGCTCGCGAATCCGCACTGCGGACTAATCGCCAGCCGATCGAGATCGATATACTTCGCCGCCTCGTCGATTCGCCGCTTCAGGGCGTCTTTCGATTCGAGTTCGGGAAATTTGCTCGACACCAATCCCAGCACCACTGATTTATGGCGCGGAACCAGGCGCAGCGGCTCGAACGATCCGGCGCGCGGCGTGTCGTATTCGAGAAAATATGAATCGACGTCAATCTGGTTGAATAGAGTGTCGGCGACCAAATCGTAGCCGCCTTCGGCGCTCCAATGGCTCTGATTGTTGCCGCGGCAGATATGCATCGCCAGATGGATCGATTGCGGCCGCCCGGCGAACGCGCGATTCATGATTTGCGGATAGGTTTCGAGCAAAAGCTTGCGGCCGTCGTCGCCGCGCTTGCGCATCGGCTCCCAACTGCGCTGGTCGCTGAGCGAGGCCAGCGTGGTTTCGTCAATCTGGACGTAGCGGCATCCGGCCGCGGCCAGCGCCGCGAACTCCTTGTGGAAGGCTTCCACGATGTCCTCCCAGAAGAGGTCGAGATCCGGATACGCTTGCCGGCTGATATTGGCGCGGCCCGCCCGGAAATGAATTATCGTGGGCGACGGAATAGTCAATTTCGGCATGTGCTCGGCGGCGCCGCTAAGGAAGTTGAAATCGTCGACATGGATCGGCCGCCGCCAGCGCATCCGCTCGTGGACGCGCGGTACGATGATTGGAAGTTTGTGCCCTTCGCGATCGATAAAGTACTGTTCGTCCACCGCCGAAGGATCGTACGCGATCGTCACGCCGCCGAGTCCGCGGCAATAGAAATCGGCGTAGAATACGTCGCGCCGATATTCGCCATCCGTTATCGACCGCAATCCCACGCTTTCCTGAAAGGCCGCCGCGCGGCGAATCGATTCGTCTTCGACGTGCTTCAGTGCGCTCGGCGCGATCGCGCCGAGCGCGGCGTCGTTGCGGGCCTTCAGCAATTCCGGCGGACGCAGCAGGCTGCCGACGTGGTCGGCGCGGAACGGCGGATCGTGCGGAGCGATTGCGGCCATGACGCCGTGACCTCCAGCGGAGCGCCGCGCCAATAGTAGCGCAACCCGCGCTGCGCGGGTTAACCGGCGGCGAAAACTATTGCTGCGATTGCCCCGCGCCCGGATCGCCGGAAGATTCCGGTTCGGAAGGCTCGACGCTCAGCTTGATGGTCATTTTTGAAGATTTGCCGGAGCTGCGGAACACGCCGCGTATCGGCGGCACGTCGGCATAGTCGCGTCCGACCGCGACGCCGATATGACGCCCGTCGATTGCGCATCGATGCGTCGGGTCGAAGCCGCGCCAGCCTTGCCCGGGCAGCCACGCTTCCAGCCATGCGTGGCTCGCCTGCGCGGTTATGTCTATCGCGAGACTTCCAGCGGGCGGCGGCGCAAGATAGCCGGAGACATAACGGGTCGGCACGCCCGCCAGCCGTAGAATTCCGATCGTCAGGTGCGCGAAATCCTGACAGACGCCGCCGCCCGTCGCCAGGATGTCGTTCAGGCTCGAATGAACGTGCGTCGTTCCGGATTCGTATTCGAATTGATCCCGCACGTAACGCGCCATGCGGACCGCGTAATCCGCCACGTCTTCGCCGTCCTCGGGATGCGCCATCCAGAAAAACCGGCGCAACCGTTCGCTGAACGGGACGTATCGGCTCTCGGCGAGGAATTCGAAACAGGCGCGGCCGCGAAGCGCATCGTCCTTGAGGAACTCGGTGAAGGTAACGCCGCACGGACCGGGCGCGAGCGGCGGAGCGGTTTCCACGATCGAGCGCGCCGCGATTTCCAGCTCTTTATGATGCCCGGATACGGACAGGGAATGCGCCTGATTGCCGAAAAAATCGTCGAACGGATGAATCGACGCCGGCGCGCTCGCGCCCAGTGAAAATTCCACGCAGCGCTGGCCGTCGCGATCCCACGGCCGCAGGCGCACTTCGTTTTGCGAGTCGTATGCGGGCTCGTCATACGCGAACCGCGTCGAGTGGATTATCCGGTATTTCATCGCCCGCTCAGTCGACCGCCATGTATTCGGCGTATGCCGCGTCGGAAAGCGCGGCGCACTCTTCTTCCGCCGCCAGCAGATATTCGTGCAATCCAGAGACAATCACGTCGCCGGCGGCGCCGCCGCGCAACATCGACAGCAGCCGATCGCTCGCGAGCGCCGGCGCCGCCGCGCCGCCGCACGCCGCCACGCGATCGAGCGCCGCGCTCAAGCGTTCCACGCTGAAGCGGATCGAGCGCGGAAAATTCGGATCGAACAGCAATATCTCCACTACCCGATCCACCCGGATCGAATAGCCGTACAGCTTGCGAAACGCCTCGAGCGCCGACGCGCTGCGCAAGACCGCCGCCCATTGGCGATTGTCCGCCGGACCGCCGATATCTCCCGGCCGCGGCATCAGGTAGTGGTACTTGACGTCGAGCAGCCGCGCGACATTGTCCGCGCGCTCGAGCATCGTTCCGATTTCCAGAAAATCGTACGACATGTCGCGCGGCATCGTGCTCCGCACAATTCCGGTAATCGCGTAGAAATGATTCCGCAACTGCGTGAAGAATCCGGCGAAACCCGTCCGCGCGAGCGTTTCCGCCGTCCAATCGCGCGATTCCAGATACAATTCGTTCATCTCCAGCCACATCTCGGAAGAGATCGTGTGCCGGAGCGAACTCAGATTGGCGCGCGCCGCCTCGATACACGAGCAAATCGAAGAGAAGTTCCCGCGATCGAACGTGAAAAAATTCACCACAGACGCTTCGTCCGCGTGCGCGTATCGCTGCGCGAACGGTTCGCGTTCCCCGGTGATTCCGAGCAGCGGTTCCCACGGATCGGCCGCGCGCGGCGGAACCTCCAAAATCAGATGGTAGTTCACATCGACCAGGCGCGCCCGCCATTGCGCGCGCTCCAGATAGCGCGCCGCCCAGTATAAATGCCCGGCGACTCGTCGCAGCACTAGTTTTCCAGCACCCAGGTGTCTTTGCTGCCGCCCCCTTGGGAAGAATTGACGATCAGCGAGCCTTCGCGCAGCGCCACCCGCGTCAGCCCGCCCGGCAGCACGCGCGGCTTCGCGCCCATCAGCACGAACGGCCGCAGATCGACGTGGCGCGGCGCCAGCGTCGCGCCGTCCGCTCCGGCGAGCGTCGGATGCACCGAGAGTTGCACGACCGGCTGCGCTATGAATCCGCCGGGATCGCGCTCGATCCGCCGCCGCGTTTCTTCCAGTTCGGCTTCGTCCGCGCGCGGCCCGATCACCACGCCGTATCCGCCCGAGGCGCCGGTCGGCTTGACCACGTAGCGATCGAGATCTTTCAGCACCATCTCGCGAACTTCCGGATCGCGCAGCAGGTGGGTCTCGACTATCGGGATTATCGGTTCTTCGCCGAGATAGTACTTGATCATCTCCGGGGTGTACGCGAAGATCGCTTTGTCGTCCGCGATTCCGGCGCCGATCGCGTTCGCCGCCACGGCGTTGCCGGCCCGCAAAACCGCCGTCAGCCCCGGCGCTCCGAGCAACGAATCCGGACGGAACGCGACCGGATCCATGAAATCGTCGTCGATCCTCCGGTACAGCACATGGATCCGCTTGAGGCCATGGACGGTCTTCATGAACAGCTTGTGATCCACGCAAACAAGGTCCTGGCCCTCGACCAGTTCGACGCCCATCTGCTGCGAGAGGAAGACGTGCTCGAAAAACGCCGAATTGAACGGCCCCGGCGTGAGAATCGCGACCGTGGGATCTGAACCGCCGCCGGGCGCGAGCTCGCGCAGACTCGCCAGCAAGTCCGCCGGATAATGCTCCACCGACCGCACCTTCAGCGCCCGCATCAATTCCGGCATGATCCGCGTCATAATCACGCGGTTTTCAATCACGTACGACACTCCCGACGGGGTCCGCACATTGTCTTCGAGAACTTTGAAGCACCCGTCGGCGGCGCGCACCAGATCGATTCCGGCGACCGTCACGAACGAATCGTGCGGCGGCCGGATTCCAACCACGGCGTGGCGGAATTGCGGCGAGCCAACGATCAGGTCGCGGGGAACCACGTCGTCCTTGAGAATTTCTCCGGGGCCGTAAACGTCGGCCAGAAAAGCGTTGAGCGCGCGCACCCGCTGGATCAGGCCCGCTTCGAGGTTCGACCAAACGTCGCTCGCAATAATCCGCGGCACCGGATCGAACGGAAATATCCGTTCCGCTCCCGATTCGTTGCCGTAAACGTTGAACGTAACCCCCATGCGCAGGAACATCCGATGCGCCTGTTCGCCCAGCTCGGCGAGCCGCCCCGCTTCCATCGCGAGCAGATAATTCGCCACTCGCGCACACTCCGGACGCGCCCGTCCTTCGTCGTCGAACATCTCGTTCATCGGCCGCTCAAACGCCGCCAATGCCTGCGTAATCGGCATGCCGTTGCCCACGCGCTGTGCATTCATCGCCATTCCATCCCGGCGCGGACCGGCATTTCGCGCTGACGCCGCATCGGTCCGCTTCCGGCGCGATCGATGCAGCAAGTCGTGTGCCCTCGCCGAGGAGGCGGTTCCACGCGGACGCGCCGGGGCGTTCAAGTGGAGATGGCGCCGCGGCTTGGAGCCGCGGCTGAGAGTTATTTGCGGGAATCGAAGCGGCGGAATCGCCGCACGAATCTATAATTCGACCCAGAAGGTGTCTTTGAGGCCCGCCGCATACGAGATGCGCCGCGGCTTGATGCGCATCATGCGGAGCGTGTCCGATCCGAAGAAGGGCGCTTCGAACGGATTCTTCTTCAGGAAGCTCTCTTTGCAGCGTTCCCAGTCGGCGCTGTCGCGCGGCACCTCGGCCGCTTCGCCCTGAATCGAGGCGCGCGTGATTTCAAAAGTCGGGACGTTCCCCGCGTCGCGCGTGTCCACGAGCACCGTGGCCTTCGGATGCTTGACGAGGTTCTGATACTTCTCGACGCCGTGACGCATGATAAACAGAAGATCGAGGTCCTCGGTTTCGGCGAACGCCTGCATCGTTCCGGTCGGCCACTGATCGCCCTGCGTGATCAATACCGCGACGTGCTCCTGGCCGAGCAACTCCAGCATCTTGCGTTTCTGTTCGTCATTCATTGCCGCAATCCTTTACGATTTTGTCTGATTCGGAGGAACCCGCTTATTTTATTTCGCCTGAGCGCGCAGCCGGTTCCGGTTTATTTTTCGATCGCCACGCGCCAGCCCTCGGCGCACGCTTCGACCGCGACCACCGCGTGGCCTTCGGCCTCGGCGGCTCGCGGTATGTCGCGCACGCCGCGCGGATCGTCGATCAGCAGCTCCAGAATTTCCCGGCGCGCCATCGCTTCCAGCCGCACCTTGGCATGCGCCCAATTCAGCGGGCATTTGACGCCACGCAAATCCAGACGCTGCGCCATCTCCGGTTATTTAGCCGCGCCGGACCGTTCGCAGGCGCGCTTGAGCAGCATCCGCATCACGTCTTCGCTTTGCGCCCCGACCATCGGAAACTCGCCGGCGAAAAATGTCGGCACGCCGCTCACGCCCCGTTGATGCGCCGCGATGGCGTTTTCTTTCAGCGCCGCCTGATAGCGGCGCGATTCAAGCGCTTCGCCGATCGCCGCTCCGTCGATTCCGGCCTCGGCCGCCAGTTCCTTGATCACGCCCGCCTGGCCGATATTCAGCCCCTCGCTGAAATAGGCGCGATAAATCCGCTCCTCGAAAGCTTCCGCCCGGCCGGTCGATTGCGCGAACTCGGCCGCTTCCAAAGCGAGCCGCGAATTGGTCAACGTCTCCGGCGGCTTCATCGCCAGCCCCACGGCTTCGCCCATTCCCACGATTCGCGTCCAGATCGCCTTGCGCGTCTCCGGATCGATTCCGCCGCGCCATTGCGCCGCCGGCATGCCCTCGGCCGGCCATTCCGGATGAATCTGGAAGCCCTTCCAATCGAGTTCAAAATCGAATTCCGGCTTGAGCTTGCGCGCGACTTGGAAGCCGATGTAACAGAAAGGACAAATGAAGTCCGAAAACATTTCGAGTTTTAACGCCATGGCCGCCGATGACCTCATTGGAACGATATAACGGCTCCCGCGGCGGCGTCAAAAGTCTCCGCGCCGCCGCGATTGTGCGCGGCCGGCGTTCCGGATTCCTGGTCAACTGGCTAAGTTTGAATCTGCGGCGCGCCGGGAAGTTCGCCCGCCGCGCGGAGGTCCCATGATACTCGACCGCTTCAAACTCGACGGCAAGGTCGCCGTCATCACCGGCGGCGGACGCGGCCTTGGCCGCGCGATGGCGGTGCGCTTCGCCAATTGCGGCGCCGATATCGTCGCCGCGTCGCGCACGCTCGATCAACTCAACGAAACCAAAGCCCTGGTCGAAGCGGCCGGCCGCAAATGCCTGGTCGTGCCGACCGACGTCGGCCGCTCCGCCGGCGTGAACGCGATGGTCGCGGCGGCGGTGAAGGAATTCGGCCGCGTTGACGTGATGATCAACAATGCCGGCATCGGCGAAGACTCCTTCGGCAAGCCGATCGATCAAATCACCGACGACGAATGGCGCCACGGCATCGACGTGAATCTCTCCAGCCAGTTCTTCTGCGCGCGCGCCGTTATTCCGCATATGCTCAAGGCGGGCCGCGGAAAAATCATCAACGTCGCTTCCGGTTACGGCCTGCGGGGCGGCAAGCACAACTATATGTATGCGTGCTCCAAGGGCGCCGTGCTGCAGCTCACGCGGTCGCTGGCGCTGACCTATGCCGAGAACAATGTCCAGACCAATTGCATCGTTCCCGGCATCTTTCCGCACAACGAAGCGATGATGAAATTCTTCAAGGGCGGCAAATTCATCCCGATCGGCCGGCCCGGCAACGACGAGGACGTCGGTCCGCTCGCGGTATTTCTCGCCTCGGAAGCTTCCAACCATATCAACGGCGAATTGATCATTATCGACGGCGGCGGATTGGCCGGCGGCATCGTGCCGACCGGCGTGGCCCCCGGCAATCCCGAATGACTCCCGAACCGCGCGATATCGAGGTGGCCCATGGCTGATCAAAAAAATCTTCCCCCCGGATTGCGGGATTTTTCGCTCGCGGGCAAGTCCGCGCTGATCATCGGCGCCGAGCATCCGGTCGGCCGGGTCGCGGCGCTTGCCCTGGCCGAGGCGGGCGCGAACGTGATGCTTGCATCGCAGGACGTGGGCGCCGACGAAACTTTGAAGCAGTCCGCCAAGGCCGCGCAGGCGCTCGGCGTCAAAGCGGCGGTGCGCACGCAGCGCGCCTCCATCCGCGCCGATTTGGCGGCGACCGCCGACCGCGCCGTCACGGCGCTCGGCGGCCTCGATATCCTCGTCACCGCACTGGATACCCCGCTTTACGCGCCCGCCGAAGCGGCTGACGATTCGACCTACGACCGCGTTATGGACGAGAACTTCAAATCGGTATGGATGGCGCTGCAAGAGATTGGCCGCGTGATGCTCCAGCGCGGCGGCGGATCGATCGTCACGATCGCCAACGTCATGGCGGAGCGGGGCGTGCCCAACGCGGCGCTTTATTGCGCCGCCAAGGGCGCGGTTCGCAACCTGGTGCGCGCGCTCGCGCTCGAATGGGCGCGCCGGAAGGTGCGAATCAATCTGCTTGAATGCGGCTGGACCGAGGAACCCGGCAGCCCGGCGTTGGAAGCGGGAGAATTCGGCGACAGGCTGATTAAATATCTGCCCTATCGCCGCCTGCTCAAACCCGAAGAGATTGCGGGCGCGCTGCTCTATCTGGCGGCGCCCGCCTCCAGTTTCGTGACGGGCGAGGCGGTCGCGGTTGACGGCGGCCTGCTCTGCCGCGTTTAGTTCGCGCGGCCTGATAGAGATGGATTGCCGGGTCTGGGCCCGGCAATGACGAACAGAGTTGGTCATGCCCGGACTTGATCCGGGCATCCACGCGCAGCGCAAGATCGATGCAGAGTGCAAACTTATTTAGGGGCCGTCACACTAGCGGAGGGCCGCTGTCAGCAATAGCGCGCTTTCCTCAAGCGCCTCGACCGCGTGCGGAATCCCGCGATCGATTACCGCCACGTCGCCGGCCGCGTAGTTCGCGCCATTGAGCCGGATAGCGCCCGCCAGAACCGTCACCGCGACCGTGCCGCGCGCCTGATGCTCCTTGAGCGCGGCGCCGCGCTTCAACGCGATCAGCGTCACGCTCAATTCGCCGTTCTTCGCCAGACCTTCAGCGGCGCGATCGCCGCCGGCCCATAGCGCGCCGCGTTTCAGCCGGGCGATTTCGTCGGCGGTCTTGAGGTGAACGATGCCGTCGACAGGCTCACCCGCCGTCCATGTCGATTGATTTTCGCTCTCCATATTAAAACTCCATCCGCGCTAATCGCGGGCTGGCGAATCAAAACGCCCGGCGTCAGCGCGCAAGGGGCGACGCCAGCGTCAGACCGCCATCAACCATCAACGTCTGCGCCGTCAGATAGCGCGCCGCGGGCGTGCACAGGAGCGCGACCACCGCGGCGATTTCGTCCAGTTCCGGCAGCCGGCCCAAGGCGGTGCGAGCGGCGGTCACGTCGAGCGCGCGTTGAAAATCGCCGCCAAAATAGATTCGCGACGAATCGCTGTCGATCATGCCGAAATTCACGCCATTGACGGTGATCTCGCGGCGTCCCAGCTCAAACGCGAAGTCGCGCACCATCGCTTCCATCGCGGCTTTGGCGGCGCCGAGCACGCCGTGGCCGGGCAGATGGCGAATCGAGTCGATTCCGGAAATCATTACGATTCGTCCGCCCTCGCCCATGAACTTGCCGGCTTCCTGCACCGCCGCGACGAAACCGCCCACGCTTAGATTGAAGGTGCGCGTCAGGTTGTGCGGCTTCGCTTCGAGCAGCGGCTTGAACGCGGTCGCCGCGGCGTTAACGACCAGAAAGTCGAGCCGGCCGAATTCCTGCGCCGCCGCCGCGACCAGCGCGCGCACCTCCGCATCGTGCTCCATGTCGGCGCGGATTAAAATCGACCGCGGCGCATGCGCGCGCACTTCTTCGAGCGTGCGCCTGGCGCTTTCCTCGTCGCGCCGGTAATTGAGCGCGATGGTCGCGCCGCCCTTTGCCAACTGCATCGCGATCGCGCGGCCGAGTCCGCGCGTTCCGCCCGTGATCAACGCGACCTTGTTTCTAAAATCGAACATTCCGCACTTCCGTGAATTGGTTTGATGCGCGCTCGCGCACGTCCTGATGATTGAACTTAAATCGCGTCCGCCACCGAATTCAATTCGGCCCGGCCGCGCGACCGCGATCGGCGACAGACCGATCTTACGGCGCCATCGGCAGGGCGATAATCGACATGATTCTGATCCAACCACTCGGTTTGATTTCGATCGGTTTGTTTCCGCCCGGCCCGCGCACGACATAGCGGCCGGGTTTCAGCCTGACGCGGAATTTTCCGGGTGCGCTTTCGATACAGTCGCCTTTGGCTACCTGATTGCGATTGGCGGCGTCGTAGATCCAAATACATTCGCCAATCACTCCCTGCGGATCGCCATCCGGAACTTTCGCGCCCGAAAAACCATAGACGCCGGAATCGCCCGGCGAACTTCCCGGCGGCGCCGGAGCGGCCATCGAGGAACTCGTGTTCGGCGGCGCGCCCGGCGGCTTGCGCGCACATCCCGCGCCGGCGATCGGCGCGGCGCCGAGCAGCATCGCGAGCAGTCCCGCCAGCAATCCCCGACCCATTCGGACGACCCCCAAAAATCCTCGTTAAAGAGTATTATCACGCAGCATAACACAGGTCCGCATCGGCTGGCTTGAGCGTTGTTTGGCAGGCGGCCGATTTCGATTGCTCCACACATCCATTCTCGGCATCATTTCCACTCAGTCGCGAAAAGGGGGATCGACTCGGATGGCCGTGCTCGACGAGACTGCTTTCAGTTCACGTATCGGCAAGGGCGCCAAAGTTTCCGGCAAACTGATATTCAAGGCGCCGGCTAAAATCGAAGGCGAAGTCGAAGGCGAGATCAGCGCCGACGACCTTGTGATCGCGCAAGGCGCGGTCGTGACCGCGCGCATCGCGGCCAATCGAATCACGATCGCCGGAACTCTGAGCGGCGAAATTATCGCGCGTGAACGCGTCGAAGCGCTGCCCACTGCGCGTTTGCGATGCACCATCAGCACGCCGCGTTTGGTCCTCAATGAGGGCGCAATCTTCGACGGCGATTGCAAGATGCCGGTGGAGAAAGCCGCGGCCTGAGGGTCAACGCGGCTCGGCGGGGGCGAATTCCGCAAGCCGGGCTTCGCCTCCCCAATCATCGCGAATTCGAGCGATCCGGCCGTCGGCCTCAAGTTCGATCGTTTCGCTTTCGCCCATCCGCGCCTCGCGACGCCAGCGCAAGCCCGTTTCGTCCACCTGGCTGTAGGTTTGCTTGTAAGATGCAGCGACCAGCGTATTCGGATCGATGACCGCCACCCTTCCGGTGAAACGACGTTGACCCCGCGCGCGCGTCCGCGCGATGATCAGCGCCCGGCATAGCACCAAGTCCGCATCGAGCTCGCGAAAACGGCCGAGCTTGGCGATGACTTCGTTGCGCCCGGCCATCGCGCTCACGCTGCCCCGCAGAGTCTCCTCCACGGCGTCGTACACGGCGTCGCGCTTGAACATGCCGCGCTGATAACGCAGCACGATCCGCATGATTGCGCCGTCCGCCGCCAGCGCCGCCTCGACCGCGTGCAGATTGCCGCCCTCGGGCGAGCGGCGCGCGCCGCGCAACAGCCCGGGCGCGACGAAGGTTTCTTCGACGGCGGTCAACGCGCCCGTCCGCCAGATTTCATAACGATACGTTCCGTACGGTATCGGCATCGCGAACTCCCGCCATTGTCGCGGCAACGCGCGTCACGCCGCAAGCGCGGTTGCGCTCTTATCGACGGTCGTTGTCTCGCAAGATCGATCGCAAAGATTTCTGTAACCGAATCGGAGAATGCACGTCTTATAAGGCGAAAGCCTTTCGATTAAGCCATTGAATCGAGCGCATGCTTTCCCGGTCAAGGCGGGGAAGTTTGAATGTGCAGCTAAAGCGTCGTTTGTAGCTATAAAACGAATGAAAAAATCTGTAGAATCATTAAACGACAGCTTGATCATGGCCTGCAATTATTCTAATCAGATTGTCTATATCCGCGTCGTCAGAACGCTAAAAGCGCGGTTCAGAGGTCGGTAAGGTTTTTAACTTGAGCTGTCAGCGTGGCGCGACTGTCGCGACGACAAGACCGATCAAGGCGGAATGATCTTACGATGAGAAGTTCGAGGCAAAACAGCGTCCCGCGTCCAAACCCCGCCCCGCATCAGAGTGCTGAGGCGGATGGCGCGCGGCAAGGGCGCGAGAAAAGGAAGAAATCTGCAATGTTGGCCGATGCAAAAGTCCTGACTGTCAGCGAGCTTTCCGATTATCTGCGCGTTCATCGCTCGACCATCTACCGGTTGCTGAAGAAGGGGCAATTGCCCGGCTTCAAGATTGGCAGCGACTGGCGCTTTAACGTCGAGGCGATCGACGAGTGGCGGATGCATCAGGGCGCTGCGCAACTCGAAGAGCTTCGCAATCTCGGGTGAAGCCGCGCGTCCGTTTCGGCGTGGATCCCTCCTGCGGAACACGTCAA
Source organism: Deltaproteobacteria bacterium (assembly GCA_021780225.1). Lineage (GTDB taxonomy): Bacteria > Desulfobacterota > Binatia > Binatales > Binataceae > JADMIL01. The sequence goes on along the minus strand of JAJXZF010000040.1, from coordinate 90,956 downwards.
CCATAGCGATATTCGCGACGGCAAACTTCGGGCGGCGCACAGTCCATTCCCGCCCGAAGCGAGGCCATCCGGCGTTTCATCCATCCAGGCGCCATGCCGTTTCTTCCGGCGCTGGGGCGATGCTTTGAGCGCCAGCCCAACGGGTTCGGCGCCGCTATAATTGATTTAACGCCTTAATCGCCGATTAACCGCCGGCGCACAAACACGTCGCCGAGCAGCAGCAGGATCGCCAGCGGCAGCAAAATCGGCGCGATCGATCGGTACCCGGTGACCGTCGCGCCCGCGCGGCGCGCCAATTTGGCAATTGAGGGTGCGAACGCGCCGCCCGAATCACTCGCAATCTCGCGCAGCAGCCGCTGATCTTCCGGCCGGATTCGCATCTCCGCCGCGTCCGACGGTTCCGAGCCGGCCACCGCGATCGGCCGTTCGAGCAGCGCCTTTTCGGTGTCGCCCACTTTCAGCATGAGCGTGACGGCGTATTTCCCGCGCGGCAGCGGCGCCGACTCCCCGCGATAGCGTGCGGGACCAATTTGCGTCATCGCGATATCGGTGGCGTGGCCGCCGCCGGCGATGCGCGCGTAGAGATTCGGCGCCGGCGCCGCGTCGGCCGTATCCGCTTCGATCGCCAGCGCGCCGTTGGCGGCCGGCCGCACCCGCACCGTGAACAATCCCGAATCTCCCGGCCGCGCCACCCAATCCACCAGTTGCGACCAGAATTCGGCGTAACGATCCCAGCGCAGCCACGCCAGCGATCCGATCGAGTCCGGATCCGCCACGAACGCGGCGCTGCGGCCAAGCTGATATTGCCACGTGACCAGCAGCGGCGTGGCCCGGCTCGGACTGCGAATCAGCAGCGGAACCTCGGCGCCCTCTTTGGGCGTCGTCACCGCGAAGAATTCCATCGGCGGCACTTCGCGCGGCGCAATTCCATTTAGAATCGCGCTGGTCGCGGCCATCTCGACCGTGGTGCGCTCACGATGCTTGAAGTTTTGCGCCTCGTGCGTCAGATGCACCAGCAGTTGCGGGAGCTTCGTGATGTCCTCGACGCGGTAAAAGATCCCGCCCGTCGCGTGCGCGAAATCCTGCAACAGGCGCAGATTTTCGAGGTCCGGGCCAATCCGGATGGTCGAGACCGGAATCCCCTCCTTCGCGTAATCGGCCATCAACTGGTCGTGGTCGTGATACTGGCGGTTGGTGTCGCCATCGGTCAGCAGAATCACTTCGCGCACCGGCAATCCGGTCGCCAGGATTTCGCGCTCGGCGATCTCCAGCGCCTCCTTGAAATCGGTTCCGCCGCCGGGCTCCAGCCGTTCGACCCGGCCGATCAGTTCCCCCCGGTCTTCGCCAAGCGGCTTCAGATGGCCCAGCACGTAGGGTTCCGAATCGAAGGCGATGACGCCCGCGTAGTCGGTGTCGTCGAGCTGATTGAGCAGGGCGATCGCCGCTTCCTTCGCGTAGCGAATCCGCTCGCCGTCGCGCACCGCGGGAAACCGCGAGTTGTAGCTCATCGAATTCGAGCGATCGATAAGCAGATAGACGGCGATCGGCTCGCGCGTGGGCGGCGGCGGCTGCGGCTCGAATTTGATCGGCAGAACCTTTTCGAGCGGCGTGCCGTGAAAGCGCGAATCGCGCAAAGTATCGCCGGTGACGACCAAACCGCCGCCATAATCGGCGACATAACGGCTCAGCGCCGTCTCCGCCTCCGGCGAAATCGCGTCCGCCGCGACGTTGGCGATAATCACCGCTTGGTAGGCGAGATAGGCGCGCGGATCGGCGGGCAATCCGCGCTGCGGCGCGCTGGAAACGGTGTAATGGCGCAGGCGCAGCGCGCCGAGGACGCTTTCCGGCGGCGTGGTCGCGATCATCAGGACGTGCGGCGGCGCAATCACTGAGATTGCCGTCGTCGCGGTTGAATTCATGCTTATCGCGGGGGGGGCCACGGTAACCGCCGCCGTCATCAGATAAGCGCCCGGCCGGTTGACCTGGTACGGAAGTTTGAAGCGGTTGACGCCCGGCTTGAGCGCGACGTTCCGGTCGCCCAGATTTTCGCCGTCCGCCGCCAGCGCTATCCGCGCCGCGACCGGATGCGGCGCTTCGCTGACGAGTTCCAGATTCAGAGCGAAGCTTTCGCCCGCGTGAACGGCGGCTGGCGCCGCGAAATTTACCAGCGCGATCCTTGCCTTGGCGGCGGGCGGCGGCGCCGCCGTGAAAATCCGGATGCCGTTCTCGGCCAGGCTTGCCGCCGCGGCCCGCGCGCCGCCGGTCGTCTGATTGCCGTCGGTCAACAGGTACACGCGTTTTTCGGCGTTCGGCGCGAACAGGCCGGCGGCCATCGTCAGCGCGCCGCCGATATCGGTCGCGCCGGAGTCCGCGCTCGTATGCGCCAGCGCCAGCAGCCGCGGGTCCCGCAGCGGCGCGAGCAGGCGGGCATCGCGTCCGAAGCCGATCGCTCCCAGCCGATCGCGCGGGTCCATCGCCGCGCGCAGACTCGCGATTCGCGTCTCCATCCAAGCTGCCTGATCGGGCGCAATCGATGCCGACTGGTCGAGCGCCACGACCACTGACATGTGGCGCGCGCCGGTCGCAACCGGCCGCCGGGCGCCCGCCAGCGTCATAACTATCGCCACCAGCGCCGCCAGCCGCATCGCGAATGAAAGCGCTCCGGCCAACCGCGCTCCCGCTCGATAGGCCAGCAGGGCGGGAGCGGCGATCAGCGGCGCCGCCGCCAGCAGCCAAAGATATTCAGGCCGCTCAAACATGACGTGCGCTCCACCGCGCGGCCCGCCGCGTCAGCACGATCGATTCGAGCAGGAAGAGCAGCAGCGCGATCGCGGCGAGCATGAATCCGATCGTCCGCACCTGGAAATGTCCCTCGTTCGCCACCGCCGGAAGTACGTTTGGCCGATTGGATACGGATGTTGGCGGCGCCGCGCCGCTCAGATCCGATTCGCCGGCGTCGTAGTAATTGGCGTAAATGGCGATCGTTTTGCCGCCTGCGGCAAGGGTGTAGGGCCCCGCGAGCAGCGGCTGGAAGCGCACTTGGCCCCAACGATCCGGCGTCAGCGTGCGACGGCTTCCGTCGGGCGCGGCCAGCGCGGCGCGCGCGAATACCGGCGCCCTGACGATCGCGCCGGTCGGCTCGATCATCACATCCTCCGGCGCGATCAGGCGCCGAATCGTGCCGATGGCCGCGAGCAACGCGTCCAGCCGGTCGGGATCGAGCAGCAGATGGCCGCGCACGTCGAACGCGATCATGCCAATCTTGCCGCTGCGCACGCGCCCGACGGCGGTCAGCGCGAAATCGCCGCGCTCGCCGGCGCCGCCGCCCTCGGACGTCGCCTCCATCCATCCGGGCAGCCTTACGATTCGCGCCGGGCCGAGCAGCACCGGAGTCGCCAATTCGCCAGCGCCCGCGCGCCGCCTCATCTCCGCGGTCGCGACCGAGCCGGCCACCGGAAGGATCGAGGGCCGCTGGTCGCCGATCAGCGCCGGTTCGGGAAAAATGTACAGCCGCGCATCGGCGGCGACGCCGGCGTCGCCGCAATCGTGCAGCATCGCAAGCGCGTAATGCTGCCGGCGGTCAAAGGAGTTGGCGAGGTTCGGATCGGCCGTGGCGACCAGGAAGTTCGGATTTATCGCCAGCAGGATGCGCGCGAGATCGTCGCGCACTCCCGGGTCGGGCGACAACACCAAAGCGTGCATCTGCGCGATCGAGGGCGCGAGCGCATAGCGGACGTTGTCGGCCGCCAGTCCGTCGCGGGTCAGAATCCGCGCCTCGACCAGCCCGCCGTCATGCACCGGCCCGAATGGCGCGACCACTTCGGCGCGCGGTTCGACGATAAAGCTCGAATGGAATACGGCGCGCCCGCCGGCGGTGATTTCAAGCTCGCAGGTCTGCGGATGGTAGGAGAAGTTGCGAATTACCGCTCGGCCGAGGCTCGAACGCGGCACGCCCGGATCGAGCGAGACGATCGCCAGATTCGCCGCGGCGACCCCCGCGCGATGGAACCGCGGCGGTCCGGACAGGCCGGCGTCTTCGACGATTACCGGCGGCGCCGGCGCAGTGGCGAAAAGGTCGATCGTATCGGCCGCGCGCGCGTCAACCAGCGCCGCCCGCAGCGCGGCCGGATTCGCGGCCACGTCCATTGGCTTGAGATGGTCGAGAGCGCGGTTTAATTCGGCGCGGTCGGAAGTGGGCGCGCCCGCCGCCGCGGCCGCGAGCGCGTAGGTGATGATTGCGAACGAATCGCCCTCAGGCGCCGCGGAGATCACGCGGCGCGCGGCCGCGCGGGCGTCGTCGAGCGCCGTGCCGCCGTCCCCCTGCGCGCCCATCGCGGCGCCCAAATCGAAAACCAGCGCGTGGGTGCGATGGCCGCCGGCGACGCCGTAAACCCGGAAATAAAGACCGGCGATCGCCAGCGAGAGCGCGGCCAGCGCCAGCGCCTCGAGCCAAAACGGCAAGTCGAGACGCAGCACCCGGCTGTTGGCGACCGGCGCGGGCGCTTCCTCGAAAATTATCAGGCTCGAAACTTCGATCGTCGGCCGCGAACGCGCGCGCAGATAGATTGCGATCAGCGCGGCGATACTGAGCGCGTAAAGCAGATTGGCGGGTTTCAGCAGGCCCATCGTCAGGCGATCACTCCCAGCCGCGGAAATTCCTTGACGACGATCTCGTCGAGCTTTGACGCGCCGAAGGCCCGCGCGTACATCACGCCGCGCCGCTTGCAGAAATCCGCCAGCGCGTCGGCGTGCGCCGCGATCCGCCGCCGGCACGCCTCCATTTCGCGCGGGCCGAAGCTCACGTCGCGCACGACGCCGGTTTCGCAATCGCGCACCCGATAGTTGCCGGGCGGGTAGTCCACCGCGCTCTCGCGATCGCCCATCACGTGGACGGCCTTGGCCTCGAAGCCCGCCCCGAGCAGATTGTTGAAGGCGGTTTCGTAGTCGCCCGGCCCGACCAGAAAATCGGAAATGATGATTGCGACTCCGGGCGCGCGGCGCTGACCCAGGAGTTGGCCGGCCGCCTCGCTCAGCCGGGTTTCGCCGAGGCTCCGCACCGTGGCGAAGAAAGGACGGAATTCCGCGTAGGATTCGCGGCGGCGGTAAAAAGGCGTTGCTTCAAAACGGGCGGATGGCCCGTGGCCGGAAAAAACCGCGATGCGGACGGGATCGTTCTCGCTCATCCCGATATACGCCAGCCCCGCCGCGAGCGTCAGCGCGAAGCCGAGCTTGTCGTCGCCGGCCGGCCGGCTCATCGAGGCGCTCGCGTCGGCCATGATCGTCACTTCGATTTGCCGTTCGGGGCGAAAGGTGCGGATTTTCAGATCGTCAAGGCGGGCGAGCGCGTTCCAGTCGAGGAAACGCAAATCGTCGCCGGGCGCGTATTCCCGGAAATCCTCCAGCTCGATTCCAGCGCCCAGGTTGCGTCCCAGCACGCGCCGGCCGGCGCGCGGCGCCCGGCTGCGCCGCGCCTGAATCATCAGGCCGTCGAGTCGGCGGAGAAATTCGGGCTCGAACGCGCGTGCGGCGAGCATGGCTAGACGACCGGATTACGCGCGCGTGGCGCGTATGGCCTTGACCACCTGTTCGACGATCTGGGCTGCATCGACGTTGTCCGAATGGGCGGCGTAGTTGAGCATGATGCGATGTTCGAGGGCGGCGTGGGCGAGCCGATCGATATCGTCGTAGGCGACGTTGGCGCGCCCGTCGAGCATCGCGCGCACTTTCGCGCCCATGATCAGCGCGAGCGCTCCGCGCGGACTCGAGCCGAACGAAACGTAGCGATCGACCGCGTCTATTCTGATCCGGTTGTGCAACTCGCCGAGCGCGCGCGAATTGTGCGGCTGCGTCGCGCGGACCATCCGCGCCGCGTACTGCTCGATTTGCGGCGCGACCAGCACCTCGCGCACAAGGCGTTTGAGGTTCTCGATTTTCGCCGCCGCCTCTCCGGCGGCGAACACCGGCTCGATGCCAGACGCTTCGGGTCCGGTGGTCGCCGTGATGATGCGGACCAGCTCTTCTTCGCCCGGATAGGCGAGCCGCACCTTGAACAGAAAGCGATCGAGCTGGGCCTCGGGCAGCGGATAGGTGCCCTCCATTTCGATCGGATTCAGCGTCGCCATCACGAAATACGGCGGCGCGAGCGGGTAGGTGTTCGCGCCGACCGTCACCTGCAGTTCCGCCATCGCCTCGAGCAACGCGGATTGGGTTTTGGGCGTGGCGCGGTTGATTTCGTCGCCGAGCAGGATATGGCAGAAAATCGGCCCGGGTTGAAAACTGAATTCGCGATGGCCGTCGGCGCCGGACAGAATCACGCGGGTCCCGGTGATATCCGCCGGCATCAGATCGACGGTGAACTGAATCCGCCCAAAGCTCAGGTTGAGCGCGAGTCCCAGCGTTTTCACCAGCGTGGTCTTGCCGGTGCCGGGCACGCCTTCGATCAAAACGTGGCCGCCCGCGAACATCGCGCCGAGCAGCTCTTCGACCGCCTCTTCGTGGCCGATAATCGCCTTGTGAATTTCCGCCTGAATCCGGCGAAAGGTGCGGGCGAAGTCCGAAATCGTGGGCTGGGCAATCGCCGCCTGGGCTTCGCTCATCGGTCGAATACTCGCTTGATTATCGTTTGATCGCCGGCCGGCACGGCGGCGCGGGCGATCGGCTCATCAGGCAACTGATTCGGATTGAGCGGCACGCGCACTTTGGGCGGCAGATAGGCCGGGCTGCCGGGCGCGCTGGCTTCGTCCGAAGGTTCCGCGTCGATCGCGATTTTGAAGCTGTCGCTGCCGAACGGTTGCGCGGAAGGCGGGCCGAACAGATGCTCAGGGTCCGCGCCGATTCCGTGATTGGCGCCGCCGCCAAAATCATTCGCCGCATCCTGCTCCGGAGGATTTGCGTCGTTGTTGGAGCCCGCCTGATTGGAGTTCGAACTCTGATTCGATTGGGAAGCTGCGCCCGGCTCGCGCTTCGCCATTTGATCGGCTTGCGAGCCCGAAAGCGCAGCCGGCGGCGCGCCCGGCCGATTCGCGCCATGGCGATTGGAGGCTGAGCCGTTCGCGCCGCGATGCGGATTCGCGTTGCGGGAGCCTTGCGCCATTTGCCGCGATCGATCGCCGCCGCCGCGTTCGTCCGGTATGCGGCCCGCATTGTGGTCGGTCAGGCGGAGATTGAGCGGAGCGCCGGATTCAGGATTGCGTCCGGTCAATTTATGTTGAAAGGCGTCGGCGAACTGCCGCGCCTTGTCCATCATCCCGCCAAGTCCTTTGTGCTGATGCGAGGCGCCCTCGGCCGCGAGTTTCCGTTGCAGGCGGCGGAGCGTTTCCGGGTCGGCGTAAATTTGCGCGTTGGGCTGCAACGCGGGGTCGGCGGGCTGGATCTCGAGTTGGCTCAAATCGGCGGCGGCTTGGCCGCCTCCGGCGCCGGCGGACGCGATTTGGCGCGCCGCGGCGCCGCGATTCAGATCGGGCAAAGCCAGCAGGGCGAGGAAAAAAGCGGCCAGCAGAGCGCCTACCGAGCGCGAAACCAAACGTGGCTCAATTCGCCGCGGTTCGAAATCGTCGCGCATCGCATAAGTATCTTCAACCAGAAATGGCCACAATTGAGCTTGTTTAGCCGAATCGGAAAGGGCGAGAACGGTCGTCAGGCGGCCTTTCAGGCCGGCGCGCCGATCGGCCAATCCGGCCGCGCTTGCGACATCGACTCGCGCAGCCCATCCGCGCCGCGCCGCTGTGAAGATTCCGCTCGCGGCGACGATAAGTAAGATTGCTGAAACGCTCAGAAAGCCAAATGGGCCTAACTTGGCGGCAGCGATCAGAATCAACGCCGCGCCGCCGATTAACAGCGCGAACGTCGTAAACAACCACTGCTGGGCGGCCAGCATATTCAAACGCGACCGTACGCCCCTGATCTGGAAGAGGATCAGCCAGAGTTTCTGCTCGTCGCGGCGGGATTCTGGCACTTGATTTGACTAAAGGCGCGATCGCCAATGCGACTCTTGCCTCGACACTAATTTAGCCTGATTTGTTTGGCAATCAAAATATTACCGGATGAAGATTGCGCGCTCTCGCATACCTGTGAAGCTACGCGACGTTCGATGAATCGGATTTAAGTTCGACGCGAATCTTCCTCGCGCAGCCGGGTTCATACGCATTCCCCGCACGATTTGACGATTTTCGGTCCGGTTCATTCGATGCCCGCGTCGTCGAGCACGCCGAGGGCGAGGGCCGACCAATCCATCTCGGCCCGGCCGTGCGCGAGCGCCGCGATCAGCCGGTCGCGGACGAGCGACGCGACCGGCATCGGCACGTTCGCCTCGCGCCCGGTCTTAAGCACCAGTTCAACATCTTTCAGGCCCAACGGCAGAGCGAAGCCGGCGGGAAGATGCGCCTTTTTCGCGACCGCTTCGCCATAGCGCTGATAGACCGGACAGGCGAATAGCGTTTTACCGAGCATCTCGGCGACCTTGGTTCGCTCGACGCCGTTGCGTTCGGCCATCGTGAACGCTTCGCCCATCGCTTCCAGCGCCGCCGCAATCAGGAAATTGCCGGTCAACTTGGCGACGTTGGCGGCGCCGGCGTCCTCGCCGTAATCGAAGACGGCGCGGCCGACCGCGTCGAGCAGCGGCCGTACCCGCTCCTTGGCCGCGGCCGGCCCGGAGACGCATACGACGAGCTGGCGGGCCGCCGCATTGTCGGGACGGCCGAACACGGGCGCGGCGAGGTAAACGCCGCCGTGCTCCTGATGGATCCGCGCGAGGCGGCGCGATGTGGCCGGCGCGATCGTGCTCATCGATACGTGCACGCCGCCGGCGCCGAGCCGCGCGGCGATTCCGTCCGGTCCGCCGACGATACCTTCCACCGCCGCGTCATCGGCCAGCATCGTCATCGCGATGCCGCCCGGCCGCGCGGCGGCGCCAGCGGTCGGCGCGACGATCGCGCCGTGCGCGCGCAATGGTTCAGCCTTGGCGGCGGTGCGGTTATGGACCGCAAGCTTGACGCCGGCGGCGAGCAGATTCGTCGCCATCGGCAAGCCCATCGCGCCCAGTCCGATAAATCCTGCTTCGATCGCCATGGTCATGCTCCTTCCAGATTTTTCGCGGTAGCGCGCCGATCCCCGGCGTCAGCGCGAGCGCGTCACCCCGAGACGCGGACACAGATGCGCAACCGGGCACTGCGAGCATCGCGGCGACGTTGGATGGCAAATCGTCTGTCCCAGCGCCACCAGCAGCGGATTGATCTCAAGCCAATAGCGCCGCGGCAAAACTTTGCGGAGCGCCTGCTCCGTATGGTCGGGAGTTTTCGTGCGCGCCAATCCCCAGCGGTTCGAGATGCGGTGAACGTGCGTATCGACGCAGATGCCCGGCTTGCGGAACGATTCCGTAATTACGAGGTTCGCGGTCTTGCGGCCGACGCCCTTGAGCGTGATGAGCGCGTCGAGATCGTCGGGCACGCGTCCGTCGAAACGGTCGAGCAGGTCGCGGCAGACGCCATGGATAACGCGCGCCTTGGTGCGGTAGAAGCCGACCGGGAAAATCAGCCGTTCGATTTCCGCGGCCGTCAGTTCCAGCATCGCCCGCGGCGTGCGCGCGCGCTCGAACAATCGCGGCGCGGCGACCGCCGTGGTTTCGTCCTTGGTGCGGAGACTGAGGATGCAGCCGATCAAGGTAAGAAACGGATCGTGCTTCTCCGCCGCCATCAAAGTGAGCACGGGAGCGTTCCAGTTGCGCGCTTCGCGGCGCAGTATCCGCAGCGCGCGGCCAACCGCCGCGCCGTCGATCGGATTTGGTCGTGGCGGCGTTTCCCGGCCTTTTGGGCGAGCGTCGTCCACGGACTTCGACGGGCGGGCGTGCGAACGCGCTCGAACTTCATCGGCGGCGGTCGTTTCCGGAACCATCGCCGATGTTCTAGCGCGGCGCGCCGCGCGATCAAACCGCGGTCGCATCGGATTTGACCGGGGCCGCCGGATCGGCGCAGAGTAGCCGCGAAGTTCCGCCGCCGGCGAGGTGACGATCGATGGATCTCGGCAAAGACAAGATGCTCGAGATGTACCGCATGATGACGCGGATCCGGCTGTTCGAAGCGCAAGTGCGCGATTTGGCGACCGCCAACGAAATACCCGGCTTCGTGCATGTTTCGATCGGCGAGGAGGCGAGCGCGACCGGCGTTTGCGCGGCGCTGCGCGCGACCGACCGCATCACTTCGACCCATCGCGGCCACGGCCATTTGATCGCCAAAGGCGGCCGGCTCGATCGGATGATGGCGGAGATTTTCGGCAAGCGCACGGGCTACTGCAAAGGCAAGGGCGGCTCGATGCACATCGTCGATTTTTCCCTTGGGATTCTCGGCGCCAACGGCATCGTCGGCGGCGGCATCCCGCTCGCGACCGGCTCCGCGCTGGCCGCGGTAATCGCGCAGCGCGACGAAGTGACGGCGTGCTTTTTCGGCGACGGCGCGTCGAACGAAGGAACCTTTCACGAATCGCTCAATCTTGCCGCGGTGTGGAAGCTGCCCGTCATCTATGTTTGCGAGAACAACGGCTTCGGCGAATTCACCCCGATGCGGACGGTGACGTCGGTGACTGACATCGCGGTCCGCGCGCAGGCCTACGGCATCCCGGGCGTCATAATCGACGGCAACGACGTGCTCGAAGTCTATCGCTGCGCCAGCGAAGCGATCGCGCGCACCCGCGCCGGCGAGGGGCCGACGCTGATCGAGTGCAAGACCTACCGATGGGAGGGGCATGTCGTCGGCGAGCAGGCGTTCCTCGGCAAGGCGTCGTATCGCAGCGAAACGGAAGTCGCGGAATGGAGGGCGCGATGCCCGCTGATTCGCTTCGAGAAGTTCGCCGCCGAGTCCGGCAAGATCAACGCCGCCGAACTCAAGCAAATCCGCGAGGAGACCGGGGCGGAACTGGAAGCCGCGGTCAAGTTCGCGCGCGAAAGTCCGCTGCCCGATCCGGCCGAAGTGACCGAAGACGTTTATTCAGGCTGAATTCGCAATTTTACGAATCAGGCGCGGCGGAGGCGATTGGCGATGCCTACAACCTTTATTCAGGCGATCAACCAGGCGCTCAGCGAAGAAATGGAGCGCGATCCGCTGACCTTCGTGATGGGCGAGGACGTGGTGCTGAGCGCCTTTGGCGCGACCAAGGGACTGATCGACAAATTCGGCCCGCGCCGCGTGCGCAATACGCCGATCGCGGAGGCCGGCTTCGTTGGCGCGGCGGTCGGCGCCGCGATGGCCGGCACGCGGCCCATCTGCGAAGTCGAATTCGCGAGCTTCTTCTATTGCGCGATGGATCAGGTGTGCAATCAAGCCGCCAAGCTCCGCTATATGTCCGGCGGCCAAGCGCGGATGCCGATTACTTTCCGCTGCGTGTACGGCGCGATGGGCGGCGCGGCGGCGCAACATTCGGAGACCGTTTACGCGCAGTTCCTGAGCGTGCCGGGCATCAAGCTGGTCGTGCCCTCGAATCCGTCCGATATGAAGGGACTGCTGAAAAGCGCGATTCGCGACGACAATCCGGTGATTGTCTTCGAGCATGGCGCCCTCGGCGGCCAGCGCGAGGAAATTCCCGCCGGCGACCATCTCGTTCCGCTCGGCCAGGCCGCCGTCAAGCGCGCCGGCGAGCACGTGACGGTCGTCGCGATCGGCGCGATGGTTCCGCGCACGCTTCGCGTCGCCGACAAACTCGCCAAGGAGGACGTCAGCGTCGAGGTGATCGATCCGCGCACGCTGGTTCCGCTCGACGAAGCGGCGATCCTCGCGTCGGTGGAAAAAACCAATCGCGCCGTGGTGGTTGACGAGGGCCATTGGCGCGGCGGCGCCGCGGCCGATATCGCCGCGATTATCGGCGAGAAGGCGTTCGACTTCCTCGACGGTCCCGTCCGGCGCGTGACGACGCTCGACGTGCCGATTCCGTTCAGCCCGCCGCTGGAAAAAGCCGCGCTGGCCAACGAGGCGAAAATCGAGGCGGCCATCCGCGCCGCGGTCGGCCGCTAGGGGAACGAGCGCCGCGCGCGCCGCTTGCACCGGAAACACCTGCCATGGCGGTCGAAGTCACGATGCCCAAGTTCGGCCTGACGATGCATGAGGGGACGATCCAGCGTTTCTTCAAGCATCCGGGCGAAACGGTTGCGGCGGGCGAACCGCTTTACGAGGTCGAGACCGAAAAGGTGCTCTATGTCGTCGAAGCGCCCGCCGCCGGCACGCTCGCGGCGTGGCTCTATGCGGAAGGCGCGGTGGTGGCGTGCGGTCTTGCGGTCGCGCTGATCGCCGCGCCGGGCGAGGACGCAGCGGCGATCGCCGCGACTGCCGGCAATGGCGCGCCGGCTGCGCGAAGCGCGCAAGGATCATTGGCGAACGGCGGCGCCGAGCGATCGGCCGCGCCGGCCGCCGAGCCGGCGCCGGCCGGGGCGCGCCGCGCGATCACTCCGATTGCCCGCAAACGCGCCGCCGAATTGGGCGTAAATCTCGATTCGGTCGCCGGCAGCGGACCCGGCGGACGGGTGACGCGCGAAGACGTGGAGCGCGCGGGGGCGGCGAAGGGCGCGGAACCGCCGGCCGCGCCTGCGCCGACGATATTGCCGGCGGCGCCAGCCGCGCCGTCCGCCTCCGCCGGGAAGCCCACGGTCCGCACGATGCCGCTCACCGCAATGCGCCGCACGATCGCGCAGCGGATGCATGCGAGCTTGCGCGATTCGGCGCAGCTTACTATTACGACCGAGGCCGACGTGAGCGCGGCGGTGGAACTGCGCGAACGGCTGAAGCCGCAATTCGATTTCACTTACACGGATTTGTTGATTCATGCGGTCGCGCGCGCCCTGACGCGCCATCCGCGGATGAATGCGCGATTCGGCGACGGCGCAATCCTGCTGAATGACGAAGTGAACGTCGGACTCGCGGTGGCGCTCGATGACGGTTTGATCGTGCCCGTGATCGCGGGCGCGAATCGAATGACGCTCAGGGAGATCGCGGCGCGCACGAACGAGCTGGGCGAACGTGCGCGCGCTGGCAAGCTCACGCTTGAAGACGTGAGCGGCGGCGCTTTCACGATCACCAACCTCGGAAATTACGGAATTGACGCCTTCACGCCGATTCTCAACGTGGGCGAGACCGGCATTCTCGGCGTCGGCCGGATCGTCGAAAAGCCGGCGGTGTGGCGCGGCGAAATCACGCGCCGCTCGATGATGACGCTCAGCCTGACCTTCGACCATCGCGCGATCGACGGCGCGCCGTCCGCGGCGTTTCTGCGGACGGTCGTGGAAATCTTCAATTACGGCGAGCGTTAGCCTCGTGCGAATCCGCGCTATCGGCCGCATTGCGGACCGTTTGACGAATCGCCGCGCGACTCGAATCGCGCTCGCGCTGATTGCGATTGTCGCCGGCGTTGCCCTGTCGGCGCGGCCGGCCGCCGCCGCGCATAACGGTCGTCATCGGCTGGTTGAACCGGCGCCTCCTCCGCGGCCGATCGATTACGCGCAGCTCACGCAGGAAGCGGCGACGCTGCTCCAGAATTACATCAGGATCGACACCACCAATCCGCCCGGCAACGAGCTTGGCGCGGCGCGGATGCTGAAAGAGAAGTTCCTCGCCGACGGCGTGCCGGCCACCGTATGGGAACCGGCGCCGGGTCGCGGCGTGATTGCCGCGCGCCTGCACGGAATCGGCCGTCATACGAAATCGATCGTGCTGTTGAGCCATATGGATGTCGTGCCGGCGAACCCCAAAGAGTGGCAAGTTCCGCCCTTCTCGGGCGAGATCAGGAACGGCGAAATCTGGGGGCGCGGTTCGCTCGATGACAAAGGTCCGGGCGTGATCGAGCTGATGGCGATGCTGGCGATCAAACGGGCCGGAATCCTGCTCGACCGCGACGTCATCTTTATCGCCACCGGCGACGAGGAAGAGGGCGGCAGGATGGGCGCGGGCTGGACGGTCGCGCATGAGAGCGACATCTTCGCCGACGCCGGCTACCTGCTCAATGAAGGCGGCGCGATCGAAAAACGGCCGAACGGAAAGCGATATTTCGCCGTTTCGATCGCCGAAAAGACGCCGCTCTGGATTCGCGTCACCGCGACCGGACCGGCCGGCCATGCCGCGGTTCCGCCCGACGAAACGGCGGTCACGCGGCTGGCGCGCGCGCTCGATCGGCTCGACGGTTGGCGCGCGCCGCTTCGCCTGGTCGATCCGGTGCGCGACTATTTCCACGAATTGGCGAATCTCGACGGCGGGCCGCCGCAGTATCGCAACCTGGCGCGCGCGCTGCGCACTCCCGAGTTTGTGCGCAAATTCACCCAGGACCCGCATCACGACGTCCTCGTCCGCGACACCTTCACCCCGACCGTGTTGCGCGCCGGCGACAAGACCAACGTGATTCCGCCGGTCGCCGAGGCCGAAATTGACGGACGCCTGCTGCCGGGAGAGAATCCGGTCACGGCGATGGCCGATGTGCGCAAGGCGATGGACGATTCGAGTTTAAAGACCGAGGTGCTGCTGAATTTTCCGTCGGTCTCGTCGCCGCGCGACTCCCGGATGATGACCGCGATTCAGGAGCTGGCGGCGCGCGAGCACGCCGCGGTCGTGCCGACGATGATCGCCGGCTTCACGGACAGCCACTATTTCCGCGAAAGACATATCGACTGCTACGGCTTCATTCCGATTCTTCTGACGCCCGGCGAAATGAAGGGCGTGCATGGCGTCAACGAGCGGATTTCCGTGAAGGAACTCGGCGCGGGGATTCGCCGGATGGTCGAGCTGCTGGAGTTGGCCGGCGGGCGTGCGCGATCGAATGAGGAGCGGCATCGATGATTCGCGCGGGCGTGGGATATTCGACCGCCGCAAATCCGCGCGCGGCGGCGCTCGAGGCGACTGGCGCCGCGCTCGCGCAGGCCGGCCTGCGGGTCGCGGAAGGCGCGCTCTGTTTCGCCGCGAGCGCCTACGGCGGGGCCTTTCCGATGATTTTGCGGGCGGTCGCCGAGGCCGCCGGCACGCGCGAGGTCGCGGGATGTGGCGCGCTGGGCGCGATCGCCAACGGCCATGAATTCGAGTCAGGCCGGTCGCTCGCGGTGATGGTCTTCGGCGGCGTCAAAGCGACGCGGATGTTCGCCGCGCCGCTGCGCGGACGCGCCGCCGCTGCGGCGGCCGAGCTGGCCGGCGCGGCGCGGCCCCAGCTCGGCCCGAACAACCTCCTCTGTTTGTTCCCCGACAGCTACAATCTCGAAGCCGAGCCGTTTCTGGGCGCGCTCGCGCGCGAACTTCCCGGCGTCGCGATCGTCGGTGGCGGCGCCACCGAAGACGGCGCGGTCGGCGAGACTTTTCAGTTCTGCGGCGACGTCGTGAGTTCCAATGCGGTCGCCGGGATGCTGCTCAGCGGAAATTTCGACGTCACGATCGGAGCGGCCAACGCGTGCGCGCCGCTCGGCCGGCTCCATCGCGTGACCTCCGTGCGCGACAACGTGATCTTCGAACTCGACGAGCGCCGCGCGTGGGACGTGTTCGCCGACGTGGCGGGCCAGCTCGCCGACGATTTGCCGCGCGCGCTCGCCTACGTTTTCGCCGCAATCCCGCTCGATCCCGAGGCGCAAGCGCTTGAACGCAACCGCTTCGTCGTTCGCAATGTCGTTGGCGCAAGCCCCGAGCACGGCGCGATCGCGGTCGCGCATCGCCCGCGCGCCGGCGATTTAATCGGTTTCGCTTTGCGCGACGGCGAGCGATCGCGCGCGGAGCTCAAAGCCGAACTCGAACGGCTCGAGCGGGCGGTCGCCGGCGCGCCGCCCGCGCTCGGACTATATTTCGATTGCGTCTCGCGTGGTTCCGGTCTTTACGGAATCCCGGACCACGATTCCGCCTATATCGGGCGGCAATTCCCGAATCTTCCGCTGGCGGGATTTTTCACCGGTTTCGAAATCGGCCCGCTTGCGGATCGCGCCGGACTGCTGCAGTACTGCGGCGTGCTCGCGCTGCTTTCGCCGCGCCGCCTTCACTGAGCGGCTTTCGGCGCCGCGCGCTCAGAGCTTGCGGCAGACCACGGCCAGCGTGCGCTGGATGAAGGTGAGCTGGCCGTGCTCGATCGCCGGGCGCGAGCCGCTCAGATCGCGCAGCGCGTCCTCGTTGAGCAGGCGCCGCACTTCCTGGGCCTTTTCCGGCGGCGTTTGCGCCGCGGCCATCCAGGGCTCGACCTCGACCTTGCCGCCGAGCGAATACAGCCGCTCGAGTTCCAATCCCGCGCGCGCCGTCATCGCGATCAAATCCGAGGGCGCCAACGCCCGCGTATGCGAGCTGTCGCGCAGGCGCTCGACATGGTTGTAGCGCCGCGCCCGTTCGGGATGCTCGCTGGCGAAAAGGTCCTCGATCGCGACCGTTCCGCCCGCCGCGCATACCCGGCGCATCTCGCCGAGAATCGCCTCGGGGTTTTCAAAATGATGGAAGGCGAAGCGGCAGACGACGATTTGAAATTCGCCGTCGGCGAAACGGAGCCGGTCGGCCTCGCCGAGCTCAAAGCTGACGTTGGCGATGCCGCGCTCGCGGCTCAAGCGCCGCGCGATCTCCAGCGGCGCCGGCGTAAGATCGACGCCCACCACTTCGCCGCATCGCGCCGCCAGCGCCATCGCGACGTGTCCTGGTCCGGTCGCGACTTCAAGCGCACGATCGCCCGGCCGCGGATCGATCGCGTCAACCAGCCGCGCCAGCCGCTGCGCGTCGGTGATTACCGCCGCGGTCGCATAGACCGGCGCCTGGCGCGTGAATTCGTCGCGCACCGCCGCTTTGTGCCGTTCGGTTTCGCCCGCGGTCGCGTCCGCCATGGATGGCCTCCTTGCGCCTCTGGCGCTCGTTGCGCCGCCGAATTTTCGCTTGCGGCGGCGCGCGCGATAATGCTACCCCAATTCGTGAAAAATTGAGCGTTGATCGCGGCCGGACGCCCGCGCGCTCCGGACCAATAAGGAGATCGCCTTGGACTTCGGGTTTTCAGAAGAGCAGGAGATGCTGCGGGACGCCGCCAAGCGGTTCCTGACCGACAACTGTTCCACCAAGTTCGTGCGTCAGATGATGGCGCATGAGACCGCGCATGACGGGGCGTTTTGGGAAAAACTGGTCGGACTCGGATGGCCCGGACTGATTATCCCGGAGAATTACGGCGGGCAGGGCGGTTCGTTCCTCGACCTTACCGTGATTGCGGAAGAGGCCGGCAAGGCGATCGTGCCGGGACCGTTCTTCGCCGCGACGATGCTCGGCGGGCCGGCGATCATGGAAGGCGGATCGGAGGCGCAGAAGAAAGACCTGCTGCCGAAGATCGCGGCGGGCAAATTGATCGCGACGGTCGCGATCGCGGAAGCGTCGGGCCGTTTCGACGCTGGTGGAATCGAGCTCAAGGCGGCGAAAAAAGGCTCCGGCTACACGATCACGGGCGAGAAATTCTTCGTGCCTGACGCGCACGTCGCCGACGCGATTATCGTCGCGGTGCGCACTGGCGGCGCGGGCGAAAACGGAATCACGCTGCTCTGCGTTCCGGCGAAGGAAAAAGGCGTCACGGTTACGCAGCTAAAAACCGTCGATATGACGCGCCGGATGTGCCACGTGAAGTTCGATGACGTCGCGGCCAGCGAAGTGATCGGCGGGGCCGACGGCGGATGGCCGATTCTGCGCCGCACGCTCGATATCGCGACGGCCGGACTCGCGGCCGAGATGGTCGGTACGGCGCAGAAGGCGCTCGATATCGCGGTCGATTACGCCAAGACCCGCGTCCAGTTCGGCAAGCCGATCGGCTCCTTTCAGGCCGTCAAGCACAAGTGCGTCGATATGATGGTCGCGGTCGAGAACGCTCGCTCGCTGACCTACTACGCCTGCTGGACGGTTGACGAGCGCGTGGCCGAAGCGGCGGCGGCCGTGCCGATGGCCAAGGCGTATGCGTCGGACATGGCCAAGAACGTCACTTCGGAGGCGATTCAGGTCCACGGCGGCATCGGCTTCACCTGGGAGCACGACATGCACCTGTACCATCGCCGGGCGCTCGCCGGCGAGGCGAACTTGGGCAACGCGCCGGTGCATCGCGAGACGGTCGCAAAATCCCTGCTCGGCTGACGTTCGCGATTAAATCGCAATGACGCAAACGGGGGCGGCGACCTTGATGGTCTCCGCCCCCGTCGTTTTTCGGAAACATGGACGAGCGGCCGGGGGCCTTTCCTTACGGCCATGCCACGGATCGCAAGAAATCGCTGTGCTCTCTGAGTTCCGGCGCGAGATGAGAATTCGGCAGCGATATCAACACGACTTGCAAGCCCGCCTTACGCGCGTGTTTCATCGCTGGGACACAATCAGTGTCTTCGGTTAACAGCACAATTCGCTCAACTGATTTCGCGTTGGCGTATTGCGCGATGTCCAAACCTATCCTCATATCGACGCCTTTTTGTTCAAACGAGGGCTTGAAATCCGCATCGGTCAAATGGGTCGAAGCAAGTGGTATCTTGTTCGGCACGAAGCCGCGGAATTTGAGCACGCCTCGGCGCACGGCGAAAAGATCTTTGCGCGCCAATTCCCTCAACCAAGCGTCGGAGCCGGGAAACGTATGCGGTTTTCCAGACACGGGCAGTTTCACGCTGCCTCCGTATGGAGCGCAATCATAATAAAGAATACGCAGTAGATTTTCGTCAGTCAGCGGGCATTTGAGCGCGACGGCTTCGATATGATTCGGGTCGTACTGAAGGTTTGCCTGCTTGGTGCGCGTTCGCAGGCATCCGCCATCGATCAAAATCGCGATCCTGGCCACATCTTGACTCCATAAAGAAAAGGCCCTCCCACATTACGCGGAAGGGCCTCTCGTATAATGCCCGCCTACGGGCGTAGCGGATTCGTTATCCGGGCAAAATCCTATCAAATCCGCCGCTTCTGTCAACATATGGTTGACCTTGCGGACGGCGGATAGGCGATTTGAACGTATCGAACCCGTCGTTACTGGGCCATGAAGCCGCCGTCCACCGGCATCGGCAAGCCGTGCACATACGAGGCGCGGTCCGAGCAGAGCCACGCCACCGCCTCGCCGATCTCCGACGGCTCGCCGAGCCGCTTGAGCGGCTCCGACCGCGCCATTTTGGATTCGGCCTCGGGTCGCGCGTTCAGCAACCGGCCCAGCATCGGCGTGCGGATCGGCCCCGGACAGACCGCATTGACGCGGATATTGTGCCGTCCGTACTCCATCGCGGCCGCCTTGGTCAGTCCGGCGACGCCGTGCTTGGCCGCGACATAGGCCGGCAATCCGGCGACGCCAATCAGGCCCGCGTCCGAAGAGGTGTTCACGATCGCGCCGCCTTTGCCCTGCTTCAGCATCTGCGCGATCTCCGCCTTCATGCAGAGCCATACGCCGGTCAGATTGATCGACATCACGCGGTTCCAGTTCTCCTCGGTGCACTCGTGCACGCGGCCGCCCCTGCCGTCGATACCGGCGTTGTTGAACGCGCAATCGAGCTTGCCGTAGGTCGCGACCGCTTTTGCCACCATCGCCTCGGTTTCGGCCGATTTCGAGACATCGACCTTGAAGAAGGTCGCGTCGCCGCCGGCCGCCTTGACCATTTTGAGCGTTTCGGCGCCGCCCTCTTCCTGCAGGTCGGCGAGCAGCAGCTTTGCTCCTTCGCGCGCGAAAATCAGCGAAGTCGCGCGTCCGATTCCCGATGCCGCGCCCGTGATGATCGCCACTTTGCCGTCGAGTATTCCTGCCATTGTCCTGAGTTCCTCCGAGTTGAATGATTTGCGCGCGCGACCGGATGGCTTCGCGCGGGTCGCCGATATTCCGGCGCGGCGCCATTGAAGGCGTTGCGATCCTGGGACTCGCGCCCCGGCGTATGTGTCGCGCGGCGCATCCCTTTACATAGGCGATTAGGCCAATCGCCGACAAGCGCGGAGGCCGGCGCGCAATATCAAATAGCCGGACGGATTAAAAAGACGCCGGCCGGCAGCCACGACGGACCTGGCAGGGTAATTCCGTCAATGGCGCGCCGACCGGCTTTGGCGAATTATTTGTCTGGTTTTTATCTGTTTTGGACGCAGGCTTCGGGCGTCGCCGGAGGTTTATCGCCGGCTTCAAAGCCGGATGGGCGCGTCAGAGCCCCCCTCTTCACCCATTCCGCCGCTCTGACGCCTTATCCGAGCCCAAGAAATTTGGCGACCGAGAGGAAATCCGCGCGGGTCGCAGAAGCCGCGTCCGATACCTGTCGGAACATTTCGGTCTCATTCGCGATTACTGGCCGGCCATGAGAGACATCGAAAAACAAGGGTTCGTCGGGTTCAGGATCGCGGCCAAACCGCTCCCGGAAAATTTCGTAGCGAAGCCGGGCGATCCGCAAAATCGCGTTGCCGACGTCCGTGGTCTGGCGCCGCGATGAACGATATAGTCGGCCAGTCGCGTGTGCAGGTCCCCGATGTTCTAATCTGGCGCGCCGAATTGTCATTGGTTTTCTCCCCGCTGCTGGGAAAACTTATTGAGCAATTAGGGCGCCATCGGCCTGATGGCCGCGTTTATTTTCTAAGTGTTTGAAAAGACTGAATAGTTTGGTTCATTCGAGCGCCAATCGATTGGCGTCGATCGCCTTGGCGTAAAGTTTTCCGTCGGATCGCCGCCGGAAAACTTATCGGAGATGGTAGGTTTTTATCTTCTCTTGCAGCGCGGGGCGCGAAATCCCCAGCGCCTGCGCCGCGCGCGAGACGTTGCCGTGATGGCGCGCCAGAGCCTCATTGATGAAAGCAGCTTCGAATTCCGCGCGCGCCTGCCGTAGCGAACGAGTGTGGCTCTCGTGACCCTCAACGCCGTCGGCGGCGGAGGCGGCTGTGACCGGCGCGGACGCAGTCGCGGCGTCGGCTTTGATCGGCGCGGAATGGCTTGCAGCCGCTCGCAAATCCTGGGAGAGCTGAGGCACGCCGATAGTGTCGCCCTCGCGCGCCATCGCGACGGCGCGATCGATTTCATTGCGCAACTGCCGCACATTGCCCGGCCAATCGTAGTTGGAAAAGATCGCGAGCACCGCGGGATCGAAACCGGCCAGACGCTTGTGATGGCGTTCGGCGGAGACGGTCAGGAAACGGCTCGCGAGCGATTCGATATCTTCCCGCCGGGCGCGCAGCGGAGGCAGCCGGATCGGGAAGGCCGCAAGCCGGTAGTAGAGATCTTCCCGAAATGCGCCCGCGGCGATCTCCGTCTTCAAGTCGCGATTGGTGGCCGAGACGATTCTCACATCGACGCGCACCGGAAAGGTTTCGCCGACCGGAATCACTTCCTCCTGTTCGAGAACCCGCAGCAGCTTGGCCTGCATCCGAACTGGCATTTCCGCGACTTCATCGAGAAAAACCACGCCTCCCGACGCGGCTCGAAAGACGCCGGGGTTGTCCCGGATCGCGCCGGTAAAGGCTCCTTTGCGATGCCCGAACAATTCGCTTTCGAGCAGCGTCTCCGGCATCGCCGCGCAATTGACCGCGACGAACGGCGCCTCGCACCGCGCGCTGGCGCGATGGATTCCGCGCGCGACCAATTCCTTTCCGGTTCCCGTATCGCCCTGAATCATTACGGCGATCGAAGACGTGGCCGCCGCTTCCATGAGCTGGAATACTTCAAACATCGGCGCGCTCGAGCCGATGATTTCCGTAAAGAGGTCGTTCTTGGCGAGATCGCGGCGCAAAGCGCCGACTTGAGTGCGCAGGATCGCTTCGGAGTCGCGAAGCTGCGCGTAGAGGCTGGCGTTTTCGATCGCGATCGCGATGCTTTCCGAAACCGCCTCGAGAAATGCGATATCGCTGTTGTCGAAGGTCCCGTTTCCGCGCCGATTGAGAATTTCAAGCACGCCGATCACGCCATTGCGGCCTTGCAGCGGCGTGGCGACAAGGCTGCGCGTCACGGCGCCGGTCTGGCGATCGATCGCGCGGTAAAGCCGCGCGTCATTCTGAGCGTCATTCACGACGATGGTTTGATTATGGTTCAACGCCGCGCCGGCGATGCCCTTGTCGGCCGGCAGCCGCAGGCTGCGCAACACGTCGGCCACGCCCTGGTTCGAGTCCGACACGTACGGAAAGTAAAGTTCATTGCGGTCCCGATCGAGCATCAGGACCGAAGCGGCTTCGGCATTCAAAGCCTCGCGGCATTTCTCGATCACGTAAGGAACAAGTTCGGCGAGTTCCGTCTTTGCCGAAAAGGCGCAGCCGAGCTCGTAGAGGGTGCGGAAGCGTTCGGCTTCGGGTGAGGACATCATCGCGTTGCCAGTTTTGATCAACTTATGATCATCCGGCAACTCGTAAAAGTCCTAGACGCACGCATGCGCCGACGCATATCTCGTGGATCGCGTCCGATGAATCCGAACAGACCTGCGGATCGCTAAGCCCAACTGGGTTAACTTGAACACGGTGCGCCGACGACGCACGTGGGGCTATCAAATCAAGGTAAATAAAACCAACGTTCGAAACTTTCGGATCTTGAACCGATCATCCGCGCCAATCGCGCCGTTTTGAAACGGTACGGAAGCGGATTCCGCGGCCTGTCGTGCGATCAGCCGGCTCGCTTGCCGCGCCGCGCCTTGATCTCGACCGACGACTGTTCTTCCTCGGAACGCCAGCGCTCGATCATATCGATGCTGAAACGCCATTCGCTGCCGACTCGAAATCCCGGCAGCTGCCGCGCGCGGAGCAGCCGATAGACGGTCGTCGGATGAACCCGAAGATATTCCGACAACTCACGAACGGTGAGGACCTTTGGGGGCAAACCATGCGCCCCGTGTTTCTTTGTCCGATTCTCTTCCACGTTATCTCCTCTTTGGCTCAACCTAAGGAATGGTGATCAACACTCATTTTAGCAGCCATGTAACGAAATTTGCTAGGAAATCTAGCTCATTTCATCAGATTTTATCCACAACTCACGAATCATGGCGAAACATCCGAAATTTTGTCAAACGATTCAAAATCAGCTGTTATCTAGATTTTATAGACTGATGTTATTGCAATTTCAAGCTTTGATGCTGTTTTGCGCCGCAACCTCCATGAGTGCGAAAGTCGGACGATCTCTACCATGGTTGAGAGACGCTTCGTAATGCCCTCGAAATATAGACGATCCAGGTTCTTA
The DNA here is from genome assembly GCA_021780225.1 of Deltaproteobacteria bacterium. Lineage (GTDB taxonomy): Bacteria > Desulfobacterota > Binatia > Binatales > Binataceae > JADMIL01. The sequence continues at coordinate 67,874 of JAJXZF010000040.1, read as the reverse complement.
ATTATTTCAGGCTGATTTGGATAAATTTGGACCGGTATCCGAGGCTGATGCCCAGCCGATCCCGGCGTCGAGCCAGCCTGGATCGTACGATTGGCGCTCAGCGGCGCGCCGAGGGGATGATAATCGAGTCGGTCCGTGGCTCAGGTTCGGCGCAAAAACCCCGGATATAGCTTACCAATCCCGCCATTTCGTCGTTTGTCAGATGGCCGCTGAACGCGGGCATCGAGGGGCTAATGCCGATTGCGCCGCCGCCATTTTTGATCGCGAGAAACAGCGTCGCGTTCGACATCAGGTCCATCCAGGAGCAATCGCGCAAACTATGCGATGGCAACGCGCTGCCGGAGTCTGAACGGCTTTCGGCGGCGCCGTCCGCGCCGTGGCATCGCGCGCACTGCTGTTGGTAGAGAGCGGCCGGAGCGGCTGCGCTCTTTGCGGAAGACGATAGTGTGGCGATTGCGACCAAAGATGCGGCCAGCACCCGCCCGCGCTTTACCACGTGCTGCTTCAAACGAACCGCCGGAACCTTTCGCGACATGAAGTCCGGCCGTCGTCGCCAGGCGCCGGCGTCGTGACAGCATCCTCTGGACAAGCGTTTCGCCGAAACGCGAATCGCGCCGGAGCACAGGCCGCTTTTGCTTCCATTTCTGCGCGCAGACGGTGATGTTGAATCATAGAGGCGCGATCATTATCGCGGAAGCCGGCGATGTTCCAGAATATCTTGTGTCCTGTCGATTTCGATCCGGTATCGCTGAGCGTACTCGACGCCGCGGCCGAACTGGCCCGCGCGAATCACGGCAAGCTTCATTTGCTTTACGTCGTGCCGGTGCCGCGCGAATCGTTTGGCGAGCCGGTGCCGTTGGAGCAATTCAGTCCGCCGGAGCACGAGGCGCGCCAGCGTCTTGAGCGTCTGGCGGCGGAACGGCTCAAAGAGCCCGCGCTGTATGAAGTCGCGGTCTCTTCGGGCGACCCGGCGATGGAAATTCTGAGCGCCGCGGCGAGTCCGGCGATCGACGTCGTCATGATGGCCACACATGGCCGCAGGGGTCTAAAACGCTTGGTGCTGGGCAGCGTCGCCGAGCGGGTCATCCGCGAATCGCCGCGGCCGGTCCTGACCATTCGGCCGTCTTGAAGTCCATTGCTTTGCGGCCGCGTCAGCAGGACATTAGAACATTTCGGCGTTTTCTAGAGGAGCGCGCCGCGGAACGGTTCGTCGCGCGGCGGCGGATTCCGCAACAGATTGATCGCCCATCGCCGCGCCTGCTTGAGCGCGTCTTCGGCGCGCCGGAAAAGCCGCTCGCGATGCATCACGTTCCAGACATAAACGTCAACCGACGGTTCGTCGCTCAGCGTCACGTCGATCATCCAATCTTCGAGCTCTGGACCGCAAATCAGCAGGCGTAAGAGCCGGCCATGGTCGAGGATCACGCCGCGCGCCTCGTGCGGGATGCGAAACTCTTCCTTGATCCGTTTGACCATCCGGGGCGGAAAATGCTCGTCGGTCATCGCCACGTATGCCCAATCGCCGGCCGGCGGATCGGCGGCGCGCGCGATACGAAGATTATTGTCGGTGAGGTCGTCCTTCGCGCGATCCTGATCGTAATCCTTGGCGACGGCGTAAAAGCTCATCGCGATCGGCAACTGGGGAAGTTCGGTTTCCGCGCGCGCCTGGCGAGGCTTTTTGAAACTGGTTTCGACCCACCAGCGATTTTCCACGGTCGGTTTTTGCGACATCGCCGATAATCCAGCGCGCACCCGCGCCTACCGAACAGCCCGGCGCGTGGCGCGCCGCGCACCACGCGCTTCGGCGCGCACCTGGGCGGCGCGAGTCGGCGCGATCCGTTCGCGTCCGGCGCGCCGGCGGCCGGCCGATCGGACGCGGGTGGCGGCGGCATTCCGCCGGCCAGCGGAGATGCGCCTGGTCTTTTGCGCGGCCGCCGGCTTGGCTATCCGCCGCGCCGGACGGCGCAATCCTCGCACCATCCGCCGCGTAAACGCTTCGGCTTTGCGCTCGGCGTCGGTCCAGAAGAGATAGTGCGCCAGTTCGTGATAGACGGTCTGAACCCACATCCGTTCGGAATTATAGACGCGGCCCCGTTTCCAATTTTCAGGATGGACCATGTGGATGCGGCCGTCTTCAAACGTGCGTCCGGCCGTTTTACCCCAGTCTATGTACTCGTACCATTCGATTCGTGGACGGCGTAGGTGGTAAAATACGCAAAAATCCGCTATCGCACGTCGAAACGCGCTTTTCCGATGGCTGTGGAAGAACTCCACCAAGCCTTTATCCATCTCGCGGCGGCGCACGATCGGCGGTAACAGCATTCGCACTGGAAGATGCCTCCGGAACAGAGCATAGCGATCATACGGAGGCCGGCGCGAAGCAGTCAATCGCGCCCGGCGGGCGCCGGGCGCGCAAGCGAATCAGCGCGCCGCGACCATCCGGTCCCGTTTGCGCCGACGGATGCGATTCGCCGTCATATGCTGCGCACGGCTGGATTCCTTCAGGCGCAGCCGTCCACCCATCCGGTCGATTCCGCCGTGACCGATCGCCAGCGGTCCAAGCCGGCCGCGCAATACTTCGGAATCGATTCCGAGCGCGTCGCAAACGCTGTCGAACGAAAACGGATAAGACGTGCCCCGGGCGCCGACCCATTGTCCGGCTTCGGCGAACGCCCGGCGCTTGCGCGCGCTACCCGTGCGGTTCCATCCCTGCAAGATGTTGATCGCATCGACCAGCACCGCGAGCATCAGGCGTTGTTCGCTGCACAAAGCGCCCCCGCCCATCGCGCCGTAAAACTGGCTGGGAAGAATGATGTCGGCAAACCCGATCGAGTCCATCGCGTCCATTTCGTGCTTCGCCTGATCCATCGCTATCCGCTCCTTCCTGAACGAGCGATTCGCATATCAAAAACTGGTCCAACCACCAGGCGTTGCGGATCTGCCCTTTCAGGCACGTCTGACCGCCATAGATACTGCTAAAGCTCTATTAGCATCAAGAAAACATGTACGCAAGTCATTTGACACTGAATTTTTTGTAATTTTTTGTGATTTCATGCCGTATGGATACGTTGGTTATTTTGCTTCTAATTGGCAAGAATAGACTGGAATATCTCAGAATGAGGCATTAGCGCCGAACCTTGAGACGACCGTCGAGCGGGCCGAATTGAGCCATTGGAGGGTCTGGATGGCCGCCGCGCGGCCGTCTGCTATATTTAATCGGCCAGCCCGAGCGCCACGGCGATGGCGGTTGGCGAAAGCGTGACGCGACGGCATACGGACGCCGCGGCGCGTCCGGCGGCTGGCGTCCAGGAGGATCCGCGATGGCTGAACTATTCGCGCGCGATACGATCAAGAGCCTGCGCAAACTGCGCCTGCTCAAGCCCGACCTGTTCAAGAGCTTCATGGATTTCGATCAGGCCGTGTTCAAGGACGGCGCGCTGCCGGCGCGGACCAAGGAACTGATGGCGGTGACGGCGGCGCATGTCACCCAGTGCATGTGGTGTATCGAGGACCACACCAAACGCGCGAAGAAACAGGGCGCGACCGACGAAGAGATCGCCGAGGCGGCGTTTGTCGCGATGGCGCTGCGGGCGGGCGGTCCCTTCGCGCATGCGTGCGTGGCGATGGCCGTGACCGATCAGGTCAACGCGGCGGCGGCGGAGCGCAAGGGCTGAGGCGATGAGCGAGACGGAACGGACGACGAGGCGGATTCGAATTGGCGGCGTCGAGGTCGGCGGCGGCGCGCCGATTGTGGTGCAGTCAATGTGCGCGACCCGCACAATGGATATCGACGCGACGATCGCGCAGGCGCGGCAGTTGGCGGCGGCCGGCGCCGGCATCGTGCGAATCGCGCTCGACAATGAAAAAGAGGTGGCGGCGCTCAGGGAAATCCGCGCGGCGACGCCGGGCGTGACCCTCTCGGTCGATCTGCAGGAGAACTACCGTATCGCCGGCAAGGTCGCGCCATACGTTGACAAGATTCGCTACAACCCCGGCCATCTGCACCATATCGAGAAGTCCAAAACGATTCCGCAGAAGGTCAAGTGGCTGGTCGAGGTGGCCCGCGACAACAACCTTGCGATCCGGATCGGAGTCAATTGCGGCTCGGTGGCGCCCGCCTTCCTGGAGAAATATCCCGGCGACCAGTTGACCGCGATCGTCGAGTCGGCGGCATGGCATTGCGGGCTGATGGAGGAATATGGGTTCGACCGCTTCGTCGTGTCGCTCAAGGACAGCGACCCGGCCAAGGTGGTCGAAGCCAACCGCCGGTTCCATCAGCGCCGCCCCGACGTGCCGATTCATCTGGGCGTGACCGAAGCGGGCCTGCCGCCCGACGGCATCGTCAAGACCCGCGTCGCCTTCGAGCAGTTGCTGGCGCAGGACGTGGGCGACACGATTCGGGTTTCGCTGACGCTGCCGAACGAGCGCAAGCACGAAGAAGTGCTGGTCGGCCACCAGATCGTCGAGGACGTGCGGGCCGGCCGGTTCATCTCGGCGCCGGATTTCGGCTCGGGCCTGAACATCATCTCGTGCCCGTCGTGCTCGCGCGTGGAAAACGAGAAATTCGTCGAGCTGGCGCAGCAGGTCAAGGAACTGACCGCCTACGCGGCGCAATACAAAATCACGATCGCGGTGATGGGCTGCAGGGTCAACGGCCCGGGCGAGACCGACGACGCCGATTTGGGGCTGTGGTGCGGGCCGACGACGGTCAATCTGAAGCGCAAGGCGCAGAAGCTCGGCAACTTCAAATACGACGACGTGCTGCCGCGGTTGAAGTCGGAGGTCGATCGCCTGATCGGTGAACGCGCCGCGACGAACTGACGTCTCTGAGCCTTTTTAAATTATACGCGGGAGACGATGGCTGGACCTGCCGGCGGCGTGAATTGTGATCTCTATTTTGGCCTCGATTTCAACCGATTTCACGCATATGAATCACTCCATATCCGGACAAAGCACGCAGCGTTTATAAACCGGGCGACATAGAAACCTCGTGACTCCGGCTGAGCGGCCACCAACCCCGCTGAGCGCATGTGGGAAGTGTTCGAGCAATGCTAGAAATTGACCGCATCTACTGTGCTGACGCCTTCGAGATGTTCCCAAAGATTGAAGACGGAACGGTTGATCTGGTTATTTGCGACGGTCCGTATGGTGTGACGGCCAATAGGTGGGATCGGATTCCGAGTATTCAGGAGTTCAATCTCGAATTAATCCAGATTTTTGCGCGGAAATTGAAAGAAGGAGGAGCACTATATCTTTTTGGGAAGCCGGACTGTATCGATTTCATAGATTATCGACCCTATCTGAACCTCCGGTCCAAGATCGTCTGGTATCAGCCAAGCAGGCTCGCTCAAGGCAGAATTAATTACACAAATAATTATGATATCATCTGTTATTTTATTAAGGGTGACAAGCCTAGAGTCTTTAATCTGGATGCGATCCGAGTTCCACAACTTGTGGAGTTGGAACATCGCCTCCGATGCGAGAGAGTTCCCTCTGTCTTGAATGGGAAATTTGGTAGAACGAAATTTCACCACGAAGGCAAGAATCCAGGGGACGTATGGGGCGATATCAAACAACTCACGTATAGATCAAAAGAGCTTGTTAGTAGGGAATTTCTCAACACGATCCAAAAACCAGCTAAACTCATCGACAGGCTTCTCCAAGCGAGTTCGATCGAAGGTGATCTTGTTCTAGATCCGTTCGCTGGTGTTGGAACCTGTCCTGCTGTTTGCAGAGAGCTCAACAGACACTTCATCGCATTTGAATGGAATCGTGAATTCGCCGCGACCGTAAATAGTCGGTTGAAGAAAGTAAATAACGATCTAGCCGCAAGGCTATTCTGACATGGCGCGCGATATTTACCGCAAGATCATTGATCTTGTGATTAGGGCGGCAAAGATTGCACGGTCGATTGGTATTGAGAATCTGCTCCAACCCGGGTTAGTGAAAGAAATGATTATTGCTGATATCCTTGGGCACGAGCTCATTCACTCAAAACGTGATGCCGATGCGCATGCCTTGGATAACCCGGAAGAGAAATACGAATATCTTTCGTGCAAGGAAGGCGGAACAGGCCAACTTGATCGGATGTTTAAAGAGCCCACAAACAAACGTAACGAGTCGCTCAATCGCATCACGCGAAATCGTTATATTTATTTCGCGGTATTCTATGCGAGCGATCAAATGAAGTGCAAGGTAATTTACAAATTGCAGCCTGAAATCGTGGTCAAGGAAGCGAAACGCCAATTGGACGCGAGTAGAAACGCCATTTCGCACGTGGGGTTCTCTGAGGATTGGGCGCAGAAGAATGGATACGCCGTCTACAGAGACGATTCATAGGCGCAACCCTTGAGTACCGTAGGGTATGATTTTGCACGTAATGCCGAACCCAAGCGAGCGCCGGTTCAGCGATTATTTCGAGAGGTCGTCGAGCATGCGCTTGATCAGATTTTCGCGGTCCTTGAGCTTGGCGCGGAAGGCGCCGCTTTCGGTGCGCTCGATCTCCATCCGCAGTTCGGCGAAATAGTTCTCCAGCACGAAGCGCAGTTCCTCCGCTTCCTCGGCGGTCATTTCCAGGGTTGGCATCGCGGATTCCTTTCGTTGCGGACCCTGATCGATCGTTGGCGCGGAGCAAATCGAACGTCAAGGAATTTGAAAGCGCACCCGCGTATTCCGGACATTTTGGAGCGAAAAGCTGAGAAGATGGATTCTTCGCTGCGCTCAGAATGACAACCTGAACCGCAACTTCACGGTCATTCTGAGCGCAAGTTCCCGGAGCGAAAAATCCCATCACAAAAATCTTTGCGGCTTCAGCGGATGGCTTTGATTTTGCGCAGATGGTCGAGCTCCTCGGGCGTGTAGCCGAGCGCCGCGAGCGCGTCCGCCGTATGCTCGCCGACCAGCGGCGGGCGCGACGGCCGGCCGGGCGTTTCGCCCAGCTTGACCGCAAGGCCCGCGGTCTTGATTTCGCCGTGCGCCGGATGGGCCATCCGCAGCATCAGCTCGCGCGCCGCGGCCTGCGGATGGTTGAACATCTCCTCGATCGTCAGAATCGGGCCGGAGGGAATGCCCGCTTCGTTGAAACGATCGATCCAGTATTGCGCCGGATGGTCCTTGAGCGCCGCGTTGATTTCGGCGGTGAGCGCGGCGCGGTTCTTGATCCGATGGCCGAGCTTGTCGAAGCGCGGGTCGGCGGCGAGTTCGGGCCGGCCGATCGTCTTGACGAACGTGCGCCACATCGCTTCGTTCCCGCACGCGATATTGAAAGGCCGGTCCGCGGCCATGTGGACGCCGTGCGGCGAAGAGAGCGGATGATGGTTGCCGGCGGGTCCGGGCGTTTTGCCGGTGTCGAAATAGATGCCGGCGGACCAGCTCAGGATGCTGGCGATCGCTTCAAGCAGCGAGGTTTCGACCTTCTGGCCGCGGCCGGTGCGATGGCGAGCCTCAAGGGCGAGCAAAATTCCCTGCGCGGCGAAGATGCCGCCCAGCAAATCGCAAATCGCGATGCCGACGCGCATCGGTCCGCTTTCCTGCGTGCCCGTCACGCTCATCAGGCCCGAAAAACCCTGCGCGATCTGGTCGAAGCCGGGATAGTCGCGCATCGGCCCGCTGGCGCCGAATCCTGAGATTGAACACGCGATAATCCGCGGATTGCGCGCGGCGAGCGTCGCGTAGCCGAAACCGAGCGCCTCCATCACGCCGGGGCGGAAATTGTCGATCACGACGTCGGCGCTATCGAGCATCCGCTGCAACACCGCGCGCCCCTCGGGAGTCTTGGTCGAAACCTGCACGCTTTTTTTCGAGCGGTTGGCGCTCAGGAAGAAATAGGTATCTTTGCCGCTGTAGTCGCCCATCTCGCCGCGCGCGCCTTCGACCGGCTCGATTTTGAAAATATCGGCGCCGTAATCGCCGAGAATCTGCGTGCAGAAGGGCCCGGCGAGGTAGCGGGTGAAATCGACGACCTTGATTCCGGCAAGCGGCGGATTTTCGGGCATGGGCCAACTCCTTCAGCGCGCATCGGGCGGCCGGGCGGACGCCGCGGCCGCGGACCTGGGTTCCCGCGATTTACGCCGATTTCGTCGCCGCCGTCAAAGCCGCGCGCACGGCGGGACTATTCGACGGTGACGGATTTGGCGAGATTGCGCGGCTGATCGACGTCGGCGCCGCGATAGACCGCGATATGATAGGCGAGCAGTTGCAAAGGCACGGTGGTCAACGCCGGCATCAGGAAGCGGTTCGTCGCCGGAACGTCGATAATTTCCCATGCGACTTCTTCGAGTTCGGGCGTGCGCCGATCGGTGACGGCGATGATCCGGCCGTTGCGCGATTCGACTTCTTTGAGGTTCGACAGCGTTTTATCGAAAACGTTGTCGTTCGGAATAATCACTACGACCGGCATCTCTTCGTCGATCAGCGCGATCGGCCCGTGTTTCATTTCGCCGGCCGAATAGCCCTCGGCGTGGATATAGGAAATTTCCTTCAACTTGAGCGCGCCTTCGAGCGCGACGGGATAGTTGACGCCGCGGCCGAGATAGAGAAAGTCGCGCGCCTTGCCGTACTTGCGCGCGATCTTCTCGATTTGCCGCTCGTGCGAAATCGCCATCTCGATTTGCTGCGGAATCGCGAACGCGGGCCGCAGCAACTCCTCGGCCTCGCGCGCATCGATGCGGCCGAGCGCCCGCGCCAGATGAATCGCGAAGAGGTAGAAAGCCTCGATTTGGGTCAGGAAACACTTGGTCGTGGTGACGCTGATTTCGGGGCCGCAGCGCGTGTAGAGCCGGGCGTCGGCCTTGCGCGCGATCGACGAATCGACGGTGTTGGTCAGCGCGACCAGCCAGGAGCCGCGGCGGCGTCCTTCTTCCATCGCGGCCAGGGTGTCGGCGGTCTCGCCGGACTGCGAAACCGCGACGATCAGACTGCGCTCGTCGATCGCCGGCCGGCGATAGCGGAATTCGGCCGAATAATCGACCTCCGCCGGGATGCCGGTCAGCTCTTCGATCATGAATTTGCCGATCAGCGAGGAAATCCACGACGCGCCCGCCGAGACCATCACGATGCGCCGGATCGTTTCGGGGCCGGCCGGCGGCAGAATCGGCGTCTCGAAGTTCACCTCCGCCGCTCCGGCGCCGGCGCGTCCGCTCAGGGTATCGATCCAGGCCTGCGGCTGTTCGCTGATTTCCTTGCGCAGATAGTGCCGATAGCCGCCCTTGGTCGCGGCGACGGCGTCCCATTCGACGAGCCGCGGCGCGCGCACGATCGGCGCGCCGTCAAAAGTGGTCAGGCGGATTCCGCCGGCGGAGATTTCGGCAAGCTCGCCGTCCTCCATCACGAGCGCGCGCCGGGTGTGTTCGAGCAGCGCGGGAATATCCGAAGCGACGAAATTTTCACCGTCGCCGAAGCCCAGCACCAGCGGCGTCGCGGTCTTGGCGGCGACCAGCCGGCCGGGATCGTTTTCCGCGAGCGCCACAATCGAGAACGATCCTTTGAGCTCGCGCACGGCCGCGCGCACGGCCGCGGTCAAATCGTCGCCGGCTTTGAGCCGCTCCTCGATCAGATGGGAAATCAGTTCGGTGTCAGTCTCCGATCTGAGTTTGTGGCCGCGCGCGAGCAATGCCGCGCGCAACTCCACGTAGTTCTCGATAATGCCGTTGTGGATGACCGCGACCGGCCCGGCCTTGTGCGGATGCGCGTTCTCTTCGGACGGGCGGCCGTGCGTGGCCCATCGCGTATGGCCGATCCCGATATGGCCGGGCACGGGAGCGCGCTCCAGCGCGGCGCACAGATTGTCGAGCTTGCCGACCGCGCGGCGGATTTCCAGCCGGGCGCCGCCGTCGAGCGCGGCGACTCCGGCGGAATCATAACCGCGATATTCGAGCCGCCGCAGGGCGCCGATCAGAATCGGCGCGGCGTCGCGCGAACCGACGTATCCAATAATTCCGCACATGACGGCTCTATTTTAATCCACCGTTCGCCTCGAATCTGCCGGCGCGGCCGATCATTCGCCAGCGCCATGCTTGGGCGCCTTCGGATGGCCGGCGTGGCGCGCGCGCCAGCCTGCGGTCCATCCGGATTTTTCACGTTGCGGATGATGCGAGACGGCGAGCGCGCCCGGTTCGACGTCGCGCAAGATCGTTGTGCCCGACGCGACGTACACGTCGTCGCCGACGGTTACCGGCGCGACCAGTTGCGTATCGCATCCGACCATGCAGCGATCGCCGATCCTCGTGACGTGCTTGTCGTAGCCGTCGTAATTGACCGTAATCACGCCGCATCCGATATTGGTTTCGCGCCCGATAATCGCGTCGCCGAGGTAGCTCAGATGGCTCGCCTTGGTGCCGCTTCCGATGCGCGCCTTTTTGGTTTCGACGAAATTCCCGATCCGGTTGCGGCCCTCCAGTTCCGTGCCTTCACGAAGATTCGCGAACGGACCGATTTCGCAATCCGGACCGATTTCGCAATGCTCGGCGCGGACGCAGATCTTGAGATGCGACCGGTCGCCGACGATCACGCCGTCGAGCCAGGCCGTGCCCTCGATCACCACGCCCGCCCCGATACGCGAACGTCCCAGAATCCGCACGTTGGGGCCGATAATCGTGTCGCGGCCGATTTCCGCTTCCGGCGCGATATATGCGGTCGCCGGATCGATCAGCGTAACTCCCGCGGCCATCAGGCGGCGGTTCACGTCGTGGCGAAGCGACTCTTCCATGCGGGCCATCTCCTCGCGCGAATTGACGCCTGCGAATTCCGCCGCGTCCGGCGCGCGCCAGGCGTTGACGCGGCAGCCGCGGCGGCGCGCGATCGCGACGATGTCGGTCAAATAATACTCGTGTTGAGCATTGTCGGCGCGTAATTCCGCGACCGCCGCGCGCAGCAAGCGCGCTTCCGACAGATACACGCCGGTATTGATTTCGTTAATAGCGAGCAGTGCCGGCGTCGCGTCGCGCGCCTCGACGATCGCGGCGACGGCTCCGGTTTCGTCGCGCGCCACCCGGCCGTACGCTCCGGGTTCATCCATCTCGGCGCTGATGAACGAAAGCTCCGCGCCGCCCGCGCGATGGGCGCGGACGAATTCGCGCAGCGTTTCCGTCCGGATCAACGGAGTATCGCCGTAGCCGATCAGAATCTCGCCCGCGAATTCGCGATCGATCGCGCCGAGCGCGGCGCGCGCCGCGTCGCCGGTGCCGCGCTGTTCGGCCTGCCGCGCGCAGCGGATCACGGCGTCCGGCGCCGCCACGCGCGCCGTGGTTGCGACGGCCTCGGCCTGATGGCCGACCACGAGCACGATGGGCTCCGGCTTAAGCTTCGCGATCGGTTCAAGCGCCCGCGCGAGAATCGCGCGGCCGGCGATCTCGTGCAGCACTTTCGCGCGCTCCGAGCGCATCCGCGTTCCCAATCCCGCGGCCAGCACGACGGCGGCTAACTGGCGTTCCATCGCATCAAGGTTTCTTTTTGAAGAGCGCATCGAGCCGCGCGCGCGTGTCGTCCGTTTTGGATGCGGCACGCGCGGGCGCGTCGGCGTGCGGCCGGAAATACTCGCAAAAATTCGCGCGGCCCTTGTCCGCCACGAGCTCGGCCTGCGTTTCCCGGCACTGGTTGTGATACGCGGAGTCGTGATGCGTGCAGTTGAGGCATGCGTGCTGCGGCCGGTCGCATCCGGGACATCGATCGCGGAAGCCCACCCGCTCATCCACCGCGATCGCGCGTCCGCAATGAAAACAGTTCATCGCCGATCAGGTTCGGGGCGGGCGTCGCCTTTTGCCTGCCCGAAGCTGCTGATAGCATAAACCGAATGACGGTCACGGGCGAGGCGGCGGCGCCGATGGAACGCGAAATCGAACGCTTCGGCGAAGCGCTCGGGATGGCGTCGCGGGCGGCGGCGAACACGGTCAAAAGCTATCTGCGCGACCTGCGGGATTTTCGCCTTCACCTGCTGGAACGCGCGCCGTCCGTATGCGACGCAAACCGGCGCGACGCGCGGCCCGAGCTGATATCGGCCGATCATATCCGCGGCTACCTTGCCGAAACGATGAAGCACGCAAGCCGCGCCACCACTCAGCGCCGCCTGTTTGCAATCAAAGCTTATTTCCGCTGGCGAGAGACAAACCTCGGCGCCGATAATCCCGCCCGTTCGATTCGCGCGCCCAAAGTCGGCCGGCGCCTGCCGCAGGTGATGCCGGCCGCGGAGGTTGCGCGCCTGATCGAAGCGCCAGAGACGGTCGCGGGCGCGGCGGCGGCGCGCGACCGCGCGATTCTGGAGGCGCTTTATTCGGCCGGACTCCGCGTCAGCGAGCTGGTTGGATTATGCTGGCGCGACCTCGACGAAGAACTCGGGATGGTCACGGTGCGCGCCGGCAAGGGCAATAAAGATCGCGTCGTCCCGATCGGCGAGGTCGCGCTCGACGCAATCCGGGCGTGGCGCGCCGCCGCGCCGGCCGCCGCGGCTCCGGACCGTCCCGTATTCACCAATTTGCGCGGAAGCCGATTGTCCGTGCGCTGGGTGCAGAAGCTGGTCGAGCGCCGCCTGCGCGACGCCGGTCTTGATTCCACGCTCACTCCGCACGGCCTGCGCCATTGTTTCGCCACCCACCTGCTCGACGCGGGCGCCGACCTGCGTGCGATTCAGGAGATGCTGGGCCACGCCAGCCTGAGCACCACCCAGCGCTATACTCACGTCAGCGTCAAACATCTGCAGGAGGTCTATCGCCGTGCCCATCCGCGCGCATGAGGCCGAAGCGCCCGATGTTCGGGTGCGCGCCACCACGATTCTCTGCGTGCGCCACGGCGGCAAGCTGGTGATGGCGGGCGACGGACAGGTCAGCGTCGGCCAGACGATCATGAAGCGCGGCGCGCGCAAGGTCCGCCGGCTGCACAACAACGCCGTGCTGGCCGGATTCGCCGGCTCGACCGCCGACGCGCTGACGCTGTTCGACAAGTTCGAAAGCAAACTTCAGTCGGTCAACGGCAATCTCAGGCGGGCGGCCGTCGAACTGGCCAAGGACTGGCGGACCGATCGAATTCTGCGCCGGCTGGAGGCGATGCTGATCGTGGCCGATGTGGAAAGCTCGCTGTTAATCACCGGCGCCGGCGACGTGATCGAGCCGGACGACGGATTGATCGCGATCGGATCGGGCGGCAACTACGCCCTGGCCGCGGCGCGCGCCCTGATCCGCCACGGCGGCGCGCTCGACGCGCGCGCGATCGCGGAGAGCGCGATGCGCGTCGCGGCGGAGATTTGCGTGTACACCAACGATCAATTTGTTATCGAGGAATTGTAGACGCGGCCGCGTGCGCGCGGATGCGCCATGACTGGAGAGATGGGATCACCGAACGTAATGACGCCGCGCGAGATCGTATCCGAGCTGGACCGTTATATCGTCGGCCAGCACGACGCCAAGCGCGCGGTCGCGATCGCGCTCAGGAATCGATGGCGCCGGCAGAACGTCGCGCCCGACCTGCGCGACGAAATCGCGCCGAAGAATATCCTGATGATTGGTCCGACCGGCGTGGGCAAAACCGAAATCGCCCGGCGGCTGGCGAAACTCGCGCAGGCGCCGTTCGTCAAAGTCGAAGCCTCGCGCTACACCGAGGTCGGATACGTCGGCCGCGACGTCGAGTCGATGATTCGCGACCTGGTCGAAATCGCGATCAAGATGGTTCGCGAGGAGGAGCGCGAGCGCGTCGCCGCCAAAGCGCGCGACGGCGCCGAGGAGCGCCTGCTCGATATCCTCTACCCGGCTTCGCCCGGCAAAACCCGCAAGCCCGCGACGGTTGACTCCGCGGGCGCGCTGCACGTCGCCGAATCGGATTCGCACAACGAGACGCGCGAAAAACTGCGCCGTCTGTTGCGCGACGGCTATCTCAACGAACGCGAAGTCGAAATCGAAGTCACGCAGCAGGCGGCGCCCGCGCTCGAAGTGCTCACTCCGCAGGGGATGGAGGAGATGGGCGCGAACATGAAGGACCTGCTCAGCCAGATGATGCCGCGCAAGAGCCGCAAGCGCAAAGTGAAGGTGCCGGAAGCGCTTGAAATTCTCGCGCAGGAGGAAGCCGCGCGGCTGGTCGACATGGATAACGTCACGCGCGAGGCGATCGTGCGCGCCGAGCAGTCGGGCATCGTCTTCATCGACGAGATCGACAAAATCGCCGGCCGCGAATCTTCGCACGGCCCCGACGTTTCGCGCGAAGGCGTGCAGCGCGACCTGCTGCCGATCGTCGAGGGTTCGACCGTCAATACGAAATATGGCGTGGTCCGCACCGATCATGTTCTGTTCGTCGCGTCCGGAGCCTTTCACACCTCCAAGCCTTCGGACCTGATTCCGGAGTTTCAGGGGCGTTTTCCGATCCGCGTCGAGCTCAACGCGCTGAGCCGGGACGATTTCATCCGCATCCTGACCGAGCCTGAAAATGCGCTCACCCGGCAATATACGGCGCTGCTGGCGACCGAAAAGGTGCGCATCGACTTCACCGCGGACGCGATCGCGGCGCTGGCCGAAATCGCCGCGCTGGTCAACGCCCGTTCGGAGAATATTGGCGCCCGCCGGCTCCATACCGTGCTCGAACGCCTGCTCGAGGATTTGTCGTTCGACGCGCCGGAGATGGCGGGGCGCGAAATTTCGATCGATGACGCCTATGTGCATCAGCGGCTCGATCCGATCGTGAAGAACGAAGATCTTTCGCGGTACATCCTGTAGGGAGACGATAATCCGGGGGCGCATGCCGGCTCGTGCGCGCGCACCCGGCGCCAGACCGGCGGACGCCATCAGACCAGTGCAGAACCTGATCGACAAAGCCAACGTACTTATCGAGGCGCTGCCCTACATTCAGCGTTTTCGCGGCAAAACTTTCGTCGTCAAATATGGCGGGCATGCGATGCTCACGCCGGAGCTGCGCGCCGGCTTCGCCGAGGACGTAATCCTGCTGCGGGCGGTCGGGATCAACGTCGTCGTCGTTCACGGCGGCGGTCCGCAAATCACCGAGATGATCGGCAGGCTCGGCCTCAAGTCGAGCTTCGTGCGCGGGATGCGCGTGACCGACGCGGCGACCATGGACGCGGCCGAGATGGTGCTGCAGAAGATCAACAAGGAAATCGTCGCGCTCATTTCGCGCAAGGGCGGCCGCGCCGTCGGCATCTCCGGCAAGGACGGCGACCTGCTGATCGCGCGCAAGCTGAAGATGGTCGTGAAGGACGGCAACGGGCGCGCGACCAACGTCGACGTCGGTCTGGTTGGCGAAGTCGCGGAGGTCAATCCCGCCGTGCTGGCGACGCTCCGTGAAGCCGGCTTTATTCCGGTGGTCGCGCCGGTCGGCCACGGCCGCGACGGCGAAACCTATAATATCAACGCCGACGTCGCGGCGGGCGAAATCGCCGGCGCGCTCGCGGCCGAAAAATTGATCCTGCTGACCGACGTCGAAGGCGTCAACGACGCCAAGGGCGCGCTGATTCCGTCGCTCGACGCGGCGCGCGCCCGCCGGATGATCGCCGACGGCTCGATCGGCGAAGGGATGATCCCCAAGGTCGAATGCTGCTTGAAGGCGCTGGCCGCGGGCGCCGGGCGGGCCCACGTTATCGACGGGCGTTTGCGTCACGCGGTGCTGCTGGAGATCTTCACTGACGCCGGCGCCGGCACCGAGGTGGTGACCCGGCCGGCGGCCGCGCGCGCGCCGCGCATCCGCCGCGCGGCGGCCCGGCGTTGACGGCGCGGCCGGATTACGCAAGCGCAGGCGGCTTGACGACCATGCGGCGACGGCGCAGTTTTGTCGTTCCGGCCGGCCGCCGCGCGGACTTGCCGGTGAAAGAGCTTCGGCGGCTGAGTGAAAGGAACTGCGATGAATAACGCGGAAATTGTCGATTTGGCCCATCGCCACCTGGTCAACACTTACGGCTGCACGCCGCTCGCGTTCGTGCGCGGCCACGGCGCCTATCTTTATGACGCCGACGGCAATCGCTATCTCGATTTTTTCTGCGGACTCGCGGTCACCAGCCTCGGCCACGGCCATCCGCGGGTCGTCCGCGCGATCAAGGAGCAGGCCGACAAGCTGACCCACGTCTCAAACGTTTTCCATACCGAGCCGATGGCGCGGCTGGCGGAGAAGCTTTCGACGCTGTTCGGCGACGGACGGGTTTTTTTCGCCAATTCCGGCGCCGAAGCGAACGAGGCCGCGATCAAAGTCGCACGGCGATGGGGCCACGGCTCGGGCCGGTTCGAGATCGTCTCGACGCTGGGTTCCTTTCATGGCCGCACGCTCGGCACGCTCAGCGCCACGGGCCAGGAGAAATACCATCAGGGGTTTCAGCCGCTCGTGCCCGGTTTCAAGCTCGTGCCCTACAACGATGTCGGCGCGATCGAGCGGGCGATTTCGCCGCGGACGGCGGCGGTGATGGTCGAACCGATTCAGGGCGAAGGCGGAGTGGTCACGCCGGCCGCGGACTATCTGGGACGGCTGCGCGACCTTTGCGATCGGTCGGGCATTTTGTTGATTGCCGACGAAGTCCAGGTCGGAATGGGCCGCACCGGCAAGATGTTCGGGTATCAGCAGGCCGGCGTCAAACCAGACATTATCACGCTCGCCAAGGCGCTCGGCGGCGGACTGCCGATCGGCGCGATGGTCGCGCGGGCGGAAATCGCATCGGTGATGACGCCCGGCACGCATGGTTCGACCTTCGGTGGAAATCCGATCGCCTGCGCCGCCGCGCTCGCGGTGATTGACGCGCTCGAGCAGGATCGCGTAATCGCCAACGCCGCCGAGGTCGGCGGCTACCTTGCCGGGCGTTTGCGCGAAATCGCGAAAAGCTGCCCCAACGTTCGGGAAGTCCGCGGGCAGGGGATGATCATCGGCGTGGCGCTGAGCCATTCGGCGAAAGCCGTGGTCGATAGCTGCCTCGCCGACAAGCTGCTCGTGAACGGCACGGCCGACACCGTCCTGCGGCTGCTGCCGCCGCTCAACCTCACGCGCGAAGAGGCCGACACGGGACTCGAAATTATTGAGCGCGCGCTCCGCAAGGCGGCGGCTTCGGCGTGACGCGCCGGCGATCGCGGACGGCAACGGATGGCTGACGTGGGGCGAGCGATTCAAAACAAGCGCGGCGTTCCGCCGGCGCGCCCGGAAAACCTCGCGATCAAACGCGACTTCCTGGAGTTAAGCGCGCTCTCGGCGTCCGAGCTCGGCGGTCTGCTGCGGCTTGCCGCGCGCTTGAAGGCGGAGCTCAAAAGCGGCCTCGAGCATCCGTACCTGCGCGGGCGCACGCTGGCGATGATCTTCCAGAAGCCGTCGTTGCGCACGCGGATTACTTTTGAAACCGGGATGGCGCAGTTGGGCGGCCACGCGATCTATCTGGCGCCGCAGGATATCGGCATCGGCGAGCGGGAATCGGCCAAGGACGTCGCGCGTAATCTTTCGCGCTGGGTCGACCTGATCATGATTCGCACCTTTGCGCACGCCATCTGTGCGGAACTGGCGCGCGAGGCCGCCGTTCCGGTGATCAACGGCCTCACCGACATGCTGCATCCATGCCAGTTGCTGGCCGATCTGTTGACGTTGCGCGAGCGTTTTGGCGGGTTGCGCAAACTCAAAGTCGCTTTCGTCGGCGACGGCTTTAACCTCGCCAATAGCTGGATCGAGGCGGCCGCGCTCGCGCAATTCGAGCTGCGCCTGGCCTGTCCCGCCGGCTATGAGCCGGGAAAGGAGTTCCGCGATCTCCTTGGCGGTTTGCGCGGCGGATTGCTGACCCGCGACGCGGCCGCCGCCGTCCGCGACGCCGACGTGGTATATACGGATACGTGGACGTCGATGGGTCAGGAGCGCGAAGCCGCAAAACGCCGGCGCGACTTCAAGGAATTTCAGGTTAATCGGGACCTGATGAAGCATGCGCGGCCGGAGGCGATCGTGATGCACTGCCTGCCCGCGCATCGCGGCGAGGAAATTACCGACGAGGTGATCGACGGACCGCAATCGGTGGTTCTCGACCAGGCCGAAAATCGGCTGCATGCGCAGAAAGCCGTGATGGTCTGGCTGTTGCGCCCGGAAATTCTTGCCCATCAGGGGCCAGTGGCGAACGAGGATTTGTAGAAGATTTTTTCATGTCCAGGCAATCAATCCGCAAAGTGGTTCTGGCCTATTCGGGCGGTCTCGATACGTCCGTGATTCTTCGATGGATCAAGGATTTTTACGGATGCGAAGTGGTCGCCTATTGCGCCGAGGTCGGTCAGGGCGACGAAACCGAAGGGCTTGAGGCCAAGGCGCTCGGCACCGGCGCCAGCAAACTCTATATCGAAGATTTGCGCGAAGAGTTCGCCCGCGATTTCGTTTTTCCGATGATGCGGGCGAACGCGGTTTACGAAGGCTATTATCTGCTCGGCACATCGATCGCGCGGCCGGTAATCGCGCGCAAACAGGTCGAAATCGCGCGCCGCGAAGGCGCGGACGCGGTCGCTCACGGCGCCACGGGCAAGGGCAACGATCAGGTGCGGTTCGAGCTTACGTTCGCGCGTCTTGGCCCGGAACTGAAGGTAATAGCGCCGTGGCGGAATCCGGACTGGCCGTTCAAAGGCCGCGCGGATATGCTCGCTTACGCCGGCGAGAAGCGCATCCCGGTGCCCGTCACCGCCGAAAAACCCTACTCGATGGACCGCAATCTTGTGCATATCAGCTACGAAGGTGGAATCCTCGAGGATCCATGGCGCGAGCCGTACGAAGACATGTTTCGCCTGACCGTCGCGCCCGAAAAAGCGCCCGACCATCCCGAATATGTCGAAATCGAGTACGCCGCCGGCAATCCGGTCGCGATTGGCGGCGAACGGCTGGGCCCGGCCGCGATTATCGAACGCGCGAATCAAATCGGCGGACGTCACGGTGTCGGCCGGGTCGATTTGGTGGAGAATCGCTACGTCGGCATCAAGTCGCGGGGCGTCTATGAAAGTCCCGGCGTGACGATGCTGATGCACGGTCATCGTGCGGTCGAACAGTTGGCGCTCGATCGCGAAGTGATGCATCTTCGGGATGGCCTGGCGCCTCGCTATGCCGAAATGGTCTATAACGGTCATTGGTTTGCGCCGGAGCGCGAGGCTCTCCAAGCCCTGATCGATGAGGGCCAACGCAACGTGAGCGGCGTGGCGCGGCTTAAGCTGTTCAAGGGCGGCGTCTGGATCGCCGGCCGCAAGTCGCCAAATTCTCTTTACGATCCGGCGATCGCGAGCTTCGAGGAAGCGGGCGGTTATAATCAGGCCGACGCGGAGGGTTTTATCCGCCTTGGCGCATTGCGTCTCAAAGCGTTGGCGCGGTTGGAGGCGAATCAGCGGCGCGGCAGCTAGCGGATTTGCGCCGGATACGAACGGAACGGGCCATGGGTAAGGTAATCCAATTCAAGCCGCCGCGCCCCGCCCCCAAGCTCGTTCCGCGCGTGCGGACCGGAGAATGTCCGAAGTGCGGCCACAAGATGGACGTTCACGTCACCCATCCCAATGGCGCGATGAGCTGCGCGGCGCGCGGGTGCCTGTGCCGATCGAATTCGCCGCGATGAGTCCGCGCGCGTGAAATCGCGTTCGCCCGCTTGTGGACGTGCGCGCGTTCCGGCAATTTCTTCTCGTCACCGATGAGCCGGCGCCGACCTACCGAACCATCCCCGACGGCAGCGGAAGCCGCGAACTTGATTCGCGGCCGGTTCAAACGTCCGCGCCTGCCGGCGGTCGAGGCGTTTACCGCGTCGCTGCCGTTCGATCGCCGCCTGTACGCGCACGATATCCGCGGCTCTATCGCGCACGCGCAGATGCTGGCGAAGGCCGGTTTGCTGAAACCGTCGGAGGCGCGCGCTATCGTTTCGGGGCTGAATCGAATTCGGGCGGAAATCGAAGCCGGCGAATTCCGTTTCGCCGTCGCCGACGAGGATATTCATCTCGCGGTCGAGCGGCGGCTGACCGAACTGGCGGGCGCGCCCGGCCGCAAGCTCCATACCGCGCGCTCGCGCAACGATCAGGTGGCGCTCGATTTCCGGCTGTTCCTGCGCGAAGAGATCGACGCGCTGCGCGCGCTGCTGGGCGGCCTGCGCTCGGCCCTGCTCGGCGTCGCCGGCGATCACGTCGAAACGGTGATGCCCGGCTATACGCATCTGCAACGCGCCCAGCCTGTGACGCTGGCGCATCATCTGCTCGCTTACGTCGCGATGTTCGAGCGGGATGACGAGCGTTTCGCGCAGGCGCGCGCCCGCGCCGACGTGATGCCGCTCGGGGCCGGCGCGCTTGCCGGCACGACGCTGCCGATCGATCGCGCGATGGTCGCGCGGGAGCTGGGTTTCGCCCGTATCGCGGAGAACAGCATCGACGCGGTTTCCGATCGTGATTTCGCGGTCGATTTCCTTGCCGCATGCGCCCTGCTTGCGGTGCATCTGTCGCGGATGGCCGAGGAGATCATTCTCTGGACCAGCGCCGAATTCGGCTTCGCCGAGCTGCCCGACGAATTTTCGACCGGCAGCTCGATGATGCCGCAGAAGAAGAACCCCGACCTGCTCGAACTGATTCGCGGCAAGACCGGCCGCGTGATCGGCGATTTGACGGCGCTTTTGATCGCGTTGAAAGGCCTTCCGCTCGCCTACAATTCCGATTTGCAGGAAGACAAGGAGCGGGTTTTCGACGCGCTCGACACGCTCAAGCCGGCGCTCGATTTGCTGGCGCAATTCTGGCCGCGGCTCGGCTTCAAGCCGCCCGTGATGCGCGCCGCGGCGGGCGGTTTCGCGCTCGCGACGGATCTTGCGGAATACCTTGTCGCCCGCGGCGTGGCTTTTCGCGAGGCGCACGAAGCGATTGGCGCGCTGGTGCGCGAGACCGCGGCGGCCGGCAAAGCGCTGGAAGATCTGACCCTCGATGAGCTGCGCCGATACTCGGCGAAATTCGGTCCCGACGCGCTCACCACGCTTGACGCCGGCGGTTCGGTCGCGGCGCGCGCGCTGCCGGGCGGTCCCGCGCCCAAAACCGTCCGCGCGCGCATCGCGAGGCTCGCCGCCGCGCCGAAACCTGGGCGCGCAAGGAAACGATCGCGATGACGATCGGAATTTTCCGCAAATCGATTTTCACGCTCGCGATCGCCGTCGCCGCCGGATGCGGCGTGAAGAGCGCGCCGATGCCGCCGGAGATGGCGCGGCCGGAGCGAATTCTCAATCTGCGCGCCAGCGTGGCGGCCGGCGGGATCGACTTGTCCTGGGGACGTCCGACGCGTTACACCGGCGGGCACGCGATGCGCGATCTCAATGACTTCGTGATTCTGCGCGGCGAGGGCGACGGCCAGATGAAGGCGCTGGTCGAAATTCCCGTTACCGATCAACAGCGGTTTCAGCTCCAGCGGGAATTCAATTATCTCGACAGCGAAACCAAGCTGGGCAAGCGTTATCGATACGCGGTGATTTCCGAAACTCGCGACGGATATCGCAGCCTGCCGTCGAACGAGGTCGAGATTATTCGCAAACCGCCGCCGGCCCCGCCGAATCCCGAAAATTTCAATCTGCCCAAGCCATCGCCTCCGCCGGGCAACTGACCGCGAACGCGCGCCGGTGATAACCAGCCGGTTCGTCCAATCGTCTGATCTTACGAAGAGCGGGCAGGATTTCTAAAGACGAGCGCGGATCGATCGCGCCGTCGGAAACCGTGACGCCCGCCAGCGCAGGAGGTTAGTATGAAATTTAAAACATGGCCGGCGGTTGCGGGCGTTGCGCTCGCGCTCGGAATTAGCGCCACGGCGGCGTTTGCATATCCCGGCCATCATGGCTCCCGGACGCCCGGCATGAAGGTGGTCTGGACGGTGCTCCAGCCCGATCAAAAGGCGCAGGTTAAGCGGATTTACCAATCCGCCCGTCCGGCTTTGAAGGCCGATTTCCAGAATGTTCGCGCCGCCCGCGAAGCCCTGGCGCAGGCGCTGATTTCCGGCGGCGACGTGACGACGGCGGAACAGAATCTGGAAACGGCGCGGAAAACGCTGACAGAGGAGAAAATCGGCGTGGCGCAGCAGGTCGCCGCGCTGCTCGACAGTTCGCAGCGCGCGGCGGCGACGCAGCTTTTGACCGAGCTTGAGAATACCCACAAGCAGGTCCACGGCTATTTTCAGCAGGCGCGCGCGCAAGCGGCTGGCGCGCGCTCGTCCAATGCGCAATCATCGCCCCAGGTCGCTGAATAACTCCTAAACAACTCAAATCACCCATCGCCGCCCGGCGCCGCGCGGGAGATTGACGAAATCTCCGCGCGGCGTCCGCTCGCCGATCGCTATTCCAGCCATTCGCTTATAATTTCACAGGTTCAGCGCCATCCGTTCTTGCGAGCGAATAATAATTCGTTTAAATGTCATTCGATACTGCGAATGAGTCATTAATTCGCGGTTGACAAGCTTGGCGGCGCGGCGCAAATGAGCATCCAGCCGCGCCAAACGGATTGGAGGAACCGGGGGACAGGTCTGGATCGCCTGCGCGTCCGCGAAGAAATTCGTCTGATCGCCTGAAAATTTTTCAGTGAAATTCACGCGCCTTCAATTGGCGGCGCGGCGGCGCGCGTCCAGCGCGATCGACTCTCGGGTAATGCCACCGATCGCGATATCGCGCCCTGGTGTGGGGGAGGAGCGACTATGAAATTTGCGGTTCAGTGTGCAAACCTGGCGAAAAGGCTCGCCTTTCCGCTGATATTGGCGGCGATGACGTTTGTGCTGGCGGCCTGCGGCGCCGATTCCTCCGGTCCAACGCCGGCGGCGGCTTCGTCGCCGTTCAACAGCGCGAAAGGCGAAGGCCGGCTCGTCAACTCCGAACTCGTGACGACCTATCCAACCGCCTCGACCAATTCGGTGACCGGGCTAGACGCTTTCTACAGCAATTTGATTTGCGCAGGTCTCAGTCAGGCGAATTGCGCGATCAATATCGCCGATCTCAATACGCCCGAGTTCGGCAACTTCGACCTTGCCGCGGATCCGATTGGCGACAATCCCCTCGGTATCGCGAACGTCGATGCCGTGAAAATCGATTACGGCGCAGTCAACGCCGACCATACTCCCGTCACGGTCTCGGGCGGAATCGCGATTCCCGAGCTTTCGCCAAGCCAAATAAAGGGCGTGATTCTCTATTTTCACGGCACGACCGTGCAGCGCACCAACGTGCCGTCGAACTTCACCGCGATCACCAACGTTTCAAGTTACACCGACGGGATCCTGCTCGCCGCGGTATGGGCGTCGCAGGGCTATGTCGTCGTGATGCCGGACTATGTCGGGTTGGGCGATGACGTGACGCATGTGCATCCTTACGTCGTCTATCCGCGCGAAAACGCGCAGAGCGGTCTCGCGATGCTCAAAGCCGCGCGCACATATCTAATGCGGAATAATCTGATCGATGGGCGCCTCCCGCTGTTTATTACGGGCTATTCCGAGGGCGGGGCGTATGCGCTCGAAGCGGCGCATCTGATGCAAAGCAATCCGGCCTATGGATCGACCCTCGGATTCACGCTGCGCGAGGACGCGCCGATGTCGGGCTTCTTCGATCTATCGGGCACGGGGCTGCCGTACCTGTTCGACAATATCTCTTCGACCAACAACAATTGGTATTCCCTCGATCCGACGGTCTCGGCGCTCAGCAAGCCCTACCTGAGCGCCTATCTCGTGCTCAGTTTCGCGAATTACTCCGGAATCGCGCCGACCGATATTTTGGCGGCGAACTTCTATAACTGTCCGGCGAATTCGCCGTGCGGTCCGTCGAACACCCTCGATGGATTGTACTTCACGGCGCCGCAATCCTCGGGTTACGACAGTCAAGTGCTGTTCCTGACCTATGCGCTCGCTCAATTGACCGGCTGGAGCGTGGCCAGCAACGCGGTTACGCCGCTGTTGACGGCCACCTACGCGCAGGAACTGATGCAGCACGACGAGACGAATCCGCTTTACCATCAACTCGTCACCGCCGACACCTATGAGTTTGTACCGCGGTTTCCGCTCGATCTGGTGTCGCTGGAGCAGGATTCGGTGGTGACGCGCAAGAATACCGACGTCGCGTACGCGTACTTTATCAAGAATCGTCCGCACGGTTCGTACGCGGAGACGCTGGTGCCGAACGCCAACTTTCTGGCCGCTCCGCTCGGCAGTCCGGGACCGATCGACCATACGACCGAACTGCCGTTCCTGACCGTGCTGTTGCTCAACGATTTCAATACGGCCCCGTGAGGCGCGCCGCTATCGTTCGCATCGCCGGGCGCGGCGCCCTAATTGCCGACGGAATAGGGAAGGTCCTGCCACGATTGCTGGGTTTTGACGAAAGCGTCCGGCGAAATGCTGACGGAGCCGCGGAACGGCCAGTCGAGCGCGATAATCAGCACGATCACCAGCGCCAGCGAGGTCGAGACCGCCGCCGTCATCGCCAGATGCATCCGAAAGTCGTGAAAGCCGAACAGATAGGTGTATCCGGTCGTGATGCCGCCGCCGATCAGGATAATCCACCAAATTACGCCGGGAATATGGCCGGTTACGGCGGCGAGGCGGCTCGCCCGCGCCCGATAGAGGTCGTTGAGCGTCTTTAACAGCTCGGCCTGAATCACCGCTTCGCCGCGGGTCGCCGGCTGCATCGTGACGATCGCCGAATGCACCTTGCGCAGCGGCTCCCATGCCTGCCACGGAGTTTGGCCAAGTTGTTGCGTTGGCCATTCCTTGTCGATCACCGTCCGTACGTAATCGCGCATATCGGCGCGTATCGCGTGGCCCATGTCGGGCGGCAGGCCTTGCGTATCGCGATAAATGCTGCCGACGTAATCCGCCTCGCGATCGACGATCAGCCCGGCGCTGGTGAACGAATCCCAGGTCGCGATCGCGATAAACGCGAGCAGCACCGCATAAGTCACGCTAATCACCGCGATCGTGAAGCCGGCCAGCTCGTTATGCGTGCGGCGGACTTCGACATGCACCAGCCGATCGAAGGCGAACAGTCCGGCGCAGGCCGCGCTGACAAACGTCGCGACCACAATCGAACCCCATAGCCAGGTCGGATTGCTGTAAATCCAATCGAGAATCATCACCTTGATCCGCTGTTTACGCGCGTGGTGTCTTCGATGCGCGGGCGTTGCATGGCGCGGCCTGCTCAGGGTGCGCAATAAAGTCCAAAAACGCTAGAACGCGTCGGTCCGGAGTCATCACTATCGAAATGCCACGGATGCGGCAATCGCGCCGGGCGCGCGTTTCGAGTAACGCTCGCCGTATGATAAAAACGTCGTTTACCGCGGATCGCGGCGGAACCGCCGGCCGCGCCGAACGAGATGAACTATTTCACTTATCGCGACAACCAGCTTTATGCCGAAGACGTTTCGCTAAGCGACCTTGCGACGCGCCTTGGCACCCCGCTTTACGTCTATAGCGCGCGCACTTTGCGCCGCCATTACCGCGTCCTTGCCGAGGCCTTCAAGGGAACGGACAGCCTGATCTGCTTCGCGATGAAGGCGCTCTCGAACCTGAGCGTGCTCAAGCTGTTCAACGAGCTGGGCGCGGGCTTCGATATCGTTTCAGTGGGCGAGCTGATGCGCTGTCTGAAGGCGGGCGCGGACGCCGGTAAAATCGTCTTTTCGGGCGTCGGCAAGACCGACGAGGAGATTGAAGCGGCGCTCAAGGCGAAAATCCTGATGATCAACGTCGAGTCGCGCCCGGAGTTGCAGCGTATCTCCATGATCGCGACGCGGCTGAAGCTTAGAGCGCCGGTCAGCCTGCGCGTCAATCCCGACCTCGATCCGGGGACCCATCCGCACATCTCCACCGGCCATCGCGATAGCAAATTCGGCGTGCCGCTCGCGCAGGTGCACGAATATTACGCCGAGGCGCGCACGCTGCCGAATCTGGAGCTGGCGGGCTTGAGCACGCATATCGGCTCGCAGATTACTGAGACCGATCCGTTCGCCGAGGCCGGCCAAAAGACCGCCAAAATCGTCGCCGAGCTGCGCGCGGCTGGAATCGCGCTCAAGTATCTCGATTTGGGCGGCGGGCTGGGAATTCCGTATCAGGAACAGCCGCCGTCGCCCGCGGATTATGCGCGCGCGCTGCTCGGGCCGCTCAAGAATATCGGCCTCAAGATCATTATCGAGCCGGGCCGCGTGCTGGTCGGCAACGCCGGCCTATTTCTGACCAGGGTGCTTTACGTCAAGGAGACCGACGTCAAGCGCTTTATCGTGGTGGACGGCGCGATGAACGATTTGATCCGGCCGGTGCTGTACGAGGCCTACCACGAAATCGCGCCGGTCAAGCCGCGGACGAGCGGCGCGCGATTGGTCGCCGACGTGGTCGGGCCGGTATGCGAAAGCGGCGACTTCTTCGCCCGCGAGCGCGACATGCCCGCCGTCGAATCCGGCGATTTGCTGGCGGTGATGAGCGCGGGCGCGTACGGATTTGTAATGGCGTCGAACTACAACAGCCGGCCGCGCGCGGCGGAGGTGCTGGTCGAGGGCGACTACGCCCACGTGATCCGCGACCGTGACAGTTTCGACGACATTGTCCGCAACGAACATCTGGTGACGTTCCGGGGCGGTCCCGATGAGTAAGCTTGCGTTCGTCAAGATGCACGGATGCGGCAACGACTATATCTACATCGCGGCCGACCTCGTGCGGCCGGCCGATCCGGGCGCGCTGGCGAAACGATTGTCGGACCGGCATTTCGGAATCGGCGGCGACGGCCTGATTATGCTCTGTCCGTCCGCGTCCGCCGACGTGCGGATGGAGATGTACAACGCTGACGGCAGCCGCGGCGAGATGTGCGGCAACGCCATTCGCTGCGTCGCCCGCCTGCAATACGAACTCTCGGGCGGCCGAAGGAATCCGCTGGTCGTCGATACCGATTGCGGCGCCAGGACGATCGCGCTCAAGGTGGTTGACAGCCGCCCCGTCGGCGCGACCGTCGATATGGGCGAACCGATTCTGGAAGGACGCGAAATTCCCGCCGCGCACGACGGCCGCATCATCGATTTTCCGCTCGAAGCCGGCGGCCGCGAATATCGTGTCACCGCGGTCTCGATGGGCAATCCGCATTGCGTAGTGTTCGTTGAAGACGGCGGGATTTTTGCGCTCGACGATATGGAATTCGCCCGGCTGGGCGCGCAGTTCGAGTGTCATCCGTTTTTTCCGCGCCGCGTCAACACCGAGTTCATCCTGCCGATCGCGCGCGATCGCCTGAAGATGCGCGTATGGGAGCGCGGGTCGGGCGAGACGCTCGCCTGCGGCACGGGCGCCTGCGCGGCGCTGGTCGCGGGCGTCCTGACCGGACGCGCGGCGCGGCGCGCGTCCGTCGAGCTGCGCGGCGGACCGCTCGAAATCGAATGGCGCGAAAGCGGCGCCGGCGCGAATCACGTCTTCATGACCGGCGAAGCCGTCGAGGTGTTCCGCGGCGAAATCGAACTGGACGACGCCGAACTGATTCCGGCTGTCCCCGGCGGGAGGTAAGCGGCATGTTTCACGGCGCATTTTCGGCTCTGGTCACGCCGTTTCGCGACGGCGCGATCGATGAAAAAGCCCTGCGCGAGCTGGTCGAATGGCAAATCCAGTCGGGCATCGACGGACTCGTGCCGTGCGGTTCGACCGGCGAATCGGCGACCCTCAGCCACGCCGAGCATGAACAGGTGATCAAGGTCGTAATCGATCAGGCGCGCCGGCGCGTGCCAGTGGTCGCCGGCACCGGCTCGAATTCCACCGCCGAGGCGATTCGATTGACCACCTATGCGCGCGAGGCCGGCGCGGACGGCGCGCTGCTGATCTCGCCGTATTACAACAAGCCCACCCAGGACGGCATCTACCGCCATTACAAAGCGATCGCGGCGGCGGTCGATCTGCCGCTTATCGTTTACAACATCCCGGGCCGCACCGGCTCGAATATCGCGCCTGAGACGTTCGCCCGGATGTGCGACATCCGCAATGTCGCCGGCATCAAGGAAGCGTCGGGCTCGATGGATCAGTGCTCGGATATCCTGAAGCTGTGCGGCGAACGGCTGACGCTGCTGGCCGGCGACGATTCGCTGACGCTGCCGCTGATGGCGATGGGCGCCAAAGGCGTGATTTCGGTCATCACCAACGTCATGCCGCGCGAGATGCATGAAATGGCGGCGGCCTGTCTCGAAGGAGATTTCGCCCGCGCCCGCGATCTGCATTTCCGGATGCTGCCGTTGATGCGCGCATTGTTCGTCGAAACGAATCCGATTCCGATCAAGCAGGCGTGCGCGTTGATGGACAAATGCGCGAACGAGGTCAGGATGCCGCTGGTGCCGATGACCGCGCCAGCGGCCGAAAAGCTGCGCGCCGCGATGAAGGCGGCCGGCCTGATCTGACGGTCCGCTTCGCCCATTCGCCGTAAGGCGGCCGAGCGCGCACAGCGATAAGCCCGGCGCGATCTTCGCTGGACAAGGCGCGGAGCGCTGAATAATCTCAAATAGATAATTTTGTCGGATCCTACGAATCAGCCACGCTTATGATGGAGGAAGCGATGATCGAGGAAACCAATCAGACTGTCGACGTCAACAATGAATGGCGTCTTGAAACTCCCGGCCATCAGGGATGGTCGCGCACGGCGCGCCCCGGCGATCCGCACAAGTACCTGATGATCTCGACCGACTGCCACTGCAACGAGCCTACCGGCCTGTGGCTCGAGCGGATGGACGAAAAGTACCGCAAGCGCCTGCCCCATATCGAAGTCGATGAGAAAGGCGTCAAGTGGATGGTCTCCGAGGGCTGGCAGCGCTCGCGCGCGCCCGAGCACGCCTTCAAGTTCGAGGGCGAGGACGCGCTGCGCAACAAGACCGGCTATACGACCGCCGAGCGCATCAAGGATCACGCGCGCGACGGCATCGACGCCGAGATCATCTTCCCGAACAAGGGCCTGCTGATGTGGGCGACGCAGGACGCCGAATTCGGCGCGGCGCAATGCAAGGTCTGGAACGATTGGGCGTGGGAGACCTTCGGCCCGTACAACGAATTCATGTCGCCGATGGCGGCGATCATGACCGCCGACGTTAACCTTGCGATCGCGGAGATCCAGCGCGTGGCGAAGCTGGGCTTTCGCGGAATTTCGCTGCCGTGCAAGCCGATTTTCGGCAACTACGACGCGCGCCATCCGAATTACAATCTGCCGATCTACGACCCGATGTGGGCGGCGATTCAGGATTGCGGCCTGCCGATCACGTTCCATATTTCGACTGGCCGCGATCCGCGCGCGGCGCGCAAGGACGGCGGCGCGGTGATCAATTACGTGTCGCATTCGCTCTCGCCGACCATCGAGCCGATCGCGAATCTCTGCGCGTCGGGCGTGATCGAGCGTTTCCCGAAGATTCATTTCGCCGCGATCGAATGCGGCATCGGCTGGGTGCCGTGGGCGCTCGACGCGATGGACGAGGCCTATCGCAAGCATCATATGTGGGCGTTTCCGAAACTGCCCAAGCTGCCGAGCGAATATTTCCGCAGCAACGGCGCCTGCACGTTCCAGGAAGATCGCGTCGGCCTCGATCTCGCGGTCAAATACAACCTGATCGACAACTTCATGTGGGCCAACGACTATCCGCATCACGAGGGTTCGTGGCCGCACTCGGCGGAGGCGATCGAGCGCCAGATGGGCCATCTGACGGAAGATCAGCGCGCGAAGATCTTGGGCCTCAACGCCGCGAAGATCTTCAAGTTCGACGTGAACGCGCTGCTGAGCCGCCGCGCCAGCGCAATCAACTGAAACGCCGGACGGATTCCGCGCCATCGAAGAGAGCCGGCCCCGCACGGGACCGGCTCTCTGGCGCCATCGCCGCGCGCTGCTCGCCAGAACCGGCCAGAACCATTTCGATATGAGCGCTTCCGGCTGGCTCAAGCGCATTGACGAGTTTTGCGGCGGCGCACCGGCCGCGGAGCCGGCTCGTTGTTCCCGCGCGGCTCTCATATTGTCGGCGACGGTCGCCGTGGCGATCGGGCTGCTCTTCTCTCTGCTTCCCTACGCGCTTTGGTTCCACAACTCCGGGTCAGTCGCCTACGTCGCCGACAAGGACAATCAGTATTATCTCCAGCTTGCGTCGCAGGCCTATTACTCGGGCGGGTTTTCGTTGAGAGACGTGACCGTCCCGGATGGGGCGACGATATATCAGTCCGCGCAATTCGTTCCCGCCGTCATGCTGGTTCGGCTGCTTCGCCTGCCGGTGCTGGACGTTAATCTGATCTGGCGCATCTGGGCGGGAATAGCCATTCCCATCCTGCTGTTCTGTATATTTTTTTACTGGTCGCGGTCGCCATGGACCAGCGCTTTCTGCGCTATCCTGATGATGGTTGATTGCGGAGTCACATTCGCACAACCGGGACTCTGGCAGATAATGCGCACGTACCAGGCCGCCGTCGGCCATCTGCCGGCGCTCTATGACGGTCAAGATTTGCTGGGTCAGTGGCGGGTTATCGATCCGGCCGTCGGTTTGCCGATTGTGTTACTGCAAATTCTTCTCGTGAGCGCCGCGGTCGAAGGCCGGGAGCGGCGCCAAACGCTCATGGCCGCCGGAATCGCGACCGGCGCCCTGTTCTACGTCTGGTTTTATTACTGGACCTCCGCGACGGCCGCGTTGACGCTCGTCATTCTCCTCGACCGCCGGAACCGCCGCGTGTACGCCGCCATTATCGGAATTGCCCTGCTTGTCGGCGGCCCGGCGATCATCACGGAATTTCTGGCTCGATCACGGGTGAATCCGGAAGCCCTACGCCGCATTGGCGTCTATGCGCCGGTTTCCCGATTCGGCTTTTTTCTGCTGCCGAAAATCGCGCTTGGCTGGCTCGTACTTACCGCCGTTTGGATCTGGCGGAAGCCGCGCCGCGAGGGTCTCTACCTATGGTGCATGGCGGTCGCCGCCGTCGCGCTCTCGAATAATCATATTTTTACCGGCATGGATTTGCGGGCGGGACATTGGCGCTACGTCTGGGGCGTTGGCGTTTCGATCCTGATTATTTTGATGGCGGCGCAGATCGTTCGCTATGGTCTGCGCTCACGGCCAACCGCATTGGCGACGCTGGCGGCGGTTGTGTTGTTGTTCGAAGCGTCTTCCGGGTTGATGTTAAGAAAAATCGAGGTGGAACGCGGCATCAATTCCCGAATCGAGTTGAATGGCTACATGCGATTTGTTTCCCAGACCTCGGCGAATCAGCCGCGACCATTTCCCGCCGGCGCTGTGATTGCGGGCGATTCGGGATTCTGCGCATTCGAATCGATCGCGAGCGGCGCGCGGCCGCTGGCCGGATACGCCGCGTTCATCAGCGCGGTTCTGAACGACCGGGATTGGGAGACGCGCGCCGCGCTCAACGCCCGCCTGGAGGGATTGAACGAAAACGAATTCCACGAAAAGGCGCGTGCCGCCGCGCGATCCTACGGCTGGGGTGAATCGGCCGATCGGCGAATGCCGGATTTGGTGGAAAACGGGATGATGCGGGCCTATGCGCGGACCGGAACCGGCCTCGACGCGGAAATTCGGCGGTTCGACGTCCGGTTTGTCGCGATTCCCGTCGCGCGGCCCGCGCCGGATTATCTCAGCCGCGGCTGGAAACTAATCGAGCCGGGGCCGCAATGGCGGATCTGGGAGCGGGAATAACCGCATCGGGAGCAACCGAACGAAAAAACGCGCCGAGGTTTGATCAACCCCGGCGCGCAATTCGTGAAGCGCGGACGCGGGTCAGTCGAACATCAGGACGGTGCGTGCGACCTCGCCCTTCTTCATCGATTCGAACGCTTCGTTGACGTTTTCCAGCTTCGCCCGCTTGCTGATCATGTCGTCGAGGTTCAAGCGGCCCTGCATGTAGAAATCGATATAGCGCGGCATGTCGATCCGGAAACGATTGCCGCCCATCATCGAACCCTGCAGTTTGCGTTCGGTCAGGAACTTCGGCCCGTCGAGCGCGATCTTCTGGCCGACCGGAATCATGCCGATAATCGTCGCCGTGCCGCCGGGTTTGATGCAATCGAAGCACTGTTCGGCGAGTTTTTTGAGGCCGACCGCCTCGAACGAAAAATCGACGCCGCCTTCGGTCATCTTGACGATCGCCTCGACGGCATCGGCGTGCGATGCGTCGATCGTGTGGGTCGCGCCGAATTTCTTCGCCATCGCGAGCTTGTTCTCGAACTGATCGACCGCGATGATCATTCTTGCGCCGGCGATGCGCGCGCCCTGGATCGCTGAAATTCCCACGCCGCCGCAGCCGAAGACCGCGACCGTCGAACCCGGCTCGATCTTGGCGGTGTTGAGCGCGGCGCCGACGCCCGTGGTCACGCCGCAGCCGATCAGCGCCGCGCGGTCGAGGGGGATGTCCTTGGTGATCTTCACCAGCGCGTTTTCATGCACCAGCATCTTTTCTGCATAGGTCGAGAGGTCGGAGAACTGGCGCACGGGTTTGCCGTTCTGCGAAAGACGCGGCGGGTCGTCCTTGCGGCGCTGCGTCGCGCGCCGGTTCGAGCATCGATTGGGATGCCCCGACATGCATTCGTCGCAGTAGCCGCAGAAAACCGATGGGCAGGAGATCACGTGGTCGCCCGGCGCCAGGTAGGCCACGGCCTTGCCAACCTTTTCGACCACGCCGGCGGCCTCGTGGCCCAGAATCGCCGGCGCGGGAAACGGATACAGTCCTTCGACAAAATGCAGATCGCTGTGGCACACGCCGGTCGCGGCGGTGCGCATCAGCACTTCATGGTCGCGCGGCTCGTCGACGTCCACCTGTTCGATTTTGAGCGGCTGATTGGGTCCGTGAAAAACGGCGGCTTTCATTTTCGCTTGCTCCTATGAATTCGAGTTGTTTCGGGTCGCGCGGTTACTCGAACATCAGGACGGTCCGTGCGACCTCGCCCCGCTTCATCGCGGCGAAGGCGTCGTTGACGTCTTCGAGTTTGCCGCGGCGGCTGATCATGTCGTCAAGATTGAGGCGGCCCTGCAGGTAGTAATCGACGTAGCGGGGCATGTCGATCCGGAAGCGGTTCGAGCCCATGTTCGACCCCTGGATCACCCGCTCGGTGAGAATTTTCGGTCCGTCGATTTCAATCTTCTGGCCGACCGGAATCATGCCAATAATCGTCGCCGTGCCGCCGGCCTTGATGCAGTCGAAGCACTGCTCGGCGAGTTTCTTGACGCCGACCGCCTCGAAGGAATAATCGGCGCCGCCGCCGGTGAGGTCGCGGATCGCCTCGACCGCGTCGCTGTGCGAAGCGTCCACGGTATGGGTCGCGCCGAGATTCTTCGCCATCGCGAGCTTGTTCTCGAACTGATCGACCGCGATGATCATCCGGGCGCCGGCGATGCGCGCGCCCTGCACCGCGGCGAGGCCCACGCCGCCGCATCCGAACACCGCCACGGTGGAACCCGGCTCGATTCGCGCGGTGTTGAGCACGGCGCCGACGCCGGTGGTCACACCGCATCCGATCAGCGCCGCGCGGTCGAGCGGAATCTCGTTGGTGATCTTCACCAGCGCGTTTTCATGCACGAGCATCTGCTCGGCATAGGTCGAGAGGTTCGCGAACTGCCGGATCAGCTTGCCGTCCTGCGCGAGCCGCGGCGCTTCGTCCTTGGGGCGCTGCGTCGCTTGCTGGTTCGAGCAGCGATTCGGATGGCCCGACATGCACTCGTTGCAATAGCCGCAAAAGACCGAGAGGCAGGCGATAACGTGATCGCCCGGCTTGACGTAACTGACGTCGCGGCCGGCCGCTTCGACCACGCCCGCCGCTTCGTGTCCGAGCACGGCGGGAGCGGGATATGGATAGAGGCCATCGACGAAATGCAGATCGCTGTGGCATACGCCGCTGGCCACGGTGCGCACCAGCACCTCGCGCTCGCGCGGCTTGTCAACCTGCACCTGTTCGATCGTCAAGGGCTGATTCGGCCCGTGAAATACGGCGGCTTTCATCGCGGAACTCCTTCAGATTGCTTCGCGGCCGAGCGCTTCAGGAACGCGCGCGCCGGTTTCGATCGTCATTGGCGCGGTTGCCGTTGCAGCGGCCCCGAATGGCCCCGCTCCAGCATCCGCACGATGACCGTGGTAGAACATGCGCGCGCCGGAAATGTCAAGGAAACCGGCCGCATCCGGGATGCGCCTGGAGCGGCATTGCCGACCGGTTTACCTTGACTGTAAAGTCGAGCGACCTTAAGTTGAGTTCGTAATGCCTCGGCAAGGAGAAATGTTCCGATGGCCAGCGATAAAGTTCATCATGTGACCGACGCCAGCTTCGAGCAGGAAGTGTTGAAGTCGGATCAGCCGGTCCTAATCGATTTTTGGGCGCCGTGGTGCGCGCCCTGCCGCGCGATTGCGCCGATCGTCGACGAACTCGCCAACGAATATGCGGGCCGCCTCAAGGTCGTGAAGATTAACGTGGACGACAATCAAATGACTCCGGCGCGCTTCGGCGTGCGCGGCATCCCGAACCTCGTGATTGTCAAGGGCGGCGAGGTGAAAGAGCAGATTGTCGGCGCGGTGCCGAAGAAAAACCTGGTCGCGGCGGTCGAACACGCGATCTCCTGACCGCTCGCTTGCGCTTTTACGAAGACCCCGGAATGGCCGCCGGATGGCGAGGCGCTCCGGGGTTTTCCATCTCCTGAGCCCACTTGTGTAACAGCTCGCCGCGTTTGCGCTCGTACTCCTCCTTGACTTGGGGCGGCACGTAGGCGAGCAGCATCTGATTGTAGCGCAGAACCTTGGGCGCGAGCTTCGATTCGGCCAGCACGGGCGAGTTGTCGGGCAGAGCGGCGGTCAACGCCAGCACGAGCAATCCGGCGATAAGCGCGCCGAGCGAGCCGCCGAGAAGCGCGCCGGCGGCGCGGTCGGCCCAACTGAGATGGATCGCGCGAACGATTCGGGTCGCCCGGCCGCCCAAGTATTCGATCCCGATAAAAACAATTCCGAAAACGGCGGCGTAGCCAAGCGCCTGACTCAGCGCGGGGCCGGTCTTCAGGTAGGTCGCTGAAATTCGAGCCGCCCGCCCGTAGTAAACCGAAGCCAGATAAATTCCCGCGATCAGCGAGACGATCGACGTCGCCATCCGGATTGCGCCGCGCGTCACGCCGTGCAGCGTGGCCACCGCGACGATCGCGATTATCGCGTAATCGAGACCATTCATCCCCGCCAACATCATTCACGGATTCTAGCGGTTCCGGGCGTTACGCTCGATAATCCGCCGCCATCCGCCTAAACTTGCATCCATGGCGTGGGTCTATATTGAAGATCTCGGTCGCCATCTTGGCGAGGAAGCGACCTTGCGCGGATGGCTCTACAATCGCCGGTCGAGCGGCAAGGTGCATTTCCTGCTGGTGCGCGACGGCACCGGAGTCTGCCAGTGCGTCGCCGGGGTCAACGATCTCGGCGCGGAGGCGTTCGCCGCGGCGGATCACCTTGGTCAGGAGACGTCGCTGGCGGTGACCGGAATCGTGCGCGAGGACCGGCGCGCGCCCGGCGGCCGCGAGTTGATCGTCAAGCGCATCGAGGTAATCGCGCCGGCGTCCGACTATCCGATCACGCCGAAGGAGCACGGCGTCGCCTTTCTGCTCGATCAACGCCATCTCTGGATTCGCTCGTCGCGCCAGCACGCGATTCTGCGCGTGCGCAGCGAAGTGGCGTCGGCCTGCCGCGATTTTTTCGCGGAACGCGGCTTCGTGCTCTTCGACGCGCCGATCCTGACGCCGACCTCGTGCGAGGGCACGACCAATCTTTTCGAAATCGACTACTTCGGCGAGCGCAAAGCGTATCTGACGCAAAGCGGCCAGCTTTATGCAGAGGCCGGCGCTCTGGCGTTCGGCAAAGTTTATTGCTTCGGGCCGACTTTCCGCGCCGAGAAATCCAAAACGCGCCGCCATCTGACCGAGTTCTGGATGGTCGAGCCGGAGGTCGCTTACTTCAATCTCGACGACGACATGCGACTGGCGGAGGATTTCGTCGCGTATATCGTCGCCCGCGTGCTCGATCGGCGTAGCGAAGAACTGAAGACGCTCGAGCGCGATCTGGCGCCTTTGGAACGCGCCGCGCAAAAACCCTACGCGCGCATCACCTACGACGAAGCGATCGAACGCTTGCGCGCCAAAGGATTTGAAGTGAAGTGGGGCGACGATCTCGGCGGCGACGAGGAGACCGCGCTGTCCAACGAATTTTCCACGCCGCTGCTGGTCCATCGCTATCCCGCGGCCTGCAAGCCGTTCTACATGAAGCGCGATCCGGCGCGCCCGGAATTGGCGCTATGCGTCGATATGCTCGCGCCCGAAGGCTACGGCGAGATAATCGGCGGCGGCCAGCGCGAGGACGATTACGAAACGCTGCGTGCGCGCATCCTCGAACAGCAATTGCCGCTCGAACCGTTCAACTGGTATCTCGATCTGCGCCGCTATGGCTCCGTGCCGCATGCGGGTTTCGGGATGGGTATCGAGCGCGCGGTGAGCTGGCTCTGCGGAATCCATCACGTGCGGGAAGCCGTGCCGTTCCCGCGGATGATGGAGCGGCTCGAACCGTAATCGCGATTGTCGGCCGCTTGGCGTTATTTTGAATGCTCGGCGAACGAAAAATTTTCAATCGACGAGTTGTCCAGGTAACCGAACCGTAACAAATCGGCGAATGCGCGCGGTTAATTTTAGGGTCGGCGAATTTCCTTTGCTGATGGCTGATTCATGTTCTTGAACTTTCGCTTTTAATACGTCTTCGGCCGCTGTACTTCCTCCAGGCGGCTAGCAAATACATACCGATGCGCCGCATAGCTCAACCTTCACCGCCGTCGCGGCAACTCGAAGTTTCATTAGAAGGTCTCATAATCAACAAATTTGCTGTTCGTGACGGTGGACATTCCGGCCATTAGAGATGCTTGAAACTGACCGCAGAGTCAGTAATTTTCGGTCGCGGCGCCCGTTGCCGGAGAAATGCACGCGGGGTAAACAGAAAGATGCAGGTCGCGCAAATCACGCGGCCTGCCGTCTCGAAGGACGGGCGTGGCGGCATCCGCGATTCTCGGGCCTTGGCAACTTCGAGACGGTGGCGGGGATCGCCGGAGCGGCCAGCAGCGTCGGAGTGGAGCCGGGGCGTGAAAACAAGGCGGCGCGATCGCAAATGAATTTGACGAGCCGCCTGTACACGACTTCAGGCGAACGCGGCGGCGATCAGGCGGAGAGTGTTGACATCGGCGAGTCACCGTGAGATGACGGCCCGGCTTGCGATGCGGCAAGTAGTGGATACAAAGCTTTCGACGACACAGCGGTGGGGGTTCGGTTGCTAAATACGAGTTCTCCGTGCGCCAGAAACGGCCGAAATAACGTCGAATCGCAAGCTACAGGAGGCCACCGCGATGCGAAGCGGACCTTTGGTGCGTAGAGGCGCGCAGATTTCGCGTGTGTTCCAAAACGCGCCTGCGAAAAGCCGTCGGCGCGCGGTGGCCAAATTCCCACTCGAACACACCGTTACCCTGCTCAATGCAGCCGTCCCGATCAAAGATCAAATAATTGAAGCTTCTTGTTTGCACGCGCAGTGCAAACTGCCGATCAATCTTCGCGAATTTCTGGCCACCCAATTCGGCGAAACGCTGAACAGCAACAACGATACGATTCTTGAGATGGCGGCTAATGCCGACGATGCGACTCTGAGCCGGGTTGCACGCGCGATCCGCCGCTACTCGACGAATCGGGCGCGCGAAGCCTGGTCCGAATGCTCCGCGCCGCTCGTTAATTTCGAGCGTGCCGGTTCCACGGCGAAACCGGCGACCGCGCTATGCTTGACCTGCGCCCGAGTCGATTTCGGCGCCACCGCCGAAGATCGTCATCGGAACGCCAACTGCCTCACGATCGACTTTTCCTCGGCCTGCGAGGATTCCGGCGCGCCGGACGGCGCCAATTCCATTCCGGATCGTCTGCAACGCAGGATCGAGGAGTTTCGAACGATGCGATCGGCGTTCGGCCTTCCCCATTATGAGTTGGATTGTTACGTTGCGAGCCAGCGGGTTACCTTTTCATGGCGCCCGGTGGATTTAGGCGCGGCGGAACAGAATTTCTGATTTGCCGCTCGGAACGCCCGCGGCGCAGCGATCTTTAACCCGCAGACTCCCGGAATCGCGCCCGGCGCAACCGCCCGGAAAAGCGAACGGCGGCGTTCAAAGCGCGCCGCCGAATCACGAAGCTAAAAGCGCAGCCGCCCGAAGGTCACATCGCTGATGCGCGCCGCCGCCGTTGTTCCTTGCGCCGCCGCCGTTGCGCCTCGGAGCGTTTGCGTTTGCGGCGAACACTGGGCTTTTCGTAAAAAGCCCGCTTCTTCATCTCTTTGAATACGCCCTCTTTCGCGAGCTTGCGCTTCAACACGCGCATCGCCTGATCAAGAGAGCCTTCGACCCTAATTTCCATATGCCTCCGGCGCGGTTCGAGTCAGACTGACCACAATAGGTTCGCCTGCGCCGACTGTCAACCGCGTGTTTCGATTGGTTTCGCGCGTTCATTTTCGTGCAAATTGCGGTATCTACTCGATGCGGTCGAAGCATTCTTCAAGGGAGCGCCAGCAAGATGGATCTCGGACTCAAAGGCAAGGTTGCGATGGTGACGGGGGCGAGCCGCGGCTTGGGGCGCGCGATGGCCGAAGCGTTGGCGGCGGAAGGCGTGCGCTTAAGCCTGTGCGCCCGCGGGGCTGACGCGCTTGACGCTTTTGCCGCGGGTCTCAAGTCGGCGGGCCACGACGTGCTCGCCCGCGCCGCCGACGTCGCCAACGCGGAACAGGCCGAGGCGTGGGCCGCCGAAACCGTCACAGCCTGCGGCGGCGTCGATATCCTCGTGAATAATGCCGGCGCCGCTCATCCGGGAACGCTCGCGCAACTCGGCGATGACGGTTGGCGGACCGCCTTCGAGCTCAATTTCCACGCGGCGGTGCGATTGGCGCGGCTGGTCGCGCCGTCGATGGAGGCGCGCGGCGGCGGCGCGATAATCAATATCAGCTCGATTTACGGCCGCGAGGCCGGCGGGCCGCTCAGCTACAATGCCTCGAAGGCCGCAATGATTTCTTTCACCAAGGGCCTGGCGCGCGAGTTCGCGCCGAAAGCGATTCGCGTCAATTCGATCGCGCCCGGCTCGATCATCTATCCCGGCGGCAACTGGGAAAAAATGTTCAAGGCGAATCCCGCCTTCGAAAAAGATTTCGTTGGCCACGAACTGCCCGCGGGACGGCTCGGCCGGCCCGATGAAGTCGCATACGCGGTCGTGAT
Source organism: Deltaproteobacteria bacterium (assembly GCA_021780225.1). Classification (GTDB taxonomy): domain Bacteria; phylum Desulfobacterota; class Binatia; order Binatales; family Binataceae; genus JADMIL01. The sequence goes on along the minus strand of JAJXZF010000040.1, from coordinate 28,711 downwards.
GCTGGCGTCGCCGCGCGCGTCATGGATTACCGGCGCGATTATCCCGGTCGATGGCGCCCAGGGCCGCTCAAACATCTGATCCGCTCCCGGCTCCGTATCTAGTCAACAACTGACGCATCGGCGGTGGCGCATCGCGATGGCGTGCTGCTCGATTTCGCCGCGCCCAAAAAATATTTCGACGGCGTCAAGTACGGCAGCCCTTCGGGTCTGATGCAGATTCTGCGCTGAATTAAAGGCGCGCAAGCGCGCCTTTACGGTTGTCCGCCGGAACCGCCGAAGGCTTCCCGGTCCTTCGGCCGTTCCGCGTCCCAGTCCCGCGATTTCTGTAAAAAATTGCGCGCCGGCAAAAAAAAATTTCCGATTGACAGCACAGAGAAAACAATCGTAGGTTCGGCTCATATTTCACGATACAGGTGCTCAGATGGTCGAGAATGCTGCGCCATTATTTTCACAACGCGCACCGCCGCCGGGATAATGGCGGCCGTGATTCCGCTATCGCACGGTACTGTGGCGTTTTTGCGGCTGCCTGGGGAGGGCGGACGCGGCGTCCGCGATAGCCGGAAAAACTTCCGTGTGAGGTTTCGCTGTTCGACGAGTTTGAAAGAAGCGATCGCGTCATGATTTTTCAGCGTAATCAGCCGCTGCGAGTCTCGGAGTCGTGACGGGACGCCTGGAGGGAAAAGATGAAAAACAGATGGGGACTCTTGCTGCTGGCGGCGCTGGTGGCGCTGTGCCTGACGCCATCGCTTACGATGGCCGACGCCACCACCGACTACAGCGAAATGGCCGATTGGATGAAGATGACCGCCAATCAGGGTTCCATCCCTGAAGGCACGACCATCACCATGTCCAATTGGCAGCAATACAAACAAGTCATGCCGCTCGGCATGATCAAGCTGTTCCAGGGCGTCTATAGCTGGAAGATGCCTCAGGACGTATCGATGACGATCGGGCCTATGACCGAAGGCGGCGTGACCAGCACCTGGGTGGCGGCCACCGAAAAGTACGGCCCGCAGACCAGCTTCAAAGTCCTGCCCAACGGGCATTACCTGTTGGAGAACTACCATGGCGGCACCCCCTTTCCGAATCCGCAGGATCCGCAGAAGGGCTGGAAAATAATGGTGAACGCCTATTATGCGTTCGTGCCAGCGCTCTACGTCAACGCGCCCGACAACAACGCGACGGTATGGGTAATCGACAAATACGGCGACGTCTCGCCGACCACGTTAATCCTGACCTATCGCTGGACCGATTACATCACCGACCCCAACTTCCCGGCCAAGTACGATTACGCGCCCGGCACCTGGTACGCCGAATGGTCCATGGAGGAAACTCCGGAGCAGGCGCGCTATACCGCCTCGCTCTCGATGTTCTATGTCGATCAGGAAGCCCATCCGTATCCCGACACCTTCGTCTTCGTGCCGGCCCTGCGCCGCTCGCTGCGCCTGTCGGCGTCTTCGCGATGCTCGCCGGTGTTCGGTTTCGACTGGACGTATGACGACGCCAAGACCAACGGCTTCAACGGCACCACCTCGATCTACACGGGCGACTATCTGGGCAATCGCAAAATCCTGACGCTCGCGCATTTCAACACCGACGGCTTCGATCTGCCGGCCGGCTACGATATGCCGCTGGCGTGGCCCAAGCCCTCGTGGGGCAAATGGGAAGTCCGCCCCATGATCCTCGACGACGTGCATCGGATCGCGAGCGAGGCTCCCGGCTATTGCTACTCGCATCGCGTGATGTACATCGACCTGGCGCACTGGAACGGCGACTGGGTCGATCTCTATGACTCGAACGCCAAGCTGTGGAAGTCGATCGCCTACCTCAACGATATCGGCAACGTCCCGGGCCTCGGCAACAACGTGTGGGACGGCGTCGCGTCGATGGCGTGGGATCTCCAGAACACGCACATGACGGTGTGGTCGGGCTTCGGCAATGCCGCGAAGCGCAAGCCCTACCTCGACAACAACGCGCCGAAGCAGTGGTTCGACGGAGTCAAATACGCCACTCCCGGCGGCCTGATGCAGATCATGCGTTAAGCCGGTTCGGCGTCCGAACCTGACAGCCTGAAAAACCGCGGACGGCGGGAGGTTTCAGACCTCCCGCCGTCCGTCCGTTTGAGAGGCGCAATCTATATTCCGCCCCGACTTGAAAACCGGCGCGGACGCCATACGGCAATTTCGATTACTCGCAAGTTTGGTGTCCCGCAAATAACTTCCGCCTGACGCCTGATCAGTTCGGCACGCGGGTCGCCCCGCGGTGGACGACCAGGGATGGATTGCCGGGTCTGGGCCCGGCAATGACGAACAGCGTTGGTCATGCCCGGACTTGATCCGGGCATCCGCGCGGAGCGCAAGATCGACGCAAAATGTAAACTTATTCAGGAGACGCCACACTAGTTCCGTCCAAAAGTCTCAGTCATTATAAATTCTTTGAAGTTTGACTTGCAATTTTATCAAATCTAATAGAAATTCTCGGCAATACTCGGCATGTTGTTCAAATCGCCGTTTAACTTACTCTGGCGTTATGAGGGGGATTGCATGAAGAGACGACTGACGGTTCCTGCCGCGATAGCGTTGGCGATGATTTTTTTCGCCACGGGATGCGCCACTATTTTTACCAGCAGCACCCAGCATGTGACCGTGAATTCCGACCCGTCGGGCGCCAATTTCCAATACGGACCGTTTAACGGCACAACCCCCGCGCAGATAGAAGTTCCCAAGAAAGCGCTGGCCAGCTTCGCATCGTTCTCGAAACCGGGCTACCAAAATACGACGGTTCCAGTGGTTACCGGAATTCAGGGTGCGACTTGGTGGGATATTCTGTTCTGGCCGGGATTTATTGTCGATTTCGTGACCAGCAACGCCACCAAACTTGAAACTCCGGTGATTACCGCGACGCTGACGCCCACTCCCGGCGCTACGCCGCCTGCGACGAGCGCGCCGGCCAACCCGCCGACTCCTACTCCGGCAAGCTGATCGGTGTGCGAGGCGGCTCAAAGCCGCCTCGCTTCAAATCGTCGCGCAGGTCAGAGAGTGCGCCGTGGCCGATGCGACGCGCACGCGGACGGTCGCGCCCGGCGCAATTTCCGGACGACCCGGAAAGACGGCGGTCTTGAACTGAGGCGTCTTCCCCGCCAGCATCCCGCCGCCACGCCGCGCCGGTCCTTCGACCAGCACCGGGAAGTCGCGCCCGATCAGCGTGCGGTTGCGCTCCATCGAGATGCTTTCCTGCAACGCGATAATTTCGGCAAGCCGCCGGCCCTTTTCGTCCTCGCTCACCGAATCGCCGAGCCGATATGCGCGCGTGTGCTCGCGCACCGAATATTTGAAGGTGAAGGCGGAATCGTAGCCGACGGTTCGCATCAGCGCGACGGTCGCGCGGAAGTCCTCTTCCTGCTCGCCGTGAAAGCCGACGATGATATCGGTCGAGAGCGCCAAGCCCGGAATCGCAGCGCGCAGTTTGGCGACGAGCTTCAGGTATGCGTCGGCGGTGTAACCGCGCTCCATCGCCGCCAGCATCCGGTCCGATCCCGATTGCACCGGCAGATGCAGGTAGGGCTGAACCTTGGGCTCCGCCGCCATCGTTTCGATCAACTCCGGCGTCATGTCCGACGGATGCGGCGAGGTGAAACGAATCCGTTCGATTCCATCGACGCCCGCCACCTCTCTCAGCAGGGCGGCGAAGCCGGTTTCGCCGTGGCGATAGGCGTTGACCGTCTGGCCGAGCAATACGATTTCGCGCACGCCCGACGCCGCGAGCCTGCGGACCTCGCGCAGGATGTCGGCGGGCGCCACCGAACGTTCGCGGCCGCGCACATAAGGAACCACGCAAAAGGCGCAGAACTTGTCGCATCCGCGCATCGCCGTGACATACGCGCGCACGCCGGCCTCGTGTTCGGGAGCGAGATCGCCGTAGGTCTCGCCGCGGTCGAGCCGCACGTCGATCGCCGGGTCGAAACGCTCCGCGCCGAGCATCTCGGGCAGCCGCCGGTACGCGTCGGGACCGGCGATCAGATCGAGCCATGGCGCCTTTTCGATCAGCGCGGCGCGATTATGCTGCGCCATGCATCCGAGCAGCCCGAGCCGCATCCCTGGCCGCGCCTGTTTCAGACGGGCGAGATCGCCGAGCCGCCCGAGCACGCGCTCCTCGGCGTGCTCGCGGATCGCGCAGGTGTTGAGCAGAATAACGTCGGCGTCCTCGGGCCGCGCCGCCGAGGCATAGCCGGCCCGCCGCAGCACCGCGGTCACCAGTTGCGAATCGGCGATATTCATCTGGCATCCGTAGGTTTCCAGCCAGACGCTTGGCGCCGGAATATTGTTCTGATCGGCCATCGAACGGTAACTGCAAATGATAGGCTATCGAACCGAGGCCGCACAACGCGCCTCATTTCACGCGGCCGGCGCGGGCGGGGTTGCACTGATACGCCCGCATGCGGCGGCTGCGGGCGTCGATAAAATGGAATCCGCGGGGACGATCCAAACCGAAATCGAACGGCGCGTCGAGCGCCTGGCGTGGCCGAAGCTTGAAGCCGCGCTCGACGAGCGCGGCTTTGCGCTGATTCCCGCGCTGCTGCGTTCCGGCGAGTGCGCAGCGGTCGCGGCGATGTACGGCCATCGCGAGCTGTTCCGTTCGCGGGTCGAGATGGCGCGGTTCCGCTTCGGTCTCGGCGAGTATAAATATTTCGCCGCGCCGTTGCCGCCGCTGATTGCCGCTTTGCGTATTTCGCTATATCGGCGGCTGGCTCCAATCGCCGCGCGCTGGAGCGAATCGTTGCGGCTGGGCGTGGAGTATCCGGCGGCGCTGGACCAATTTCTTCGCGCCTGCCGCGCGGCCGGCCAGACCAAACCCACGCCGCTCGTGCTGCGCTACGCCGCCGGCGGCTACAACTGCATGCATCAGGATTTGTACGGCGAGGTATTTTTTCCGTTGCAGGCGACGGTGATGCTGGCGCGGCCGGAGGCCGATTTCGCGGGCGGAGAATTCCTGCTCGCCGAGCAGCGTCCGCGCGCGCAAGCGCGGGTGGAGGCGCTTCGGCTCGAGCGCGGGATGGCGATCGTTTTCGCCACGCGCTGGCGGCCCGTGCGCGGCGCAAGAAGCGTCTATCGCGCGGCGATTCGCCACGGCGTCAGTACGGTCGCGCGCGGCGGGCGGACCACGCTCGGAGTGATTTTTCACGACGCCCGCTGATTCGCGTCCGCCTTGCGATAGATTCAGCGCGATGGCAACTTGAAGGCAGGTCAAGCGTCCGCGATGGCGACCCGGCGCACTCCCTCTTTCGATCGGCTCGAAGCGAGCCTGCTGGCCTGTCCCCAATGCCGGGTGGCCGTGCCCGTCCGCAAGCGGCTGCTCCTAATCCTGCCCGAAGGCGACAAGTACGAATACGTCTGCCCGCGCTGCGGATCCACTTGCGGCACGACGATCCAGAAGGAAGAACCGCCGGCCCCGCGCCGGCCGCTGTGATATTTCCGCGCCTCAGCCGTTGCCCGAGGCCGACGTCGGCTCGATCTCGTACATCACGCGCACCTCGCCCGGCTGTGCGAATGGATATTTGTCCTGGCCGAGATATTTTTTGGCGAGCGAATCGATATGCGCCGCCGCGCCGTGCTCGGCCTCGCTGACCACGCGGCCGCGCACCTGCACGTAACGATAGGGATTCTGCGGATCGAGAATCGCGAGCGCGACCCGAGCGCCCGGTTTCAGCGTGCGCGCCTTTACCCGTCCGCGGGCCGTGTTGACGCGGATTTTCCCGGCCGCGTAATCGAACCAAATCGGCGTCACCTGCGGCGAGCCGTCTTTCATTACGGTGGCGAGATTCGCGAAGGCCTGCTTCGCGGTCAAGAGATCGAGATATTGGTCGGGTATCACCGCCATGGCTTGGTTCCTCCGGGCGCGGCGCGGCGAAATCGCCGCGCCGGTTCTTCAGATTCGCGCCGCGCGTTGCGCCGGTCAATAGCGGCGCCAGAAGGCAATTATGCGACGCTCCGGCGGCTGTCGCATGAATACGACCGCCATGGCCACGCATGTTTCCCGCGACGCACTCGCGTGTCCACAGAATTTGGATGAAATTTGACTCCACAAATGCTATCAGATAATCACGTTAGGCTGATCTGATGGACGGCAAAGGGGTGGGACCGTCCGCTTTTCCGTTAGCGAATTTCCGCGAGGAGTTTGGCGATGGCGCTGTTCAATAAGGATTCGGATAAAATCCCCAAGAATGATCAGAATCTTCGCCCGCAGCCGCCGGCGCCGCCTCAGCCGGTAACGCCAACCGTGGTCTCAACCGGTCCGAGCGCCACCGAGAAGCCGGTCATGCCGGTGCGTCCGAGCGCGCCCGCGGTGGAATCGCGCGCCTATCTCGACAGCGGATCGAAGATCTCGGGCAAACTCTCTTTCGACGGAGCGATCCGGATCGACGGACAGGTTGACGGCGAAATTCTCGCCAAGGACAGTCTGACGATCGGCGAAAGCGCGATCGTGACCGCGCAAATCAAAAGCGGTTCGATCGTGATCGCCGGGCGGGTCAGCGGCGATATCGTCGCCCAGCAGCGAATTGAGATTCGGCCCTCGGCGAAAGTTATCGGAAATATCACGGCGCCGGTGCTGGTGGTGCATGAAGGCGCGATGTTCGAGGGGCATTGCTCGATGCAGCCGGAGGCGGCGCAATCGGGCAAGGTTACGGTTTTCCCCAAGGAAGATCGGCAGCCCGCGCAGGAGCGGATCGCGGGCGGCGGCGGGGTCCAGAAGCAGGCCTAATCCTAGAAGCTTTGCTAAATTATAAACGAGCCCATATTAGCTTGACATTCGGGCTCCGGGATGATTCTGCTCTTGCGGGAGAGTTGATGTCGTAACATGCACATTCCGCCGGACTGGGATGTCTTTGGCATCCTGATTGTGTCCTTTCTCGCCTTCTGGGTCATATTTGGCTGGCTTTTTTTCGATCCATTCCTTAAGTTACTCGGCGAACGCGAGGGTCGGATAAAGGACCTTAACGAACGCGCCGAGCGGCTCCTGGCCGAGGCCAAAAGCGCGATCGAAGATCGCGAGAATCAAATCGCCGGCGTGCGCCGCGAGGCGCTGGAACGCCGGGAGAGCGAACGGCGGGCGGCGGAGACCGAAGCGGCCAGAACGCTCGAGGAAGCGCGCAACGCGGCGCGCGCGGCGCTCGAAAACGTCCGGGCCGGAATCGATCGGGATATCGAAGCGGCCAAGGACGAGCTTGAACGGATTGCACGCCAGCTCGCGGCCGAGCTTGCCGGCAGCGTGCTTGGCCGGCCGGTGCGGGCGGATGGAGCGGCGAATAATTAGATGAAGTCACGGGCGGCAATCGCTGGAATTATCGCGGCGGCGCTTTCGCCGTCGCTCGCGCATGCGGCCGAAAGCGGCGGCGCCGAACACGGCACGTGGGGCGCGCTCGTCTTTTACATCATCAACTTCTCGCTCTTCGTCGGAATTCTGGTGAAATACCTGCTGCCGGCGGGGAGACGCTTTTTCGCCGAGCGCGCCGCCGGAATCCGCGACACGATGTCCAAGGCCGATCGCGCGTTTCACGAAGCGCAAGAGCTTGCGAATCAGGCCGCGGAGAAGCTCGCCCGGCTCGAAACGGAGAAGGCCCGGCTCGCGTCCGATCTCGCCGACGAGACCGTTTACCAAATCGGACGGATCTACGATCAGGCGCAGGAAGCGGCGGCGCGGATCAAGCGCGACAACGAATTGTCGATGACGGCGCTGCGCGAAGACGCTTCGCGGCGCGTCCGCGAAGCGCTGGCGCATGCGGCGGCGCGGCTGGCGTTCCAGATGGTCGCGGCGGATTTCTCGGCCGCCGACCAGCAGCGGCTGGTGGGCGCCTTCGTCGGCCGGCTGGGCGCGGAGGCGCGGCGATGAAAACCTCGAAGGTCGCCAAGCGTTACGCGCGCGCCCTGATGGGACTGAGCGCCGACCACGCGCAGCTCGAAAAATGGGGCGCCGAGCTTGAACGGCTCGCGAAAATCGTCGATGCGCCCGAGACGATCGGGATCCTCGATTCGCCGACCGCGACGTTGCAGGCGCGCGTCGAGGCGGTGGGCAAAATCGCCGAGCGGCTCGATCTCAGCTATCCGGTGCGCGCATTCGCGATCGTCGCCGCCCGCCACGGGCGGATTCGCGAAGTCGCGGCGATGGCCGGGCGGTACGGCCGGATGCTTGACGATTTGCTTGGCCGCTCGCGCGCGACGATTGCTTTCGCGCGCGAGCCGGACGCCAACGAATTGCAAAACGTGGTGGCGGCGCTGGAGGCGATCGCGCAAAAGCGCGTCCTCGCGACGACCAGAATCGACGGCGCGCTGGTGGGCGGCGTCGTCGCCGAACTTGAAGGGAAAATTTACGACGGCAGTCTCGCGACCCGGCTGGCGGAAGCGGAAAGGCGCTTGGGCGGCTGATCGCGGCGGCAAATTAGGCATATGGCGGAAATCAGACCATCGGAAATCAGCGATATCCTGCGCGACGAAATCAAGGGCTTCGAAGGCGAAGTCTTGGTGCGCGAAACCGGCCGGGTGCTGTCCTGCGGCGACGGCATCGCGCGCATCTACGGACTGCAAAACGCGGCCGCCGGCGAGCTGCTTGAATTTCCCCATTCCGTTTTCGGAATGGTGCTGAATCTTGAAGAAGACAACGTCGGCGCGGCGCTCTTCGGCGAGCCGCAGGCGATCAAGGAAGGCGACGAAGTCAAACGCACCGGCCGCATCGCCGAGGTTCCCGTCGGCGACGCCCTGCTGGGCCGCGTCGTCAATGCGCTCGGCCAGCCGATCGACGACAAAGGGCCGATCAAAAGCGCCGAGACCCGCCGGATTGAAATCAAGGCCCCCGGCATCATCAAGCGCCAGCCGGTCAAGGAGCCGATGCAGACCGGGATCAAGGCGATCGACTCGATGCTGCAGATCGGCCGCGGCCAGCGCGAGTTGATTATCGGCGACCGTCAGACCGGCAAGACCGCGCTCGCGATCGATACGATTATCAATCAAAAAGGCCAGAACGTAATCTGCGTGTACGTCGCGATCGGGCAGAAGCGCTCGACCGTGGCGCAGGTGGTCGAAAAACTGAGCCGCCACGGCGCGATGGAGTACACCATCGTCGTCGCCGCGACCGCGTCGGAGGCCGCGCCGCTCCAGTTCATCGCGCCCTATTCGGGCTGCACGATGGGCGAGTACTTCCGCGACAACGGCCGCCACGCCTTGCTGGTTTACGACGATCTCAGCAAGCACGCGGTCGCGTACCGCCAGCTTTCGTTGCTGCTGCGCCGTCCGCCCGGCCGCGAAGCCTACCCCGGCGACGTCTTTTATCTTCATTCGCGGCTGCTCGAGCGCGCGGCCAAGCTCAGCAACGAGTCCGGCGGAGGCTCGCTGACGGCGCTGCCGATTATCGAAACCCAGGCCGGCGACGTCTCGGCTTACATCCCGACCAACGTCATCTCGATCACCGACGGCCAGATCGTGCTCGACGCCGACCTTTTCTATTCCGGCATCCGGCCCGCGGTTAACGTCGGCCTTTCGGTCTCGCGCGTCGGCTTCTCGGCGGCGATCAAGGCGATGAAGCAGGTCGGCGGCACGCTCAAGCTCGACCTCGCGCAGTATCGCGAGATGGCGGCGTTCGCGCAGTTCGGCTCCGACCTCGATCCGGCCAGCCAGCGCCTGCTCCATCGCGGCCAGCGGCTCACCGAGATGCTCAAGCAGAACCAGTACGAACCGCTCGCGACCGAAAAAGAGGTGCTGATCATTTTCGCGGCGAACGAGGGGTATCTCGACAAGCTCGAAGTCGGCCAGATCAAGCCGTTCGAGCGTGATCTGTACGCCAACTTCGAGGCGCGGCACAAAGATTTGCTCGCCGAAATCGTTCAGAAACGCGAGATCAGCGACGATTTGCGCAAACGGCTGATCGCGGCGCTCGACAGTTTCGCGAGCGCTCGCGCCGATGGCGCTCAAGCCGCCTGATTCGGCGCATAGTTGACGGATGGCGACACTCAAGGCGATTCGCCGGCGCATAGCGTCGGTCAAATCCACGCAGCAGACCACGCGCGCGATGAAGCTGGTCGCGGCCTCGCGGCTGCGCCGCGCGCAGGAGGCGCTGTTTAACGCGCGCCCCTATCACGAAGCGCTCACCCGCGTCTCCGACTCGTTGCTCGCGTCCGCGCCCGAAGCGCTGGGCGCGCCCGAAGGAGCGGAGCGCGCGCAGTTGCTGGTGCTGGTCACGTCCGACCGCGGCCTGTGCGGCGGCTACAACGCGAACCTGATCCGCCTGGCCGAGGAAACGATGGCCAAGGCGCGGTCCGAAGGTCTTGCGCCCAAACTTTTCGTAATCGGGCGCAAGGGCGCGGAGCATTTCAAGCGCGCCAGGACGCCGCTTGACGGCGAGCGCGTCAACAACGCGCCCCGGCTGGCGACCGTCGGACTGGCGCGCGACGTCGCGTCGCGGATGCTGCATGCGTTCCGCGCCGGCGCGGTGTGCGAAGCGGGGGTAATCTATTCGTCCTTCCGCTCCGCGCTCTCGCAGCACCCGACTTTCGAGAAACTGCTGCCGGTCGCGCCGCCGGAGGGCGCCGCGGGCGCGGCCGAATACTTGATCGAGCCGAGCGCGGCGGAACTGATTCCCACGGTGCTGCGCAGTTACGTCGAAGCGGCGATTTTTCACGCCCTGCTCGAAGGCGAAGCCAGCGAGCACGGTGCGCGGATGACCGCGATGGACAGCGCGACCAACAACGCGGTTGAAATGATCGCGCGGCTGACGCTCGAAATGAACCGGGCGCGGCAGGCGCAAATCACCAGAGAATTGATGGATATCGTCGGCGGCGCCGAAGCCTTGCGCGGCTAGCCGGCGTCAGCGCACGAATTAATCTTTCAGGATAAAGACCTTTGCCATGATCGCACAAGCAACCGGCCGTATCAGCCAGATTCTAGGCAACGTTATCGACGTTGAGTTTTCCAACGGATCGCTTCCGGCGATCCTGACCGCCCTGCGCGTCACCAATCCGACGATCGACGATCGTGCGGGCAACCTGGTGCTTGAAGTCGCGCAGCATCTCGGCGAAAACACCGTCCGCTGCATCGCGATGGACACCACCGACGGCCTCGTCCGCGGCATGGAGGCGCTCGACACCGGAGCGCCGATTTCGGTGCCGGTCGGCGAGGTCACGCTCGGCCGGCTGATGAACGTCACCGGCGATCCGGTTGACGAAGCGGGACCAATCACGTCGGACCTGCGGATGCCGATCCATCGCGACGCCCCGGCCTTCGCTGAGCAGGCGACCGAGGTCGAAATCCTCGAAACCGGCATCAAGGTGATCGATCTCATCTGTCCGTACGCGCGCGGCGGCAAAATCGGACTGTTCGGCGGCGCGGGCGTCGGCAAGACCGTTACGATCCTTGAACTGATCAACAACGTCGCCAAGCAGCATGGCGGCGTTTCGGTGTTCGCCGGCGTCGGCGAGCGTTCGCGCGAGGGCAACGATCTCTATCGCGAGCTCGAGGAATCGGGCGTGCTGTCCAAAACCGCGCTGGTGTACGGCCAGATGAACGAGCCGCCCGGCGCGCGCGCCCGCGTCGCGCTGACCGGCGTCACCGTCGCGGAATATTTCCGCGACGAGCAGGGCAAGGACGTGTTGCTTTTTATCGACAACATCTTCCGTTTCGTTCAGGCGAACTCGGAAGTTTCGGCGCTGCTCGGCCGGATGCCCAGCGCGGTCGGTTATCAGCCGACTCTGGGCACCGATATCGGCGAACTGCAGGAACGCATCACCACCACCAAGAAGGGCGCGATCACCTCGGTGCAGGCGATCTACGTTCCCGCCGACGACTACACCGATCCTGCGCCCGCGACCACGTTTTCGCATCTTGACGCGGTCACGGCGCTGGAGCGCAAAATTTTCGAGAAAGCGATTTTCCCCGCGGTCGATCCGCTCGCCTCGACCTCGCGCGTGCTCGATCCGCAGATCGTCGGCCAGGAGCACTACGAAGTCGCGCGCCAGGTGCAGCAGATACTTCAGCGCTACAAGGACCTGCAGGACATCATTGCGATTCTCGGCATGGACGAGCTTTCGGCCGAAGACAAACTGGTCGTCGCGCGGGCGCGGCGGGTCGAACGGTTTCTGTCGCAGGCGATGCATGTCGCGGAGCCGTTCACCAATATTCCGGGCGCCTACGTGCCGCGCGCCGAAACCGTGCGCGGCTTCAAGGAAATCCTCGAAGGCAAGTGCGACGATCTGCCCGAGCAGGCCTTCTATCTCGTCGGCACGATCGATGACGCCCGCGCCAAGGCCGAGCGCCTCGCCCGCGGCGAGGCCCGCTAGCCGGAGCGCGCCGCCATGGCCGAAACCTTCAATTTCCGGCTGATTACGCCGACCGGCGTGCTGTTCGACGGCGCCGTCGAGCAGGTGACGGCGGTCGGGCCGCTCGGCGAGTTCGGCGTGCTGCCGATGCATACGAATTTCATCACCGCGATCGCGCCCGGCGTGATCACGCTCAAGCTCGGCGAGGGGAATTACAACGAATTCCTGCTGGCGGGCGGGCTGGCCGAGGTCAAGGACGGCGCGATGACCGCGCTTGCGGTCGAGGCGGAGGCGCCCGGCGCGGTCGACAGCGCCGGAGCGGCCGCGCAGGCGACGGCGACCGAGCAGCGGCTCGCCACGATGAGCATGTTCGATCCGGAATACGAAGATGCCGCGCAAGCGCTTGCATTGGCCCGCGCGCGCGCGCAAATCGAACAACTGCGGCGCGCGCCCCACTGAGCGATCGGAAAGAGGCTTCGCCGTGGCGACGATCGCCGGCGCCGCTTGCGGCGGCCGGCGATTGTCATTCGCGCCGCCGGCCTCGGCTCGCGGCTGAAACTTTCGGCCGGATATTTCGTCAAACTGGGCGCGCGCCAATTACTTCGCGCGCGAATTCCGTATTAACTGGGCTGTGCGGCGCCTCGCGGCCGCGCTTCCGCGACGTTCTTTTCGATGATCAACTTCGCCGTTCGCGTCCGCCGCCGCTTTCCGGCCAACCGATCGTTCCGGCGCCGGTCGTTGGCGCGGATTGCGAGCGTGATTCTGGCGATCGCGCTTTGCGGCGCGGGAATCGCCGCCGCGTCGGACGCGCCGCCGCAATGTGCGTGGCCGATCGAAATCGACGGCGCCGGCGCGTCCAACGTCGCGCATCCCGATCCCGACGCCACCTATTGGGCCACCCCATTCGATCCCTCCGCATGGACCAAGGCGATCGTGCGCGGCCGTTTCCCCAACGCCCGCCTGATGACGCTGGCGACTTACGACGCGCGCGGCGTCCAGACCGCAGGCCTGCTCGATCTGCATATTGCGCCTGACGAAGGCTCGGCAAGCCCGTTCCGCCCCGGAAGCGGAGCCAAAGCGGCGCTCGCGCACAATTATTCCGTCAGCGTCGGCCGCAAACGCGACGACTCGCACAATCATCTCGGCGTGCCGCGTCAGGGCCTGGCGTGGATCGTTTACAGAGTTTACGTGCCGGACGGCGGCGCCGATCGCAAGGGCGGCGCGCCGCTTCCGACGATCGCGCTGATCGCAGCGGACGGCCGCTCGAAAACCATCCAAGCCTGCCGGCCGCAGCTTTTCCCGAACGCGATCGCGCAGACCGAGCGGATGCTGCGCACGCTGGGCGATTCCGGCGCGGCGGCCGCCGATTATCTGGCCAGCGCGGCCGCGCCCGCGCTTGCGCCCGGAGGCGCGGCGGAAGTCGATAGCGGCGGATGCGCCGCGGCGCCGCCTCCGTTTCACGTCAGGGTGCTGCCGGGGCTGTTCCATCACGACGCCGTCAAAACGCTGGTCAGCGGCGGCATTTGCGCCGCGCCGAATCGAATCGTGGTGATCCGCGGCAAGGCGCCTGGTTTTCCCGATACTCATGCCGGTGCGCCGGTCTCGAAACCGGCGCCGGGAGCGGGGCCGATCGCGATGCGCTACTGGTCGATGTGCGACAATCTGGAGGACCCGCCGGCGCCCGTCGCCGCCTGCCAGGCCGATTGGGCGACGCGGCTCGACGCGAACGGATATTATACTTACGTCCTTGCGCCGGGATTTTCGCGTCCCGGATGGCTCGCGGCCGACGCCAGCTTCCTGCCGTGGAACGCGGCGCCGCAGCCTAATCTGCTGATCTTGCGCAACCTGATACCGGCGAACTCGTTCACGCAATCGGTGCAGGCGGTGGCGCGCCGCGGATGCGTCGTCGGCGGTTCCGTGGATCGCGCGATCGGCGCGAGCGAGTTGAAAAAAGCCGCCGATTGCGCCGAAAAAACCATGGGACCCTATTACCCGCGCGTGGTCTATTGCGAGCGCGGACTGTATATCCAAAAAGGCTGGCGCGGATGCTTCGCCGCGGCGGGCTTGACGCTTCCGTAGCCGCTTGGCCGCCGGCCCGCCCGATCATCCGTGAGACGTCGCGCCCCGGTCGCGATGCGGCGCTCAACCACAGTTGATAGATTATCTAAATGTAATCACAACTGACTGATAATTTGTTATCAAGCTTAATTGCATGATTGAGTATGCAGATTTAAGCTATGACGCGAAAGTTGCTCGGAACCTCGCGTCATGGCGCCAGAATTCCTCCGTTCATATCGAAGCAAAGCTCCGATTGCAGTTTTTTTGCTGGTGACTCTGGGGATTGCGTTGGCGTTCGCGATCGCCGGCGCCGTATCGCGATTCCAGCGCGGCGCAAATGATTCCGCGCGCGCGGAAATCAGAGGAGTCGCGACCGCGGCCTTGCCGCTCCGTTTCGAACCCGTCGCATCGCTTGCAGGTCCGGCGCGCCGCTACGTCGCGCACGGCGCCGACTACACGATCGCGCTCGATCGCGGCGGCGTTGGAATCGTGCTCGCTCCCGCCGGGCGGATTAGATCGTCTTGCCCGCGGCGGGCGCTTTCGATACGGAACCAGCGGGCGCATCCCGAAATAATCGCGATGCGTCTGCTGGGCGCCTCGCCGGGCGCGATGCTGGCGCCGTCGGGCGCGCCCGCGGGGCGGGTGAATTATTTGCTCGGCTCGGATCGTTCGCGATGGCGGTTCGGCGTTCCGGCCTATGCGAAAATCGTCGAACGCGACGTCTGGCCCGGGATTGATTTGATTTATTACGGCGCCGGCGGGCGGCTTGAATTCAATCTTGCGATAACGCCGCGGGCGCATCCGGGCGATATTCGTATCAAGCTCGCCGGCGCGCGCGACGTTGGCGTCGATCACAACGGCGATCTGGTCGTCGCGACGGCGGCGGGAAAGCTCCGCCTGATGCGCCCGACGGTCTATGCGCGGTCGGCATCCAACCGTCGCCGCAGGCTCGCCGTCCGCTATGCGATTCTTGCGCGCGACGCGACCGGCGTGACGGTCGGCTTTGGCCTCGGCCCGCACGATTCGAAATCGTCCATCGTGATCGATCCGCAAGTGGACTATGCGAGTTTTCTCGGCGGTTCGGGACGCGACGTGGCGACCGCCGTCGCCGGCGATTCGGCGGGCGACGTTTATCTGGCCGGGATGACGACCTCGCCCGATTTTCCGATCGCTTTCGGCGCGCTCGATTCTTCATGTTGGTACTGCTCGAACGGCGCGAACAATTTTTTCGCGAGCGCTTTCGTCACCGAGATCAAGCCGGGCGCCGCCGGCGCGGCGCAGTTGGTTTACTCGACCTACCTGGGCGGCACGACCGGATGGGGCGGCGGCGCGGCGGCGATCGCGCTCGACTCGCGCGGTTACGTCCATCTTGCCGGCGTCACCGATTCGACCGATTTTCCAATCACCGCAGGGGCGCTTGGCGCCGCCTGCGCCGATGCCGAGAAACCGTTTCTCGCGATTTTGAATCCTACCGCGGCCGGCGCCGCGCAACTCGCATATTCGACCTGCATCGGCGGCGCGACAGCCTTTTCCGGCGCGACCGCGCTCGCGCTCGACGCCAACGGCCGCGACTATCTCGCCGGCTATTCCGCCGACGCGGATTTTCCCGTCACGCCGTCCGCATTCCAGCCGTCTTGCCCCGGATGCGCCGCGGACCGGACCGACGGCTTCCTGAGCGTAATCGATTCGTCGCGGTGGGGGACGTCCGCGCTGGTCTATTCGACTTTCATCGGCGGCGGCGGCGATCAAAACGGCGGCGACGCCGCGACCGCAATCGCGGTCGATGCGCCCGGCGACGCATGGATCGCCGGGACCACCGATTCCGCCGATTTTCCAACGACTTCGGGCGCGTTCCAGACCGTCTGTCCGAGCGCCGCCGACCCGGCGGGATGCGCTTCGGGTTACGTAGCCCATCTCCAGATCGATTCGGGCGCGACGGCGCTGGCGTATGGAACCTACCTCGGCGGTTCGACGAGCGGCGACGGTATTGCCGCGCTCGCGCTGACGCCCTCCGGCGCTCCCGCCGTGGCCGGCACGACTTTTTCAAGCGACTTTCCGGTCACGGCGGGAGCGTTTCAGAAAAAGTGCGGCGGCGATTGCGCTCACGGCAATGGCTTTGTCGCGATGCTGGCGCCGGCCGCTGCGCCGGCGAAACAGATCCAGTACGCCAGTTTTCTCGGCGGTTCCGGTTCGACGGCGGGCGGCGATTCCGTGACCGCGATTGCGGCCCCGCCGGACGGAGACCTGTATCTTGCGGGGGCGGCGCTATCCGCCGATTTTCCCGTCACCGCCGATGCGGCGCAAAAAAAATGCGCGGCTTGCTCCAACACTCCCCCCGCTCCAAACGCTTTCGTCACCGTGGTTCGCCCGTCGGCGGCGGGCGCGGCGGCATTGGCTTATTCGACCTATCTTGGCGGCACGGGCGGATTCGACGGTACGAGCGCGGTCGGCGACGCCGCGACCGCAATCGCTTTCGATTCAGCGAGCGGCGGCATGTACGTCGCCGGCGGGGCCGGATCGGCGGATTTTCCGCTTAGCGCCAACGCCTTTCAGCCGACCTGTCCCGGATGTCTCGATCACAACGGAGGCGACGCCTTTATCGCGCATTTCACCGCGCCGCCGTCGCCGTCTCCGACTCCCACGGCGACGCCGACTCCGGATCCGGATGGCGCGGCGATGCTTGAATATCGGCCGGGACGGCTGGTCTTCGGCGCGGCGCGGATCGGCGGCTGGGCGCGCGAGCGGACGATCGTACTGTTCAATCCGCATCGCGTACCGGTGGCGATTGCGGGAATTTCAATCAGCGGCGGCGGGGACTTTGCGGCGTCCAGCCGATGCGGCGCCGCGCTGGGAGCGCATCGCCGATGCGCGATCGCGGTGCGGTTCGCGCCGCTCGCGTCAGGATCGCGCGCCGCGACGCTCACGCTGCTCGACAACGCCGGCAACAGTCCGCAAACGATCCCGCTGGCGGGCCGCGGCATGCCCGCGCCGTCCAGCCTGGCGCGAGTTTCCGATCAGGGCAGACCGTAATAGATCGCGTACAAAACGTTGCGCGCGATTTGCGCCGCCGTGGCGGTGCCTTCGCCGCTGTCGGGAACGTTCTGACGCGAATTCGCGAACACCACCACCGCAAGGTCCTGCGCGGGCATCAATTCGATCTGCGTCGAAAATCCGTCGATTCCGCCATTCTTCTCGATCACTTCGCCGACGCCGGCGGCAGAATCGGCGGGAGCGATCGCCCACGCCAGGGCGGATTGAGGATTGCCGGCGGGACAGTCCGCCAGCGACGGATCGTTGGCCTGACAGGCGTAAGGCAGTTCGGCGATCTGAAAGCCGTCGGTGATCGCCGCCAGCACGTCGATTCGTCCGATCCTGGAATGTTGCAGCGCCGCCGCCGCGAGTGTGGCCATGTCGCGCATCGACACGCTGAGTGCGCCCGCGGCCGCCCAGATTGGAATCGCGTTGTCGACGGGCGCGCCCGGCGCGATTTGAACGGCGAGCGGCGGTACGTAGCCTGAGCCGCCGTCGATGACGCGGATATGCGTGACTTGACCGTTGGCGATTTCCGCGATCGCCTGCGCATCGCGCCCCTTCGCGCTACGGCCGCCGCCGATTGTCACGGTCGGAGTCTGCTGGTAGCCGGCGCCGGGAGAGACCACATTTACGGCGACCACTTTGCCGTTTTTGACGATCACTGCCGCGTTCGCTATTTTGGCGGAAAGGCCGTTGTTGAACGTCACGCTTGCTCGCGCGATATATCCGTCGCCCGGCTTTACGACCGTGAACGATTCGACCTGATGATTGGCGTTGATCGCGGCCGTGACGACGGCGCCATGGCCGCCACCGCCCACAATGCGCACGGTTGGCGCCGTCTGATACATCCCGCCCGGGCTGACCAAGTTGATCGCGCCGATTCCGCCGCTCGTGACCGTCGCGGTCGCCAACGCCGATTCATACCCATCGGCGGACGATGCGGCCGGCGCGCCGAACAGATACGAATGATTCATTTTGAGCGGCTTCAGGAGCTGCGCGCTTAACTTGTCGAACCATCCCGTCAACGCCGAGTTGTTCAGCGGAACGCCGGTCGTGTCGCCAAGCAGAAGGCCGATCAAACCGATGCTGTAATCGGAGTAGAAATACGGTCCGGGGAGCGAGGTCAACGGCGTCGGCGGATTTGCGTTGTAATCGGTCGGGAGTGCGGAATCGAAAAAATCCGCGAATTGCTGAGCGTTATAGACGTCGATGGGCGGTCGAATGTTCGGCAGGCATCCCGGCGGGTTTGTCCCATCGCACAGCGGCGCCAGGCTCGGGAAGCCGCCCGTGAAATCGCCCAACTCTTCAAGCGTGACATTTGACGTAAGCGGCTGCATCTGGCCGATCTGCGCCGTGAAATCGGAAAGCGGTTGAGCGAGCTTGAGGTCGCCCGCGGAGACCGCCTGACCCAGCAGATTCGTCGTGAAGATTTTGGTGACCGAGCCGATCTGAAAAATCGTATTTGAGTTGAAAGGCCGGCGGCCGCGCGGGCCGTAAACCGCGTCGCCCGCGGAGACGAAGACGGGAGGTCTGTCGCCATAAACCACCCCGATTTCGACGCCGACCGAACTTCCGGTCCTTACCGCCTCCGCAGCATAGATTTGTGCGACTCTTTGAATCTCGGCGGCGGTCGGATTCGCGCGCGCGGAAATCGCGGGAAGCAATAGCGCGATTCCAAAACCAAGCGCGAACGCCGATTTGGTCAAGACTGAGCGATCTGCGAGCGACATCATCCAGCGGCGCGATCCTTTATAGTTTGTGCACCAACGTATAACTGCAAGCAAAAAGATGCAATTTAGAACCCGAATTGGAGCGATCCGGCGGCGCGGTTATCGGCCGCTGCCGGTCAGCGCGACGGTTTGCGGCGAGTTTCCGGCGTCGTCGGCGATTTGCAGCGTCACCGGCGCGGCCGGCCCGGACGCGCTCGGCGCGTAGCGCACGGCGAAGCGGCATGCACGGCCCGGCCCGATAATCGCGCCTACGCAATTCTGCGCGGCCGTGAAGTCTCCGCCGCCCGTAATCGAGCCGATCACCAGCCACGTCGGCTGCCGCGGTGGATTGGTAATCGTTACGAACTTCGGCAGGCTGGTCCGGCCGACGACTATGTTGTTGAACGCGAGCGCGCTCGGCCGCACCGTGACCGTCGGCGGTCCCGGCAACTGGCTGGCGTAGGCCGGCACGAAGACGCCGGCGTTCGCCGTGCCCCATCCGCTGGCCAGATCGTAGCCGGCGCCGGCGTTGAATCCGGCGACTCCGTCGTAGTTGTTGTTGCCGGTCGTGATGTCGTGCAGGCCGGCTTGGTCCTGACCCAGCGCGGCCAAACTGTAAAGCGTCGGATTGAAGGCGCCCAATCGCGCACCGGCGGCTTGCACGATTAGCCGCGCGATTCCCGCCCATGCCGGCGACGACAGACTGGTGCCGCCGGCGGGGATGAGTAGTGAGCCGCCTTTGCCGTTGCAAGCGGACGAGACGATGCAACTTTTGTCAAGATACACCAGCGCGCCCGGCTCGAACTCGTTTGCAATCAGAGAGATGTCGGGAATGTCGCGCGTGTCGTCGCCAGGCGTGCCGGCATCCTGATAGGTCGGCTTCGGAAAAATTCCGCTCTGACCGCCGCCACCCGCGCCATTCGGATAGGGATTGTCCCAGACGCTTTCAGGCGCATAGTTGGTGACGGCGCCGCGCGAATTGTAAAGCGGAGTAAATTGCGTGCCGCCGACCGCGGTCACGTTCGGATCGGCCGCCATCTCGCTGACGCCACGCTGATTCGTGGGGTAACAAGATCCGCCAGACGCATAAAGAGCGGCAGCGCCGTCGTCGCCGGCGGCGATGAAAACAGTCTGCCCCTGCGCTGCGGCCTGCTGAAAGATTCCGTCGAGAGTGCTGTTGTAAAAACTCGCCGGGTAACCGCAAAAGCTGTAGCTGATGCTGACGACCGGGCAGGCGTTGTCGCTGACGGCGCCCTGAATCGCGTCCAACAGCTCATTGCTGTCGGGCGACGTCGCGGAGTTTCCCAAATAGTAACGCAGCGGCGAGCCGGGCGCGGCCGCATGCGCCCATTCGAGATCGAGATCGGTCTCGACCTCGGCGCCGTTGATGCCGGGACTGCTGACGTCAACCAGGATTTTTTTTATCGGCTGGCCGGGCAGACGAAAGCGCTGGTTGAACGCCGCGATCGGTCCGGCGGCATAGTCCGAAACGCCGATGATGCCGATGCATCCCGCCGGTCCCGATCCTTTCAGGCCAAGTTTTAGCAGCGGCGTCTCGTTGTAAAACGTCTGAAAATCAGCCGGGCCGACGAAATTGCCGAGACCATTGACAAAATAATTCGGCTGGCTCCGCGACGGCAAAATCGTCGCGGGCGGCGGCGCGTCGTCGGTATTCTCCGCCAACCGCATCGGATGGGCTGCGGGCTTGCCGGATGAGAGCGGCGCGGGCCGCGCAGCCGGCCGGTTCAACAGCGGCGACGCCGCATGCAGGTTGTCGAGACCCTGAATCGATTCCGCCACCGCGGCGATCTGCGGCGGCAATGCGGGATCATCGGCGTTGGCATAAAGATCGCCGCCGCCAAATTTCAGGATCGAGACGTTGAACGCCTGCGACGCCTGTCCAACCGAGCCGGTGAAGGTGATCATCCGCCGCGCGAGGCTCGCCGAGGTAATCGCGAATCCTTGCGCCGCGAGCCAATCTTCGGCCGTTTGCAAATCCGCGGCGGTGGGTCCAAAACGCGTCGCGAACTGCTGCGGCGTGAGCCATCGATGGTAATTCGGCGAGGACGGATCCTGCTGCTCGGCGAGCAATTGGTCGAGCGCGCCGGGATTGCGCAGCTTCAGCGTCATGGCCATCGTCAGCGGACGGGCCGCGTCGGCCAGCCCCGCGTAGGCGTAGCGATCGAGGTGCGGGGGATGATTGCCGGCAAGGCGTATAGCGGATTGCGCCAGCGCGGGCGTTATCGCGCCGGCCAATGTCAGCGTCGCCGCCGCGATCATCGCGAGACACTTCAATGAGCCGGGAAAAATCGCCGGGCGACGTTGAGCGGTCGAGTTCTTTCGCGGCTGTTTCAGCATGGGCGTTTCCTGGTGAGGTTGGCGATGGCGCGCGGTGGAATTCGATAGAATCGACAGTTGCGCGATATCGGAAATCTCAGAACATATTACTGAGCTTAAAAATTAGTCTTCGAACCCAAGATTGACTAATTGTGACAGTAGGAGACAGTTGCGTCGAGATATCCAGCGCGAACCGTCGGAAAAAGCCGCCATCAAAGCGATTGTAAGTTGGTAAATGTTGCCGACGGAAGACTAGCTCGCAATTTCCGTCGATTTCTTTTCTGATTCAAATTATCTCAAAAAATCAAGCGGTTAGCGTGAATCATTAATGATGGCACAGGAGATGCTTTAGACTATTGGCCGGACGTTCGCGGCGGAGTGCCGGATTGTGGTTTTGGAAGAGGGGGAAGCGCAATCGCGATGAATCCGCCAAACGAACGGCCGGCTAACGCAAGCGTCATGTACTATCGCCATTTTGGCCTGACAGGCGCGCCATTCCAGTTCACGCCGACGGCGCGGATGCTCTTCATGAGCCGGTCGCATCGCGAGGCGTTGGCGGCGCTGGAATGGAGTCTTGCGGAAGAGCCGAGTGGGTTTTCGCTGATGACGGGCGAGACCGGCGCCGGCAAAACCACTCTGCTGGCGGCGTTGATCGCGCGCAGCGAGGGCCGTGCGCGAATCGCGTACGTGACCAATCCGCGCCTCGGTTTCGACGGAATCGCGCGCGATATTTTGCATCAACTGGGCGTCGCGAGCGGACCTTCGGCGTTCGAGATGAGCGAAGCTTTCGCTGGTTTCATGAAGCAACTGTCCGCGGGCGATCGGGTGGCGATAATAATCGACGATGCGCAAAGTCTTTCCGCCGGCGCGCTCGAGGATCTGCGTTTGTTCGCGGCCCGGGCAGACGGCGAAAGCTCGCGCCTGCATTTCCTGCTGGTCGGGCAGCCCGCGCTGGCGGAGCTTCTCGCCGCTCCGGAACTGCGCCAAATCAACGAGCGGATTGGAATCAGGATCGCGCTCGACGCGCTCGATTGCAGCGAGGCGCCGGCCTACGTTGCGCATCGGCTGTCGGCCTGCGGCGGAACGATGGCGGGCGTCTTTGCGCAGGGCGCGTTGGAACATTTAGTCGGGTTTGCCGCTGGCAATCCGCGCCGCATCAATATGCTCTGCCATAACGCGATGCTCTCGGCGTGGAAAGCGAACGAGCCGCGAGTGCCGGTCGCGACCGCGCGCGCCGCGGCGGCGGCGTGCGGATTTTCTCCTGACCGCGCGGCGATAGCGGCGCGATGGCGCGAATGGCTCGCGCCGGCGCGCCTGACCAGCCTGCGAGCGGGTTCGATTCGGCCGGCCGCCGCAATCGCCGCGATGGCGTGTTTTGGCTTGGTCGCGATCTATCTGTGGCAGGGTTCGCCGCCGATGCGGCACGGGCCGGTCAGTATCGATGCGGGCGGAATGATCGGCGAGGCGGTGACGGAGCGCCCGGACGCCTACTCGATCTCGATGCCGCAGGCCGATGCGGCGTCCGATGAGGACGCGACGGCGGCCGCGGCGCCGTCGGCGAGCGCTTCGCCCGGCCTTGCAGGCGCTCTCGATACGATTCCGCTTGGTCCGCATCAGGTGCGAGTGCGCGCGGGCGATACTCTTTCGGGAATCGCGGCCCGTTACCTCGGCTCACAAGATCAGGTTGACCGGTTGATCGCCGCCAATCCGCAACTTGGCGACGCCGATCGCATCTTCGCCGGCGAGATCCTGAACCTGCCGGCGCGCGATGACAGCGAGCGGCGCGGCGCGCACGACGCGATCGTCAGAACCGCCGGTCCCGGCGCGGGACGATCGCTGGCGAGCCGCGGCGCTGGTCCCGAGGAGGAATAGGCATCGGGTCAGACCGCGAGACGAATCGAGATTCACAGTTTGTTCGCCGATGGATGAGGAACGCGCCCGTCGCGTAACCCCCCCCCACGTGGCGGGGCGTAGCCTCTCCCTCGGCGGACCTCAGCTAGCAGGGCGTCGCGCGGTCGGACGCCGGCTGGACGCCGTGAAATTCGCGGCGGTCGAAGGCCGGAATCGGCAAGACCCGGACGCCCTTTATCTTTGGCAAAACCCGGATGTGCGGGAAAAATTACGGACCGGCGGCGCGCACGGCGAGCTGCTGGCTGATGGTCCACGCTTTGCGCGCAAGGCTCGAAGCGGCCAGATAATCGCGCTGACCCATCGCGGCGCGCGCGGCGGCGACGAAACCGCTGGCCTGACTGTAGCTGGACGCGTCGTCCGCGTTTAATTTCGACGGGTCGATTTGCGCCAGGCGCGAGCCGGCGTCGTCGATCATGTGCTGGGCGTTGGTGCGGTCGCGATCATCGTCGCCAAGCGTGACCGTCGGGGCTGGCGCCGGTGCGGTCGTTTCAGCGGCCGCAGGCGCGTGTTGAACGGAACGGGTCGCATGGGAGCCGCGGCTCACTCTGTTGCGCTCGGTTCGCTCCGGAAGCGGCTGCCCTCTTTCAGTCTCCGGCGCCGGGGGCTCAGCGCGGTAGCCGGGCTGCTGCACGGGGGCCATCGGCGCCGCGAACGGGTTGCGGATACCCAACTGCGCGCATCCCGCGCAAGCGGCGGCGGCAAAGGCCGCCACGCAGAAAACGACTCTACGCGGCTTCATCGGGGGTCATCCGGACCGGGATGGCGGCGCAATCGCCGCGTCGGTTCGCCGGCCCGTCGGAATCCGGATAATCACGGTCGTGCCGGCGCCGAGTTCGGACTGGATGTCCATCGTACCATGATGAAGATCGACGGCGCGGAGCGCGAGCGGCAGGCCCAGTCCGTTGCCGTTTTGTTTGGTCGTGAAATAGAGATTGAAAATGCGTTCGAGATTCTCCGGTTCGATTCCGCCGCCCATATCGGCGATGCGAATTTCGACGAAGCCGCCGGACGCCAGCGCCGTTTCGAGCCGGAGCGTGCCGCCCTGCTGCGCCATCGCGTCGCAAGCGTTGGAAATAACGTTGCGCAACGCTTCGCCCAGCAACGCGCGATCGACGTTTACGGCGGGCAGCGTGCGGTCGAAGTTCGCCTCTATCCGAATGCCGGATTGAACCACCTGGCCCGCGACTTCGCTGACGAGATCGTTGATTGCGACCTGTGCGAGCTTCAGCTCCTCCGGCCGCATGAACCGCATCAAGGCGTCAATGGCGCGTGAAAGCCGATCGATCTCCCGGCGCACGGCGCCGAGCCGCTGCTCCAGCGGCGCGCCGCGCGCGGCGTCCTGGCTGAGCAATTCGAGCTGCAGGTTCATCGCGTTCAGCGGATTGCGGATTTGATGGGCGACGCCGGAAATCAACCCGCCCAGCCGCACCAGCCGCCCCGAATAATCGACCACATTTTCAAGTTCGCGCATCGATTCGAGGTCGCGCGCCACAATCAGCAGTCCCGCCGGTTCCGGACTCTGCCCGAGCGACGATATCGAGACCAGCAACCGGCTCGGCTGGCCGTTGGCGCCGAGGTCGAGCGCGACGTCGCGCATCTCGGTGCCGGTCGCGTACGCGGTTTCGATCAAGCGGGAGAGCGGATGATCGCGGCCGAGGAGCAAGGGCAGGGGCTTGCCTTCGGCGGCGCCGCCGGCCGGAAATCCAAGGCGCTCCTGCGCTTCGGGATTCACGAACAGGACCGAGCCGCTCGCGTCGAGCAGGATCACGGCGTCGTTGATTGAACGAAAAATGTTGATGAACTGGCCGCGTTCGGTCTCCCACTGCGCGCGCGTCGCCTTGATGCGGCGCGAGAGTTCGTTGAACTTGGCGGCCAGCGTGCCGAGTTCATCGCCCGATTGGACCGGCAGCGCCTCGGCGTCCGCGCCTGCGGCGATTTTTTCGACGCGGGTCGCAAGGTCGGCGATCGGCCGCAGCATCAGACCGCCCGCGACCATCGCGCCCAGCAGGCTCAGGACGACTCCGGCGGCGCCCGCGGCCAGGATGTCGCGGACCGAGCGGCGCGCTTCGGCGGCGATCAGGGCGGTCGAAAGGCCGACCCGGATAACGGCCAGCGGCCGGCCGTTGACGTTGATCGCGCGGTTGATTTCGTAGGTATGGTTCTCCGCGATCGCTTCGAAACGGGTTGGCGGCCACCACGACGCGAGAGCGGCGCGCAGATTGGAGAAGGGCGGCGTCGCGGCCACCGTGGCCGGCGGCGGATCGGCCCGCGGGGCGATGATCGGCTCTCCGGCGAGCGTTTCGATCTGCGCGTAAACGACGCCCTTGCCAAAGGCCTGCGAGGATTCGAGCAGGGTGGCGAGGGAGGGGTCGGAACGCAGCGCGGCGATCGGATCGCCGCTCGCATGGGTGAGAATCCGGCGAACCTGTTCGAATGACTGGTTGATCAGCAGATCGCCCGAATCGGCGAGGTCGTCAATCATCACCGCCGCCGTCCGATCGATTTGAATGGCGCTGATGGTCACGAAGGGCAGGACCAGCAGCAGCAGGAAAATCGCAGCGAGTTTGGCCCGCAGGTCCATTGTCAATGATCGTGAGATGCGACAGCGTGGGTCATCGATTCGGAGAACGCGACGGTTCGGCGGATTCCCGGCGCGCCGGCTCAACCCGGCCCGCCGCGCGACGCCGCTCAACGCTATCACGGCGGGCGCCGCGATCAACCATGGGTCCGCCATGGCGGCGCCGGATAGCGCCGAAAATCCGGGCGCGGGCGCGATTCCGAACGTGAATCGCCGCCCCAACAGTGAAGAATTTCACCCTGACGGCGGCCGCGGCTGGATGCTATCGATGCGGTCAGGCTGGACGCGCGCCGGCCGCCCGCAAGCGCATGGCGATTTTCCTCGAACAGAATTCCTGGATCCGGTCGCGCTCGAAACTCCGATCGGATCCGGCGCGGGCGGCCGGGCGCGTCGCGGCGTTGCTTGCGGCGTTACTCGATTCCGTAGCGGCGGCGTTTGCGCCACAGCGTCGTCACATTGATGCCGAGCGTGTCGGCGGCTTCTTCGAGCGTCGCGGTTTCGGCCAGCACGCGCCGGATATGTTCGCGCTCGACGTCTTCCAAACTGGGCGATCGCTGGCCAGCGCCGGCCGCGGCGGCGGCCGCCGCTTCGCCCGGCTCGCGAAAAATCGAGTCCGGCAAATCGTCGGGCGCTATTTCGTCGCGGCGGCACAGCACCGCGGCGCGTTCGACGGCGTTGCGCAATTCGCGGATATTGCCGGGCCATCGATAACGCCGGAGCGCGGTTTCGGCTTCGGCGTTGAAGCGCAGGCTGGGCCGGCGGTTGCGCAGGCCGGCCGCGCGCAGCAGCCAGCGCGCGAGCGGAACCACGTCGTCGGCGCGTTCGCGCAGCGGCGGCACCCGCAGCGTGATGACGTTCAGCCGGTAAAAAAGATCCTCGCGGAAGCGATGCGCCGCGACTTCGGATTCGAGGCCGCGATTGGTCGCGGCGATAATCCGCGCATCGACCTGGATGGTGCGTTCGCCGCCGATCCGTTCGAAGCTGAGCTCCTGCACGAAGCGCAGGAATTTGGTTTGCAGCGCGGGCGTCAAGTCGGCGATTTCGTCAAGAAAGACGGAACCCTGATGCGCGGCTTCGAGCCGGCCCGGCTTGTCCTTGACCGCGCCGGTGAAAGAGCCGCGCATGTGGCCGAAGAGTTCCGATTCGAGCAGTTGCTCCGAGAGCGTGGTGCAGTTGACGGTGACGAACGGATAGTCGTGGCGCGGGCTCAATTGATGGATCTTGCGGGCGAGCACGTTTTTGCCCGCGCCGCTTTCGCCGGTGAGCAAGATGGTGGCGTCGCTGGCGGCGGCCTGGCGGGCGGTGTCGAGCAGCCGGCGCATCGCGGCGCTTTCCGTCTCGAGCATCGGCGCCTGTTCGACGGCGCTGCGCAATTCGCGGTTTTCCAGGCGCAGGCCGCGCAGTTCGAGCGCGCGATCGACGGTGCGGCGGATTTCATCGAGCGTGAATGGCTTGGTGACGTAATCCTGCGCGCCGGCCTTCATCGCCGCGACCGCGTTTTCAACCGTGGCGAAAGCGGTCATCAGGACCACGACCGTGGCCGGATCGCGGCGCTTGACCTCTTCGAGCAGCCGGAGTCCGTCCATCTCGGCCATCCGCACATCGGTCAGGACGAGGTCCGCCGGTTCGTCGCCAAGCGCGGCGATCGCTTCGGCGCCGCCTTCAGCGGCGCGCGCGTGATGGCCGAGGGACTCGAAGAATACGGCGAGATTGCGACGAATATTCTTTTCGTCGTCAACGATGATTATGCGCGCCATCAGGCCTGCGCCGGCAATGGCAGCTCGACGATGAAATGGCTGCCGCCGCCCTCCGGAGATTCGACGAAGATGCGGCCGCTGTGCGCCTGCACGATATCCTTGGCGATCGCCAAGCCGAGGCCGGCGGCGCCTTTTTCCGCTCCGTTGGCGCCGAACTGCGCGAATTTTTCGAAAATATGGTTGCGAATCGCGGGCGGGATGCCCGGACCCGTGTCGGCCACCTCGATCAGCGCCACGCCGTCGCGCCGGCGCAGCGCAATGTCGATTTTACCGCCCGGCGGCGTGTAGCGCAGCGCATTGCCGACCAGGTTGCTCACCACCCACGAAAGTTTGACCGGATCGCCTTCAAGCATCGGCGGCGCCTCGATCCGCCTGGTCAAGCTTACGCCCTTCTCGCTCGCCTGAATATTGAAGCGTTCGGCGACCTGCTCGACGATCCGCGCAAGGTCGAGCGGCTCCCGCTCCAGCGCGATCGCGCCGGCGTCGCCGCGGGCAAGGTTCAGCAGGTTGTCGCTGAGCAGCTTCATGCGCGCACATTCTTCCAGGATCGCGTGCAGCAGTTCCCGCTGGCGGGGCGCCAGCGCCGCGTCGTCGCGGCTCAGCAATTCGGCGGAAAGCGCGAGCGACGTAAGCGGCGTGCGCAATTCGTGCGAAAGCGTCGCGACCAGATTGGCGCGCGCCCGATCCTGATCGCGCAGGTAGGTCACGTCCTGCAGCAGCAGAATCGTGCCGAGCGCGCCCGCCCCGCCATGACGCAACGGAATCGGCTTGACCATGAACGAATGATCGCGGCCGCGCATGTGCAGCGCGACTTCGACCCGCTCGCCGTTCGCGCCCTTTTTGAACATCCGCAGCGCGTCGCGCACGCGCAGGTAGTGCGGATGGTTGCTCGAAAGGTCGTCAAAGGAGACGCCGAGCGCGGCGTCCTGCTCGAGGCCGAGGATGATCGCGGCGGTCTGATTGATATGGATCACGACGCCGTCGCGATCGATCAGCACGACGCCGTCGTCGAGGCTTTCGATAATCGCTT
>JAJXZF010000106.1 GCA_021780225.1 Deltaproteobacteria bacterium | reverse complement strand
CCGGCGCTGCCGCTGTTTTGGCTGTTGATCGCGGCGCTGATGCTGATGGATACATGGGGGGCGCATGAACATGCCGCAAACCATGTTGATACTCCGTCCGGCACGGTCGCCATAGATTACCCGCGCGGCAATTACCGCGATTATTATCAATGGCTGGAAAACAACACCGTTCCCGGAGAATTCGTCTTCGATGCGGCGCCCATCCACACCGGGCTCTATTTCCTTTTCGCGCTCAGAAACCCGACCAAGCTCTGGTGGCTGACTTCCTGCGATTTCACCACGCCGCGGCAGGCGGCCGAGGCGCTTCACGCTCTCGAACGGCACAATGTTCGATTTGTGTTCTGGAGTCCGGCCATAGACCACATGGGATGTCCGGCCGGCAGCGATCATATCGAACCGATTCAGGCGTTCGTCCGGAAAAATTACCAACATATTCGAGATTTCGACTACGACGAATCCAACACGATAGCCGTCTGGGCGCGATCGACAGATCACGGCCGGCGTAATAATGAAAAAGAGACCGTCTCGGCGAAATCCGCGCGGAGCATCTTAACCATGGCCGCCGGATCCGCGGCGAACGGCGGCCGCGCAACCGCGAAATGAATTATCTGCTGTCCCACTGGAATTACCGCATCTCGTTCTGGCTTACGCTGCTGACCGGCGTCCTGCTGCTGTGGCAGTATCCCGCCGCCAAGGGCGGCGCCGGACATGTCGGACGCTGGGCCGCGGCGCTCGCGCTTAGCGTTTTCGTGGTCTATATGAACACGCTCGTCGCCGGCAGCCGGCCGCATCCGCCGATTGTCAACCCGCGGCATATCGGCTTCATGACCTTTCATCAGAACGTCGGCCTGATCTACTTCGCGCTGATGGCGGTCATGCCATTTTTCGGCGGCGCGTTGTTCTGGCTGCGCAAGCGGCCGGGGCGATGGCCGCGCGCCATGCGCCGCGCTCATAGATGGCTCGCCTACGCGGCCGGAATAACCTGGCTGGTCTCGAACATCGCCAGCGAAATTGGCTCGCGCATACCGACCATCTGACGTCCCGTCGCCGGCGAGCGTCTGCTTGAATTGGCGATAAACCGGCTGGGCCTGAGCGCGCGCACCTACACCCGCACGCTAAAAGTCGCCCGCACGATCGCCGATCTTGACGGCGGCGGCCCGATTCCGGCGTTCCATCTGAGCGACGCGATCCAGTACCGCCCGCTCGACCGCACGGCGGTATGAGAGAAATAATTGGTCAACGAATGTTGCAAAGTTGAAAAGAAAAATAACCGGGATTGGGATTAAAAACGTGCCCCCCAACGCGTGAGGTCCTTGCGATCCTACTTGGATTGTACGCGAAGGGAGGGCGTCTTTCGATTCAGTGTCTAATTTAAACCACCGATATTCCGTTCGTCAAGATGCTTGGAATAGATGAATAAATGCTTATGATGTAATTTCATGCGAGTAGAATCGCGTCCTAATGATAAAATTGCGCTTTTATTGGACGATGGCTTCGTTCGCAGCGCCCTGACGCAATCAAGACCAGAACCAATTGTTTCGTCGGATGAAATCGTTCAGGTCTGCGAACGAATTCTCGATCATCAAAGATTGGCTAACGGATCGCTTTATCGAATTTTCTATTATGATTCGCTGCCTTATGACGGAACCGTCACCAATCCAATGGACGGTTTTCAAACGAACTACAAGACCAGCCCGTTAGGTATCGCGAATAAACGGTTAATTGAAGAGCTTGAGCAAGAATCAGATTTCGCAGTTCGTCGTGGTGTGCTGCTTCGCCAAGGATTCAAAATCAAACAAAGATCGCTCCAAGAGATTGCCTCCACGAGGCGTGCGATCGAACCCAAAGATTTAATTCCTGATTTCAAGCAGAAAGGCGTCGATATTCGTATCGGGCTTGACATGGCGAGAATTGCGCTGAACCGGCTGGTGGACATTTTGGTTCTCGTCACGGGAGACTCTGATTTCGTGCCCGTCATGAAATTTGCTCGAACCGAAGGATTAAAGGTCTATCTCGTCACATTCGGAAGAAGGGTGAGACCAGAGCTACGCGCGCATGCAGATTGCGTGCCTTCATGATCCACGTGGTGCGTTCTTTGGTCGGCCGTCCCAAGGCGATCCCCGTTGGTGGGGCTAGGCAGTACCGCGTTGACATCGGGGGCGGGCGGGTTTACGCTTTGATGCTTGGAGTAAAGCCTGCGCCGACTTCCGAGGCATCAGAATAATCCGGACCATCCGGTCGTCTCTTCTTACATCCAGTTCCGATCATGTTCGACACGCTCAGCGACCGCCTCGAAGGCGTCTTTAAGAAGTTAAAAGGCCAGGGTCGCATCACCGAGCGCAATATCGATGAAGCGCTCCGTGAGGTCCGCCTCGCCCTGCTCGAGGCTGACGTCAATATCAAGGTCGTCCGCGATTTCGTCGAGCACGTAAAGAAAAAGGCGCTCGGGCAGGAGGTGCTGCGCTCCCTATCCCCCGAGCAGCATCTGATCAAGTTCGTCGCCGCCGAACTGTGCGAGGTGATGGGCGGCAGCGCCCGCGAACTCGACCTCAAGGTCAAGCCGCCCGTAAAAATCATGGTGGTCGGCCTGCAGGGTTCGGGCAAAACCACCTCGCTGGCCAAGCTGGCGCGTTTCCTCAAGGCCGAACGCAAGCGCCATCCGTTGATGGTTTCGACCGACGTGCGGCGGCCGGCCGCGATGGAACAGTTGCGGATTCTGGGCGCGCAAATCGGCGTGCCGGTCGCGGAAAGCCGGGAGACCGAGGATCCGGTCGAGATCGTAAGCCGGGCGCTGATGCGGGCCGAGGTCGGCGGCCACGACGCGCTGCTGATCGACACCGCCGGCCGCCTGCAAATCGACGACGAATTGATGGCGGAGCTGGACCGGCTCAAGGTCGCCGCCAATCCCCATCATACGATTCTGGTGGCCGACGCGATGACCGGTCAGGACGCCGTCAACGTCGCGCAGGGCTTTCACGATCGGCTCAAGATTTCGGGCCTGGTCCTGACCAAGCTCGACAGCGACGCGCGCGGCGGCGCCGCGCTTTCGGTGCGCGCGATCACCGGCGCGCCGATCCTGTTCGCCGGTCTGGGCGAAAAGCTCGACGCCTTCGAGGTGTTCCATCCGGACCGCCTCGCCTCGCGGATTCTGGGCATGGGCGACATGCTCAGCCTGATCGAAAAGACCCAGCAGAATTACGATCAGAACAAGGCCAAGGAACTCGAGCGCAAGCTCAAGAAGAATGAATTTTCGATCGAGGATTTCGCCGATCAACTCCGCACGATCCGCAAGATGGGATCGATCGGCGACCTGCTCGGGATGATTCCGGGGCTGAAGAAAATCGCCGGCCAGGCCGACTCCGAGGAGGCCCGCGCCGAACTCAAGCGGGTGCAGGCTATAATCGACTCGATGACCCGGCAGGAACGGCAGAATCATCTTATATTGAACGGCACGCGGCGCGCGCGAATCGCGAACGGCAGCGGCACCTCCGTGCAGGAGGTCAACCGCTTCGTCAAGCAATTCGAGCAGACCCGCAAAATGATGAAGAAAATCACCCGGATGGGCGTGGGCCGCCCCCTGATGCGCGGCCTGGGCTTCGGGCGCTAGAATATCCGAGGGAGAGATAACCGCAGGTATGGCACTGGTAATCCGGCTGCGCCGTCATGGCGCGCGCAAGAAACCGTTTTTTCGTATCGTAGTGGCCGATTCGAGCTCGCCGCGCGACGGCCGTTTCGTCGCCCAGATCGGCACCTACGATCCGGCCTTCAATCCGCCCAAGGTCACGCTCAAAGCCGAAGAGGCGGATCGATGGCTTAAATCGGGAGCACAGCCCAGCGACACCGTAAGGAAGCTGCTCAAGCAAGCGACAAGCGCCGCTCAATCAGCCTGACGCCTTCCAGGGAGCCTGCCATGAAGGAGCTAGTCCAGTTCCTGGCGCAGCAGTTGGTCAATAATCCTGACGCGGTCGAAGTCAAGGAGACCCAGGGCGACACCGCCTCGGTACTTGAATTGAGGGTGGCGAAGGAAGACCTCGGCCGCGTTATCGGCAAGCAGGGACGGACCGCCAAGTCGATCCGCACGATCCTCAATGCGGTCGCCTCGCGCACCAACCGCAAGGTCGTGCTGGAAATTATCGAAGACAAATAGGCCGGGATGGACGCGGCCGGCAGGCTTTCGACGCAGAACCAATCAAATCCGGCCGCGCCGCACGGGTTGGTGCGGATCGGCTATCTTGCCGGCGCCCACGGGCTGAAGGGCGCGCTTCGGCTCAGGCCGGACGATGCGGATTCGTCGATCCTGGAATCGCTTCGGCGCCTCTTCGTTGCGAACTCCGGAACGCCGCCGCGCGAGTACCGGCTGAATGCGGCCGCGCGGATCAATCGGACGACGTTTCGAATCATGCTCAAAGGAATCGCGACGCCGGAGGCGGCCGACGCGATGCGCGGCGCGATCGTCTCGGTCGCGGCGGCGGATCTGCCGGCGCTGGCCGCGGGCGAGTTCTATTATTTTCAGACGATCGGCTGCGCGGTGACGACCGCAACGGGCGAAAGAATCGGCGTGGTGGAGGAAGTTTTCAGCAACGGCGCCAACGACGTTTTGGTGGTGCGCGAGGGCGGGCGGGAAATCCTTGTTCCGGCGATCGCCGACGTGATCCGCTCGCTCGATTTCGAGCGGCGCCAGATCGTTATCGAAGCGGTTCCCGGCCTGCTCGATTAGAATGTCCGGACACAACGACCCGGCGCAAAACCGTTCGGCGATGGAATTCCACGTAATCACCCTGTTTCCCGAGATGTTCGCGGCGCTCGACGCCGGCCTGATCGGCCGTGCGCGCGGCCAGGGCCGGATCGCGATTTCGGCGCACAACCTGCGCGAGCACGGTCTCGGCGCCTATCATCAGGTGGACGACGCGCCTTACGGCGGCGGTAGCGGGATGGTGATGCGGCCGGAGCCGATCGCCGCCGCGATCGACGCGGTCGAAAGCAACACTCCCGGCCTGATGAAAATCCTGCTGACGCCGCAGGGCGAACCGTTCAGCCAGCGCCTTGCGCGCGAATTCGCCTCGGCGGCGCGCGGCCTGATGCTGATCGCGGGACGCTACGAGGGCTTCGACGAGCGCGTGCGCGCGATGGCCGATCGGGAAATTTCGATCGGCGATTACGTGCTGACCGGCGGCGAACTGCCCGCGATGGTCGTGATCGAAGCGGTCGCGCGGCTGCTGCCCGGCGTGCTCGGAAATCCAGCCTCGCTCGAAGAGGAATCTTTCGCGGGCGGCGAACTGCTCGAATATCCGCAATACACGCGGCCCGAGGAGTTTCGCGGGATGCGCGTGCCGGAAGTGTTGCTGAGCGGCGATCACGGCAAAATCCGCGAATGGCGGCGCGACGAGGCGCGGCGGCGCACCGGACGGCGGCGGCCCGATTTGAACGGCGCGCCGCGCAAGGCCTGACGTGGCGGACCTGCATATCGCGCTCGCGCATTATCCGGTGATCGATCGCACCGGCAAAATCGTCACCTCCGCGATCACCAGCCTCGATTTGCACGATCTCGCGCGCTCGGCGCGGACTTACGGAGCGAAGGCGTTTTTCGTCATCCATCCCATCCCCGACCAGCGCGCGTTCGCGGCCCGCGTGCTCGAACATTGGCAAACCGGCTATGGCCGCCAATTCGATTCGCGCCGGCGCGAGGCGCTCGACCTGATCCAAATCGTCCCCGCGTTCGACGACGCGCTCGCGGCGATCGAAGCGATCAGCGGGATGCGTCCGCTGGTCGCGTTCACGTCGGCGCGAGCGGAGGGCGGGCTGGCCTGGAGCGAAGCGCGCGCGATGCTGCAGCGGGCCGATAGCCCGCCGCTGATGGTGCTGTTCGGAACGGGTTTTGGTATGGCGCCGGCGCTGGCCGAGCGCGCGGATTTGACCCTGCCGCCGATTCTCGGCGGGGGCGGTTACAACCATTTGTCGGTGCGCGCGGCGGCGGGAATAATCCTCGATCGACTGTGCGGACGCTAGTGTGGTGTCCCGCAAATAACTTCCACCTGACGCCTTGTCAGCTCGGCGCGCAGATCGCCCACTGTCGGGCGACCAGGGATGGATTGCCGGGTCTGGGCCCGGCAATGACGAATAGAGTGTGTCATGCCCGGACTTGATCCGGGCATCCACACGGAGCGCAAGATCGACCCAAAGTGCAAACTTATTCAAGGGACGCCACGCTAGACGCGGGCGCATGGCCGCGCGGCCTGTGCGATGCGATAATGCGGCGCGGCGAATTTAAAGCTTGAACCGGGCGGCGGAGCCCGGCGCGATAATGATGAAAATAATCACCGATCTGATGATCTTCTTCGGCGCGATTATGCTCGTGGCCGGCTCCGACCTCGTAATCGAAACCGCCGGGCAGGACTTGGCGAGCGTCGGCGGATTGCTCGGTACGCTGCTGTCGATCGTCGGCGTCTCGCTCTTGGCGGCGGGACTGCTGAGCCGCTGCAATCGCGCCGCCGGCGGCGACGAGGAAGCGTGAGGCCGCGCCGCACGGGCGTCGCTTAATCGCGCGATGACTTTGGAAGAAACCGCGGCGCGCGGCCGGATCCGGCGCGGGCGGCTATGGCTGCTCGGATGGGCGATAACCCTCGGCCCGGCGCTCTGGATCGCGGCGCGCGCGGCCAACCGTAAATTCGCCTTGGCCGGAACGGCGCTGGTCTGGACGATCGGAATCGCGCTCGCGGCCGGGCGGCTGATGTTCGCGCGCTGTCCGCGCTGCGGCCGGCTGTTCCATTCAACGAACGGAGCGCCGAGCGTCGCGAAGCTTTTCGCCGGACGTTGCGGACACTGCGGGCTGCGCCTCAGGCCGGAACGGGTTGTTTACCCAAGCCTGGAATAATCAATCGCAGGCCGTTGTTACGTCCCGGCGAATTAGCTAAATTATCTGGCTCATCTTCGGGGGTGGGACTCCCATGAACAGCGTAATCCAGAAAATCGAAGAGCGCGCCTTGCGCAGCGACCTCCCCGCGTTTCGCGTTGGCGATACGGTGCGGTTGCAGGTCAAGGTGGTCGAAGGCGAAAAAGAGCGAATCCAGTCCTTCGAGGGCGTGGTTATCAAGATGAATCGCGGCGGCAGCCGCGCGACCTTCACCGTACGGAAAATCTCCTACGGAATCGGCGTCGAACGCATCTTTCCCTTCCATTCGCCGCGTATCGAAAAGATTCAGGTGCTCACCCGCGGCAAGGTGCGCCGCGCGAAGCTCTATTACTTGCGAAAGCTATCGGGCAAAGCGGCGCGCATCCAGAGCGCCGGCTGAGGGCGCGACGGCCGCCGGGCTTACGCCGGCGGTCAGGATTCGGATTTTTCAGGCGCGGGACCGGCGTTCGCGGAATGGCCGACCACGAGATCGGCCTCAATGCGGGCGCCCTCGTTCACCGTAAGCTTCTCGGTCTCGACGCGTCCCCTGACGCGCGCCGACGGACCGATTATCACCGCCTTGGCCCCCATCACTTCGCCGTGAAATTCGCCGAATATCAGGATGCGCGGGGTGCGCACGCGCGCGTCCACGGCGCCGGTCTCGGAAATAACCACCAGGTCGTTTGAACTGATTTCGCCGCGAAACTGGCCGTCGATGCGGGCCGGACCGGTAAACGCGAGCTTGCCCGAAATATTTATGTTGTGGCCGACCGCGACGCGGATCCGGTCGTCGATCCAGGCATGGCCGCCGCTCTGCGGCGGCGCCGGAGCGCGGAGGGTTTCCGCGCCGGCGGCGGACGCGGACGGCTTGGCCCCCGGATTATCGGTGCGATTCGTCAGGCGCATCGGCAGGCCCCGATCCGCTCAGAGCGCGGGAAAAACGTGGCACGCCACGGCGTGTCCGTTCTTGCCGGCGACGAGCGCGGGCGTCACGGTCTTGCAGATATCTTTCGCATAGGGGCATCGCGGATGGAAGCCGCATCCGGGAGGCGGATCGAGCGGGCTCGGAACTTCGCCGGGCAGCTTGATACGCTCGGTGCGGGCGGCGGCGTCGATCGCGGGAATCGCGGAAAGCAGCGCCCGCGTGTACGGATGACGCGGTTCGGCGTAGATCTCGCCGCGCTCGGCCAGCTCCACGATTTTCCCCAGGTACATAATCGCGACCCGCCGGCTGATGTGCTCGACGACCCGCAGATCGTGAGCGATGAACAGATAGGTCAGCCGCAGGTCGTCCTGCAAATCCTGCAATAGGTTGATGATCTGCGCCTGAATCGACACGTCCAGCGCCGATACCGGCTCGTCCAGCACGAGGAAGCGCGGCTCGACCGCGAGCGCGCGCGCGATACCGATGCGCTGGCGCTGGCCGCCGGAAAATTCGTGCGGCAGGCGGTCGAGCGCGTCCGGACCCAGCCCGACCCGCTCCAGCATCTTGACGACGCGTTCCTCTTTTTCCCGGCCGCGGGCAAGGCGATGGATCTCGATGCCCTCCGCGACGATCGCCCGCACGCGCATCCGCGGATTCAACGACGAATAGGGGTCCTGAAAAACGACCTGCATTTGCCGCCGGATCTGACGCAGATCGGCGCGGCTGAGCGCCGCCAGATCGCGCCCCTCGAAAAAAACCTGGCCGGCGGTCGGCTCGATCAATCGCAGGATCAATCTGCCCAGCGTCGATTTGCCCGATCCTGATTCGCCGACCAGTCCGAGCGTTTCGCCGGGCGCGATTTCAAGATCGATTCCGTCCACCGCCTTGACCGTAAGGCGCTTGCCGCCAAGCAACCCCGCCTGACCGGCCGGAAATTCCTTGCGCACGCCGGCGCATCGCACCAGCGGCGCCGCGGCCATGGCTGGTTCAGACGCGGATGCAGGCGACATGATGGGCGGGAGCCTTTTCTTCAAGCGGCGGTTCGATCCGTGCGCAATCGCCGATCGCGATGGGGCAACGCGGATGGAACCGGCATCCGGAAGGCGGATTCAGCGCGCCGGGGATATAACCGGGAATCGCCTGCAGGCGGCGGCTCCGTTCGCCGTTGATTCCGGGAATCGAAGCCAGCAGGCCGCGGGTATAGGGACTCAACGGATTGCGGAACAGATCGGACGCCGACGCGCGCTCCATCACGCGGGCGGCGTAAAGAATCGCGACGTCGTCGGCATATTGCGCGACGATTCCAAGATCGTGCGTGACCAGCACCACAGCCAGCCCAAGCCGTTCCTGCAATTCGCGGATCAGATCGAGAATTTGCGCCTGAATCGTCACGTCGAGCGCGGTGGTCGGCTCGTCCGCGATCAGCAGGCGCGGATTGCAGGCAAGCGCCATCGCGATCATCACCCGCTGCCGCATCCCGCCCGACAACTGATGCGGGTAGTCGCGCAGGCGGCGTTCAGGGTCGGCGATCCCGACCATCCTGAGCGCCTCGATCGCGCGTTCGCGCACGGCGGGCCGCGGCAAGCGCTGATGCAGGCGAATCGCTTCGCTGATCTGGCTGCCGATCGTGAAGACGGGATTCAGCGAGGTCATCGGCTCCTGGAAGATCATCGCGATTCGAGCGCCGCGCAGCGTGCGCATTTTGGCTTCCGGCAGAGCGGCCAGGTCGGTCCCGTCGAAATTGATCGAGCCGCCGACGATCCGCGCGTTGTCGGGCAGCAGGCGCATCACCGACAGCGCGCTTACGGTTTTGCCGGAACCGGACTCGCCGACGATTCCGGTCATCCGGCCCGGAGCGACCGAAAAGCTCACGCCGTCGACGGCGCGAACCTCGCCGCGCGGCGTGAAGAATGAAGTGCGCAGGTCTTTTACTTCGAGCAGCGGCTGCACGCGAGGATTAAGGTAGCATCGCGGCGCGCCGGCCCAAAGCGCGGTTCAGGCGCGCGCCAGTTCGCCAAGCGCTTTGGCCGTCTCCACCGGATGCGTGAACATCAGCTCATGGCCCGCCTTGATCGATCGGGTCGCGGGGTTGCGCAGCTTGCCGGCGAAGACGCGCCATTTGGCGGGATCGTCGAACACAAGATCGTTTTCGCAGAACAGATAGCCGGTCGGAATGTTGGAGCGGTAAAAATCCTTGAGCGGCGCCTTTTCGTTGGCGGGCGCGACAGGCTCGGGCACGAGCGCCGACAGCACGAAATCCTGCAACCCCGCCGCGCCGTCCTGGATAAACGCCGCGCGGAACCGTTCGGCCGAGAGCGTGAAGGCCGGCGCGCCTTCGGCAAGTCCGTGGATATGACCGGGCATACTCTCCGGCATCAACGGCCCCATCGCCTCGAAAGCGCTCGAATTTTCGGAGATCGCCAGCGCGGTGACGAAGACGACCCGCTTGATCCGTTCGGGAATCCGTTCGGCGACGCCCGCGATCGTCATTCCGCCCAGACTGTGGCCCGAGAGCACGACCTTGCGCAGATTGCGCTCCTCGATAAACCGCACGACGCTATCGACGTAACCGGCGCGAGTAGCTTTGGCGGGATCGAGATGATTCGCGCCGTGCGCCGGCAAATCGACCGCATAGGCGCGATCGCCGCCGGCTTCGAGCTGGCGCATCACGCCCGCCCAGCACCACGCGCCATGCCAGGCGCCATGCACGAGTACATGAGTTTCGGCCATCGTCATACGCTCCGCAATTCGGATTCGCCGCATGATTAGCGCCGCAGCGGCCGCGCTGTAAAGCGGCGGCGGCGCTTGACCGCGCGAAACGCCGGTCCTAGCTCTCACGATCGAGCGCGGCGGTGGACGGCGAAATCCCGGACGGCGTGGCCGAGCGAAATTACGGATCGATCTTTTGCGTAATTCGGGATCGGAGTTATCCATCAGACCAATATATGTAGTGGTCTGGTGGAACATCGGCACTAGACCAAAACTGTCACTGTCTGCGGGATTGATCCGCGCGCACCAGGGTGTCGACGAGGCGCGCGATCGGCTCCGGGATATGGCGCTCGCCGTACTCCCACGACTGTACGGTGCGCAGCGCGGCGCGGATGGCGCGAAGTTCTTGCGCGGTCATGCGACACCCTCGATTATCGCGAGGGGAATGAGATCGCGCACCATGTGCGCCATAGCATTGAGGCATACCGCGCGTCCTCGCTGGGGAGGGGCGCCGCGAATGCGGCGAACGCGCGCACGAGAAACGCGCGAAATTTCTTCTTGTTCATGCGCACCTCAGTCCTCGTCGTCTTCATAGCCGTTTTCTCCACGCGGACGGAAGCCGCGTCCCCAGTCAATCATGCCGGTCTGATGATCGACGATGGCGTGGCCCCAGTAGGTATCCGTG
Source organism: Deltaproteobacteria bacterium (assembly GCA_021780225.1). Lineage (GTDB taxonomy): Bacteria > Desulfobacterota > Binatia > Binatales > Binataceae > JADMIL01. The sequence goes on along the minus strand of JAJXZF010000106.1, from coordinate 22,334 downwards.
AGCCTCACGATTTCCTCCGCGCCGTCCAGATCGTCCGCCCCGAGCACATGGCGCTCAGCGGCATCCAGGAGAATCCGGCGGCGCGAGCCTCAAGCGCGGGATAGCGCGAGGATGCTGCCGTCGCCGTCGGCGGCGATAAAGATCGTTCCGTCGGCGCCGACCGCCAAGTCCGCGAAGGGGCGCAACGGTCCCGGCAGCAGCCCGGCGATACCGAGCAGCAGTTTCGGCACGACTCCGGGCGCCGCCCCGACCGGAAGATTAGTCGCGATCGTCGCGCGTTGTTTGGTGCGCAGCGAGACGCCGACCAGCGCGTGCGCGCCGGCGTCGAGCGCGAGCAATTCATCGCCCGCGATCGCCAGTCCCTGCGGTTCGACGAGGCCGTCGATCACGGTCGAAACGCCGCCGTTCAACTGCACGACGCGGCCGTTTCCCGACTCGCTCACGTAAACCTCGCCGCCGGCGCCGACCGCGATTCCCGCCGGCCGCGCCAGACCGCGCGCGAGCACGCCGATTGCGCCGCCCGAAACCTCGAGCACGCGCCCCTCTCCCCCTTCGCAGACCACAACGTCGCCGTCCGGCGCAGTGGCAAGCCCGTAAAGCTCATTCAGGCCGGTCGCGAGCACCGCCATTTCGTGAGTTTCCGGATGGTACACGGTAACGTCGCCGGCCGAGGTCGTCACGACCAGGTTGCCGTTGGCGCCCGCCGTCAGGCCGCGGACGAAGCCGGGAAAATGGCCGTCGAAGAGCAACCCCACCCGGCGCGCCAAGCCGTCGGCAGCGACCGCGGCCATGCTGATTCCGTCGGCGGCGTAAATCGTTCCGTCGGCGCCGCACGCGAGACCCATCGGACCCAGAAATCCGGCGGGAACGAGCAGCCGCTCGGCGCCGTTCGCCATGATTTCGGCCACGCCGCCGTCGACGAAATGCGAAACGAACAGGCGATCGTCGGCCGCCAGCGCAAGGTTGTCGAGACCGGGGCGCACCTTGGCGACCACGCGCCGGTCGCCGCTTCGCGGATCGATGCGAAGAATTTCGCCGCTCCGTCCCTGTGTCGAGAGCAGAAAGCCCTTGCTGTCGAATTTCACCGCGGTCGGCACCGCGAGGTCGCCGGCGAAGCGTTCGGGACGGCCGCCGGCGAGCGGAATCCGCCAGATTTCATTGGCGCCGATCGCCGGAAAATAGATATTTTCATCCGGGCCGACCGAAAGCGCGTTCGGCAGCGGCAGGTTATCCGCAAGCTGGCGCGGCGCGCGGCCGTCGGGAAACAGCTCGAAGAGCCGCCCGCCGGGGCGGCATTCGTCCATGAAGAGGCGGTCGCGCCATACGGTGATGCCGTTGGCGGAGGGGACCTGGTCGGCGATGATGCGTGTTTGGCCGTTCGGCTCCCGCGCGCACACCCGCTCGCTCATCACTTCGGTCACATAGAGCGCGCCGCGCGAATCGAAGGCCAGATCGTCGGGCGCGACGATCGCGCCGCCGATCGGGCTAATCGTCGCGACGGCGCCGTTCGCGATATCGACCGCGCTTACCTGGCTGCCGAACGCCTGCGCGACGTAAAGGCGGCCATCCGGTCCGACGCGCATCCCGTTGGCGCCGAAGAGCACGCTGGGCGCCGTCAGCGCCCGCAGGCGCCATCCCGCCGCGGCCTGAGCCGGCCGATCGCTGACGAAACGGCTCGCTTGATGTTCCATCGGACAACCTCCCGCCGACCCGAAGATCGCGCTCCATCCAATCAGAAGCCGTTACAGCTTGCGACAAAGATATGCTAAACGGCAAGTGCAATCGCGCACGGGACCCGGCGGCTCCGGCGCGCAATCACAGACCGCACGACCGGCCGATCCGGCCGGCGAACAGGTTATCGAGCGGAGGTACGATCGTGGCGTCAGTCGAGTTCGGCGTGGCAATCCCGTCCAGCAAGGGCATTCCGGAATATGCGCAGAAGGTCGAGCGGATGGGCTTCGACTATCTGACCAGCGGCGAGCACATGATGTTTCATGGGCCGGTGGCGAATTCGCTGATCGCGCTTTCGGTCGCGGCCGGCGCGACCAGCCGGATCAAGCTGATGAGCTCGGTGGTGCTGCTGCCGCTGTACACGCCGATGGTGGTCGCGAAGCTGACCTCGGTGCTCGACGTCGCGTCCAACGGCCGCTACCACATGGGCATCGGCATCGGCGGCGAATTTCCCAAAGAGTTCGAGGCGGTGGGCGTGCCGGTCAAACAGCGCGGCTCGCGCACCAACGAGGCGCTCGAAGTAATCAAGCGGCTGTGGACCGAAAAGAACGTCACCTTCGACGGCTGCTACACCAAATTCTCCGGCGTGACGATCAGCCCCGCGCCGGTGCAGAAGCCGCATCCGCCGATTTGGGTCGCGGGCCGCAAGGAACCGGCGATGCGCCGGGCCGCGACTTACGGCGACGGCTGGCTGCCGTACATGTACACGCCGGAGATGCTGCACGAGAGCCTTGAGAAGATTCATCGGTTCGGCAAAGAAGCCGGCCGCGACATGAGCCAATTCCGGCCCGGACTGTTCATCTTCGCTTCAGTTTACAAGGACCGCGATTTCGCCGTGCAGCAGGCGGCCAAGGCGCTGGGCGGCACCTACGCGCAGGATTTCTCGCAAATCGCGGCGCGCTATACCCTTTCGGGCGGCGCTGACGATTGCCGCAAGCGGCTCAAGGAATACGTCGATGCGGGCGCGCGCTCGGTGATGCTGAGCTGGGCCTGCCGCCACGAAGACATCGACGACAACATGAAGCTCTTCACCGAGGAGATTGCGCCCGCGTTCCGTTAAGCGCCGGCGGGCGAGGCGCGGATAGCGGCGCAATGATCGGATGCGCACGGCGCCGGCGGCTGGCCGCGCGATTCGCCACGCTCACGCTCGCGTGGCTCTTCGCTTCGAGCGCCGGCGCGGCCGCGCCGCGCAGCCGCGACATGTCCGCGCGCAATCCGGCGATAGCCGCCGCGGACTGGCTGGAGCGCGCGGCGCGCGCTCGCTTCGGCCCGCTGAGCGCGGCCGAAATCAAGCTGGTCCGGTCGGCGCCGGAGCGGGAGTTGCAATGGATTGGACCAAGCGACGATCCAAACGCGCCCTCGAACGATCCTGCGCAAGCGGCGTCGTGGGGTCCCGACCGCACGATCCGCGCCGCAATCGTCTGCTGGCTGGTCACAGACCATGAAGTCTCCGCGCTGGTGCATCCAAGCGGCATCGGCATCGCCGGCGCGCGGATCAGCGGACCGCTCGACCTCTCGTATCAGAACGTCGCGCCGCCGCTTACGATTCTCGCTTCCGCGATCGCCAGCGGCGTCGATATTTCGTTCGCCCATCTGAACAGCATCGATCTCGGCCGATCGCGGGTCGGCTCGATCTCCGCACAGCAGACGAACGCGACCGGAGATGTTCTGCTGGATGGCGGCGATTACGGCAACGTCAATTTCTTTCGCGCGCAAATCGGCGGCAGCCTTGATTTTTCAGGGGCGAATCTCAGCGGCGACGCGCCCTTGTCGGCGGTCGAAGCCTCGATCGGGGGCGACGCGCTGTTCCACAACGGCTTCACGACGAGCGGGATGCTCGATTTTCGGCTGGCGCATATCGGCCGCGCGCTGAGCGTTCACCAGGCGCGATTCGTCGGCAACGCGCCGAACGGGATCAACGCAGAGCGCGCGACGATCGCCGGCGCGCTCTACTGGGTCGAGGTCGCGCACACGCCGGCGACCATCCTCGATCTGAACGACGCCCGCGCCGATTCGTTGTGGGACGATGCGGCAAGCTGGCCGGCCGCGGGCAAGCTTAATTTGGCGGGATTCGTTTACGGCGACTTCAGCGGCGGGCCGAAGACCGCCTCGATGCGGCTGGCGTGGCTGCGCCGGCAGCCGCGATCGCTATGGGCCGACCCGCAGCCTTATCGCGAATTAGCCCGCGCGCTGCGCGCAAGCGGCGCCGAAGAAGACGCCATCGAGGTGGAAGTGGCTCAGCAGAACGCGATGACCAATTACGGTCAACTGTCGTTCGGCCATCGCCTGTGGCGCGAAACCCTGCGCATCACTATCGGTTACGGATACCGCCCGCTGCGAGCGCTCTGGTGGATTGCGGGATTTGTCGTATCCGGCGCGATGCTCTTCGGATGGGGCTATCGGGCCGGCCTGATTACGCCGACCGAGGCCGACGCCTACGAAAAATTCCGCCAAACCGGAGCGCCGCCGCCGCACTATCCACCCTTCAGCGGCTTCATCTACTCGCTGGAGAATTTTCTGCCCGTTGTGGACCTGCATCAGGGAACCTATTGGCGGCCAAATCCAGTCCGCGACGCCAACGACGGAACCGCGGCCGGCGCCGCCCGCGAACGTTCGGCGATTCGATCCGCCCGGCTGCTCAGAGCGTATCTATGGCTGCATATTCTCGCTGGATGGACGATTACGCCGCTATTGTTCGCCGGATTGAGCGGCCTTTTGCGCAATGGCTGATTCGGCATTTGGCGGATCGGCGGGCGCTGGGTTACTCTGCGGTCGAATCCCCGGTCATTGACGGCGATGGAGCACGCTTGGTCGGCGCGTGGCCGGCATCCACTATGAGGAGATTATCCGATGGCTAGTCCGCAGCTGCAGATGGCGAAAGATGCTCTCGGCGAAATGATGAAGAAGGGCGCAAATGCGAAAAGCCCTCAGGATTTTCGCAGGATCTTCGAGGAAATGGCCTCGGCGACCCCTCTCGCTCCGGATATCAAGTGCGAAAAAGCCAACGCCGGCGGCGTCAGCGCTGAATGGGTCTGCGCGCCCAACGCCGCCGCCGACCGCGCCGTGCTCTACCTCCACGGCGGCGGTTACGTCATCGGTTCGGTGAATACGCATCGCGACCTGATGAGCCGCATTTCGCGGGCCGCGGGCGCGCGCGTACTGGGTCTCGATTACCGGCTTGCTCCCGAGAACCCCTTCCCGGCCGCCGTTGACGACGCGGTCGCGGCCTATCGATGGTTGCTCGGTCAGGGATTGAAGCCCAATAAGATCGCCGTCGCGGGCGATTCGGCGGGCGGCGGACTCACGGTCGCCACGCTGCTCGCGATTCGCGACGCCAAGCTGCCGATGCCCGCCGCCGGCGTCTGCATGTCGCCGTGGGTCGATCTTGAAGCAATCGGCGAATCGATGAAAACGCGCGCGGCGGCCGATCCGGTGGTGCAGCGCGAGGGTCTGCTCGGGATGGCTGCGGCCTATCTTGGCGGAAAAAATCCGCGCACGCCTTTGGCCGCGCCGCTTCATGCCGACCTCAAAGGATTGCCGCCGCTGCTGATTCAGGTCGGCAATGACGAAACCCTGCTCGACGATTCGACCCGTCTCGCCGACAAGGCCAGGGCCGCCGGCGTGAACGTCAAGCTGGAAGTATGGCCGGAAATGATCCATGTCTGGCAAATGTTCGCCGCGTTTCTGCCGGAGGGTCAGCAGGCGGTCGAGGGAATCGGCAAGTTCGTTGCCGAGCGCGCCGCATAACCGAAAAGCCGAATGTACGAGAAAGCACGGCGGCGGGCCGGAAGGCCTGCCGCCGTTTGTCTTTTCATCGTCGCCGCGCTCAGAGCCGCAGCCGGATCGAATCGATCGCGTTGTGAATCAGGCCGCCCGGCTTAACCTCGACCTGCGTGATCATCGGCGCCGACGAAACCGGTTTGCCCGCGATCGTCACCGCCAGTTCGCCGACCGCCGCGCCCTTCGGCACCGGCGCGACCAGCGGTTTGGATTGCAGCGCCGCCGCCAATTTCACGCGATGCTCCTGTCCTTGCAGCACGGTGAAATAGGGCGTGCCGCCCGCCGGAGCGATCGGAACCTCGACGATATCGCCCTTGTACACCCGGACCGTGGCGGGAGCCGATTGGCGCCAGTCCGGACTGACGGTGGTGAAGGTGCGGAACGCCCACGCCAGCAGTTTCTCCGTTTCGACCCGGCGCTTTTCCATGCTCGGCGTGCCCATCACAGCGGAAATCAGATGAAGGTCGCCCGCCTTGGCCGACGCCACGAGATGGAATCCGGCTTCCTGCACGTGTCCGGTTTTGATTCCGGTCACGCGCGCATCGTAAAACAGCAACGTGTTGAAATTGCGCTGCGTGATATTGTCGAAAGTGAAATCCTTGGCCGAGGTGAATTGCTCCGCGTCGGGAAAATTCTCGGTCAGCGCGCGGCCAAGCTTAATCATGTCGGCGGCGGTGGTGTATTCGTCGTCCGCGGGCAGTCCGTCGGGATTGACGAAATGAGTCTCGCCAAGACCAAGTTCTTTCGCCTTTTGATTCATCTGTTGGGCGAAGGCGTCGGGGCTGCCGGCGAGATATTCGGATAGCGCCACGGCGGCGTCGTTCCCCGATGACACCATCAAACCGTACAGCAATTCTTTCACCGGCACGGTCTGGCCGACCCGCAGGAACATCCGGGAAACCGAGCTGTTCAGCGACAGCCGCCACGCCGCTTCGCTGATCGGCACGTCGGTTTCGAGGGTGATGCGTTTTTGCTTGAGCGCCTCCATCGTCAAGTAAAACGTCATCATCTTCGCCAGACTCGCCGGCTGCATCTTCTCGTGCTCGTTGTAGGCGTAGAGCACGTCGCCGCTGCGCGCGTCGATCATCATCGCGGCGTGCGCGTCGAGCGCGAACGGCGCCGGCAGATTATCGAAGGTCTTAATCTGATCGAGCGGGATTGCGGGCGGCGCTTCGGCCTTGGCGCGACGCATCGCGGCGCCGCCGCGATGCGTTCGGGCGGCGCGCGCTTCGGCCAACCGACCTGAGCCTAACAAGCATATCGCGAGAATCGCCGATATCCGGAAGACCAAACCGCCGCAGTGGGATCTCATCGCCGGGCCACTCCACCTCGCCGCCTGCCATGAATGCCAATGAGACTACGGCCTGCGGCGCCGCGCGGCAAGCAAACCGGCTTCACGGCGGGTTTTCTTCACCGCGAAATACAAATAAAAATTGTGGACAACCGCAATGGACCTCTCAGTTATTCTGCCGGTCGTAAACGAGCGCGCCAACCTCGAAATTTTGCTTCCGCGGCTGCGCGCTCTGCTGGAGCGCGAAAAGCTCGACTTCGAAATCCTCGTGATCGACGGCGGCTCGTCCGACGGCACGGCCGAAGCCGCGGAGCGGCTCGGCGCGCGCGTGGCGCGCGAACGCAGGCGCGGCTACGCCGGCGCGCTCGAAACCGGTTTCGCCGAGGCGCGCGGCGCTTATCTGCTCACGCTCGACGCCGACCTTTCGCACGAGCCGGCCTTCATCGCCAAGATGTGGCGTGCGCGCAATCGCGCCGATATCGTCGTCGCTTCGCGCTACACGCAGGGCGGCGTCAGCTACGGCGACCGGTTGCGCAATCTGTTGAGCCGAATTTTGAACCTCGCGATGCGCCGCGCGCTCTCGATGCCGGTGCGGGACATGTCGAGCGGATTTCGCCTCTACCGGCGCGAAGCGATCGCCGGTCTGAAACTCGAAAGCCGCAATTTCGAGGTGCTGGAGGAAATTCTGGTCAAAGCGTGGGCGGAGGGCTACAGCGTATATGAAGCGCCGTTCACCTATTTCCCGCGCGAAGCCGGGCGCTCCCACGCGCGGCTGATCCGCTTCGGCCTGGATTTGGCGTGGGCGGCCGCGCGCCTGTGGCGACTCCGCAATTCGGTCTCCTCGGCGGATTACGACGCGCGCGCCTTCTATAGCGTGATTCCGCTGCAGCGCTACTGGCAGCGCCGCCGCCATCGCATCACGACCTTCTGGGCGCGCGGCGCCACGCGCATCCTCGACGCGGGATGCGGCTCGAGCATGATCATCCAGAGCCTCAACAACGCCGTCGGCATGGATTTCAGCATGGGCAAGGTGCGCTACTTGCGGCGCTTCGGAATTCCTCTCGCGCGCGCCTCCGCATTCGCCCTGCCGTTCCGCGACGGCGCTTTCGATTGCGCGATCAGCTCGCAGGTGATCGAGCATATTCCGTTCGACGACGCGCTGTTCGCCGAGATGCGCCGGGTGCTGACGCCCAACGGCACGCTGATCATCGGCACCCCCGACTACGCCACGATCGGCTGGCGCACGATCGAGCCGCTCTATGGATTTTTCGCGCCAGGCGGCTATCGCGACGAGCATATCACGCACTACACCCGCGAAAGCCTGCTCCGGATTCTCGAAAAGCACGGCTTCGCGCACGAGGAAACCGCCTACGTGATGCGGAGCGAGCTGATCATGCGGATGCGGCGGGTCGAGCTGCCCGCGAATACCGCGGCGCCAAACGAAGTCGGAGCGGACGGGAACAAGCTCTCCTCGCCTCCGCACGCGGCCTGAGCCTCGCGCGCGCCGTTTCGCGTCTCGCCCGGACGCAATAATCCCGCGGGTTGCGCGGCGCGGGGCGCGCATGAATATGCTGGCGGCGTGGCCTCCTTCAACGACTTCGCGAATCTTTGCCTCGCGCTTTCGCAGACTCAGAGCCGCTTGCAAATCGCGGCGCTGGCCGCGGAATTTCTAAACCGTATCGGCCGCGCCGAGGCGCCCGCCGCCGCCCGGTTCATGGTCGGAAGGGCGCTGCCGCAGGGCGCGGAGAAACCGTTGAACGTGAGCGGCCGGGCAATCTGGAAAATCGCCGCTGAAATCGCCGGCGCGGAAGATCAAGGCGAAGAAATCTTCGCCGCCGCAACCGATTTCGGCGAAGCGATCGAGATGGCGCTCAAGCGGCGCGCCGATACTCCGGAACCGACGCTGACGATTGCGGAAGTCGAGAGCGAATTCGCCGCGATTGCGTCGATCGAGGGACGGAATTCCCGCCGCCTCAAGCTCGACGCGCTGCGCGGCCTGCTGCGCCGCGCGACGCCGCTCGAGGCCAAGTTCCTCGCGAAAATCCTGATCGGCGAAATGCGCCACGGAATGAGCGAGGGATTGATGCTCGAGGCGCTGGCGGCGATGGCGGCGCGGCCGATCGCGGAGGTGCGCCGAATCAATATGGTCGAAGGCGACGTCGGCCGCACGCTCCTGCGCTTGACCGCAACCGGAGGCGCCTCGTCAATTGCCGCGTCAACCGCGGAAATTAACGAGGCTGGCGGCGATAAGGCCGCCACGCCGGCGAACGCCAGTGGCGATCACGCATTACCAACCGACGCGGCGCCGCGGCCGCTCAAACCGATGCTCGCGCAGCCGGCCGCCAATGTCGCGGACGCGTTTCGGATACTGGGCGGGCCGTTCGCGCTGGAACACAAGCTTGACGGCGCGCGCGTGCAAATCCACAGCGGGCCGTTTGGCGTCCGCATCTGGTCGCGCCGGCTCAACGAAATCACGCGGAGCCTGCCGGAGGTGATCGAAACGATCGGACGGCTCGCAGGACGCCGCGCGATTTTCGACGGCGAAGTGATCGCGATCGATCCGGGCGGCCGGCCGCTGGCGTTCCAGGACGTGATGCGGCGGTTCGGCCGCGTGCGCGAGGTCGAGCGGATGCGCGCCGAACGTCCGGTGCGATTGTTCGTCTTCGATCTGATCGGCCTCGACGGGAATTTGCTGATCGACGAGCCGTACGAACGGCGCTACGCCGCGCTGGCCGGACTGGCGGAGTCCGCCGGTCTCGAAAGGGCTGGCCGAATCATTCCGGATTCGATCGCCGATGGAACGCAATTCTTCGCCCGCGCGATCGCCGACGGTTACGAGGGCGTGATGGCCAAGGCGCTCGCGAGTCCTTATACGCCCGGAGCGCGCGGGCGCGGATGGCTCAAGATCAAACAGGCGCGCACGCTCGATTTGACGATCGTCGCGGCGGAATGGGGCTACGGCCGGCGCCACGGATGGCTTTCGAACTACCATCTGGCCGCACGCGACCCGAATCGCGGCGGCTTCGTCGAAGTCGGCAAAACCTTCAAGGGGCTGACCGACGAGGACTTTCGCGAGATGACCGATCGGCTGCTCGCGTTGAAGATCGAAGAACGGCGCGGCGTGGTTGTCGTGCGGCCCGAAATCGTGGTCGAGGTCGCCTACAGCGATATCCAGCGCAGTCCGCAATATGATGGCGGGATGGCCCTGCGGTTCGCCCGCATCGTCGGCGTCCGCTCCGACAAATCGACCGACGAAGCCGACACTATCGACGCGGTGGCGGCGGCGTTCGATCGTCAGGCGCTGAAGCCGCTCGGCGCGCCGTAGGCAAACGTCAGCCCAGCGGCGCGCCCCACGCCGGCAACGGCGCGTCGTCCGCGATCGCCGCCGCAAGCATCCGGCCCGCCTTCACGCTCATCGCCACGCCGTGTCCCGAGTAACCGCCGGCGACCAGGATTCCGAGCGCTCCCGGAATCCGGCATAGAATCGGAACCAAATCGTCGGTGATTCCGATCGGCCCGGCCCATCGCGCCGCCAGACGGATGCGGGCGAGCGTGGGATTGAGACCGCGCACCCGCGCTTCTAGCCGCTCCAGCGCGAGCTTCGCTTCGCCGGCGCCGATGCTGACGTGTTCGAGCCGCGCCGCGGGTCCATAGACGAGTCCCGATCCGAAGATCACGCGGCCGTCGGCGCAAGTCCGGCCCCACAGGTAAGGCGTATCCACGGTGTAAAACGGCAGTCCCCGCTCCAGTCCGATCGCCTTCAGCGCTTCGGGACTGAGCCGTTCGGTGGCGCACGCGAAGGTCAGCGCGCTGCGCATCCCGGCCCTGAGCGGCGGCATCAACTCGCCGATCCATGCGTTCGCCGCGACGACGACGGTCCTGGGATTGACGGTCGCTCCGGGAATTTCGAGCGAAGGCGCCGGCCGCGCCGCGATTCTGGCCACCGGCGTGCGTTCGTAAATTTCGGCGCCGGCGCGCGCCGCCGCGCGCAGCAATCCCAACAGCAGCGCGGCGGGATTGACCACGCCGCCGACCACGGTGCGCACGATTCGCAAGCGCGCGCCGTCGTCGTTCCACGGCAGTTCGGCGCCGGCGCCCCGATGCGCGATTTCCCAGCATCCGGGCAGGCTCAACCCGCAATCGATCCGCTCCTCGCGCACCAGCGCTTCGAGCGTCGCGAGACAATCGCCGGCGCCTTCGACGACGCCGGCCGCCGTGCCTTCAAGCGCAAGGCCGCCGGTGCGGCCGCTCGCGCCGTCGCCGAATGAACCGGCTTCGAGCAGGATCGTCCGCACGCCGCGGCGCGCCAGATGGTATGCCGCCGAGGCGCCGGTGAATCCGCCGCCGACGATCGCGACCTCCGGCCACACCGATGATTTCAGTTGATTGGCGGCCGCATTTTCACGCCGCCATGGAGGCGAACCCCAAACTCGATCCATCGCGGACACGATCTTCGCTCCCGCATCGGCGCGTCATTCCGGGCGCGCCGCGGCCATCGCCACCGCCCAATCGTCAAGCGCGTCGCGGGTGGTGCGAAACGCAAGTTCGTCCCAAGGAATTTCGTCCGCGCCAAAAAAACCCGCTTCGAGCGCTTCCGCCGAAGGCGACGGCCGCGCGTCCGGCCCGGCCGTCGCCAGATATACTACCACCATCGCGTCGGGCCGCGCAGGATCGGCGCAAACTCCGTGCAGGCGATCGATGGCGACGGCAAGACCGGCCTCTTCGGCGGTCTCGCGAATCGCCGCGGCGGCCGGCGTCTCGCCCAAATCGATATAGCCGCCCGGAAAAGTCCATTTCCCGATCGCAGGCGGATTGCCGCGCTTGAGCAGCAGAATCCGCCGCTCCGCGACGACCAGGCATCCGGCGACCGCCTTCGGTCCCACGAATTCGACGAAACCGCAACGCTCGCATACTTTGAGCCGTTTGCGATCCGGCAGCACGATGCGCGGCTTGAGCGCGCCGCCGCACATCGCGCAGTAGCGGCTCTCGGCCGGGCAGCGATGCTGCAAATGATGGTTCGGTTCGACCGGTCCGCCGTCGTCCATCGCGCCGCCCGACTCACCAGGTCAGGCGCCTGACCAGCGCCTCCACGATCAAGAGTAACATCGCCGCGATGATGAGCCACGCGCCGAAGGACTGGCTGCGTTCGAAGCCGGGACGCGCGACCGCCAGATCGCCGGCGGCGGGATTGAGCCGGCCGCCCGTCGCCGAAGCCAGTTGTTCGAGCAGGCCGTAATTCGGCGCCGGGCGCGGCAACTCCGCGCCGACGGCGGCGCTGACGGTGTACGCCAGCGGCGGATAATTCACGTTCGAGCCGCGCGGCGGTTTGAGCTGGATGAAATAATTTCCCGGCGCGGCGGCTTCGATACTGCCGGCGAGTTCGCCCGGACCGTCCGGCGCGAGCATCGCGTCGAACTTGGCGCCGCCGGGCGCCGTGACGGAGGCGTTGAGCGCACGGTCCGCGCTTGCGGCGCCCGCGCTGTAATCGGTCAGGCGGATTTCGATGCGTCCCGCCCGATAGCCGAGCGCGACGCCGTAATCGCCGCGGCTCGACGTTCCGGGCGCCAGCCACGCCATCAGCTTGTCCCACAACGGCGCGAAGACGCCGTTCTCGATCCAGCGCCCGGACCATCGGCCGCTCGCGTCCGTGGTCACCGCCATCGCCCGGCCCGAGCCGTACTTCCAGCTCGCGACGATCGGCGCGCGCACGCCGCCGCTGTTGACGAACACGCTCAAATCCGCGCCCGGCTTGAGCGAGGTCGCGACGAAACCCTTGAGCGCCGGCAGTTGGCGGCCGGCCAGGTTTTTCAGGATCGGATCCGGCGCGGTGGTGTACGGCGTGAAGTCTTTTTCGACCATCGTCGCGTTGCCGCCGAACTGCCGCACGTCCGCAAGAAAAAGCTGGGGCAGGTTCTGCGCGCTGTCGGTCTGGTAGAAACCGCCGCCGCCGTAGCGGCTGATCGCCTGGAGCAGCGCGAGATTGGCTTCGCGGCCGATCGCGATCGTCGAGATCGTCACGCCGCCGTCGCGATGCATGCTCGAGACCAGGTCGTAGTACATCGCGGCGGTGCCGCCGGTTTCGCCGTCGGTCAAGATCACGACGTGTTTGATCGCGGCGCGGCTGCCCGCGAGCATCCGGCCCGCCTCCTGCAGGGCGGGCGCGAGATAGGTCGTGCCGCGCGCCTTGAGCCGATTCACCAGCTCGGTGAAATAGGGGCGGCTTTGGCTGAGCGGTTCGAGCGGAATCACCACGAACGGCTGCGAATCGAAACCGATCACGCTCATCGTGTCGCTGTCCTTGAGCGTTTTGGTGACGGTCAGGGCGGCGGCCTTCGCGTATTCGAGTTTCTGGTCGCGGCCCATCGAGCCGGACTTGTCGATTATCAGCACCAGCGCGCGGGAGCGCTCATGATGCTCCGGCGGATGCATCGCCACCGGCATCACGCGCGCGATCGGACTGTCCTGCCATCCGCCGAGTCCGAAGCCGCGGTCGCCGCCCACCATCGCGAGCGCGCCGCCCGCGCCGACGTATTGCGCGAGCGCGTTCTGCGCGGCGGGCGCGATTCGATCGCGCGCAACGTTGTTCAGAACCACGGCGTCGTAGCCTTGCAGGCTCCCGTCCCACGCGCCTGCGGCCACCTGCGTCGCGGGGTCCATCCCAAGCCGCCGCACCACCTGATCGAGGTAGCTCGCGTCGCGCGCCGAGTCCGTCAGGATCAGCACCTTGCGCCGCGAGCCGACTCCCACCCATCCCTGCAATGAATCGTCTTCGGGATAGGTATCCTGCGCCGGATCCGCGGGTTTGAAGACGGCGCGATACGAGACGAGGCCGCTGGTCTGCGTATGCACCGGAAAATCGATTCGGCTCTGGCCCGGCGGCAGGTCAACCGGCCGGCGATCGATCAGGTCGCCGTTGCGATAAATTTCGACCGTTCCGGCCGCCGCCCCCGCGTTCATGTTGAGCAGCGACACGCCCAGCGCGAACGGCTCGGCTTTGGCCAGCGCCGGCGGCAGCAGCATCTCGGTCATCGCGACGTTGGGCGCCGCGCCGGCGCCGGGCGGCGTGAAGATCTCGAGCGTGATTCCGGCGGCGCGCAGCGTGTTCAGCGCCGCGGCCGCGTCGCCATGGTTCTGCCAGCCGTCGGTCACCATCACCACCGGTCCGCCGCGCGCCTCGGGGTCGGACGCGATCCGCTCGAGCGCGGCCTGCAGATTGGTGGCGCCGGGCGCGCAATCGGCGCATCCCGATTTTTCCGCCAGCATCGCCTCGGCGGCGCCGAGACTGGCCATCACCGGCGCCCCGGCGAAGAGCATCGCCGGATCGCCCGATCGCATTTTCAATCGATCGCGCAATACGCCTATCGTCCACTCGCGCATTGTGGGCGTGATGCTGGCGGAGGCGTCAATCATCACCGGACGGGCCGCGCCTTCATGGCGCATCACGCTGCGCGGATCGGCGAGCGCGGCCAAGAAGAGCGCCATCACGATCGCGCGCAGTATCGGCGCCGCCATGCGCATCGGCGTGCGCGCCCGCCACAGCCACCATCCCAGCAGCGCCGCAGCCAGCGGCAACAGATAGAGCGCCTGCGGCCGGCCGAGCGTGAGATCGCGCAGCGGCAGATGCAGCGCGTGGGCGAAAACGGTCGCGTCCATGGCTATGCCGCCGCCCGCCGGCGCCGGTAAACGAACAGCGACTCGAAGACTATCAAGCCGAGAATCGCCGCCAGCAAATACGGAGCGAGCGGCTGGCGCACGGTCGATTCGCCCGCCGCGGCGGCCAATGGCGCCGGCGCGATCGCGATCGGCGGCACGTTCTGCAGGTCTGAAACGCCCAGGTCGGAAAGATTGACCGCGCGCAGCGCCGGCGCTCCCGCCGCGCCGGCCAACTGATAGACGCCCTGCGCCACCGCGATGTAAAGCGCGCCGGCCGTGACCGAAGCGCGGTCGCCGGCGGGGGTGACGATCCGCTCAACGCCGGCCGGAACGATCCACGCCTCGCCGGTGCGGTAGCCGCCGCTATGGGCGCCGAGGCCGGCCAGATCGCTCAGCAGGTTGAGCGTCAGAATCGACATCGGCAGATTGCCGCGGCCGAGATAAGGGAACGGATTGAAGCCTGCGGCGATATAGCGATGGCCGCCGCGGACGCCGCTCAGCAGCAAGCCGCCGCCCGGTCCATTGACGATCGGATCGAGCCATGGATGCACGCCGAAGTATTCGCCCGAGCGGATATTGAGCAGGCGGAAGTTGACGCCGCCGGTCAGCGGATTTACCGGCGGCCAGTTGGCGATTTCGACCTGCGGCGCCGCCGCCGCGCTCAGCGCGAACACCGGGTCGCCCGGCGGCGGCATCACCAGCAGCGTGTTGACCTGCGGCAGCTCTTTCGGCGCCGCATACTCGAAGATCGCGACGTCGCACGCGGCGACGTCGCGCGGCGTGTATTGGCCGGGCGTGCGCGCCGTCACCGCCAGTCCCGGAATTCCGGCGAGGCTCGCGCCGTCGGCGGGCGTCGGACTGACGAACAGAATCGCGACCGGTTTCACCGACGAACCGGTCGCGTAGGCGGCGTTGTCGAGCATGAAACCGTCGGCCGGCGCGAGTTCCGCGCGATAGACTTTCGCCGCCGCCAGCCGCGGAAATTCGATCGTCGCGGCCGCGCCCGCCGCCGCCTCCGCCTGTTCAGTTCCAAGCGGCCTGCCGTCGCCCTCCAGTGCGACCTTCAGCGTCGCCGGCGCCGGGCTAAGATTCGCGACGGTGAGCGACGCATGAAGCGCGGCCGCGCCGAAGGTTTCGCGGCTCAGCGTGAATCGGCCAATCGCGTAATTGGGAATCGGATCGGCGACCGCGATTTGCTGGAACCGCGCCGGCACGGGCGCCGCGATCGGCCGGTAGCCGGCGTAGATGATTCGCCCGAGACGACGATCCGCGCTGAGCTGGCCGAGGAGCGCGGCGAGCGCCGCCGGATCGTCGGGCGCGTCCACCGGATGCGCATGCGCGAGCGCCGCGCGCGCCGCGCCGGCGTCGTCGAGCGCGCCGCCGATCGCGCGCGGTTGCGGCGCGGTCAGATAGACCGTGGCCGTGCCGGCGCCGCTTGCGCCGAGCGCTTCGTCGACCGCCGCGACCGCCGCCTCGAAACGCGTTTTGCCGGCCGGAGTGAGCGCCTCCATCGGCGCCGAATTATCGAGCACGACCGCGATCGGCGCGCCGCGCGTCAGCGCATAGGGACCGGCCGTCGCGAGCGCCGCGAAGGCCAGCGCCAACAGTTCGAGAAAAAACGTCCACGCCAGCCGCGGCCGCCCGCCGAAGCGCTGCCCGCGCATCACGTGCAATGCGCGCAGCGCGAGCACGTTGGAAACCGTCGCCTGCCGCGGCCGTTCGCGCGCCAGATACGCGCCGAGCAGCGCGGGCAGAATCGCGAACGCCCACAGCGCGCCCGGCGACAGCAGTCCCAACCATCCGAACCAGCTCATCGCGTTCGTCAATGCGCGAGTCCGAATTCGGACGCCGCGCGCAAAAAGAAATCCTGAAAACTGGCGTTGGTGGTGTAGAGCGCGTAATGTAGCCCGTTGCGAAAACAGAAGACGCGGATTTCACGCGAGAGCCTGAGCAGCGCTTCGCGATAGCGCGCCCGTTCCCGCGGCCCCATCGACAAACGCACCCGTTCGCCGCTTTCCGCATCGACCGCTTCGACGTCGCCGTTGAGGCCCTGGCCGTCCAGCTCGCCGCCGCCCAGCACCTGCACGGCGGTAACGTCCATGTTGGCGGCGTTGAACAGGCCCAGCGCGCGTTCCGCCGCGTTCGGCATCATCAGGAAATCGGAAATCAGGAAAACCTTGCCGGCGCGGCGGATTGAAATCAGCTCCTGCGCGAGCGCCGCCGTCAAATCGAGCTCGCCCGCGGGCTTGATTCCGGCAAGGGTTTTCCCGAGCTCGACGATCCGATGCCGGCCGTAAACGAAGGCCGGCGGCGGCATCGCGCCCTTGCCGCCCAGCACCCGCAGCATCACCCGATCGCCCGCCGCCAGCGCCACATACGCGAACGCCAGCGCAATCGCGATCGCGGAAGCGAATTTGCGGTCGCCCTCCGGATATCCCATCGACGCGCTCGCGTCGATGAAGATATACGTCAGGAGATCCTCTTCCTCCTTGAACAGCTTGATATAAAGCTTGTCCGTGCGCCCGTAGAGGCCCCAGTCGATATAACGGAAATCGTCGCCCTCGGAATAATGGCGGAAGTCGCTGAATTCGAGCGAGGAGCCGCGCCGGGGCGAAAGATGCGTGCCTTTGCCGACGCCGGCGTATTCGCGCCGCGTCTTGATCCGCAACTGTTCCAGCCGCGCGATAAAATCCGCGGTGAATTCTTCGGGCAGTCCGAGCATGATTAGCGCGGCCGCTTGAGCCGCTTGATCGCCTGTTCGAGAATCGCCTCCGCGCCGACGTTTTCCGCCTCGGCCTGGAAGTTGCGGAGCAGGCGATGGCGCAACGCGGGAATAATCGCGTCGTCCACGTCCTCGTAACTCACGCTCACGCGGCCGTCGAGCAGCGCGTTGACCTTGGCGCACAGGATCAGGGCCTGCGCGCCGCGCGGGCTCGGACCAAAACGCAGGTACTGCGAGACTTCGGGAATCGCGGCCGGACCGCCGGGCGTGCAGGCGCCGATAATCGAGATGATGTAGCCTTCGAGCGGCTCGCCGACCATCACTTGCCGAACCAGCGCTTTCAGTTCCTCGATTTTACGCGGCGCGCCGCCTGAATCGAAAATCGACTGGATGTGGGCGGCGACGGCGCCGGTGGTGCGTTTGAGAATTTCCCGCAACTCTTCCGGCTTCGGCGCGCCCATCACGACCTTGAACAGGAAGCGATCCATCTGCGCTTCCGGCAACGGATAGGTGCCTTCGAGTTCGATCGGGTTTTGCGTCGCGAGCACGAAAAACGGCGGCTCCAGCGCGTAGGTCTGGCCGAACACCGTCACCTGCCGCTCTTCCATCGCTTCGAGCACTGCCGACTGGGTCTTCGGCGTGGCGCGATTGATTTCGTCGCCGAGCACGATATGCGCGAAGATCGGACCGGCCTTGAAGGCGAACTCGCGATGGCCGTCGCGCTCGGTCAGCACCTGCGTGCCGACGATGTCCGACGGCATCAGGTCGGGCGTGAACTGAATCCGCTTGAAGCTGAGTCCGAGCGTCTCCGCCGCGGTCTTGACCATCAGCGTCTTGCCCATACCGGGAACGCCCTCGATCAAGACGTGGCCGCCGGCGAACAGCGCGGTCAGCAATTTGCGCACGACCTCGCGATGGCCGACGATCACGCGGCCGACCTCGGCCTCGGCCCGCGCGAAAGTCTTGCGAAATTCAGCCACGCGCTCGTTGGGTGAAATTTGCGGAGCCGCTCCCATTGACTCTCCTTCCTAGCGAATCAAGTCGCGATAACGCGGCGGCACCAGTTGCCGCTCGTCGGGCGTATCGACGGCCTGATCGGCCTTGAGCGGGGCGTTGGTGTACGGCGTGGACGCCCTTGAACGTTCGGCGTCAACCACCAGCCGTCCGCCCGCTCCTTTGGTCACCGCCGACGGCGGCAGGCGGAACGTAACGTAGCGCGCGTCGCGGATGATCAGCGGCGGGCCTTCGCCCGGCTTGTAAAATCGTTCGAAATTGCCGGCCTTGGGAAATTCGCCCAGATGCGTATCGCCCTGCGTGCCGGCGTCGTTTTTGCGGCCGCTCGGCGTCGTGCCGGACGGCATCGGCAAGTTGGTCTTGCCGGCCATGCCCGGCTGCGGAATCGACGCGCTGGCGATCTGATTGGGTTTGCTCTCCGGCCCTGACGCGTTCGGATTATTGCCCTGCTTGGGCGCGGCGCCCGTGCCCGTGTCGCTCTTGCCCGAGCCGGGCTGCTTCGATTGCGGCGCGCCGCCGGTCTGAATCTGCTGTTGGGCCTTGCTCAAATCCTTGCTCAATTCGGCGATTTGCAGGTCGCCTTTGCCCTTCTTGCCGCCCGCTTCCGAACCGGACCCGGAGCCAACGCCGGCGCCTTGACCCGAGCCTTTGCCGGCGCCCTGGCCGGCGCCCGAACCCGCGCCCTTCCCGGACCCGCTGCCCGAGCCCGCGCCTTGACCCGAGCCGCCGCCGGAACCGCTGCCGGCCGCGCTCATCGCGAGACTCGACCCGCTCTGCTTTTGCTGCTCGTGTTGCTGCAACTGGCGCTGCATCGCGGCGAGTTCGGCTGATTTTTGCTCGGTCGGAAGCTGGGGATTTTCGAGGTCGCGCGCCAGATCGCGCATCGCGCCCGCCAGCGCTTTATCCTCCGGCGGCGCCCCGCGCACATCCAGCGCTTTGGCCGCAATTCGCAAACGATGGGCCGCAAGTTCCTCGGGCGTGGGAATTTTGAGAAAGACCGTCATCGCCAGGGCCATAGCGGCCAGCGTGACCAGCGCCGCGAGCGCGGCGCCGCGGGCCGCAGCGAGCCAGTCGAACGGAAATTCGCGACGCGGCTCAAACAGGTCGAGATAGGCGACCACTCGCCGCCACAGCATCGGAAAAAGCGGCGTGCGGCGGGCGCGCGATCCTTCGTCGCCCGGCACGGCCATGGTCGCCAGCGTGAGGACTTCCTGATGCGCGCCGACATGATTGTCGATTCGGCGGGCCGTGCCAATAAAATCGTCGGCCGTGCGATGCGCGCGCCACGCCAGCAAACCCGCCGCCGCGATTTCCAACAATGTGGCGAGGAGCAAAAGCCCGCAGACGCGCTCCTCGGCCTGCTCGGTCAATATGTAGCCGAAATGTTCCCACGTGAGCGCGCCGACCGTCTCGATATAAACGGCCATCAGCAGCGTGAGCGCGAACGGCAGCGTGAGCCACAGCGCTGCGTCCAACGCCGCCATCCGCGCCAGACGACGGCGCGCCAGACCGATCATCTCGACGGGATTAACCACCTGCCGAACCGACTCCAGATGCGCCGCACGCTCAGCCGCCGCGCCCGCGATTTAACGATGCGTTGCTGCGCTTCACTTCCGCAATCGCTCGTTGATGCTCCGCAAAGGAGCGCGAAAAGATATGCGTGCCGTCATCGCGTGCAACAAAATACAGGTAATCAGTATGGGCGGGATAGAGCGCCGCGTCGATCGACGGCATTCCCGGATTCGCGATCGGCCCCGGCGGCAATCCCGCAATCGAGTAGGTGTTGAAAGGCGACGCCCGATGCACCGCCAGCAGAGCTGGCGCGATTTCGCCTTGCGGACTGTATTGCGCGGTCGGATCGGATTGCAATGGCATCCCAAGCCGCAGACGGTTATAGAAGACGCTCGCGATGATCGGACGTTCGCCGGGCGTTTTAGCCTCTTTTTCGACCATCGACGCGATCGTAACCAGTTCGGGCACAGTCAGGCCCATCGCAAAGATGCGCCGTTCGAGCGGCGGCATGAGATTGGCGTAAAACCGCGCGAGCATCGCCTCCAGTATATCGTTGACGCCGGCGTCGGGCGGGAATTTGTAGGTGGCCGGGAAAAGGTAGCCTTCGGCGCCAAGCGGCGCCAAACCGGCGGCATTGACCAGCGCGCCATCCCGCGCCAGCGCATCGAATTGCGCGGCGCAGACCAGTCCCGCCGCCTCCAGGCGCTCGCCAATCTGATGGACCGTCAGACCCTCCGGGATGGCTACCGTGACGACGACGAAATCGCCATTCACCAGATGGTCGAGCACCCGCGGCGAGTTTTCGCGGCCATGAAACTCATAGAATCCCGGTTGCAGCCGGTTGGCGCGTCCGGTCAGTTCGGCGTAAACGACGAAAGCCCATTTATTCCGCACCACGCCGGCATCGGCGAGTCGCCGCGCCGCAACCGCCATCGAATCGCCGGGCTCGATCCGGACCGCCCGCGGCGGCGTGAATTGGCGCGTCGGCGCAAAAACCATCCAGTAGGCTGCGACTGCCGCGCCAACGATCGCGACGGCGAGCATTGCGACGCCGATACCGACTCTGCGCGCCATCCTGTTCAGTTTATCAGAAGCGGAGCGGGCGCTAATCCGTGAAGAAAAAAAGTGCGCGCGTTGGCTAACGGCCGCGTTCGCTCAGCCAGCGTTCGAGGATAATCGCCGCGGCCAACGCATCGATCTTCGGTTTGGCCCGGCCGCGGCGGCCGGGAAGCTCGCGCAATCGCTCTTCCGCCTCGATGCTGCTCAGCCGTTCGTCGCACGTTTCGACATCGATGCCTGAAAACTCGCTCAAGCGTGCGGCAAAATCTTCCGCCGCACGCGCGGCCGGCCCGGCGCTTCCGTCCATGTTCAGCGGCAGGCCGACGATAATTTTCGTCACGCCCAGATTTTCGAGGCGGCGCATCGTTGCGGCCAAATCCGCCTGTCCGCCGCGCCTTTCGATCGCGTCGAGCGGCAGGACGGCGGCGCCGTCGTCGCCGCAAAGCGCGATGCCGATTCGGCGCCGGCCGAGATCAAGCGCCGCAATCGCCATCCAATACTCCAACCTGGCGCACGTTGCTCACCATCGCATGCAATTGATATCTCCGCTTCGTACCTTTACAAGTCCGCGATTTTATTGTGGAAATCTTCACCGGACGGGGTTGATCGAACCGGCTGCGTGGCATAGTCTCAGCCGCGATGCGTTGGGGGAACCTGCATCGTGCGTGGCCACGGGTCATCCTCGCCCTGACGGTCGCACTGCTCGCTACAGCAGCCTCGGTAAGGCTATTCGTGGCTGGCGCGCTCCACAATAGCGACTCCGAACTGGCCGCCAGCCGGTTGATCGGGCAGTCCGCCGGACAGATAAATCCAGACTACGCGCAGGAGCCGATGCAGATTCGACCGGCGCCGGAGCCGATTGTCATCAGCCTGACTATCGACCGGACGGCCCCGATCGCTTCTTATCTGGAGGAGGCGGGAATGGCGTCTGCGGACGCCGAGAGATGGGCGGCGGGCTTCGCATCGGTCAGCTACGGCCGATATATGCGGCGCGGCCATACGCTCACTCTCTATAAAGACCCCGATGACGGCAGCCTGCGCGGCCTGAAATACGACTACGACGACCGTATCGCATTTCGTGAGCGCAGTTACGGCGACGGCGTAATCCGCGCTTCGCAGGAATTGATCGCCTACGTTGTCCGGCCAGTCGCGATCTCGTTCCGATTGAGCGGCGATTTCAATCGCGATGCGGCCCGGCATGATTTGCCCGCCCCCATCGTCGCGACGCTCAGAAACGCTTTTGGCGATCGCCATCCGCTGAATCGCCTGCCGCGCGGTTCAGACGTCAAGCTGATTTATCAAGAGCGGGTGAGCCCCGACGGTTTGAGCCGTCAGATAACCGGGCTCGAAGCCGCACAAATCCATTTCGGCGACCGCACGCTGAGCGCCTTCGCCTTCCGCGACGCCAACGGCGAGGCCCATTTGTACGACGCCAATGGCGTCGCGCTGGAGCCTGAATCGCTGCGCTTTCCTTGCAAGTTCAACTACATCTCGTCCGGTTTCACCTTCCATCGTTATCATCCGATTTTGCACCGGTATCGTCCGCACGTCGGCGTCGATCTGGCGACTCAT
>JAJXZF010000117.1 GCA_021780225.1 Deltaproteobacteria bacterium | reverse complement strand
AATGGCCTGCCCGTCCGATAAAGCGGAACCCAGGCCGCGCTTGGGTAGAAATCGGCTCCAGACATCGAGAACGCCATCACCGCGCGTCCGTCCCTGGTCACGCCGATCGACGGATAGTAAACGTCGGCGGTCGCGTGGGCGAGCAGCGTGGCGCCGAACGGCCGCGCGGTGAATTTCTGCACCACGCCAAAGCGCGTCCGGTAACGACGGAAATTCGGAATGACGCGGAAGGTGCGGATGCCGGCGTGGAGCCGGCCGCCGACGATGACGCCGGTGTTCAATCCGCCGTAGAGCTTGCCGCCGGCATAAACGACCTGGTTCATGCGATCGTCGCCGGTGTCGATTTGCTCCAGCGAATTGCCGACCGCGTCGCCATATGGAATCGGCCCGGCTTTTTGCGCCGCTGGCGGCGGGTCGGCATAGGCTCCCATCCGGATCACCGGCGGCGGCGTGGTCAGTCCGACGATTCCGATGCACGTCGAAACCGTGGTGGCGGGAATCGCGCAGGTGTCGGTCAGCGCCCAAACCGCGATTCGATTGTCGCCCGCGCCACTGAAATCGAGCGCACTGACCAAGAACTCCGTGCCGCCGTTGTCGGTGTCGAATACGCCGTCGGTCGCTACTGCGGGCTGGATCGAGAACGCCGTATTCCCGGCCAACGGAATCGCCGCCGGAATAAAATCGACGCCGGCAGTCGAGGCCCCGGCGATCAAATCGGCTTTGTTGATGGCGTAGATTTGCGCGCCATTCGAGTTTGGATCGTTTGAATTGAACGAAAATTCGTTGGTCGACAGATAGACGCCGTACTGGTCGGCCCCGAGCAGCGGCTGATCGCCGAAGCAAGGGCATCCGGGATGCTTCACGCCGTTGCTGCCGTCATCGGTCGTGGGAATCGCATACGAATGAACGGCCAGCGAGGTTGCGTTAATCGCCGCGACCAGCAGAAAAGAAGGGCCAGTTAGATTCTGAGTATTGGGGCCAAGGTCGGTCAGCGACATGAAAAAAGTGTTGGTCGGCGAATCGTAGATGCACTTCGGATCGCTGATGAAATCGGTCGAGGGCACGCCGAAAATCGCATAGAGCGGCGTCGGCGGCATAACTCGCGCGCCGCCCGTGGTGTACGCCGACATCACCAGATTGACCGCTTCGATCACCAGACCGTTGCCCACGCACAAACCCTGGTCCGGAGGCTCGATCGCGTAGCCGGCGGCGGGAGCGTTGACGTCAAGGCCGTTGGCGATCGCGCTGTCGAGCGCGTCCAGGCCCGGAAAGCCAAATACGACCGGCGCCGATCGCGGCGCGAATCCGCGGCTAAAGGCGCGCGGGATGAAGCGCAGCAGGGGCGCCGCCGCGCCGGCCGCGCCAATTTCCGCGCCGGCCTGCAAATCGAGCGTCCGCCGATGGGTCGGGCGCGGCAGCGCGGCGATCAGATCCGCATGAGCCTTCGCCGCGTCCGGCGATAGCGGCGCGGCGAATTGGCCGTTGGCGGCGGCGAAATCCTTTAGCGATGCCGAACCGACTCGGCTGGCGGCCATCGGCGTTCCCGTCATCACATTCAGGTCCACCGCGACGGCGTTGGCGTCGGAAACCGCGGCGGCGTCCGCGGCCCTCGCTGGCAACGCGAATCCGCCGATCAGCAGGGCAATCGCCACAAACACGGCGCCAATCCGCCGAGCAACCGTCTCAATTCCACAACCAACCATCACGCCACCCCTCACCCACGTCCGGAATCGAGGAAACCGAACTATTGTCGTCAGCTTTTGCGCCGCGAACCCGGCGGCGGCGCCGGAGCTTCCTCGGGCGGTCCGCCGTCGGCCGCCGCACTTGATGCGGCGTCGAGCGGAATCGGCTTGGCGGTCAGCTTGGCGCGCAGCTTGGCCTCGATCTCGTCGGCGATCGCCGGGTTCGCACGCAGCAAATCGCGCGCATTCTCGCGGCCCTGGCCAATCCGCTCGCTGTTATAGGAATACCAGGCGCCGAGCTTCTCGATGATATTGTGCTCGGCCGCCATGTCGATCAATTCGCCTTCCTTCGAGATGCCCGAGCCGTACAAGATATCGAATTCGGCCTCGCGAAACGGCGGCGCGACTTTGTTCTTGACCACTTTGACCTTGGTGCGCGAACCAATCACCTCGTTGCCGCTCTTGATCGTGCCGATCCGGCGGATATCGATCCGCACCGAGGAATAGAACTTGAGCGCGTTGCCGCCGGTGGTGGTCTCCGGATTGCCGAACATCACGCCAATCTTCATCCGGATTTGGTTGATGAAAACCACCACCGTGCGCGAGCGCGCGATGATCGAGGTGAGCTTGCGCAGCGCCTGCGACATCAGCCGCGCCTGCAACCCCATCTGCGGCTCGCCCATCTCGCCCTCGATTTCGGCGCGCGGCACCAGCGCCGCGACCGAATCGATCACCAGCACGTCGATCGCGCCCGATTGCACCAGCGTTTCGGCGATCTCCAGCGCCTGCTCGCCGTTGTCCGGCTGCGAGATGAGCAGGTCTTCGACGTTGACGCCGAGCTTGCGCGCGTACGACGCGTCGAGCGCGTGCTCAGCGTCGATAAAGGCGCCGATGCCGCCGCGCTTCTGCGCCTCGGCGATACATTCGAGCGCGAGCGTGGTCTTGCCGGAAGATTCCGGCCCGTAGATTTCGATCACGCGGCCGCGCGGCAATCCGCCGACGCCCAACGCGAGGTCCAGCCCGAGCGACCCGGTCGGGATGACGGCGATATCGGCCTCGATCGCCTGCTCGCCGAGCTTCATGATCGAGCCTTTGCCGAACTGTTTTTCGATCTGGCTTAGCGCCAGGTCCAACGCCTTGCTCTTGATTTCCTGCGCCATCGCGGCCCTCGCGCCGATTGCCTGGTGGATACCGGCCAGATTCTGCCATAAACGGCGGCGATTCGCGCTAGGGGGCGCGCGTAGCGGTCGAAAACGCGCGCGCAAGCGCGGTCACGACGCGAACGGAAAGCGCGCCAGCTCGACGTATCGAGCGCCGTTGGGACCGCCGAGGCTTTGATAGAGGATCAGCGCATCGGCGATCGCCGCCGCGAAATCGCGGTCGGCCGCGCCCGCGATCGCCGCGCGCAACGCCTGCGCCGCGCGGCGGCCATTGCGGATCCGGCCGATCGTGAGATGCGCCGTGAAGCCGCGCGAATCCGGCGCAAAACCGGCGCGAACCGCTTCCGTCTCGACCCGCGCCGCGAGCTCGGAAAGGGGCGCGCCGGCAAGCCCGATCCAGAAGACCCGCGGCCGCGCCGGATTCGGAAAGGCGCCGGCGCCGCGCCCCTCGATTCGATACGGCGCGAATGCCGATGCGATCTCCGACAAGCCGGCCCCCAGCCGCACGAGCCGATCGCGATCCGCGTCGTCGCCGAGGAAGCGCAGCGTCAGATGCAGCCGCGGCGGCGCCGTCCAGCGAATCGAATCGGCGCCGGAAAGATTCCGCAACTCGCCGATAAAACGCGCCGCCGCGGCGGCGATTTCGCCGCTCATGCCGAGCGCGACGAACGCGCGCACGCCGCCGGCCGGCGCCGCCGGCGGTTCATTTTCCCCGCCGTTCATCCACGCCCGCGCGGCATTCGCGCGGCTCCGTATTTCCGGTCATGCGCGATGGAGCAGCGCGTGTTCGATCAGCGGCAAACGATCGTTGCCGAAAAACATCTCGCCATCGACGAAGATCGTGGGCGAGCCGAAGCCGCCGCGCTCCATCAGCTCGCCGGTGTTGGCGCGCAGCTTGTCCTTGTATTCCTGCGTGGCGATTTTGGCGAAGTATTCGGCCTCGTCGAGTCCCGACTCGCGCACGATCGCGCGCAGCACGTCGTCCTGGCTGATATCCAGATTGCCGGCCCAGTAGCGCTCGAACACGCGGCGCGAATAGCCGGCGATTTTGCCGTGCTCGGCGGCGACGAACGCGCCGCGCATCGCCTTGACCGAGTTGACCGGGAAGACCTCGAGCTCCGTGGGATCGAGGATTTTGAGGCCGTACAGATGCGCCCAGTCGCGCAGATCCTTTTTGGCGTAGCGCGCCTTGGGTTTGACCGCGGCTTTGCGCGATTCATAGACGGAAGGATTGACGGCGTTGAACACGCCGCCGACCAGAATCGGCTTCCAGATCAAATCGGCGCCGTGGCGCGCGGCCACTTCCTCAATTCTGGTGAAGGCCAGATAGGTCCATGGACTCGAACAGTCGTAGAAGAATTCCAGTTTGGCAGCCATCGTGAACGCTCCCAGCGGGCGAATCGCCGCTTCGGCGTGAAAATAGCACAGGCCGCGAATTCGCGGCCACGCGCGGGCGTCGTGGATAGCGTCCTAATTGGTCTTGCAGCGAATATTGATGAAGCGCTGATACTTATACATTCCGGAGGGCGGGCCGATCCAAGTCAAGGAACCTACGGTATCGTAGCCTGCGGGGCAGAGTTCTTGGGCTTTGGATTCGCAATCCGCCATCGAGCGTTGAATACCGCTGCAATCCACGTTAAATCCCGATGTTCCATTCGGAAACGTGGTTGGTGAAGCGGTCGCCGTGCATGCGCCGATTAGCATCGACATCGCACCAATCGCAAATACGCGGAGGTCCTTCATTGATGTTTCATTACTATTGGATATCAGGTCCGTACCGCGTCGTGGACCCTCGGGTCAAGCCCGAGGGTGACTGATTTGATTCGAGAGTGATCGATTTGATTCGGGGGCGGCTGATTCGGTCGCAGCCGATCGATCTGCTTCAAGCCGGCCGCGAGGCCGTCGGACCACCCGCGCCGCGGCCGACCAACCGGAGCGCGGCGGGAAACCGCGCGGCGGTTGGTTTTCGGTCATGGCCGGGCTCGACCCGGCCATCGATCCGGACCGCTCCCCGGCGGCGAATTTTTCGTTGGAAGCATGGCGCGAAGACTCACGGCGTGGGCGCGCCGAGGAGCGGCGCCGGCATCCCGGCGTAGGGATTGGTCGTTGCGCGCGGACTCGTCCCCGCCGGCGCGCCGCCGGCGTCAAGCGAACCGAACGGCGCGCCGGTCACGCTGACCAAATCGGCGTAAACGTTGCCGAAAAAAACTGCGGCCGCGATACGGACCGGCAGATGGCGCGAATCGTCGGTAATCCAGATCGCGGTTTCGCGCGCGTCGGCGCGGAACGAACCCTCGCTCAGCCAGATTACCGAAGGCTCGATCTTCACCGTGTCGAACGTGCCGAGCGCGGTCGTGATGCGTTCGCGGCCGGCCACGTCGAAGCCGAAGACGTAGCGGTTCCCGCCGCTGAAAATGTCGAATTTCAAATCGTCGCCCGGTTTGAGCGGCTGCGACAACGCCATCATCGCGCCGGAGAACGGCCCGAGCGGATCGCCGCCGGTGAAACGCCGAATCGTCACCCGGCCGCGCCGGTTGACCTTGGTCGCCGTGATGGTACGGTCGCCGCGATCGAAGACGACACGCCAATGGTCAAGGCGGCGGTTTTCGTGCTGCGTGATCTGGATGTTGTCCGGGCGCAGCGTGCCGATCGCGAAATCCTCGCGAAAAAAATCGCGCATCCGATAGACCACGCCGACGACCGGACTCGTATCCAGCCACATCATGCCGGACCATAGATTGGGATTGGCGCGATTGCGCACGATCATGATCCGGGCGTCGCCCGCCGGCACGTTCATCCAGGAAGCCTCATAGACGAGCGTTTCGCCGCTGCGGAAGGGAAGCGGACCGGGCGCATAGTCGGGGATATCGAGGTTGGCGGGCAGCGCGATCGGCTTGGGCGGCGGCGGAATCGGGCGCTTGGGCGCGGCGTCCGCGGAATTCGGCGCCGGAGCCGCGCCGGCCGGCCATGCGCCGGAACAAAGCGCGGCGCATGCGATCGATAACGCCGCCAAAAACGCGGTTGATATTCGCGTCGGGCGGATTTTCCGGATGGCCGAGATCGAATACACTGTTCAAATGAATTTTGCCGGAAGCCGGAGGGCATGGGAATGTCGCTAGCCCGTTCGCTGTTTGCCGGAGCCGCGATGCTCGCGATGCTCGGCGCGCCGATCCGCGCGCGCGCGCAAATGCTCGGCGGCCTGCCCGGCCCCGCGAATCAGATGATGCCGTTGTCGGCGCTGGAGCAGGCCGGTCCCGACACGGTGCGCAAACATGGCAAGGACGCGGCCACCGCGATTCGCGACGCCAAGCGCAAGTACAACGACGCCGACCCGCGCGTGCGCGTGCAGGGCCTGGAATCGCTGCGCTACATCGACAGTCCCGAAGTGAATTCAATCCTCTTCCGCGGCCTCTCGGATCCCGACGTGCGCGTGCGCATCAAGGCGATCGACGTGCTCGGCGCGCGCGGCACGACCGACGCGGTGCCGCAGATGACGCAGGACCTCTATTTGCGCGACACGCCCGCGATCGAAAAACTCCATCTGGTCGCGGCGCTCGGTAGAATCGGCGATGCGCGCGGCGCGCTGCCGATCATCGACTTCCTCAATAACACCGACGAAAAAGACAGCCGCGGCACCGCCGTCTTCGCGCTCGGCGAAATCGGCAATCCTGCCGCCAACGACGTCCTGACGAAGACCGTGAGCGACGATCCCAGCCCGATGGTGCGCAAGCTTGCGCGCGAAGCGCTGGAAAAGATCGACGGCGAACTGCCCAACCGCCGTTCCGAAGAGGAACAACTCGCGAAAGAGAAACAGTTGGTGCCGACCGATCAGAAACTTTCCAAGCTGCGCCAGATGGACCAGGCGATGCACGCGCACGATTACTGATCGGGCGCGCGTCGTCGTCAGACCCGGATAATTCCGGCGGTGTTGCCGGTCATCGCGGGCCGGTTCGGAAATACCTGCGCAAGCTGGCCGCCGTCGAGACCTAGATGGGCGCTCAGGACGCGGCCAATCGGCTCGCGGAAATCGGTGGTGACCGGCACGTCGCGATCCTGATACAAAGCGGCCGGGCTTAGTCCGCGCCAATCCGCATAAACCCGTCCGCCGCGAATCGGCCCGCCCATCGCCCACATCACGTTGCCGTGGCCGTGGTCGGTGCCGGCGTTGCCGTTTTCATGCACGGTGCGGCCGAACTCCGAGATCACGAGAATTACGGTGTCGCCGTAAGCCGGGCCGAGTTGATGCGCGAAATCCGCAAGGCCGTCGCCAAGCGGTTTCAGATGGTTCGCCAACTGGCCGCGATCCGCGCCCTGACTGACGTGCGTGTCCCATCCGCCCAGCGCGACGAAAGCGAGCCGAATCGTCGGGTCGCGCGCGATCAGCCGGGCCAGGCGTTCCGCGTCGCCCGAAAAGCCGTTGGGCATCGGCGCGCTCGCATTCGCTTCGTTCATGTCGGCCGCGAGCTCGGCGAGCAGCTTGCGCCGCGCGGCGCGGCCCTCCCGGTAGGCGCGGCTGAGCGCGTCGCCGCCGTCGTAGAGGCGGTCGAAGGCGTCTTCGATGCGTGGATTGTCGAGCGGCATCGGCCGCGCCGCGCCCCGGCCCATCGGCAAATTCGCCACCGGCGCGCGCCCGCTCAGAATCCGCGGCACGAGCGGTCCCATGCTCAACGCCTCGGTCGAGTCGTGACGTCCCGGCAGGGCGGCGAGCACCCGGTTCATCCAGCCGTCGGCGGTCGCGCGGTCGCCGGGGGTTCCGCTCTCCATAAAAAATTGCGCGTCGAAATGCGATCGCGTCGGGTCGGGCGAGCCGCTCGCATGAACGAAGGCCAGGGTTCCGTCCTTCCAAAACGGCGTCAGCGCGCTCAAATTCGGATTCAGGCCGAAATGGCCGTCGAGATTGATTGCGGCGTCCGCGCCCGATCCGCGCGGAATCGCGATCGTCGGCCGGTGGTCGTAATACTGTGAATCGCCGCAGGGCACGACCACGTTCAGTCCGTCCACCGCGCCGCGCATGAATATCACCACCAGCCGCTTGCGGCTGCGGTCGTCGCCGAGCGCGCGCGCGGCCCACGCATGCGGCCCCATCAGCACCACGCCGGCGGCGGCGAGCGTCGCGGCGGCGCGCATGAAATCGCGCCGGCTGATCGCGCGACTGTCCGCCGCGGCCGGCGGTTCGCGGCGATTCGTCATCGGCCCGCCTCCGCTTTATCCAAGCCGCTTGAGCGCAGCGATTTTTCCAGCGCCGTCAGCCGCGCGATCTCCGTCCGCACGTCCGCCACCGTGGCCGCCGGCGCGAAACTCCAGGCGACGAATCCCCGCGAAT
Organism: Deltaproteobacteria bacterium; assembly: GCA_021780225.1. Lineage (GTDB taxonomy): Bacteria > Desulfobacterota > Binatia > Binatales > Binataceae > JADMIL01. Next base: position 224 of record JAJXZF010000117.1, on the reverse strand, counting down.
ACGACCATGCGTTTTTGGCTGCGAAATCGAAAGGACGGCGGATCGCCGCCAGCGGTCCCGCGGCCTTGGCCGCCAGCGCGCCGGCGGCGCGAAGCGGCCGTCCAATATCGGGAAGCTCAAACTTGATAATCATTCGCTGCGCGCCTCAACGCATCATGAATTCCGGACTGCCGAGGATCAGCGGCGCCCGCAACCGCGGCGGCGCATTTTCGACCGCGGCCGCC
>JAJXZF010000055.1 GCA_021780225.1 Deltaproteobacteria bacterium | reverse complement strand
GCTTCGGAATCAGCGGCGCAATCGCCCGCCATTGTTCGTCGCTCAAATCCTTCACTCATCTCCACCTCCACCACCTCAACCTCACCCAGGAAAAATACCAGCCAAACCATTTATGAGATAGGTTCTAAGGAAATAGCGAGCTCGCGGAGGCTATAGCGTCAAGGCGCGACCCGGCGGCTTGAACCAGGACGGCCCGCAATTCCGCTGTCGAATAGTCGCGCGCATGTCTGAGCAACGCGCCGCGCGATTGCGGCCCCCATCGGCGCGACAGTCCGCCGAGGCTGCGCCGGTTGAGCGCAATTGCGACCGCGGCTCGACGCGCAATGCGCACTGCCGCGCGCAACGCCAGCAGTGGGTCTTCCAGAAACTCAAGCGTTGCAACAAACACAGCCAGATCCGCTGAGTTGGTCTTAAATAGCAAGCGATGCGCATCGCCCATGACCACCGGCAGCGACGGGAATAGCCGCCGCGCCTCCATCAACATTGCAGGCGCACGATCAAGACTGATCGTTGAAATTCCGTTTTGCGCCAGGAACGCGGCGAAATGGCCCGTTCCGCAACCAACCTCGACGGCGCTGCGCACATCCTGCAGTGGCTCCAGCAGCCACAAGAGCAACTTGCGTTCAGCGGCGTCCGCCTTACGACCCCGTCGCGTTTCATACGAGGTCCGTCTTCGGAATAAACAAGAATAATGCAACTTTGCAATGACACAGCACGTGCGAGAATAATGAGCGGCAATAGGCGAAACCTGCTTCTAAACCGAAATTGCCATTTTGGATTCTGCGGCGGCATTGTGTTAACGCCCGGCACATTGAAAGCTGAAGATGCGGAGGGGAGCTTTCAGCACGAGGAGGCAAGCGGTCAGTCCGCGTCGGCCTTCCTATAACGCCAGCGCGGCGAAACCGGCCTCGTTTTCAGCGTCCTTGCATACGCCTGTCCGTCCAGCCTTCCCCATCACCATCATAATCCTGCCCGCTCAACGCACTGCCTGGCCTCCGGCGACGGGAACCCAGCGGTATTCTCTAACTTCGCGGCAAACTGCCGCCTCGTCAAATGTCTTGCCGCCGGCAACTGTTTGAAGCATCGAAGCCCGACGGCAACACTTTCAACAAGTGCGGCCGCATAGCGCGCTCGGCCATCGGCCGCCCGCGCCTGCCGCCATCTTGCTCTTGCAACCACCCAACTCTCTCTGAAAAGTTGGACCACCAACCGGGATCGGGCCATAGGAAACGACCATGGATGTCATCGAGGCGATGGAAACGTGTAGTGCGGCGCGTTACTTGAAGCCCGATCCGGTGCCGCAGGACCTTATTGAGCGTGCAATCTACGCCGCCACTCGCGCATCGAGTCCGGGCAACAGCCAGGCGTGGGACTTCATAGTTGTACGCAATCCTGAAACAAAACAAAAAATCCGCGATCTACTCGCGCCGCGATTCAAGACGATGGGCGTGGGCGCGCCAACGACCGGGAAGGTTACCAGGCGAATGATCGCCGGCGCCATGCATCTGGCGGAAATGTTGAATGAAGTTCCGGCCATCATCTTCGTATGTGGTCCTGTAGCGTATCTCCCCAACGCGCCGATGGAGCAATTTGTCTGGTCCGCGCTCTACCCGGCGGCTCAGAACCTGATCGTCGCCGCTCGCGCGCTCGGTTTGGGCACGACCTTCACCACCTTTCACATGTTCATGGAAAGCGAGCTCCGCGACCTGCTGGGAATTCCAAAAGAGATAAAATTCGGCGTGATGATTCCGATTGGCTGGCCGCAGAAGGATTTCGTCAAGGTTACGCGGAAGCCGATCTCGGAGGTAATTCACTGGGAGAAGTGGAGCGAGCGACCGATAGAAGCGCCGCGCCAGCCAAATTCGCTTCGAGATGGGCCGTTCTCCTCCCGCTGTACCTGATAGACCGTGATAAGGGCGGGGCAATTTTACTTCATCGACAAAGTGTCAAAGTACGGGCAGAATTAAATCGGCGTTGACAACGGACTCCGCCGAATTGCGCTTGTTGGGAGGCGCGTCTCGAAGGGTGGAGACCCAAAAGTAATCGCGCTTCAGAGTGGAGCACAGTACCAGTTACTGTTGTGAATGAATAAACAGGTTTTGAGCCGTTCTCATCTCCAGTCCGCGACATCTACATCGAAGTCGTCCTTGCGGGAGGCAAGCCATGGCAACCGTCGCTAAGACCGTCGATCCGCGTCACGACGCTCACCCTCAGATACTCGCCGCGGCGCAATGGAGCCAGCTTCTGTCCGAGGTTCAAGGACTGATACCCGAGGCATTCGATTCGCAGAGACGCATCCTGAATCTGATCGGCGGCAAATGGCAGGACGCGGGTTACGATCGGCCGTACAGATCGCCCAACGACGGCACGGAACTGGGCAATCTGCCCTTCATCTCCTATGAAGTCGCGCAGAGCGCCGTTGCGTATCAGGCGCAAGAGCATCCGGCGTGGTCGCGCATCGATCTCGACGAGCGGCGCCGTCGCGTCGCCGACTGCCTGGCCGGGATAAAGAAGCATCGCGAGCTTCTCATCTATCTCCTGATGTGGGAAATCGGCAAACCGCATCGGCTCGCCGCCGCCGACGTGGACCGCTGTATCTCGGGCGTTGAATGGTACATCGAGAAAATCGAACCGATGCTTGGAAACCGCACGCCGATCGGACTCGTGTCGAATATCGCGTCGTGGAACTACCCGCTCTCGGCGCTGTTCCATGCGGTTCTCGTACAGGTGTTGGCGGGAAACACGGCGATCATGAAGACGCCCACCGACGGCGGGCTGTATGCGCTCTCGGTATGCTCGGCGATCGCGCGGCGATGCGGCCTGCCGGTATCGATCGTCAGCGGACCCGGAGGTGATCTGAGCAAGGCGCTGGTTTCCGATCCCGCGATCGCATGCGTCGCGTTCGTCGGCGGCAAGGAGACCGGCGGCGCTATCGCCGAGCGCCTGTCGTATCGCGGGGTCCGCTACATGCTGGAGATGGAAGGCGTCAATCCGTATGGCATCTGGGAATTCTCCAACTGGCCGGAGCTGACCAAGCAGATCAAGAAGGGCTTCGAGTACGGCAAGCAGCGATGCACCGCGTACGTGCGATTCGTCGTCCAGCGGAGGCTGTTTCCGCAGTTCCTCGACGCATATCTTGGCGCGGTGAAGTCGCTTCGCTACGGGCATCCGGCGCTCGTCAACCTGCCCGCTGACGAACCCGCCGACCTCGACTTCGGCCCGCTCATCAGCCCTGGCAAGGCCGCGGAACTCCGCTCCGACGTGAAGGAGGCGCACGAGCGCGGCGCGGTGATGCTCTACGAGGGGAAGTTCGACGATTCGCTTTTCATCCCGGGCCAGGATCGTTCGGCGTACTTCGCGCCGGCATCGCTGCTCAATATCACCAAGACCTGCATGTTGTACCATCTGGAGCCTTTTGGCCCGGTGGATTCGATTCTGGTGGTCGATCGGCTCGAAGAACTGATCCACGAGATGAACGTGTCGAACGGATCGCTGGTGTCGTCAATCGCGTGCGACGATCCCGCATTGTCGGGAAAAATCGCGGTGCAATTGCGATCGTTCAAGGTCGGCATCAACACGATGCGCTCGCGGGGAGATCGCGACGAGACGTTCGGCGGACTCGGGATGTCGTGGAAGGGGGCGTTCGTGGGCGGACGGCTGCTGGTTGACGCCCTCACCCGCGGCGAAGGCGACGAGCGGCTGTACGGGAATTTTCCGGAGTACACACTGCTGCCCGAGCAACGCTGACTATCGCCACGCCGCCGGACGCATTCACCAGCGCCAGGGTCGAACCCGTCAAGTCCTTGACCGACACATAGACGCTGGTCGTCCCGCCGTTCACGATTCGACGCCGCCAGCACCGAGCCCGTCCCCGGCATGGTCAGATAAGTATTGCACGAATTGCACCCGCTCGTGGCAACTCCGTTCGACGACTGCGCCACCGTCTTCCCGTCGTGCAGATAGGTGGTCGTGCCGCCGTAGGCGGTGGTCTGGTCATAGCGCCGCGTGAGCGCGTCGTAATCCGCGCTGAACGATCCCGCCGGCTCGCCGTCGATCGACGCAAGCTGGTTGCGCGAATCCCAGGAATAAGTCGCGCCGCTGACGGGGTCGGTCAGTAGATTGCCGTTGAGATCGGCGGTCGCCACGTTCTTTGGACCGTTCCAGCTCGTGATCTGGTTGAGGTTGGAATAACTGTTGGGACCCTCGGATTGCGGCAGATTGAGCGCCGCCAGGCTCCCGCTCTCGCCCACGATGCGCCCGTCAGCGTCGTAGCTGACGTTGCCTTTGGGGTCGGTGGTCGATCTGGACAACTCTAGCAAGTCGGGATTTGTGAGTGGCAGTTTGGCCGCAGGGCATCTCCACAACTCTCAATATATCGAGCCGATCGACGTCGGAGTCATTGCTATGAACAAACATGCGCGCGCTACTTCATTCGATCGCTCGCGCACACTCTCCACAGTTCAATTAAACAACTATCGTTTTACTGCCAATATGAATTACAAATATTTCGAACCCACTATGATTGTCATTCAGGATAAGTTCACAGCCATTTGAGAAACGAAAAATGACCGTATCCGGATACTGGATCTCGTAACTAATGAGCCGCGAATTCAGAAGCCTAGCGAAGCCGCTCATGTCGCTGATCCGCTCTGCATTCCACTTCCATATCTCTTTGGTGGGACAATGTATCTCGCAATTTTGGAACACTTCCATGTGCATTTTCTTAAACACCAAAATTACCTGATAAAGACTAAACTGAATCTGTATCAGATTACCAGTTCCCATCACGGCTCTTAAGTGTTCGCTCAATCCTTCAGTTAGTCGGCTCATAGCTGTCACCGTTGTCAACGAATTAATCCATAATGGGTGTCTTCGTCAGACCCTGGCTCATCTGTGCTCAAATCAATTGGTTGAGGCCCTCTATACACTCAAAAATAGCCAGTTGGATATTTGTACTTTCCTTCGGTCTTCGGTCCTTGAATTCTGACAGACATGTTATCGCCTAAATCGAATATCAACCCTTTCCCGTTATCTGAGGGCTTGCCTTCAATGCCACCGGGTAGAAAAAATTCGCCTCCATCATAGCGCAACCAGACGCCCCCAGTTGGAGAAAATGTGGGACGACCAGCGAAGGCGCTTTGGAAAAACTCTGCTTCGGCGACAGCCTCTTCTTCAGGATCCTCATCGTCCTCCATCTGCGCAAAGATGAGACGGCCCATCTGCCGACTCACACCCGCGGCGATGATCTCGATGGCGTGCGACTTCTCTTTCATGTCGGGCGTGAATTGCTGGATGTCCGCCGGCGAATCCGAGATGAATTGCATCGCCGGATAGTGGGCGATGCGGCGATAGCCGGCGGGAACGATCTTCGGTCCGCTTCCGCCGCCGCCGAACAGGCTTGAAAAGAAGTTGATGAGGGCGCCAAGCCATCCGCCGCCGTTGTTGTCGGAGAGATTGAGATCGATCGAGCAGTCGCCTTCGGGCATCCCGACGCTCCTGAATCCGATTGCGCCAACTCGACGCCGCCCGCCCGCCGGGCCGGGCCGTCGGGCGGCGGACTCGAACCGGTCTCGCCCGCGACCAACTCCGGACTCAAACCGCTCGGATCGACCGCATTCGCCGGATCGTCGCCGGCATAGGCGAATGGATTCGCCGGCAGACCGGCGTCCGCCGACAAAAATCGCCCGAACGCCGGGTCGTAGTAGCGCGTCAGGGTATCGAACGCCAGCACCTCGCCGGACCCGGGTACAGTGAGATAGTTGTTGATGGTGGACGAAGCGCCCAGCACGTTCGTTGACTGCGCGACATCCTGCCGATCGTGCAGATAAGTGGTTGTACCGTTGAAACCGGTGACCTGTTGATACCGGCGCATCCGCGCGTCATAGGCGCCGGTGAAGGTACCCGCGGGGCCGCCCGTGATGCCGGCGAGCTGATTCCGCGCATCCCAGGAAGCGGACGCGCGGAAATCGCGCGACGCCGCGCGGATTTTTCGCGACGCTCCGCAATGTCCTAGATCGGCGAAATTGTTTGGTGGAGCAGAAGGGATTTGAACCCTCGACCCCTACGTTGCGAACGTAGTGCTCTCCCAGCTGAGCTACTGCCCCACCGCCTGAAGTTCCTTAAGAGGATAGCACCGTTTTCAGATAGGCGCGCAATCTATCAGCCAGTTCCGGACGTTTCAAGCCGAACCCGATTTGCGCCTCAAGAAAGCCCAGCCGATCGCCGAGATCGTAACGAACTCCCTCGAATTCGCAGCCATAGAGCGGGCGCCGTTTCGACAGCGCCATCAACCCGTCGGTAAGTTGAATCTCGCCCCCGGCGCCCGGTTTGCCTTCGGCGAGCAACGGAAAGATGTCCGGCGTCAGAACATAACGGCCCATTATCGCAAGATCGCTTGGCGCGTCGGGAATCGCGGGCTTTTCGACCATCCCGGTAAGCCGATGCAGCCTCGGGCCGGCCGACTCGACCGCAACGATTCCGTATTTCGGTATTTCGCTCTGTGCGACCCGCATCAGCGCGACCACCGGCGCATCCCTGCTCTCGGCCACGTCGAGCAATTGGCGCAGACAGGGCCGCGCGCCGTCAAAAATATCGTCGGGCAAAATCACCGCGAAAGGTTCGTCGCCGACCACCGCGCGCGCCTGCAGTACGGCGTGCCCGAGGCCGAGCGGTTCGTGCTGATGGGCGGTGTGGAAACGCGCGAGGTTGTTGGTGTAGCGGACGATCTCGAGCAAATCATGGCGCAAGCGCCGCTCCAGCAGGCGTTCCAGTTCCGGCGCCGAGCGGAAGTGGTCGAGCACCGTCGTGCGTTCCGGACTCAGCACCAGCACGATTTCGCCGATTCCCGACGCGACCGCCTCTTCCACAACGATCTGAATCGCCGGTTTGTCGACCACCGGCAAAATTTCTTTCGGAATCACCTTGGACGCCGGCAGCATCCGCGTGCCCATCCCGGCGGCGACGATAACGGCCTTGCGAACTTTCATCTTCTGAACTTTGGCGCCGGCGGAAGGCCGGCGTGATGCGAACCGGTTCTCAGGCCCGTTCGCGCGCTTCCTGATCGGATTTGCAAGCGATGCAGAGCGTGGTCACCGGCCGCGCCTTCAGGCGTTCGATCCCGATTTCCTCGCCGCATTCCTCGCAGCGCCCATAAACCCCGCTGTCGATTCTTGCGAAAGCTTCATTGATCTTGGTCAACAGCTTGCGCTCCCGATCCCGCATCCTGAGCAGCAGCGCCCGATCCGATTCGAGCGTCGCGCGGTCCGTGGGATCGGCAAAGGCCTCGCCCGGCTTGCTGTTCATGCTGCCGACGGCGCGTCCGGCCTCTTCCAGCAGTTCGCTTCTGCGACTTTCCAGCAATCGGCGGAAAAACTTGAGATCCCTCTGCCTCATACGCCCGCGTTCACCGGTACCGCTGAAACATTTATATTATGGACGGCGTATCGTTAAGTAAAGGTTGCTTTGGTCTATGGTGAAGTCGGCATACGTCGACGCCTTCTCCGGCGTTAGCGGCGACATGATGATCGGCGCGCTGATCGACGCCGGCGCCGACGCCGCGGCCCTTGAACAGGCGGTCGGCGCCCTCGGCCTGCGCGGTTACCGGATTGCGGTCGGACGGCGCGAATTGAGCGGAATCGCGGCGGTCAAATTCGACGTCGAAGTAAGCGAACCGCAACCGGAACGCCATCTCGGCGAAATTCTCAGGATGATCGAGCGAGCCGGTCTTCCAGCGCGGGCCGAACGCGCCGCGGCCGCGACTTTCCGGGCGCTCGCCGAGGCCGAGGCCAAAGTGCATCGCACGACCCCCGGCGAAGTGCATTTCCACGAAGTCGGCGCGGTCGATTCGATTATCGATATCGTTGGCGCGGCGTGGGCGCTCGATCATCTTGGCGTCGCCGATCTGATCGTGTCGCCGCTGCCGGCGGGCAACGGCTTCGTCCGCTCGCGCCACGGCGTTATTCCCGTGCCGGCGCCCGCGACCGCCGAACTGCTGGCCGGATTTCCAATTCGACTCGGCGACGGCGCGGCCGAGATGGTTACCCCGACGGGCGCGGCGCTCGTTCGCGCGCTGGGCCGTCCGGCGCCGGCGCCGTTCGCGTTTCAGGCCGAACGCATCGGTTACGGCGCCGGAACTCGCACGCTCGCCGACCGGCCGAACGTGTTGCGGCTGATTCTGGGCGAAGCGGCGGGCGGTTTCGGAACCGACGAAATGGTCGAAATCTCAGCCAATATCGACGACCTCAATCCGCAGATTTACGGCCATCTGGGCGAACGATTGTTGGCGGCCGGCGCGCGCGACGTCACGCTCACGCCGACCATCATGAAAAAAGGCCGGCCCGGCGTGATTTTATCCGTGCTCGCCGAAACGTCCGCGCGGGATCGTTTGGCGCGGATGATCTTTGAAGAGACGACGACGATCGGCCTGCGCTTCCATCTGGTGAGCCGGCTGAAGCTTGACCGCCGGATCGAAGCGGTCGAAACGCGCTTCGGCAAAATTCGCGTGAAGATCGCAAGCGCCGGCGGCGCCGATGCGCCGTTGAATCTTGCTCCCGAATTCGACGATTGCCGCAAGGCGGCGATCGATCATGGCGCCCCGCTGAAAGTCGTGATGGAAGAGGCGATTGACGCGGCCCGGCGCATGCTCGGATAAGATGGCGCGGGTCAGGCTCAACGAGATTTTTCACAGCATCCAGGGCGAATCGACCTGGGCCGGCCGTCCGTGCGTGTTTGTGCGGCTTACCGGATGCAATCTGCGCTGCCGATGGTGCGACACCGAATACGCATTCTATGAAGGCCGTCACGCCGAAGTCGGCGCCGTCGTCGAACGCGTCGCCGCCTTCGGATGTCCGCTGGTGGAAATCACGGGCGGCGAACCGTTGCTCCAGCAAGGCGTCTATCCCCTGATGGACGCACTGTTGACGCGCGGTTTCACTGTGATGGTCGAAACGTCGGGCGAACGCGATCTTGCCCGCGTCGATCCGCGCGTGGTCAAAATCATGGATCTGAAATGCCCCGGCAGCGGCGAATCCGCACGAATCCGCTGGAGCAACCTCGAGCATCTGACGCGGCGCGACGAACTCAAGTTCGTGATCGCGGATCGACGCGACTACGAATGGGCGCGCGCCGCGATCGACGAACGCCGGCTGGCGGATCGCGTCAATGCGGTGTTGATGAGTCCGGTGTTCGGCGAAATCGATCCGGCCAACCTCGCGCGCTGGATTCTCGAAGACCGGCTGCCGGTGCGGATGCAACTCCAGATGCACAAACTTATCTGGTCCCCCACCACCCGCGCCGTATAGGCATGCGTTTTAAAGCAAATTGCTCGGCCTTATGAAAATTCCAAATCCAGTTATCGCGGTCGTAGCGGAGGAACTTGAAAAGCATTATACACACGCCGAGTTGAATCAGCTCTTCGTGGAGTCTGGCACCTCAGGCGAACCTCCGGTCGGCAACAAATTAAACAAGTGCAGGTATTGGCTGCGAACCGTCAATGACCGCGCGTCACCGGAGCCGCTATTCGTTTTAGGCAAGCTACTTGAAAATTACATGGAAATTGAGATTGCTCCGGATAATTTAAATATCTATTCGTGGCAATGCGGACGAGACCGCGTGGAGAAGGCACTCACGAACAACGGGCTAGAATATCATCAGGGCGGGAAAATCATCCAAATGGGCGCTTCGATTCCAATGTGCTCATTGAACGACATACTGCGCAAAAGAGATCTGCCCACGGTAACGGAAGAATTGGAGCGAATCTTCAACTCCACGGAATTGAAACCGAAAGATGCCGTCACTGGCGCATGCGCACTTATCGAATCACTGTGCAAGGTATTCATCGAAAGCGAAAATTTAGAAATGCCGGCGGAGCAGACGATAAAGCCGCTTTGGAGACTCGTCAGCAAGCACCTTGGCTTCGATCCCGCTGCAATGGAAGATGACGACCTCAAGAAGGTGCTCTCAGGACTGACATCGATTGTGGATGGATTAGGAGCATTTCGAACGCACGCGGGCTCGGCACATGGATATGGACAAAAAATGTATAGACCGAAACCGCGTCACGCGCGGCTCGTAGCCAACGCCGCATCGGCTTTAGCCGTTTTCGTCATAGAAACCTGGAACGAACGAAAATTGGGCTAGCAGGACGGTACGACCGATGTCTCCGTCAAGCTTGATCATTGGCGGAATTACGGTAGGCTTCCCCTTCGTTATGGCGGCGCCGTTAATCAGCGAAGTTCTGCCCGATTTTCTCGAAGAGGTCGTCCATCTGTTGCAAGGCAGCAGCGCGGAGCCGCTCGAAGCGCAACTGCGATCGCTCAGAATCGAATCGATGTGCGATTGCGGCGACGAAAATTGCGCCAGTTTCGCCACCGCCGCCGAGGTCAAGGTCGCGAACGTCGTGGAATTGCAGGCGCTCGAAGGTCATCTGATCATCGATCTGAACGCCGACGAAAAGATCTGCTTTATCGAAGTGCTCGGCCGCCCCGACGTGCGCTATCTGCTCGAGGAGTACCAGGAATCCTTGAAGTAAGCCGCCCGTGTTTTCGGCTCCGCGCCGCCGCGTTTGACTCCTGCTGAACAAGAGCGGAATCGTGGCTTTGCGATGCGTAAATCGGCTGCAATCGTAACCGGATTATTGATTGCGATTTCCCTCTGGACGCCCCGGCGGACGCTGGCGGCGGATTTGGACGATACGCTGGCCCGCTGGCGGATAGGGATGGAAGCGGACGGTTCATTCGCCCATTTCGGCCCGCGCCTTGACCAAACCGGATGGATTCAGGCGTGGAATCTGGCGGCGCATTTCACGATTCTTCCGTTCGGCGTGGTTCATTTTCATCACGTTGACGGCGTCTTCGACGGCGCCCTCCAGCTTGGCGCCGGGCCGGTCTTCGAGCGATTCAGCACGGAGCATCAGAATTTCGGCGGTTTGGATTTCGAGGCGCGGTACTATCTGACCCGTTTCGCGTGGGGACGGCTCGTGCCGTGGATTCAGGCGTCGATCGCGCCGGGCGGCACGGACTTAAACATCGGCGAACTGAATCAGGGGACCCGGCTCAAAGGACCTTTCGCGGCTTTGATCCAGGGCGGCGCCGGCTTCTCATATTTTTTCGGCGAGCGCGCTTCGGCGTATGCGGGATTGCACACGCAGCACGTATCGAACGGCTCAATGGACGGCGGCAGCCAATACAATTACAGCATCAATACGCCGATCGGGATGGTCGTGGGCTTTGAATGGTTTCTGAACTGATCCGCGGCCTGATTGCCGCGCGCGGCGGCGCGCGGTCAGCCGCTCGCCCGCGTGGCGGCCAGATGGCGTAAGCCGAGGATGAATTCGGTCGTCTCCACGGCGACCCGCTCCTTTTCGCTGTCGACCGTAATCACGTGATAGCTTTCGTCGAGCGCGATCAGCCGTTTACTCGCGCTTCCAAGCCGGCTCATCACGAAGTCCGCGTTGAGATCATACGGGCAGGTATGGTCCTGGCGGCTATGGATTACCAGCGCGGGCTGACTCACCTCCGGCAATCGCAACCGGGTCTGATCGGAAAGTTCAAGGAGACTCATCGCCGCGCCAAGCGGCATCAGGCGGGTTCCCGGATGACGCTCGCGCGCGGCCGCGTCATGGATATCCGAGCCGCTTGATTTGCGGAAGAAAATTTTGTCGCGAAAGTTCCGCGCCGGGCGCATCAGCCTGAGCGCCAGCCGGGTCGGCGTGGGCAGAAAAAACGCCGGAGCCAGCATCACGACGCCGGCCACCGCGTCGCGCTGGTCGGCGGCCAGCCGCGCCGCCAGCAAAGAGCCCATCGAAAGACCAACCACGACGTTGGGGTCGCCGAAGGCCAGCAGCCGCTCGAAGCCCTCGACTACGCTCTCGTACCAATGGGGATGGGCCGTCGCCGCCAAATCCTCGGGCGTACTGGCGTGCCCGGCGAGTCGCACGCCAAGCACGCGCAGGCCGGCGGCAGCGAGCCGTTCGCCCAGAAAGCGCATTTCAAACGGCGTGCCGCTCAGACCATGAACCAAAAGCGCGCTCGCGCCGCGGCCGGGGAAAAAGAATTCTGCTGTATCGGGGTTCGACTGGTCGGGTTCGTCTTCGTTCTGCGTCATAAACGAAATTCCGTCGATCATCGCCTAGCTTGAAGTCGTACCGATAAGCTCGGGATGAATAACGATGTTGGCGCGCTCCTTGAGCGTATTGACAAAATCCATCCAGGCTTGGGCGCGCTGCCGTTCAATCATCTGGTTGGTAAACGACGGCCCTACGCTTTTCCATTGGGCCTCGGACGGCGCCGACCGGCCGACGACTTCGAAGATGTAGCAATTGCCGCCGTTTTCCATCACTTTGCCGATCACTCCCGGCAGTTCGGGCACGGCAAGCGCTGCGGAAACGAGGCCTGGAACGGAACCGACGCCGGGAATTTCACGGCTGTAGTTCGGGAAATCGCCGGTCGATTCAACCGTCAGATGATTATCCGCGGCGACCTTGGCCAAATCCGCCGGCGTTTTGATCCGCTTCAGCATCGCCTCAGCCGCGACGCGCGCTTTACCTTCCGCGGCTACTCGAATCAGCGTCTTGCGCACAACATCCTTGATCTGCTCAAGCGGCGGAATATGCGACGGTGTAAGGGCTTCCAATTTTACCAGATACGGCTCCGGCGCGTCGGTGAAAGCTCGCACTTCGCCCGGCTTTAGATCGAACGCCTTCGTGCTGAGCTGCGAAAAATCGGACGCCTCGCTGATTCGCTCGCCCTTGGATACGAAAGGCGTCTCGACCGCATCAAGGCCGCGCGCTTTCGCCAATTCCTCCAGTTTGTGTCCAGTGATCGCCGCCGTAAGGTCCTGCTGAACGTCGTTCTTCGCGACATCTTCGCCCGATTTTAGTTTCAAATCGGCGATAATCGCCGGCCGCGCTTCCTCCGGCGTATCGATATGGGCCGGTTTTTGGGCTTCGACCTCGATTATGTGGAACCCGTACTGACTTTGCACGATCGCGTACTCGCCCGGCTTGAGCGAAAAAGCCGCATCTTCGAACGGCTTGACCAATTCGCCTCTCGGAAAGAAGCCGATTTCGCCGCCTTTGTCCCTGGTTCCCGGATCGTCCGAATACTGCTTGGCCATCGCGGCAAATGACGCGCCGGCCTTCAGCTTCTTCAGGATTTCTTCAGCTTTGGCGCGCGTCGCCGCCTTATCCGAGGAGGTCGCGTCGGACGGAACCGCGAGCAGAATATGCCGGGCGCGGACTTGCGCCGGATGGTCGAACAGGGTCTTCACATTCTGGTCGTAGAACTGCTGAATCTCGCCGTCCGACGGCACGTAATTGCCTTCCAGCGCACTTGGGCTGTAACGGATAAAGACCAGTTTGACCCGCGCCGGCTCGCGAAAAGCCTCATGGTTCTCATGGTAAAAGTCCGCGACATCCCGATCGGTCGGATTAACGCCCGCCGTGAAATTGGCGTATGGAACTTCGATATAGGAGAGGTTGGCGCTGCCGGCGGCGATATTGAACGCCTGACGCGCTTGCGCCTCGCTCACCTGCACGCTGTTCGATACCATCGCGCGCAGTTCCTCGGACAGCATCTCGTCGCGCGTCTGTTGCTCGTATGCGGCCGGCAAAAGATCGTTCTCGCGCAAAATCTCCCGGTAACGATCGACGTCGAAGCGCCCGCCGCTCTGGAAGGCGGTCTGCGACGATATGGCTTTCGCGAGCGCGTCGTCGCTGATCGACAATCCAATGCGATGCGCTTCATTCAGAATTAACGCCTGCTGAATCAGCTGCTCGACCGCGGTCTGCCGCAGGTTCATCGCCTGCAGGATGTTATCGGCGTTCTGCCCGTAAACTTTCGCGAAGATATTGCGCAGGTTGCGGGTCTCCCGGTCGATATCGTCCGGCATTATCTGACGGCATGCGGAGGTCGTCAGAAATGGAATCGAACCGCAGCCGACCGTCGCGATCGGCTTGGCGCGCAGGTAGTACCCGGTGACGCCAAAGAAAAATACGAACACCACGACCAGGAAGACAAGGAGTAAGCGGGTGCCAAAAGTGTACGCATGGGCGCGAATCGTTTCGAGCATACTGCCTCAATCATAGTTTAGCGGATTTCATGCGTGCAATTAGTCTTGATTGCTTGCGTCCATGGTCAAATACGGTTAGCTTCGATTTGGTTGGGAAAACGTTCCGCGCATACGTGATTCTACGTGCGCGCGAGCTAAAGCGGCGATGGATACGAGGGGCAGGCGGAGCTGCGGACCATGGCCCGTTTCGGGCCATCCAAGGGGCTAAATTCCGGTGGGCTTCAATTCGATTTTCGGATGGTTTTCCCATGATCTCGCAATCGATCTCGGGACCGCCAATACGCTGATTTACGTCAAGGGCGAGGGCATTGTCTGCAATGAACCCTCGGTGGTGGCGGTGCAGAAGGATTCGCGGGGCGGACGGCGGGTGCTCGCGATCGGCGCCGAAGCCAAGAAGATGCTCGGGCGCACGCCCGGCTCGATCGTGGCGATTCGGCCGCTCAAAGACGGCGTCATCGCCGACTTCGAGATCACCGAAAACATGCTCCGGCACTTCATCGAAAAGACTCACAACCGCAAATTCCTCGTCCGCCCGCGTATCGTGATTTGCGTTCCGTTCGGCATCACCGCGGTCGAAAAGCGCGCGGTGCGCGAATCGGCCGAATCGGCCGGCGCGCATGAGGTCTACCTGATCGAAGAGCCGATGGCGGCGGCGATCGGCGCGGGCCTGCCGATTACCGAACCGGCCGGCAACATGATCGTCGATATCGGCGGCGGCACCACCGAAGTCGCCGTAATCTCGCTTGCCGGCGTGGTATTTTCGCGTTCGGTGCGGGTCGCCGGCGACAAGATGGACGAAGCGATCATCCATCACATCAAGCGCAAATATAATCTGCTGATTGGCGAGCGCACCGCCGAGTTGATCAAGATCACGATCGGTTCGGCCTATCCCGGCAGCGAAATCCAGACCATGGAAATCAAGGGGCGCGACCTGGTCGCCGGCGTGCCCAAGATCATCGAGATTACCGACGAAGAAATTCGCGAGGCCTTGATGGAGCCGGTCCATCAGGTGGTCGAATCGGTGCGGATCGCGCTGGAGCGCACGCCGCCCGAGCTTGCCGCCGACATCGTCGAAAAGGGCATCGTGCTGGCCGGCGGCGGCGCGCTGTTGCGCAACCTGGACGTGCTGTTGCGTGAGGAGACCGGTCTGCCCGTGACCGTCGCCGACGATCCGCTCACCGCGATCGTGATGGGCGCCGGCAAGGTTCTCGACGAACTGTCGCTGCTGCGCGACGTAACCGTCGATTGACGCCGGAGGATTGCGCCCGCCCCATCGGGCCACGTTAAATATATCGCGATGGCGCGCACGCTGAGAGGGTCGTTCCTATGGCGCAACCGCGTGCTGCTGACCGGCGGCGCCATGCTGCTCTTGGCCATCAATATCTTCTTTACCGGCAATCGGCCGGGTGCGCGCGCCGAGAAGCCAAGTTTCGGACTGCTTTGGGCGCTGCGCCCGTTCCAGAATTCCGCCGCGGAGTTCGCCTCGGATTCGCACGGGTTTTTTCACGACTATCTGGATCTGGTTAACGTCCGCCAGCAGAACGACGAACTCAAGCGCGAGGTGGCCGAACTCGAGGCCGAGCATACCCGCCTGGTCGAACTCGAAGTGGAAAATCGGCATCTGGCGAACCTGCTGGAGCTGCGCGAAGCGCTCGCGATGTCAGCGGTGGCGGCCCGGGTGATTGGAGTCGATCCAGTCAGCATCTCGCATACCTTGATCATCTCCGGCGGCGGCGACAGCGGTTTGCGGCGCGACGACGCGGTGATCTCGACCGACGGCGTGGTCGGCAAGCTGATCGCGGTCGGTCCCGATTCTTCGCGCGTGCTGCTGATCGACGACCACAACTCGGGCCTCGACGCCTTCGACCAGCGCAGCCGCGCACGCGGAATCGTCTCGGGCGAACTCGACGCCGGGATGAAAATGAAATACGTCGATCGCACCGAGGACGTGCGTCCGGGCGACGCCATCGTAACCTCCGGCATGGACGGCAATTTCCCCGGCGGCCTGTTGATCGGCACGATCGCGCAGGTTTCGCAGGAAGGTCCGGGACTGTTTCTCAATGTCACCGTGCGGCCCGCGGTCGATTTCCGCGAACTCGAACAGGTGCTGGTCCTGACGCAAAAGCCGGCGCCGGCGGCCGGCCCGAGCTGAATGTGCGCCTGTTCGCGCTGTTTTCGCTCGCCACGGTCGTCGCGCTGGCGCTCGAAACCACACTTCCGCGCTGGCTGCCGCTCGGCCCCTTGATGCCCGATCTGGTGCTGGTGCTGGCCATCGATCTCGGCTTGCGGCATCAGCAGGCCACAGCGGCCTTGATGGCGTTCGGGATGGGTTACGCGGCCGATTCGTTCTCCGGCGCGCATCTCGGCATCGAAGCCTTTGTGCTGACGCTGGCGTTCCTGATCGCCTACGCGCTGTCGCGTTATCTGATCTCCTCCAGCGCCGCGATCGGCGTGCTGGTCGTCGTAATCGGCGAATTCATGATCGGCGTCGGGCAGTACGCGGCCAGCTCGGGATGGAATTCCGCGGGCGGGTTTGTCGCGATGCTGCCGGCGATCGGCTGGCGCGCGCTGACCAGCGCGCTCGTGGCGCCGTCGATTTTCGCAGTGATGGAAGGCGCGGCGCGGATGATCGGATTGCGCCAGCATGCCGTGCGCGAGTAGATTTTAATCCAGGGCGGGGCTCCGAATCGCTGATGAAGAGATTTGCGCTTCGGGAAAGAACACGCGGAACGCCGCGGCTCGGTCCGCGCATCGCGGCGCTCGGCACAATGATTTTCATTGTGCTCGGAATCGTCGCCGGACGCCTCTACTTCCTCCAAATCATCAAGCATCGCGATCTGGCTCAGATGGCCGATCGCAACCGCATCCGGATTCTCCGCCTGCCTGCGCTCCGCGGCCTCGTTTTCGATCGGCGGCATCGGCCGCTGGTTGACACCAAGCCCTCGTTCGAAGCGGCGATCGTGCCCGAAGATTCGCCCAATTTGCCGGTCACGATCGCGCACCTGCAGAAACTGCTCGGCGTCGAAGGCTTGGAGAAGAAAATCGATGACGCCGACGATCAAGGCCGGCCCGACTTCGAACCGGTGATCGTCGCGGAACATCTCGATTGGCCGCAGGTTGTGGCGCTCGAATCGCATCAGCTCGAATTGCCCGGCGTTAATCTGCAAGTCAGTCCGCAGCGCCATTACCTTTATGATTCGCTCGCGGCGCATCTGCTCGGCTATGTCGGCGAAGTCTCGCTCAAGGACCTCGATCGGCTGCCCGACTACCGGATGGGCGACGAAATCGGCAAATTCGGCCTCGAACGCAGCCTCGAATCGACTCTGCGCGGCGACTCCGGCGGCCAGGAAATCGAAGTTGACGCGGTCGGCCGCCGCCTGCGCCTGCTGCGCGAGATTCCCGAACGGCCCGGCGACAGCATCGTGATGACCATCGACCTCGACCTGCAACGGACGGCCGAGGCGGCGATCGGCGACCGCACCGGCGCGCTGGTCGCGGTCGATCCGAACACCGGATACATCCTCGCGATGGCGAGCAAGCCGGCCTTCGATCCGAATATCTTCGCCGAAGGCATCTCCTCCGCCGCGTGGCGGGAACTGGCGACCGATCCGAACCATCCGCTCGAAAACCGCGCCATCCAGGGCACGTACCCGCCCGGCTCGACCTTCAAAATCGTCGATTCGATCGCGGCGCTGATGGACCGCGCGATTACCATGGACACCAGCTTCTTCTGTCCGGGCGGAATCTGGTTCGGCAATCGCGAGTACCGATGCTGGCGCAAGCAGGGCCATGGACACATCGAGTTGCATCGCGCGATCGTCGAATCCTGCGACGTATTTTTCTACGACGTCGGCGAACACCTCGGCGTCGATCGAATCGCGGCGTGGGCGCATGCGCTGGGCTTGGGACGAAAGAGCGGAATCGAGCTGAGCAACGAGCGGGCGGGCGTGATTCCTTCGACCGAATGGAAAGAACGCCGCTTTCATCAGCGCTGGTATCCGGCGGAGACGCTCTCGGTCGCGATCGGTCAGGGCTACGTCGCCGTCACGCCGCTGCAATTGGCGATGATGGCGGCGACGGTCGCCAACGGCGGCACGCTCTATCAGCCGCAGTTCGTGCGCGAAGTCGATGCGCTTGACGGCGCCGTGGTCAAGCAGTTTCCGCCGATCGTCCGCGGCGAACTGCACATCGATCCGAAAGTTCTCGATGAAGTGCGCGACGGCATGATCGGCGTCGTCAATGCGCCCGACGGCACCGCCCATGCCGCCCGGCTCGACAATATTATCGTCGCCGGCAAAACCGGCACCGCGCAGGTCGTCAAGGAGGCGCAGGGCGTTCGCACCAAGGAAACCGCGCTGCCGATGAAATACCGCGACCACGGATGGTTCATCGCGTTCGCCCCCGCCGACCATCCGAAAATCGCTATCGCCTGCATCATCGAACACTCCGGTCACGGCGGATCGTCGGCGGGTCCGGTGGTCAAGCAGGTGATGGAGAAATATTTCGAGCTCTACCCGGCGCAGAACGCACAGCCGGCCGCGTCAGCGGCGGAACGCGCCGTCTCCGAACACGTGGAGCCGCTGGACGAATGAGTCCCGCGCACGCCCTTTCCGATGCCAACGTTTGATCGGCGCCTGCTTTATCATTTCGACTGGACGGTTTTCTCGCTCGCGCTCGCGCTGTGCGGCGTCGGCGTACTGAGCGTGGTCAGCGCGACCTGGGGCGGAAGCCGCCACGCGCTCGATCCGCTGGTGGTCAGGCAGCTCGTGTGGGTCGGCGCCGGAGCCGCGCTGATGATCGGCGCGGCGCTGCTCGACTATCGCGTGCTGGCGTCCTACGCCTATCCGTTCTACGGCCTCGCCGTGGCGATGCTGATCGTCGTCGCCGTGGCCGGCCACAGCACCGGCGGTTCGCGGCGCTGGATCAACCTCGGCGTCTTCAACCTCGAACCCTCCGAAATCGCGAAGCTCGCCGTTGTTTTGGTGATGGTGCGATATCTGCGCGAGGACCCGCCCAAAGGCGGATGGGGCCCCAGGCATCTGGTGATTCCCGCGCTGCTGCTCGCCGTGCCGGTCGCGCTGGTGCTGAAACAGCCCGACCTTGGCACCGGCCTCATCCTGATGCTGATCACGACCACGCTGATCTTCGTCAGCGGCCTGAATTGGCGGGTGATGGCCGTGCTCGGACTCGCCGCGATGCTCGCCGCGCCGGCGGCGTGGCGCTTCATGAAACCCTACCAGCGCGAACGGCTGGTCAGCTTCATCAATCCCCAGTCCGATCCGCTCGGTTCGGGCTATCACATCATCCAGTCCGAAATCGCGATCGGCTCCGGCGGCAAATGGGGCAAGGGCTTTCTCAAAGGCACGCAGGCGCGGCTTAATTTCCTGCCTGAACAGACGACCGATTTCATCTTCGCCGCCTATGCGGAGGAATTCGGCTATATCGGCACGATGACGCTGCTGGGGCTTTATGCGGCGCTGATCGCGCGCGGCATCTGGATCGCGCGCCACTCCCGCGACCGCTTCGGCGCGCTGCTCGCCGTAGGCTTCACCGGCGTAATCTTCTGGCAGGTGGCGATCAATATCGGGATGGCGACCGGGATGCTGCCCGTCGTCGGCATCACGCTGCCACTGGTGAGTTACGGCGGATCGTCCTTGATTGCGATGATGATCGCGATGGGCGTGATGATCAGCGTCAATATGCGCCGCTACCTGTTCTGAGCGATCGCGCGTTGGAACGGCGCCGCGCGCGGCATAAACTCGATCCCATCTCTCGAACGGAGGCCGCCGCGACGCTCGCTGCCCGCGGCGAACGATTCAGCCATGCCGCGCACCGCCAAACCCGCCGATCCGACCGATCGCGAAATATACGAAATTCACCGCCGCTATCTCGCCGTGATGGAGGGCGAACGGCTCTCCGCAATCAGCGATGAAACCAAGGCGCACTACTTGCGCGTGCTGCGCTCGCTCACCGAAAAACTCGCCGTGCCGGGAAAACCGCTTTCGGAAATCGTCGGCGAAATGATGTCCGAGGCCGCGCCCCTGCTGTTTCAGGCGATGCAGCGTTAGCCGCACGCCGCGCGCTAACGCCTAGGCCTCAAGCGCGTAGGCGTGTTCGTCGTGCTCGCTCAGGTCGAGGCCCATCACTTCCGACTCCTCATCCACGCGCAGACCGACGATCGCGTCGGTTACTTTCAGCAGAACCATGCTGCCGGCGAAGGCGAACCCGACGCTCGCAGCGACGGCGATCGCCTGAATCCCCAACTGGCCGGGATTGCCGAAAAAGAGTCCGTTCGCGCCCGCCGAGTTGACCGCCGCGCTGGCGAACAATCCGGTCGCGAGCGCGCCCCAGATTCCGCCAACGCCGTGCACGCCCACCACGTCGAGCGCGTCGTCGTAGCCAAAGCGCGATTTCATCCGCACCGCGAAAAAGCAAATCGCGCCCGCGCCCGCGCCGATCGCGATCGCGGATATTGGCTCGACGTATCCTGACGCCGGCGTAATCGCAACCAACCCGGCCACGGCGCCGCTAGCCGCGCCGAGCACGGTGGGCTTGCCCGCCTTCCACCATTCCACGACCATCCACGAAACGGCGGCGGCGGACGCCCCCAGATGCGTCGCGACGAAAGCCGATACCGCCAGCCCGTTGGCGGCAAGCGCGCTGCCCGCGTTGAATCCGAACCATCCGAACCACAACAATCCGGCGCCCATCACGGTCAAGGTGAGGTTGTGCGGAATCATCGGCTCGCGCGGATAGCCGCGGCGCCGGCCGATCACTGTCACTGCGGCCAGCGCGGAGATTCCCGACGAAATGTGAACGACGGTGCCGCCGGCGAAATCGAGCGCGCCCAGATGATGGATCCAGCCATCGACGCCCCACACCCAATGGGCCAGCGGATCGTAAATCAAGGTCGTCCAGAGCAGGCTAAAGAGCAAAAAGCCACGAAAAGAAATCCGCTCGGCGAACGCGCCCGTGATTAGCGCCGGCGTGATGACCGCGAACATGCATTGGAAGACCATGTACGCCTGATGCGGAATCGTCGCGGCGTAATCGGGATACGCTTGCGTCGCGCTGACGCCGCTCAATCCAAGCCAGCTCAGCCCGCCAATCAGCGCGTTATGCGGCGAAAACGCGAGGCTGTAACCGCAGATCGCCCATTGCAACGAAATCAGCGCGGTCAAGATGAAGCTGTGCATCAACGTGGCCAGCACGTTCTTGCGCCGCACCATGCCGCCGTAAAACAATGCCAGGCCCGGCGCGGTCATCAGCAGCACCAAAGCCGACGAGGCCAACACCCACGCCGTATCGCCAGCGCTGATCGGCGGATTCTGGCCCGCCATCGCCGGCGTCGCGGCCAGCAGCATCGCGCCGGCGATAAATGGAAACAAACGCAAACCCGTCCCGCGCCCGATCGAACGCATCAAGCAAACCTCCAGCTTTTCGCTGTGAAGATTTTGAGTTCAGCGATGCGCGCCAAACTGCCGCCCATTTGTTAGGCAACGCCCATTTTGTGCGCACCAGTCCGCAGGCAGTGCGACGGTTTTGCTCAAGAAATCGCCGCCTGCTCGCAGAGTAGTCAAAGAGAAGCAGGATACGTGCCTATAGCGAGGGCGCTGCTGCCCAATTCGCTTGCACTCTAGTGTGGCGTCCCGCAAATAACTTACATCTGGATGCACTATCAGCTCGGCACGCAGGTCTCCCACCGCCGGGCGACAAAGGATGGATTGCCGGGTCTGGGCCCGGCAATGACGCACAACATTGGTCATGCCCGGACTTGATCCGGGCATCCACGCCGAGCGCAAGGTAGACGCAAAGTGCAAACTTATTTAGGGGACGGCACTCTAGCCTTTCGGAAGCTGCAAGATGCGCTCGCCGATCATGTTCTTCTGGACGGACGAGGTTCCGCCCGCGATCGTCAACGATTCCGCTTGCAGAATCCGCCGCATCCAATCGCCGTCTGGCGCGAACGGCGATTTGCGCTCGAGCGTGACATAAACGCCAAGAATGCGCGCCGCGAATCTGGTCATCCGTTGCGACAGCTCGGTCGAGACCAGTTTGCCGATCGAGGATTCGGCGCTGGGCGGCAGCCCCTTCAGGCGGCGCGTCAGCGCGCGCAGGCCGTTGTACTTCTTGGCCGTGACTTCGATCGCGAATTGCGCCAGTTGCTGGCGGATCTCGTCGTCCTCAGCCGCCGTATGGCCGTTGACCGGAATCGCCTTCGCCATCTCGACCAGTTGCGCCAGAATCACGTCGGCGCCGCCGATCGTCTCGCTGATTCCGAACCGCTCGTGCATCAGCGTCGAGACCAGCACCTCCCATCCGCGATTCAGCGGCCCGAGCAGATTGTTCTTCGGCACGCGCACGTCCTCGAAAAAGATTTCGTTGAACTCGGCGTCGCCGCTGATTTGCTTGAGCGGCTGCACGGTCACGCCCGGGCTGTGCATATCGACCAGCAGCGCGCTCATGCCCTTATGCTTCGGCGCGTTCGGATCGGTGCGAACGAAAAGCTGGCAGAAGTCCGAACGATGCGCGTGCGTGGTCCAGACCTTCTGGCCGTTGACGATAAATTCGTCGCCGACCAGTTCGGCGCGGGTCTGAATCGACGCGAGATCGGAACCGGCGCCCGGCTCCGACATCCCTTCGCACCAGATTTCGTCCGCCATCAGGATCGGCTTCAGATAGCGCGTCTTCTGCTCGTCCGTGCCCCACTGCATCAAGGCGGGGCCGGTCATGATGATGCCGAGCACATTGATGCCCATCGGCAGGCCTAGCCGGGCCAGCTCCTGCTGGAAGATAAGCTGCTCGATAAACGTCGCGCCGCGTCCGCCGTATTCCTTTGGCCAGCTCAGGCCGCCCCATCCGCCTTCGTAGAGCTTTTTGTGCCAGCGCTTGTTGCGCTCCCACAGCAAGTCCTCGTCGATCCGCTCCTTTTCTTCAGGCGTGAGCGGCGGCGGCTGGTTGGCTTCCAGCCAGGCCCGGACCTGCTGGCGATAAGCTTCCTGTTCCGGCGAATAGTTGAAATCCATCGATGCGCTCCGCTCCCTGCCCGAATCGGATTGGACTGATTCGGCGCCAGAATCGTACCCCAGCCGTCTGATTTTCGGTAGCGTAAAATGACGCGCCCGGATTCGTGCCGCGGCGCCACCCGATGGATCGGCGAAGCCCATTCTCGTACCGATGCGGCGCGTGCGGGCGCTGCTGCCACAACCAAGTCATTTCGCTCAGCCCGGCTGAACTGCTTTCGATCGCCCGCGCCGCCGGAATCGCGACGAGCGCCGCACGGGAGCGCTATGCCGCGCGGCGCGGATCGCTGCTGCGCTTTCGGGCGGACGGCGGATGCGCCGCATTGGACGGTACGCGTTGCTCGATTCATTCGGGACGCCCGCTCGCCTGCCGGCTCTATCCGCTCGGCCTCGAACGCACGCCGGATGGCGATCGCTTTATCCGGCTGGAACCGGCGCAGGATTCGGTCGGCCGCTACGGCGTCGATGGCGCCGTCAGCGACTATCTGGCGGACCAAGGCGTCGATTCGGCGCTTGAGTTAGCCGACCGATACCGCCCGTTAATCGCAGCAATGCGCGAGCGAATTGAAACGCTGGTTGATTTTGATGAAGTTGAACCGCGCGAATTCTGGCGACGCGCGGTCGCGGAGGCGTTGCGCGAGGCGAATTACGACGCCAACCGGCTAATTGACGCGCTCTTCGACCCGGACGGCGTCGGCGCGGCGTGCGCATCGATCGCGGCGACGATCGCGGCACACCTTTCAATTCTTCACGCAATGATCGCGGCCACCAATAATCCCGCCGAACTCGCGGTCGCGGCGATTCTGCTCGCCGTCAGCCTCGGCTACTCCCCCGCTGAAGTCGCAAGCGCTCGATAGAAGCAAAATCAGAAATGGAGCCGAAGCTAATCCACGGTGTCTTTGGCGACGTAGCCGATCAGCCCCTTGCGGGCGCCGTCGAGCACCTCGATTTGGCAGCCTTGAGCGTCGCAGTTGTCGATTTTGATCGGCGTGCCGTTGTCGACGCGCTTGGCGACCAGGCTCGCGCCCATCCCGCCGATCAATCCCGCCGGTCCGCCCTGGCTTTGCATCGATTTGATGCGATCGAACGACGCCTTGTCGGGATAGACCGCGATCGTCGTGGCGCCGCCATGCGCGACCAGCTTGTGGCCGCATCCGGCCAGCGCCATCAGAGCGGCGGCGAGAACCGCTGGCGCGATCAGTTTGACGGTTTTCACGATGCGATAGTCTCCGGTTATATCAGCGTTTGCGCCGGCCGTCGGAGCGTCCAGATTGATTCGCGCCAAAAGCGGCCAAGGCTCGCATATCGGCGCATGAATTCGACCCGGATTATGCGCGATGGCGTTCAGGGCGGTCAAATTGCCGCCGCCCGCGAGGCATGATACTTTGTCGGATCTGTCCGGGAAATGCCCGGAAACCGGTCCAATGCGAATCGGGCTTATTTCCGATACCCACATCCCCGAAGCGTGCGAACATCTTCCGCCGCCGGTATTCGACGCGCTGGCGGGCGTTGACCTCGTAATGCATGCTGGCGACGTTTATGTCAATCGCGTGCTCGACGAACTGGAACGGATCGCTCCGGTAATCGCGGCGATCGGCAACGGCGACGAGGGGTTGGACGGCCATCGCCATCGCTTGGCGCCTGACGAACGCGCCCGCACGGCGCATCTATTCGAGATTGGCGGAGTGCGAATCGGGCTGGCCCACGCGCTGCCGACCCCGGACGAGACCTCGCAGGAAGTGTTCGAGGCGGCGATGCGGCGTCATTTCGGCGGCCCGGTCGACGTGCTGGTGATGGGCCACAGCCATCTGGAAGGCGTGACGCGCTACGGCGCCACGCTGGTGGTGAACCCGGGCAGCGCCACGCTGCCGGGCAATCTGGTGGACGTGCCGGGCACGGTCGCGATTCTCGAAATCGGCGCGGCGGGCGAAGTCGCCGCCGAAATAATCAGACTGGATCAGGTCTAGCGGCGCGCCCGTCCGACTCGGCGCGCATGCTTCCAGGAGGAAGACTTTTTGTCCGCGGAAACCGCTCCTCAAGCCGAGACCGCGCCGCAACGCGCGGTCACGATGGAGAAAATCGTCAACCTGTGCAAGCGCCGCGGAATCGTTTTTCCGGCCAGCGATATTTACGGCGGCCTCGGTTCGACCTTCGATTACGGCCCCCTCGGCGTCGAGCTTAAGCGCAACGTCAAAGAGGCGTGGTGGCGCGACATGGTGCAGCGCCGCATCGACGTGCTCGGCCTCGACAGCGCCATTTTGCAGCATCCGCGCACCTGGGAAGCCTCCGGCCATCTGCAGAACTTCACCGACCCGCTGGTGGATTGCAAAAACTGCAAGCAGCGTTTTCGTGCCGACCACATTCAAGGCGACCGCTGCCCCGAATGCGGCGGCGAACTGACCGAGGCGCGGCAGTTCAACCTGATGTTCAAGACCTTCATGGGGCCGGTCGAGGACACCGCGAGCACGATCTATCTGCGGCCCGAAACGGCGCAGGGAATTTTCGCCAACTTCGCGAATATCATCGACACCCAGCGCGTGAAGCTGCCGTTCGGCGTGGCGCAGACCGGCAAGTCCTTCCGCAACGAAATCACGCCGGGCAACTTCATTTTTCGCACCCGCGAATTCGAACAGATGGAGATGGAATTCTTCGTCAAGCCCGATCCGGCGCAGGAGCAGGGCTGGTTCGACTACTGGGTCAACGAGCGCTTCAACTGGTACGTGAAATACGGCGTGCGGCAGGACCACCTCCGCCTGCGCCCGCACGCCCAGGACGAACTCTCGCACTATTCGCGCGGCACCACCGACGTGGAGTTCCTCTATCCGTTCGGATGGGGCGAGCTGGAGGGAATCGCGCGGCGCGGCAGCTTCGACCTCGACCAGCATGCGAAGTACAGCGGCAAGGACCTGACCTATTTCGACGAAGAGGCGAAGAGCCGCTACCGGCCATGGGTGATCGAGCCGGCGGCGGGAGTCGATCGCACGATGCTGGCGTTTCTGATCGACGCGTACGACGAGGACGTGGTCGAAAACGAGACGCGAATCGTGCTGCGGCTCGATCCGCGCCTCGCGCCGATCAAGGCCGCGGTCTATCCGCTGCTGCGCAAGGGCGGACAGCCGGAGAAGGCGCACGAGGTGCGGGCGCGGCTGGCGCCGTATTTCACCACGACTTACGATCAGGCGGGATCGATCGGCCGGCGCTACCGGCGCCAGGACGAAGTCGGCACGCCCTTTGGCGTGACGATCGATCATCAGACGATGGAAGACGACACGGTGACGCTGCGCGATCGCGACACCACCGAGCAGGTGCGCGCGCCGATCGCGAAGCTGGTCGAAACATTGACGGAACGGATCGGATGGCATCGCTAGCGCGCGCGGCCGAAACGGCCCATGCGCGGCGATTTTTTCAACCGACAAACATACGGACTGGAGATTGAACTGCGATGGCTCGGGTTCATCCGGAGATTTATTTTTTTGGCGCGGGCGTGAGCGAAGGACGCGCGAGCATGCGCGATTTGCTGGGCGGAAAGGGCGCGAACCTGGCCGAGATGGCGTCGCTCAAGCTGCCGGTGCCGCCGGGCTTCACGATTTCGACGCGCGTCTGCAACCACTTTTACGAACACAAGAGCAAGTATCCGAAGGGGCTCGAGCAGGGCGTCGAAAAAAGCGTCGCGCGGATCGAACGGGCGCTCGGCCGCAAGTTCGGCGACGCGAAAAATCCGCTGCTGGTCTCGGTGCGCTCGGGCGCGCGGGTTTCGATGCCCGGCATGATGGACACCGTCCTCAACCTCGGCCTGACCGACAAGACGGTCGCGGGTCTGGAAGCCGTGAGCGGCAATCCGCGCTTCGCCTGGGATTCGTACCGGCGGTTCTGCCAGATGTACGGCGACGTGGTGCTGAAGCTCAAGCCCGAGGACAAGAACGATCGCGATCCGTTTGAAGAGATAATCGAGCGCAAGAAGGCCGCGCGCGGCGTGCATGAAGACGTCGATCTCGGCGTCGCCGATCTGAAGGAACTAGTGGACGAATTCCGCGACCTGATCCGCCGCAAGGCCGGCCGCGATCTGCCGCAGGATCCGCGCGAGCAGTTGTGGGAAGCGATCGGCGCGGTGTTCGGATCGTGGAACAACGATCGCGCCGTCACCTACCGCAAAATCAACAATATCCCCGGCGACTGGGGCACGGCCGTGACCGTGCAATCGATGGTCTTCGGCAACCTTGGCTCCGATTGCGCGACGGGCGTCGCCTTCACGCGCGATCCGTCAACCGGCGCGAAAGGAATCTACGGCGAATTCCTGCCGAACGCGCAGGGCGAAGACGTGGTCGCGGGAATCCGCACTCCCCGGCAGATCAGTCTCGCCGCGGGACGCGAGTGGGCGAAGCGCAACGCCGTGGATGAAGCCGGGCGCGCGACGGGCCACGCCACGCTCGAAGAGAGCTTCCCCAAAGTTTACAAAGAGCTGCTCAATATCTCCGGGCGGCTGGAAAAGCATTTCCGCGACATGCAGGACATGGAGTTCACGATCGAGCGCGAACGCCTGTTCATGCTGCAGACGCGCACCGGCAAGCGCACCGCGGCGGCGGCGGTGCGGGCGGCGGTCGAGATGGCCGAGGAGCGGCTGATCGACCGGCGCGCGGCGCTGATGCGCGTGGAGCCGGCGCAGCTCGAACAACTGCTGCATCCGCGGCTCGATCCAAACGCGGCGAAGGACGTGATCGCGCGCGGACTGCCGGCCTCGCCGGGCGCGGTCGCGGGCGAAGCGGTGTTCTCCGCCGACGAGGCGGTGGCCGCGAGCCAGGCGGGGCACAAAGTAATCCTGGTGCGGATCGAAACCTCGCCCGAGGACATCCATGGGATGCAGGTGGCGGAGGGCATTCTCACCGCGCGCGGCGGCATGACCAGCCACGCCGCCGTGGTCGCGCGCGGGATGGGCAAGTGCTGCGTCGCGGGATGCGGCGCGCTGGAAATCGACTACGCGGCGGGCGCGCTCAAGGTGGGCGACAAGGTGATCCGGCGCGGCGAGCATCTGACGCTCGACGGCTCGACCGGCGAAGTAATCGCGGGGCGCGTGCCGACGGCGCCGCCGGAACTTTCGGATCACTTCCGGCGCTTTATGAAATGGGCCGATCAGGAACGGCGCCTTGGCGTGCGCGCCAACGCCGACACTCCCGGCGACGCGCGCACGGCGATCGAGTACGGCGCCGAGGGAATCGGGCTGTGCCGCACCGAGCACATGTTCTTCGGTCCCGGCCGGATCGAGGCGGTGCGCGAGATGATCCTCGCGGAAACCGCAGAGCAGCGGGCGCGCGCGCTGGAGAAGATCGTGCCGATGCAGCGTGCGGATTTTGTCGAAATTCTGCGCGAGATGGCGGGCAAGCCGGTGACAATTCGGCTGCTCGATCCGCCGCTGCACGAATTCCTGCCGCACACCGACGACGAGATTCGCAAGCTCGCGTCCGACATGGGCGTCGATCCCGAGCATCTGCGCCGCGTGCGCGACAACCTGCATGAATTCAATCCGATGCTGGGCCATCGCGGCTCCCGCCTCGGCGTCAGCCATCCGGAAATCTACCGGGCGCAGGCGCGCGCGATCCTCGAGGCGGCGCTCGAATTGAAGCGCGAGAAGATCAAAGTCGATCCGGAGATCATGCTGCCGTTGATCGGCGAGCGCCGCGAATTTGAATTTCTGGCGAAGGAGATTCGCGCGGTCGCGCAGGAGATCGGCGGCAACGGCAAGAACCGGATGACGTTTCTGCTCGGCACGATGATCGAAGTGCCGCGCGCCTGTATCGAAGCCGGCGAAATCGGCGCGGTGGCCGACTTCTTCTCCTTCGGCACCAACGATCTGACGCAGATGACCTACGGGCTTTCGCGCGACGATTCGGTCAAGTTCCTCGACGCCTATCTGGAGCGCGGCGTGTACCGCAAAGATCCGTTTCAGGAACTCGACGCGAGCGGCGTCGCCGGCCTGATGGAGATCGCGATCGAGCGGGGCCGCAAAGCCAACCGCAAAATCAAGATCGGCATCTGCGGCGAACATGGCGGCGATCCGGCGAGCGTCAAGCTGTGCCATCGCCTCGGGCTCGATTACGTATCGTGCTCGCCGTTCCGGCTGCCGGTCGCGCGGCTCGCGGCGGCGCAGGCGGCGATCGAAGCGCGCAAGGCGAAACGCGAATTCAAAGACGTGTAGCGGCGGGCGGTCAGCCGAGGAACTCGTCCACGACTATCGCCGGAACGTCGATCGTGTGGACCTCGTTGTTGCGCATCACGCGGAGCTGCACGCATTCGCCGGGCCGATGGCGGTTGATGGCGTCGTAGAGCGCCTTGCGTTCGTGAATCTCGGCGCCGTCCGCGGTCAGCACCAGATCGCCCTGGCGCAGCCCGGCCTTTTCGCCGGGACTGCCCGGCATCACGCCCGCGATCACCACGTGTTCGCGCAAGGTGTAGGAAAGCAGGCCCAGCCACAGGCGCGGCGGCGTGCTGACGCGATGGCCGTGGCGGATCAATTCGTCGCGGCCGGAGAGGAAGCATTCGCCGGGAATGCCGAGGATCGGGCGAATCAGATCCGCGAAAGTGAGATAGCTGACCGCGACTAATTGGCCGCGCGAATTGCAAATCGGGCCGCCGTTGAGGCCGATATTCAGCGCCGACGCGGTGACGCACACGCATCGTTCGAGCACGAATTCCCACGCCGCGTCGAATTGGCCCAGATAGGTGATCAGCCCGGTGTCGCCGCAGCGTTTTTCGCCGCCGAGGCTCGACACCATGAAGACCTCGTCGCCGAGCTTGCAGGTTTCCGAGGAAACGACTTCGAGATGCGGAAAATCGCGCCCGTCGATCTTGAGCAGGCCGAGACTGGTGGTGAAATCGCGGGCGACGATGCGCGCGGGAACCTGTTCGCCGCCGGAAAGCGTGACGATCGCATTCTCCGCGCCCATGACCACGTAATTTACGGTGAGGATAAGACCGTCGGCGCTGACGATCGCGCCGGTGCCGCGGCGATCGGCGCCGAGTCCGATCGCGACCGAAGGATGGGCGGGCGGAACCTGACAATGAATCGCGACGGTCGCACGCGCGACCTTCTGCAACGGCAAGGGATTAGCGTTCACGATGCGGCTCCGGCGACGTCCGGGCGTCCTGCTTCAAAATAATCTTCCTGCGCCGCCCGTCAAACGAAAGCGCGGCGGATCGCGCGCTTGACATCGTTGGCGGCGCCGTCCTAGCGAAGAGGTTGAACGCCGCCAGGAGGTCCAGCGGACGATGCGATACGACACGATAATCCGCAACGGGACGATCGTTGACGGAACCGGAGCGCCGGCCTGCCGGGGCGACGTTGGAATCGTCCAAGGGCGAATCGCGGCGTGCGGCGAAGCGAACGGCGACGCGGCGCGTGAAATCGACGCATCGGGCCTGATCGTCGCGCCCGGATTTATCGATCCGCATACCCATTACGATGCGCAAATCTGCTGGGATCCGCTGGTTTCGTGTTCGTCGTGGCACGGCGTAACGACGGTCATCATGGGCAATTGCGGCGTCGGGCTGGCGCCCTGCAAGCCCGCCGAACGCGAGGTCGCGACCTGGAACCTCGTGCATGTCGAGGCGATTCCGCATGACGTGCTGATGCGCGGAATCACGTGGGATTGGGAGACCTTTCCCGAATATATGTCGGCGGCGGCGCGGCGCGGGCTTGGAATCAACGCCGGGTTCCTGGCCCCGCTTTCGCCGTTTCGGCATTGGGTGATGGGCGACGAGGCGATGGAACGCGCGGCGACGCCCGCGGAAACCGAACGGATCGCCGGCCTGCTGGGCGAGGCGTTCGCGGCCGGCGCCTTCGGATTTTCGCTGACCGTCATGCCGCAGCATCTGGGGTACAAAGCCAAGCCGCTGGCCTGCCGGATGGCGAGCGACGACGAGCTGCGGAGCTACGCGCGGGCGCTCGGCGCGTCTGGCCGCGGCGTGATCGAAATCGCGCTGACCAAACAGCCGAGCGGCCTTTCCGATCGCGAATATCAACTGCTCGACCTGCTCTCGGAATCGAGCGGCCGGCCGGTGACCTGGCTCAATCTGCGCGATCGCAACGACGCGCCGACCGCGTGGACGGAGACGCTCGAGCGCGCCGAGCCGTTGCTGCGCCGCGGATGCGCGCCGCAGGTCGCGGTGCGTCCGTTGATCGTCGAGTTCAATCTGCGCAATCCGTTTTTGTTCGCGAGCATGAATTCGATGAAGCCGGCCTTCGGCGACAAATCGGCGCAAGCGCAAACGCGGCATTACGCGGACCCGGATTTCCGCCGCAAATTCGCGGAAGAGCTCGGCCGGCGCGCCGTCTTTCACGATCTGTGGGAGCGCACGCAAATCAAAGAGGTGCGCGATCCGCGCTTCCAGTCGTTGCAGTGGCGGACGATCGCGGAAGCGGCGCGCGAGCGCGGCGTGGAGCCGCTCGACCTGTTTTTCGATCTCGCGATCGAAGACGGCCTTGCGACCGATTTCATGATCCCGCTGCTCGACACAGACGAGGCGCGCGTGGCGGCGAAATTCAGCGATCCGCGCACGATGATCGGAATTTCCGACGGCGGCGCGCACGTCGATATGCTGTGCAACGCCGGCTATCCGACCTATTTGATCGGGAAGTATGTGCGTGAGCGCCGAGCGCTCAGCCTCGAGCACGCCGTCAAACGAATCACGTCGGAACCGGCCGCGTTTTTTGGAATCGCGGATCGCGGCGCGATCAAGCCAGGGATGGCGGCTGATTTGGCGATTTTCGATCTGGCGGCGATCGGATGCGAGGAACTGCCCGAAGTGCGCGCCGACTTGCCGGGCGGAGGCCGCCGGCTCGTAACCGAAGCGCGCGGAATGCGCTATACGCTGGTGAACGGCGAAATACTTTTCGCCAACGGCGTTCATAGCGACGCCACGCCCGGCCGCGTGCTGCGCCCCGGAATCGCGGCGTGAGCCCGCGGCTCCGAAAGCAAATTTTACGAGAGGGAGCACGAAGAAAATGAGCGCGTACAATGTAATCTCCGCCGATTCCCATATGACCGAACCCGGCGATCTCTGGGTCGAAAGGCTGGACCGCAAATTCCGCGACCGCGCGCCGCGCGTCGTCAAGAACGACAAGAGCGGAGCGGCCTATCTCTTCGTAGGCCCCGGAATCCATCCGCTGGCCGTGGCCGCCGCTTTCGCGGCCGGCAAAGGCGGCGCCGAACTGCGCGAGCACATGAATCACGGCTACGAAGCGGCGCGTCCAAGCGGATGGGATCCCGTCGAGCGGCTGAAGGACCAGGACCTCGACGGCGTTCGCGCCGAAGTTCTTTACTCCACGCTTGGTATCGCGGTGTTCGCGATGCCGGACGTTGAACTCCAACTCGCCTGCTTGCGCGCGTACAACGATTGGCTGGCCGAATTTTGCGCGCACGATCCGAAACGGTTGATCGGGATCTGCCTCTACTCGCTCGCCGCGCTGCCCGACGTTTCGGAAATCGAGCGATGCGCGCGGATGGGGCTGAAAGGAATCATGATACTGGCTTCCGACGGCAACGACCTGCCTTATTCGGACGAGCGGTTCGATCCGCTCTGGCGCGCCGCGTCCGGCGCGAATCTGCCGATATCCTTGCACAAGCCGCTGGTGTCGGGGATGCCGCTCACGCCGGCGATGCCGACCATGGCGGACTTGCAGATCCATGTGATTCACGTAGTCGAACAATGCGTGACGCGGCTCACATACGGCGGCGTCTTCGAGCGGTTTCCCACGCTCAAAATCGTCAGCGCCGAGAATGACGTGGGATGGATTCCCAACTGGATACATCGCCTCGATCACGTGAACACCAAGATTCCAAGCTCCCGGCGGCTGCCTCTGCGGCCGAGCGAATACGTGCGGCGGAACGTATGGGCGACTTTCCAGGACGATCCGCTCGGCCCGGCGACCTGGAAATTCTTCGGCGCCGACAATTACATGTGGGCGTCGGATTTTCCTCACGCGGATTCGACGTTTCCGAATTCGTTGAAGGTGATCGAGGAAAACTTCGCCGGGGCGCCCGAGGAAGTGACGCGCAAAATAGTCTTCGACAATGCGCGGCTGCTTTACGGAATCGATATCAACTGAGATCGCGCCGCGCCGGCGCTGGAAGCGACCTATATTGGCCGGCTGATTAGAACGCCCGTGCGCTCAAGCCCGGCGATGCGCTCGGCGTCGTAGCCGAGATAGCGCGCCAGGATGTCCGCATTGTGCTCGCCGAGCATCGGCGCTTCCAGATCGTGATTTTCTGGAAATTCCGAAAACTTCAGCGGGAATCCGGGAAGTTCGAGATCCCCAAGGATCCGATCGTGCGCGCGCGCGATGGTCCCGCGTTCGCGCATGTGCGGATGCTCGATCGCCTCCTCTATCGACAGCACCGGCGCCGATGGCACGCGATATTCATTCAGGCGCGCCATAATCGCGTCGTCGCCGGGCAGAGACAAAAGCCAGCCCTGGATTATGTCGAAAAGCACGTCGTTGTTGCGAACGCGATCCGCATTCGTGCGAAACCGCGGATCTGCGGCGAGATCGCGCCGGTCCATCGCCGCGCACAACTGCCGCCACTGATGCTCGATGCCGCCCATAATCACGATGTAGTGGTTGTGGCCGCGAAAGATGCTGCACGGCGATCCGTACGAAAGGTGTTTCCCGGCGCGAGTCAACTTGATTTGCCCGCCGCTCAGACTGTACATCTGCACGGCTGCGTGGTGGCAATTGAAATAGGCGTCGAGCAGCGCGATATCGATGAATTGTCCTGTTCCGGTGCGCTCCCGATGCAGCAGCGCCGAGACGATGGCGAGGGCCGCGTGCACGCCCGTGCTGACGTCGCCCACCGCCGCCATCGGAAAGTACGGCTGCCCGCCGGGTTCGCCGATCATCGAGGTAATGCCGGAATAGGCCTGCGCGATAAAGTCGTATCCGGGAAGATGGGCGAGCGGACCTTTCTGTCCGAAAGTCGAAATTGAACACATCACGGCGCGCGGATTCAGCTCCGCGACCGTCTGATAATCGAATCCCATCCGGCCGATTACGCCCGGCGCGAAATTCTCCACGACGACGTCGACTTTCGTCACGAGCTCGCGAAGGATGGCCGAGGCTTCGGACCGTTTTATATCGAGGCAGATTCCGAGCTTCCCGCGATTTTGCTGAACGTAATAGCCGCTGCGTCCGTTCTTGAGGTAGGGCAATTCGCGCGTGCGATCGCCGTCGGGCGCGATTTCGACTTTTATGACTTCCGCGCCCATCTCCGCCATCATGCGGGACGCCGTGGGTCCGGCGATATATTGCGTGAAGTCGAGAACCTTGTAGGCGTCCAGAATATGTGGGGAAGCTGCCATCGGTGCCTCTCAAAATTTCCGCCGCAGACGCGGATAGCCGTCGCACGGCGCGCCGGCGAACGGCGGATATCGGGGGCTGCGCGCCGTGGTCTCGGATTTAGCAAGGGCCGCGCCATTGTCAAGTTCGGCGCAGCATCGGCTTCATCGC
>JAJXZF010000104.1 GCA_021780225.1 Deltaproteobacteria bacterium | reverse complement strand
GCAGGGCGTGATGCTCGCGGAATTCGACGGACCGCGCGAACGAACCGTGGCCGTATCGGTAGTCCCGGCATGATTCGTATCGGCGAACGGAGCGCGGCATGACGGATTTTCCGCGCGGCCTTGGCGCCGCGCTCGCGTTCGTTCTGGGCGCCTGCGCGGGCAGTTTTGTCAATGTCATCGCCTATCGCCTGCCGCGCGAAATATCGCTCGCGACGCCGCGATCGTTCTGCCCGCGATGCAATCGGCCAATTCCGGCCTACGCGAATATCCCGATTCTCGCCTATCTCGGATTGCGCGGGCGCTGTCTGATGTGCGGCGGAGCCATACCTTTTCGCTACTTCCTGACCGAACTCACGATGGCTGTGGCCGGCCTCTATCTCTACCTGTATTTTACGCCGGAACGGGCGCTGGCGCGCTTTGTCTTTTGCGCCGCGCTCTATGTGGTCGCGCTGATCGATTTCGACTGGCGCGTCATTCCCAACGTCATCACGTTTTTCGGAATTCCCGTCGGGCTGGCGTGCGCGGCCTTCGTGATGCCCGAGGTGGGGCTGCGCAGCGCGCTGATTGGCGCGGTCGGCGGCGGCGGCGCGTTGTTTCTCACCGGCGAGGCCTATCTGTTGCTGCGCCGGCAGGAGGGAGTCGGTCTGGGCGACGTCTGGCTGCTGGCGATGATCGGCGCGTTTATCGGCTGGCCGGGAGTGCTTTTCACGCTCTTCTTCGGCTCGTTTTTCGGCACCGTTGGAGGGATCGTTTTCGGATTGGCCGGCGGCGCGCCGGCGCCCCCTGACGAGGCCGTGCCGCAAGCGATCGCGGAAGTCACCGGCGTGCGGCGCGGCGTGGCGCCGGAAGATCATCCGGGGGGTCCCTCTTTGATGCGCACCGAGGTTCCGTTCGGTCCCTTTCTGGCCCTGGCGGCCGCGGTTTACGCGCTGTTTCAGCCGCAACTGTTTCATTGGTATCTTTCGCGTTGATGGGCCGCGGGATGTTCATCACGCTTGAAGGCGTCGAAGGCTCGGGCAAGACCACGCAGTCCGCGCTCGTCGCTGAAGCCTTGCGCGCGGCCGGGCGCGCCGTCAGCGTGACGCATGAGCCCGGCGGCACGCGCGCGGGCGAGGCGATACGCGCGATCTTCCTCGATGCGGCGGTCAAGCTCGAAGTCGCCGCGGAGCTGTTGCTGGTGCTGGCCGATCGCGCGCAGCACGTGCGCGAAAAACTGCGGCCGGCGCTGGATGCCGGCGAGATCGTGATTTCGGATCGCTACTCCGATTCGACCGTGGCCTACCAAGGGTATGGCCGCGGTTTCGATTTGAAACTGCTCGACGAGCTGAACCGGCTCGCCAGCGACGGGATGCGGCCTGATTTGACCTTCGTGCTCGACTGTCCGGCGGAAATTGGCCTGGAGCGTTCGCGCGCGCGGCGCGGGTCCGGCGCCGATCGCCCGGACCGCTTTGAAGGCGAGCGCATCGAGTTTCATCGCCGGGTTCGTGACGGCTTTCTTGCGATTGGGCGGGCCGAGCCCGGCCGCGTGATCGTGGTCGATGCGACGGAGCCGCGCGCCGCGGTGACCGCGCGGGTGGTCGCGGAGATAAACGCGCGGATCGCTTCCTGATGGCGCTCGCGGGAATTGCGGGAAATCGCGATCTGATCGCGGCGCTTGAAGCCGAACTCGCGCGCCGGCCGTCGCACGCGTACCTGTTCGCGGGGCCGCGCGGCGTGGGCAAGGCGATCGTCGCGGCCGGTTTCGCCCACGAAATTTTGTGCGAACGCGAGCCAGGTCCGGGTTTTTGCTGCGATCCGCTCGCCTGTCCGGTGCGTTCGGCGGCGGCCGCGCCGGGCGGACGCGGACGATCGGCGAATCCGGCCGGGCGTTGCGATTGCTGTGCGGCGTGCGTGCAGGTCGCGACGGGGATACATCCGGATTTCGCGCATATCGCCCGTCTTCCCAACCGCAGCGACGTTTTGATCGAACAGGTGCGCGGCTTGATCGAAAAGCTCGGCGTGCGCCCGGCGCGCGGTCCGCGGCGCGTGGCGCTAATCGACGACGCCGAAACGCTCAATCTGCCCGCGCAGAACGCGCTTTTGAAGACGCTGGAAGAGCCGCCCGGCCATACGATTATATTTTTGATCGCGCAGAGCGAGCGCGCGTTGCTGGAGACCGTGCGCTCGCGGATGCGTCCGGTCCGATTCGCGCCGCTGGCGCCGGCCGAGATTGCCGGCGTGCTCGAACAACGCGCCGGATTGGATCCTCAACGCGCGCTCGAGGTGGCGCGGCTCGCCCGCGGCAGCGTGGGCCGCGCGCTCGCAATGGCGGCCGGCGACGAACCTCCATCCACCGCCCTATTGGCGGCGCTGGAGCGCGCGCCGGCGCTCGATTTCCCCGCGATTCAGGCGCTGGCGCAGGAATTCTTCGGGGCGCGCGAACAGGCCGCGGAAAATTTCGAGCTAATCGCGCGGCTGATCGAGGAAATGCTATGCTCGAAACTGCTTGACTCGAATTCCGCCGCGCCGGGCGGGCTTGCGGAGCACGCGGGCGCGGAGACGCTGGCCGTGATTGGCGCCGCCGCGCTCGACGCCGCCGCGGCGGTTGAGGCGATGGCCAACCCGCGCCTGCAGGCGGAGCGTTTCTGGTTGGAAGCGGGCCGGGCGCTGAGGGGTGAATAGTGGCCGCCGATATCGATCCATTCGAAAGCGGTTCGGTAGAACCGAAAATCGTCGCCGTCAGCCTGTTTCCGGCCGGGCGCCTGCATAATTTTCTCGCCGGCGATCTCGTCCTGAGGCGCGGCGACCGCGTGCTGGTCGAGAGCGAGGCTGGTCCGCGTCTCGGCACGGTCGAAATTCCCCCGCACGAGCCCGCTTTGACGCTCGATTTGGCCGCGCTCAAGCCGATCATGCGCGTCGCGGGCGACCGCGATCTGCGTCTGGAAGAGGATCTGCTCGGCCGCGAGCATCAGGCGGAGCGGCTTTGCGTCGCGCGCATTCGCGAGCGCGGCCTGGCGATGAAACTGGTGCGGGCGGAATTCGCGTGGGACGGCCGCAAGGCGACCTTCTATTTTTCGGCTGAAACCCGCGTCGATTTCCGCGAGTTGGTGCGCGACCTCGCGACCACGCTGCGAGTGCGGATCGAAATGAAGCAGATCGGTTCGCGCGACGAAGCCAAGGCCGCCGGCGGAATCGGCGCCTGCGGGCGCGAACTGTGCTGCTCGTCGTGGCTGCGGGACTTCGAGGCGGTGACGGTCAGGATGGCGCGCGAGCAGGGGCTGGCGCTGCATCCTTCGCGGCTGGCCGGGATGTGCGGCAAGCTCAAGTGCTGCCTGCGTTACGAATACGCCTCGTATGTCGAGCTGAAACGCGCGCTGCCGAACGTCGGCAAGCGCGTCGAATCGGTGGCCGGTGCGGGCAAAGTCGTGCGGCAGAACATCCTCAAGCAGACCGTGCTGATTCAACGCGAGGACGACGGCGGCGTGGTCGAGGCGACGCTCGAACAACTGGTCGCCACGCGCAATTCCGGCGCATGATCGGCGAATCGCCGCGGCGCAATCCGGCAACTTCACGATGTCAGACCGAATTCATATCACCACCGCGATTTTCTATTGTAACGGCGCGCCTCATGTCGGAAGCGCCTACGAGGCGCTCGCCGCCGACGTTTTCGCGCGCGCGATGCGCCGGCGGCACGGCGCGGACCACGTCAGCTTCCTGAGCGGCACCGACGAGCACGGCGATAAAATCCGCCGCGCCGCGCTTGCCGAAGCGCTCGCGCCCAAGGCCTACACCGATAAGATGAGCGCGCTGTTCCGCGACGTCTTCGCGGGCTTGAACACGACCTTCGATTACTGGGTGCGGACCACCGACGCCGGCCACGAAAAATTCGTTCAGGAGATGCTCACGCGGACGAATCAGCGGGGCGATATCTATTTCCGCGATTACGAAGGGCTCTACTGCGTCGATTGCGAGCGCTTCTATACCGAAAAAGAACTGCTGCCGGGCAACGTCTGCCCCGCGCACAACCGCCCGGTCGAGCTGATCAGCGAAGGCAACTACTTCCTGCGCATTGACAAGTATCGCGACGAGGTGCGCAAAAAAATCGAATCCGACGAACTGCGTATCCGGCCCGTGCGCTACAAGAACGAAGCGCTCAACATGCTGGCCGAGCCGCTCGCGGACCTCTGCATCTCGCGGCCGAAGACGCGGCTCGACTGGGGAATCGAGATTCCTTTCGACAATCGCTACGTCGCCTACGTCTGGTACGACGCTTTCTGGGCGTATGTCAGCGCGCCCGCCGCGCGGCTTGGGCTGGACGAATTCATGGCCGGCGCGTGGCCGCATACCGAGCACTTCATCGGCAAGGACATCCTGAAGACCCATGCGGTCTATTGGCCGCCGATTCTGCTGGCGGCGGGCCTGCCGCTGCCGCGCCATCTGAACGTTCACGGATGGCTCAATTTCGGCGGTTCGCGGATGTCGAAAAGTTCCGGCAACGTGCGCGATCCGCTCTACTACGAAACGGTTTTCGGTCCCGACGTTCTGCGCTACTTCGTGATGCGCGAGGTCGTCTATGGACTCGACGGCGATTTTTCCGAAGAGCGATTGATCGAGCGTTACAACGCCGATCTGGCGAATGACCTCGGCAATTTGACCAGCCGCGTGCTCGCGATGACCCAGCGCTATCTTGGCGGCGCGCTCACGGCTTGCGCAACCGCGGCCGGCGGCGACGATCAGGACCGCACGCTCGCGCAGGCGCTGCACGGATTGGCAGGCCGAGTCTCCGACCTCGCGGCGGAGCTGGCGTTCAATCGCGCGCTCGAGGCGATCTGGCAGTCGCTCGACGCCGCCAACAAATACGTCGCGGCGACGGCGCCTTTCACCCTCGCCAAAGATCCCGCGAAGCTGCCGCGCGTCGGCGCGATCCTCGCCAATCTGATCGAGGCGCTGCGCGTGATCGCCGACACGCTCGAGCCGTTCATGCCGGTCACGTCGGGCAAAATCCTCGCGCTCCTCAACGTTGACGCCGCGACTGCGCACCAGCCGTTTGGCGAAGGAATCAAGCCCGGCCACAAGGTGAATCCGCCGGTTGCGCTGTTTCCGCGGATCGAAAAGCCCCAATCCGCGTGATCTTTTTCGCGCGCCGAACCGACGCCGCACCGCGATGACGCCGCTGGCCGACACGCATTGCCATCTCGCCGACCCGAAGCTCCGGCCTGACGCCGGCGCGATAATCGAGCGCGGCCGCGCGGCCGGAGTGCGCGCATTCGTGTCGGTCGGCGCGATCGGATCGATCGAAACCGACGCGGCGACGGTTGCGATCGCGGAGCGTTATCCCGACGTTTATGCGGTCGTCGGCGTCCATCCGCACGACGCGGCTACGGCCGATTCGCATCGTTTCGATCGACTGCGCGATCTCGCCCGCTCCGCGCGCGTGGTTGCGATCGGCGAGAGCGGTTTGGATTTTCACTATCTCCATGCGCCGCGCGAGGTGCAGGAAGCGTCGCTTCGCCGTCATCTGGAGTTGGCCGCGGAACTCGATCGTCCGATCGTTATCCACTGCCGCGAGGCTGAGGCGCGTCTGGTCGAAATCGTGCGCGAAGCCGGGATGCCGCCGCGCGCCGGCGTGATCCATTGTTTCACCGGCGATGCGGTCGCGGCGCGCGAATTTCTCGCGCTCGGTTTTTATATCTCGTTTTCCGGAATCCTGACCTTCAAGAACGCCGGCGCGCTGCGCGAGGCCGCTTTGGCCGCGCCGGACGATCGCGTGCTGGTCGAGACCGACGCGCCTTATCTCGCGCCCGAACCGTATCGCGGCCGGGTCAACGAACCGGCCTACGTCGCGCGCACGCTTGAGGTTCTGGCCCGCTTGCGCGGTTCCGATCCTGAAACGCTCGGTGCGTGCGTCCTCGAAAACGCATCGCGCCTGTTTGGTCTCGCTCCAGTCTGATTTCGAGCGCGCGCGTCAACCGAGGGGCGATCCGCCGAACCAATAAGGATGGACGATCGCGAGCACGACCCACAGCGCGAGTCCGATCGCGAGCGCGAGCCACGGGACGTCGGAGCGCGCCAGGCGCTGGCGGCCGTCGAGGATCGCAAGGCCGGGGGAAAATGATGTCGCCGCTTTGAATTCCCGGTAACTCTGACCGATCTCGCCGAGCTTGCGCGAATCCTGATGCAGGCCGCCAAGGATGCCGAGGGTGGGAAAACTGCCAAAGAACCAAAGGTCGCCGGCCCATCCGTTCATCAGCATGTGCGCGAGGCCGAACAGGCTGATGCCCGCGAAAGCCGGGTGGCGCGTGATCTTTTGCATTCCGTGCGGAACGTTTTCGGGCCGCCCGACCATCGCGCTCGGACTCGGCTGAAGGAGGCCGGCGGCGATCAGGATTAGCGCGAGCGCCATCGCGATCCATACCAACACGCGCGCCGCTTCGAAATTGCGCAGATACCAGAGCATCGCGCCCGCGTGCTTGTGCCGTCCGAATGCGACCGTCATCGGAATAAACGTGCCGAGCGATATCAGCGAATAAACTCCGCGATACGGTTGGTCGCCGATCATGCGAATCAGGCGCGGCCTGATCGCGCGCGACGACACGATCAAATGACTGCCGACGAAGGCAACGGACCAAAGCGCGATTTCGCTGACTGGGGTCATCGGGTTCATCCTTTTGCGGCGGCATAGGGCCGGGCCAGCTAGTGTGGCGTCCCCTGAATAAGTTTGCGCTCTGCGTCGATCTTGCGCTCCACGTGGATGCCCGGATCAAGTCCGGGCATGACCAACGCTGTTCGTCATTGCCGGGCTCAGACCCGGCAATCCATCTCTGGTCGCCCTGCGGCGGCGCGGGGCCGGGCCGGCTCGATTCATCCCGCCGGCGCGCGCCGATATTTTGCTAGCGCGCGAGTCGCGGCGCGGCAAGCCGGATTTTTCGATTCGGCCCCGCTTCACATCAGGATGCGGTTCGGGGTTATAACCGCACGATGGAGTCCGGCGGGAGTTTTCCGTTTCCGCCGCCTTTCGATGAGGCGGTGCGCCGTCACGAGCGTGAACTCATGCGCTACCTGATGCGCGCGACGCGCGATCGGGAAGACGCGCTCGACGTTTTTCAGGAGATGTGGCTGCGGGCGTATCGCGCATGGCCGACGCTCGCCTCCGCCGAAGGCGTAAGGCCGTGGCTTTATCGAATCGCCACCAATCTTTGCCTGAATCGAAGCCGCGACCGGATGCGCCGCGCGCGCGTAATCGCGGAAGATGCGCCGGAGTTCGCGACCGATAATTCCGGCGTCAACGGATCGAACGAAGGCGTGATCCATCTGCGCGCCGCGATCGCCGCGCTGCCGCGCAAGCAGCGCGAGGCGTTCGTGATGCGCAAGTTCGGCGGGCTTGAATACGAAGAAATCGCCGAGGCGCTTGCATGCTCGCCCGAGAGCGCGCGCGCCGGCGTCTATCAGGCGCTCAAAAAATTGCGCGCCGCGGCAGGAGGTTAAGTCAGTGATGAGGCATCGCACTGTTGCAGGCGGAATTCCCCGGCGTGCGTTCGCGGCCGCCGACGAGTTTTCGATCCTCGCCGACGATCTTCCCGCGACTCGCGACGCCGGTGCCGCCGACGCCGAAATTGACGCGATGGTCGATAGCGCGCATCGGCGGATGGCGCGGGCGCTGCGGCGTTTCCGCCGGCCGGCGGTGCGCGCTGGAATAACCGATTCGCCGCTTGGGCGGCTGTTGGTCGCCGAGGGGCCGCGCGGCCTGCTGGCGGTAGCTTATCTCGACACGCCGGGCGCCGCGCCCGCGTTCGACGCTCTGCGCGCCGGCTACGACGTCACGGTCGATCTGGCGGTCGCCGTCCGCGTGCGCAAGGAGATCGATCGATTGCTGGCGGGCGACAGCGCGCCGATCGACGCCCATCCGGTGGACCTCAGTCTGGTGGCCGGCGATTTCCAGCGGCGCGCGCTGGCTCATCTGCGCCGCGTTCCGCCGGGCGCGGTGGTCACCTACCAGGGGCTTGCCGAAGCGATCGGCGCGCCGTCGGGACAGCGGGCGATTGGCAATTCGATGGCGTCGAACCCGCTGCCCGTCTATGTCCCGTGTCATCGCGTAATTCGATCGGACGGCGCGATCGGAAATTACGGCGGCGGCGTTGAACGCAAACTCAGCCTGTTGCGCGCGGAGGGTTTCGCAATCGGTTCCGACCAACGCCTGCCGCCGCAGGCCGTATGGGGCCATCGGCGCTCGCATATTTTTTGCCGTCCCGGATGCGCGGCCGTCCGGCGGGCGACCCGCCCGCGCTGGATGATCTTCGCGGACGCGGAGCATGCTTGCGGCGCGGGGATGCGCCCCTGCAAACTTTGCGGCCCCGGTTGAGAACGGATGATTTGGACAAGAAAAAGCGGCGGAACGCTGTAACGTTCCGCCGCTCGTCATCAGGTCGGAGCGATCGAAATCACTCGGTGTTTTGCTGGCTCTGCAACTGCTCGATCTGCCGGCGCTGCGATTCAAGCTCCTGCTGCTGCTGTTCCATCTGGCTCTGCGTCTGCTGATTCTGCACCTGCTGATTTTGCATTTCATTGCCGACGACAAAGCCGCCGGCCGCGCCCAAACCGCCGCCAATCGCGGCGCCCGCCGCGGGATGGCCAACCGCCGCGCCGATGATTGCGCCGGTGCCCGCGCCCAACAGCGCGCCCACACCGGTGCCTTTTTCGCGCTCCGTCAGCGGTTGTCCCGAGCAACCCGCCGCCAGCATCGCGACCGCCACCGCCAGAGCCGCTGGGACGATCCATTTGCCACGCATTTACTTCACCTCCCCAACGTTGTCAGGGGCCTGGTTCAATAATATCATTACGCCGTTCTAAATGCTTCGAAATAAGGCGTCTGTTCCCTAGCAGGCTGTTGATAAACGCCTGAATTTCGTTTCGGTATAGTTCGTCGAAATGAGTAATCCAGTCGGCGGAGGAACGGGCGCATGCGCGGCGAGGAGCGGCGGCAGCGGGCGATGCTGATG
>JAJXZF010000028.1 GCA_021780225.1 Deltaproteobacteria bacterium | reverse complement strand
GGCCCGGTGCGGCCGCCGGCGGCCGGACGACCGGGGCGGCGACGGGCAGCGGCGCCGCCGGCGCGGGGGCGCTAATCAGCGCGAGGACGGTTCCGATCGGCACCTTTTTGCCCTCCGGAACAACCAGGCTTTCGATCACGCCGGTGTCGAAGACTTCAACCTCGATCGTCGCCTTTTCGGTGTCGACCACGGCGATAATATCGCCGCGCTTGACGGCGTCGCCGGGCTTGACCAGCCACTGAACGATGACGCCGGCCTCCATGTCGGCGCCAAGCGCGGGCATGCGGAATTCAGCCACGTTCCGCCATCATCCCGCGCACGGCGTCGACGATCGCGGCGGGCTGCGGCGTCGCGGCGTCCTCGAGATGCTTCGCGTAGGGCATCGGCGCCTCGGCGCCGCATACGCGCGCGACCGGAGCGTCAAGTTCATAGAAGGCCGACTCCAGTATCCGGGCGCTGATCTCGGCCGCAAGGCTGCCGCTGCGCCAGCCCTCGTCGATAATCGCCGCGCGATGGGTGCGGGTGACGGAATCGATGATGGTCGCGGAATCGAGCGGGCGCAGCGTGCGCAAATCGACGACCTCCGCGTTGACGCCGGCGGCGGCGAGCGCTTCGGCGGCCTCGAGCGCCTTGCCGAGAGAGCCGCCGTAGGCGATCAGGCTCACGTCGGTTCCGGCGCGGCGGATCGCGGCCCTGTCGATATCGACCGCGCCGGCGTCGGCGGCCAACTCGCCCTCCATGTTGTAGAGCGCGCCGTTTTCGAAAATCAGCACCGGGTCGGGATCCTGGAGCGCCGTCCACAGCATCCCGCGCGCGTCCGCCAGCGTCGCCGGAGCGAGGATTCTGAGGCCGGGGATATGCGCGAACCAGCCCTCGAGGCTGTGGGAATGCTGAGCGGCGAGTTGGCGGCCCGCGCCGGTGGTCATCCGAATCACCAGCGGAATGTTGAACTGGCCGCCGGACATGTAAAGGATAGCCGCGGCGTTGTTCACGATCTGATCGAGCGCGAGCAGGCTGAAATTCACCGTCATGATTTCGACGATCGGCCGCATCCCGCCCATCGCGGCCCCGATTCCGGCGCCGACGAAGGCCGATTCGGACAGCGGCGTGTCGCGAATCCGCTCGGGGCCGAATTCATCGAGCAATCCCTTGCTGACCGCGAAGCAGCCGCCGTAACGGCCGACGTCCTCGCCCATCAGGAAGACGCG
Organism: Deltaproteobacteria bacterium; assembly: GCA_021780225.1. Lineage (GTDB taxonomy): Bacteria > Desulfobacterota > Binatia > Binatales > Binataceae > JADMIL01. The sequence goes on along the minus strand of JAJXZF010000028.1, from coordinate 35,329 downwards.
CGGGTCGCGCTGGAGGGCCTCGCGAAGCGCCTGACGCATCGCCTCGCGATACGTGATGCGGACGGTGTTGGGCGCCGCGGTCATCCGCCGGCCCTTTCGGAATAGACGAACCGCGTCAGCTCGGCGGCCGGCTCCCACGTGCCCGCCTCGGCGAATTCGACCGCTTGCGCCAGCTCCGCGCCGACTTCTTCTTCGAGCCGCTTAAGGTCGTCGTCATCGAACAGACTTCGCTCGCGCAGGAACGCCTCGAAGATGACGAGCGGATCGCGTTTTTTCCATTCCTCGACTTCTTCCTTGGCGCGGTATAGCTGCGGGTCGTACATCGAGTGCGCACGGAAGCGATAGGTGCGAAACTCGACGAAGCAGGGACCGTCGCCAGCGCGCACGGCGAGCAGCGCGCGGCGCGCGGCGTCTTCACAGGCGAGGACGTCCATGCCGTCGGCGGGCCACGCGGGAATTTCGTAGCTGGAGGCCTTCAGGCAGAGATCGGTTTCGGATTCGGAGCGTTTGAGCGCGGTGCCCATCGCGTACAGATTGTTTTCGCAGAAAAAGGCGACGGGCAGTTTCCACAACGCCGCCAGATTCATCGATTCATGAAATTCGCCTTCGGCGACCGCGCCCTCGCCGAAAAAGCAGGCCGTGACGCGCGGCCGCCGGTTCATCTTGTCGGCCAGCGCGAGACCCACCGCGAGCGGCAATCCGCCGCCGACGATCGCGTTGCCGCCATAAAAACGGGTGGCCGCGTCGAAGATATGCATCGAGCCGCCGCGTCCGCGGCTGCATCCCTCCCGCTTGCCGTACAGTTCGGCCATGATCGAAGCGGCGGAGATGCCGCGCACCAGCGCGTGCCCATGTTCGCGGTAGGTGGCCACGATCGCATCGTCGGATTCGAGCGGTTGAATCGCGCCGACGGCGACCGCCTCCTCGCCGATATAGAGATGCAGAAAGCCGCGGATTTTGGCGGCGCTGTAAAGCTCGGCGCATTTTTCCTCGAAGCGCCGGATCCGCAGCATCTCGCGCATCAAGTTAAGCGCGTGCTGGCGCTCGGGCGCTGCGGCCGTCGCCGGCGCGGCCGCGACGCGGTCGCGATCGACGCGCCGCGGCTCCTTGCCGGGCGGGGTCATAAAGCCTCCGTGCCGGTCTCGACCGTGGACAAATCGCCCTCCGGCAGTCCGAGTTCCCGCGCCTTGAGCAGGCGCCGCATGATTTTACCGCTGCGGGTCTTCGGCACGGCGGCGACGAAATCGAGCTCCTTCGGCGCGACCACGGCGCCCAGCCGCTTGCGCGCGAAACCCAGCAACTCGCGGCGCAATGCGTCGTCGGCGGCATACGCGGCTTTGAGCGAGACAAAGGCCTTGACCACTTCGCCCGCGACCGGGTCGGGCTTGCCGATCACGCCCGCTTCGGCGACCGCCGGATGCTCCAGCAGGGCGCTTTCGACTTCGAACGGACCGATCAGATGGCCGGAGGACTTGATCACGTCGTCGGCCCGGCCGACAAACCAGAAATAGCCGTCGGCGTCGCGCCGGGCGAGATCGCCGGTCAGATACCATCCGTCGGCGAAGCATTTCCGGTAGCGCTCTTCCTCGTGCAGATAGCCGCGAAACATCGACGGCCATCCGGGTCGCAGCGCAAGCTCGCCCTCAACGTCGGGCGCGTCCACCTCCGCGACCGCGCCGTCTTTGCCGCGATGCACGATCGCGGCGTCGATTCCGGGCAGCGGACGGCCCATCGATCCCGGCCGGACCTCCATCGCAAGATAATTGGCGATCATGATTCCGCCGGTTTCGGTCTGCCACCAATTGTCGTGAATCGGCATCCCGAAAGCCTCCCGGCCCCACAGGACGGCCTCGGGATTGAGCGGTTCGCCGACGCTGGCGATGAAGCGCAGGCGGCGCAGGTCGTATTTGCGGACCACTTCGACGCCGACCTTCATCATCATGCGCACCGCCGTCGGCGCGGTGTACCAGACGGTGACGCCCTGATCCTGGAGGATTCCGTACCAGCGCTCGGCGTCGAAGTCGGCTTCGTCAATCACGCTGGTGACGCCATGGGTCAGCGGCGCGATAATTCCATATGAAGAGCCGGTCACCCATCCCGGATCGGCGGTGCACCAGAAAATGTCGTCGGGATGAAAATCGAGCGCGTAGTAGCCGGTCATGTGATGAGCGACGACGGCTTCATGGACGTGCATGGCGCCCTTGGGCGTTCCGGTCGTGCCCGAGGTGAAATGGAGCAGCGCGAGGTCATCGGGTTTGGTCAGCGCGATGGCGAATTGATCGCCGGCTTCGTCCATCAGGCGATTGAAGTCGAGGGTTCCGGGCAGCGCGCGAATTTCCTCGGGCGCGCCGATCAATAAGGCGTGCTTCAATCCCGGCAGGGCCGAGCGCAGCTCCGCGACCTTGCGCTTGTAGAGCGCCGCGGTGGTAATCAGCACGCGACCGTCGCCGATCGTCATGCGCTGACGAATCGGCTCGGGGCCGAAGGCCGAAAAGAGCGGACAGAAGACGCTGCCGTGCTTCAGCGCGCCGAGCGCCGCGACGTACAGTTCGGGGATTCGTCCGGCCAGCGCGAACACGCGATCGCCCCGCGCGACGCCGAGCCGCGTCAGCACGTTGGCGAAGCGCGAAGTCAGGACGGCCAGACGGGCATAGGTGAGGTCGCGCACCGCTCCGCGTTTGGCGAGGAAGCGCAGCGCCAGACGGTCGCGCCGCGGGCCGGCGGCGTGGCGGTCGACCGCCTCATGCGCGATATTCAGGCCGCCGCCGGGAAGACCGTCGAGCGCGCGGCGCGCGGCGTCCCATGAAAACTCCGCGCGGGTCCGCTCGTAATCGAGCAAATTCGGCGCGACGCGCCAGTCGCGCGGGGATTTCGCGATCGGTTTGCGATTCACCGCCGCCCCCGCCATCGCTCTATCGAGTTGACCGGCCGGCGTTCGCGCCCGGGGACGCGGCGTTTCGCTCCGGCTTCGTCAGGAGTCCCAAAATGCGGCGCGCGCCGCGCGGCGGCGCCGTGAGCGTTATCGATCACCATGATCGAATTGTCGCCAAAATCAATCTGACATAAAACCTTTTTTCTCGGTCCGATAACTAACGCCGAGCGGCGGCATGAGACGATATATCGTCGATTAGCCATTCCGCGATCACGCCAACCTGATTCGCGGGCGCCGGAGCTTCGCTCACCCGATCCGGCAAGCGGCCGAAGCCGGTCACTTTCACCTCGACCAAGTCGCCGAGCGCCATTGGGTGAGAATTCCGCGGCGTGCCGCTGGTCCGCGTGAAGGATACGGCGCCATTCATCTTGTGGTCCGTCGGGCACGCCCACCGTCAGTCGCCTCCGGAACCGACCGTGGACGCGCGCGCGGATCGAACGACGCGAAGGGGTCAGCAGATGCGCGGAAGCTGGGCGCCGGCGAGCAGCTCGAGGGCGCGGACCGCGCCGAACGCGGTGCGCAGCAACACGCGCGGAGTGCCCATGCGGACGACGCCGCCGATCCGGCGCGCGTCCGCGCCGAGCGGATGGCGCCGCATCGCGGCCAGGACCCGATCGGCGTCCGCATCGGCGACGATCGCGACGAGCCGGCCCTCGCAAGCGACGTACAGCGGATCGAGACCGAGGATTTCGCACGCCGCGCGGACCCCGTCGCGGACGGGCGCCGCCGTTTCTTCGATCAATATTTCGGCGCCCGCGCTTTTCGCCAATTCATTGACTACGGTCGCGACCCCGCCGCGCGTCGGATCGCGCATGCATCGAATCGCGCCGCCGCCGCGCAGCATCGCGGCCACCAGGTCGTGGAGCGGGGCGCTATCGCTGACCACGGTGGTTTCGAATTCGAGGCCTTCGCGCGCCGACATCACCGCGACGCCGTGATCGCCGATCGGACCGCTGACCAGCACGGCGTCGCCTGCCCTGATTTCCCCGGGTCCGAGCTGCGATTCCGCCGCCGCCAGGCCGATTCCGCTGGTGGTGATGAAGAGGCCGTCGGCCTTGCCGCGCTCGACGACTTTGGTGTCGGCCGCGATCACGCCGACCCCGGCTTGATCGGCCGCCTTGCGCATCGATTGCACAATCAGCCGCAATTCCGCGATCGGGAAACCCTCTTCCAAAATGAACGCGGCCGAAAGGCCGAGCGGCTCGCCGCCGGCGACCGCCAAATCATTGATCGTGCCGTTGACCGCCAGCGATCCGATATCGCCGCCGGGAAAACGCAGCGGACTGACCACGAACGCGTCGGTCGTGAACAGCAACCCGCGGGCGCCGATCGTCACCTCCGCGCTGTCATTGAGCCGATCCAGAATTGGATTCGAGAGCGCGGGCATGAAGACCTCGCGCACCAGATCGGCGGTGAGCCGGCCGCCGCCGCCGTGGCCGAGCACAATCGCCGAGTGCTTGGGCGAGGGCGGCGGACACGCGCTCGCCGGCGCCGGGCGATTGCGGTTTGCGTCGCTCATTTCGCCGCCGCCGCTTCGGCCGCCGATCTGCCGGCGCGAAAATATGCCGCGCACGCGCCTTCCGCGGAGACCATCGGCGCGCCCAGCGGCCGCTCCGGCGTGCACGATTTGCCAAACGCCGGACATGCGGGGGGAGTCAGCAGACCGCGAAGCACCTCGCCGGCGCGACATTCGGAGGGTTCGCGCGCGATCGGCGGAGCCACGCCGAAACGGCGAATCGCGTCGTAATCGGCGTGGCGATCGTTCAGCGCCAAGGCGCTGTTCGGCAAGGTGTCGAGACCGCGCCAGCGCCGGCCGATCACCGTGAAGACCTCGTCCAGGAGCCGCTTCGCCGCGAGGTTGCCGTCCTTGCGCACCGATCGCGCGTATTGATTTTCGACTTCGGCGCGGCCGGCCTCGAGTTGCGCGACGCACATCGCGACGCCCTGCAGCAGATCTACCGGCTCAAAGCCGGTCACGACGATCGGCGCGCGGAATTTTTCCGCGATCGGCCGGTATTCGTCGATCCCCGTGATCGTGCATACGTGGCCCGCCGCAAGAAAGCCCTGAACGCGATTTTCGGGCGCGGCGAGAATCGCCTCGATCGCGGGCGGCACGCGAACATGCGCGCAAATCACCGAGAAATTCCCAACCCCGCGCCGCCGCGCCTCGTGCACGGCCATCGCGGTGGCGGGCGCGGTGGTTTCGAAGCCGACCGCGAAAAAAACCACCTGCGACGCGGGCGCGCGGCGCGCCAGCGCCAAGGCGTCCAGCGGCGAATAAACGATTCGCACGTCCGCGCCGGCGGCGCGCGCGTCGAACAGGTCCGCCGACGAACCCGGAACGCGCAGCATGTCGCCGAACGAACACAGTATCACGCCCGGCCGCCGCGCCAGTTCGATCGCGCTGTCGATCATCTCGATTGGCGTGACGCAGACCGGGCATCCCGGGCCGTGCGCCAATGTCAGCGCGGCCGGCAAAAGCTCGTCGAGTCCGTAGCGAACGATCGTATGAGTCTGCCCGCCGCACACTTCCATGATGGTCCACGGCCGCGTGATCGCGCCGCGAATGCGATCGAGCAGCGCGCGCACCGCGGCCGCGTCGCGAAACTCGTCGAGGAACCTCACGACTCTTCCTCCTCCGGGCCGAGCCGCGCGTCGATTTCGCCGGCCAATTCGAGCGTGCGCGCGGCCTCGTCGGCGTCGACCGTGCTGATCGCGAATCCCGCATGCACGATTACATAGTCGCCGATCCTCGCTTCCGGCACATAGGCGAGACAGGTCTTGCGAATAACGCCGCCGAAATCGACCTCGCCCATGCGCAGGCCGTGATCGTCGGCGACGCGGATTATGCGTCCGGGCACTCCGAGGCACATGTCCGATCTCCCGATTCCGCGCGGACCATGCGGGCCGCCGCGACCGCCGCCTGCCCGAGCGCCAGGCCGCCGTCGTTCGCGGGAACTCCGCGATGGACCAGCGTCGCGAAGCCGTTTCTTTCCAACCGCTCGAGCGCCGCCGCCAGCAGCAGCCGGTTCTGAAAACATCCGCCGCTCAACGCGACCGTCGCGATTCCGCTTTGCGCGCGCGCGTCGGCCGCCATCCGCGCAATCATTTCGGCGACCGTCTCGTGAAACGCCCGCGCTATCGCCGGCGCCGGCGCGCCCGACTCAAGGTCGTCGATAATCGCGGCGAGCGTCTCTTCGGTTCGCGTCTCGCCGCCGCGAATCGTGAATGGATAGACGCGCCGGGCCGGCGGCGCCGTGCGGGCGAGGGTTTCCAGCTCGATCGCCGCTTGCGCCTCGTAGGTCGTCTCGCGGCATACTCCAAGCAGCGCCGCGACCGCGTCGAACAGGCGCCCGCAGCTCGAGGTTGGGAAGGTGTTGACGCCGCGCGCGATCATGGCGCCAAGGATGCGCGCCGCCGCTTCGCCCACCAGCCCGCGGATACGATCCTCGTGCGCCGCGCCGAACCGCGCGATCAGAAACGCGGCGGCGATTCGGGCCGGACATCGCACCGCCGCGTCGCCGCCGGGAAGCTGCAGGTATTGCAGATGCGAGAGCCGGCGAAACCCGTAGAGGTCCGCGATCATCGCCTCCCCGCCCCAGATCGCGCCGTCAGAGCCGTACCCGGATCCGTCGAAGACGATGCCGATCGCCGGTTCGGCGCGGCCGTGTTCGGCAAGGCACGACGCGACATGCGCGTGATGATGCTGCACGCCGACGGCTTGGAGTCCGAGCCGCGCGACGATCGCGCGCGCGACCGATCCGGGATGAAGATCGTGGACGCCGACCGCCGGCGTCACGCCGCTCAAGGCGATCCATTTATTCAGCGCTTCGTGAAAATGATCCTGAGCGGCGATATTTTCCAGCGCGCCGATATACTGACTAATCACCGCGCGCCGCCCGGACAGGATGCAGAAACTGTTCTTGAAATCCGCGCCGGCCGCGAGGATCGGCGCCTTCGCGGCCACGGGAACGTCGATCGCGCGCGGCGTGTCTCCCCGTCCCAGCCGAATCGGCTGCCGGCCCCGCCCGCCGATCATCCACACGCCGTCGTCGCAGCGCTGATGAATCGGGCGGTCGTGCGCCAGCAGCGCGTCCACCTCGGCGGCGAATATCGCCCGCGCTTCGTCGCCGTCGCGCGCCAGCGGCTCGCCGGGCCGGTTCGCGCTGGTCATCGCCAGCGCCCGCCGCGCGTCGCGCAGCAGCAAATGATGCAGCGGCGAATACGCAAGCATGATTCCGACATGATCGTTGCCGGGCGCGATCGAGGGCGCGAGCCGCGCCCGGCTCCGTTTGCGGACGAGCACGATCGGCGCCGCCGGCGCGGAGAGCAGCGCCGCCTCGTCGTCCGAGACGATCGCGAGCCGCCGCGCCGCCGCGATCGAATCGGTCATCACGGCCAGCGGTTTGCGCGGGCGCCGTTTGATCGCGCGCAGCCGCGCGACCGCGGTTTCGTCGTTCGCGTCGCACGCCAGATGAACGCCGCCGATTCCCCGCACCGCCACGACGCCGCCGGCGCGGATAATCGCGGCGGCCTTCGCGACGCAATCCGCGCCGTCAGCGGCGCGAAGCGAAACTCCGCCGCTGACCTCCAGCCACGCGCGCGGGCCGCATCGCGGACACGCGATTGGCTCGGCCCGAAAGCGCCGGTCCGACGGATCTTCGTACTCGCGCGCGCATTCGCCGCACATCGGAAAGTGCGAGAGCGTGGTCGCCGCGCGATCGTAGGGCAGCTCCCGCGCCACGCTGAAACGCGGCCCGCACGCCGCGCAATTGGCGAACGGATAACGATAGCGCCGATCCGCCGGGTCCGCGACTTCACGCAGACATTCCGGGCACGCCGCGAGATCGGGCGGAATCGCGGCCGCGGACTGTCCGCTTCCGCTCGCCGCGACGCGAAAGCCCGGTTCGTCGCGCGCGGGCAGCGGGACGCGGTCGATATTGCCGATCGTCGCGGGCCGCGGCAGCTCGTCGATCATGCGCCGGCGAAATTCGTCGAGGCGATCCCGGGCGCCTTCGATTTCGATCTCGACGCCCGGACCGGCGTTGCGCACGAATCCCGACAGGCCCGCCGCCTGCGCCAGCCGCCATACGAAGGGCCTCATTCCGACGCCCTGCACGGTTCCCGCGACGGTCAATCTCTCGCGTTCGCGTCCGCTCAGGGCGGCGGCGCATGACCGGACGCGCTCGACCACGCGGCCGATCGCGGCGCGCGCGCCGGGGCTTGGAGCGCACAGCCGCTCGGCGCGCGGCGCGGCGATTTCGAGAGCGATAATCCGTCCGCGCGCCGGCGCGCGCTGGAGCAGGCGGGCAAGCCGCACCGCGGCGATCACGTCCAGTTCGTGCGACGACACCAGCCGCGGCGCGCAGCGATCGAGTTCCTCGAAGGCGATTTCATGGACCACGCCGGGCGGCGCTCCGGAGCGCGCGGCGTCGATCAGAATCGCCGCGGCGGCGCCGTCCATCAGGTCGATCAACGCCGCTCCGGGCCGATCCGCCGCGATCACTTCGCAATCCGGCGGCGGCGCGGCGGCCAGAACCCGCGCGATTTCAAGCCCGATCGCGTCGTCGCCAAACGGACTGCCGATGCCGATGATGCGAATCAATTGGCGTCGATCTCGAGTTTGAGAAAATGGGTCGAGCACGAAATGCACGGATCGTAATTGCGGATCGCCATTTCGCAGATCCGGGTCGCCGCCGCCTGCGGATGCCGAACCAGATCCGGCGCCAAGGCGCGCAGGTCGGCCTCGATTCGCGCCTGGTTCTGCGCGGTGGGCGGCACGATCCGCGCGGCGCGGATCAGCCCGCGATCGTCGGTTTCGAACGCGTGGTACAACATCCCGCGCGGCGCCTCGGCGATCGCCCGCCCCGTTCCGGCGCGCGCCGCGAACGGCGCCGCGGGCGCGTCCGGCGGCCGATAGGCGTCGATAATCCGCAGCGCCTCGTCGACCGCGTAAAGCACTTCCACCGCCCGCGCCACGATGCTGGCGTAGGGATTGGACGTCGGCCATGCGATTCCGGTCTCGCGCGCGGCCGCGGCGGCGCCCGCTCCCAGGCGGTCGAAGTTCAGATTGACGCGCGCGAGCGGCCCGAGAAAGTACGGCCCGCGTCCTTTCACCTTGCTGTGCAGCGCGTTGGAATACGCCGCCTGATACTCCTCGAAGCAGTCCTCGAAGTCGGCGGCGGCCGCGTCGATTCCGCGGTTTGAAACGATCCGGCCTTCGTTCATCGGATATTCGCCGGGATGGCGCAGCGCGACGAATTCGATATCGCGATTCGCCGCCGGCAGCTCGAAGCGCGAGACCCAGCGCACGCACTCGACCGCGTCGTCGCGAACGCGCAGCAGCCGTTCGCGCAAATCCGAAAGCTGGCCGCGGCCGGGCGCCCGCGTGAAGCCGCCGATGCAGGCGCCGACGGGATGCACCGGGCGGCCGCCTAACGCGGCGATAATCGCATCGCCCGCCCCCTTGAGTCTCAGGCCGCGCTCGACCGCTCCACGATCCTTTTCCGCCATCGTCAGGATGCTGTCGCAGCCGACGAAATCCGGCGCCGCCAGCATATGGATATGCAGCGCATGGCTCTCGATCCATTCGCCGCACAGATACAGGCGGCGCAATTCCCGCACCGACGGATCGACGGCGATTCCATACGATTGCTCGAAAGCGTGGACGGTGGCCATCTGATAGGCGACCGGGCAGATGCCGCAGATGCGCGCGGTGAGGTCGGGCGCCTCGCGCGAATCACGGCCGCGCAAAAACGCCTCGAAGAAGCGCGGCGGCTCGAAAATCTCCAGCCGCAGATCGACCACTTCGCCGTCCCGCAGGCTGATATGCAACGCGGCTTCGCCCTCCACCCGGGCGAGATAGTTGACCCGAATCGTTCTACTTTTTCGCCGCGAGGGCATCGGCGCTCTCCCGCCACGGCCGCACGTAGCCGTTGATTCCGCGCAAACGCCGCATCGCGTCGTCTCCGCGCACGCCCTGATCGGCCAGCAGCGCCGCGAACGACTCCATGTTGTGGGCGTCGGCCGGTCCGAAACAGCCGTAGCATCCGCGATTCATCGCGGGGCACAACGCGCCGCATCCGGCGCGCGTGACCGGGCCAAGGCAGGGTTCGCCGCGCGTCACGATCACGCAGGCGTTGCCGCTGCGCTTGCATTCGATACATACGCTGTGGCCCGGCAGAACCGGTTGCGCGCCGAACAGCAGCGATCGCGTGACGGCGAGCAGCTGGGTTTTGTCGATCGGGCAGCCCCAGATTTCGAAATCGACGCGAACGTGCTCGGAGATCGGCGTCGAAGTCGAAAGGGTCGAAATGAATTCCGGACTGGGATAGACCGCGCGCCGGTATTGCTCGATATCGGCCCAATTGCGCAACGCCTGGATGCCGCCGGCCGCCGCGCACGCGCCGATCGTGACCAGATAGCGGCTCTCTTCGCGCACCTCGATAATGCGCCGCGCGTCGGCGGGAGTGGTGACGCTGCCCTCGACGAAAGCGAGATCGTAAGGCCCCGCGAGCGCGCGGCCGCGCGCCTCGGGAAAGTAAACGATATCCGCCTGCCCGGCGAGTTTCAGCAGTTCGTCCCCGGCGTTGAGGAATTGCAGCTGGCAACCGTCGCACGAGGCGAATTTGAAGACCGCGACGCGAGGTTTCATAGGCCCGACACCCGCGTCAGTTCCTTCACCGCGCGCCACGAAAACACCGGCCCGTCCTTGCACACGAAGTTCTCGCGATACTGGCAGTGGCCGCACATCCCGACCGCGCACTCCATGCGCCGTTCCAGCGACATGAACATGGCGTCGTCGGCGATCCCCTTCGCGCGCAGCGCATGCGCCGCCAGCCGCATCATCGCTTCCGGCCCGCACATCATCGCGATCGCCGACGCCGGCGCGGCGAGTTCGTCAAACAGCTCCGTCACCACGCCGATCCGATAATGCCAGCTTTTGTCCGGATGATCGGTGGTCAGGTAAACCCGAGTGCGCGGTTCGCGCCGCCACTGGTCGAAACGCTCGCGATACAGCAGATCGTTGGGCGTCTTGACGCCGTGCAGGATATGCAGGTCGCCGTACTGGTCGCGGCGCCGGAAGATATAATTGATTAGCCCGACGACCGGAGCGCATCCGAGCCCGCCGGTGACGATCACGACGTCGCGCCCGCGCGCGCGCTCGACCGGCCAGCCGTTGCCGTACGGACCGCGCACGCCGACCACGTCGCCGACGTCCCATTTAGCCATCACTCCGGTGACCCGGCCGGCGATTCGGATGGTGTGTTCCAGAGTCGCCGGATCCTCCGGATCCGAAACGATCGATATCGGAACCTCGCCCACGCCGAAAGCGTAGATCATATTGAACTGGCCGGCCCGGAAGCGAAACGCGGCGCGCGCCGCCGGATCGACGAAACGTGTCGTGAACGTGTAGATGCCGGCGGTTTCGGTCCGCCGCGCGACGATTCGCGCCGGATGCGTGAGGTAGGGAGTCGCCATGTCAGCCCTTGCCCGCGCTGGCGCGAATCGCGGCGACCTCCTCGGTCAAATCGATACCTGCGGGACACCACGTGATACATCGTCCGCATCCGACGCATCCCGACGAGCCGAATTGATCGATCCAGGAAGCGAGCTTGTGGGTCAGCCATTGGCGGTAACGGTCGTGGATCTTCGGCCGCAAGTTGATGCCGTGAATGTGTGCGTGCTCGAGCGAGAAACAGGAGTCCCACTTCCGGACGCGCCGGCTCATATTGCCGTCGATTTCCGTTTGATCGATCACCGTATGGCAGAAGCAGGTCGGACAGACCATCGTGCAGTTGGCGCACGACAGGCATCGCGCCGCGACTTCGCGCCAGCGCGGATTCTCGGCCTCGTCGTACAGCAGCCGCGGCAAATCGGCGGTGTCCATCCGCCGGCCCATGCCGCGCGCGCATTCGTCGATTAGCGCCCGCGCGGCGGCTTCGTCGGCGCCGCCGGCGGCGCTCAAGCCCAGCTTCACGATCATCGCCTCGCCGGCGGGCGAACCGGGGCGCGCCACGAAACCGCCGGGCAACTCGGTCAGGGCAAGGTCGAAACCCGCCGTCGCCCGCGGTCCGGTTTTCATCGAGACGCAGAAGCAGGTCGGCGCCGATCGGGTGCAGTCGACCGCGACGAAAAAAGCGTCTTTGCGGCGCAATTCGTAATGAGCGTCGCGGAAGCGATCGTGCAGGAAGATACGATCCTGAATCGCGAGCGCGGCGAGGTCGCAGGCGCGCACGCCGATAAACGCATGGGGCGGCGCGGCCGACGCGATTTCATTCGCCTTGAATCCGCGGCGTTCGCGGCGGATTTCCAGCAGCGGCTCCGCAGGCGCGAAAAAGTGCGGTTTGAGCGATCCGGCGCCGTTGACCACGCCGAAAATTTCGCCGTCGATTCCTGGCGCCAATCGATAACGGCCGGCCTCCTGCGCGTCGCGGATTCCGACCGGCAGATCGGCGGCCGAGCGAATTTCGTCGAACGCGACCGTTCCGTCGCGCGCAACCGGACCCATAACCCGGTAACCTTCGCGTCCCAGAATCGCGATCAGATTATCGAGTGCGGCCTTCGGCATGCGCGTCGCCTCGTTCATTTGGCGCTCGACTCGAGAAAAGCCCGCCGGCGGCGCAGGATTTCCTCCAGCCACGCCTCGATGCCGGCGCCGTCGATCGCGGCGGTTCTGAGGATGCGGGCGCGCGGATTGGCCGCGATCACGTAATCCGTCCATTCATCCGGCGCGAACGGCACATGCCCGAGCAGGTCGCATTTGTTGAGCGTTACCAGCTCGGCCGCGCGGAACATCGGCGGATATTTGAGCGGTTTGTCGACCCCTTCGGCGGGACTGGTCACGACAATCCGCAGATTTTCGCCGAGATCGAACAGCGCCGGGCATACCAGATTGCCGACGTTCTCGATAAACAAAACGTCGCCGCGAGCGAGCTCCATGCGATGCAGCGCGCGATGAATCTGGGCGGCGTCCAGATGGCATCCCAGGCCGGTTTCGACCTGATGCGCGAGCGCGCCCGCCGCGCGCACGCGCGCGCTGTCGCGCTCGGTCGCCTGGTCGCCCTCGATCACGCCGATTCGTCCGGCGCCGCGCCAGTTCCGGATCGTCGCTTCGAGCAGCGCGGTTTTCCCGGCTCCCGGCGCGCCCATCAAGTTGACGGTGAAAATCTGTCGCGCCGCGAAATGCTCGCGATTATGCCGCGCGGCGGCCGCGTTCGCCGCCAGCAGCGGCTGGTTCACGTCGATCGTTCGTCGCGACAGGGTTTCGCAGCCGCAACTGTCACACATCGGCCACCTCGATCGCCCGCAGCATCATCCCGTCGCCCGCCAAGAGTTCGCCGCCCAGTTTCCCGCAGGCCGGACAGACGCCGATCATGCCTTCGAACTCGAACAGTATGCCGCATCCGACGCATCGGCCGCGAGCGGGCGACGCGGCGATCGAAAGTTCCGCGCCGTGCGCTCTGGTGCCCTCGGCAATCACGCCGAAGGCGAAGCGCAACGCATCGGCGGCGATTCCCGACGCCGCGCCGACGGCGAGATCGATTCGCAACACTCGGACGTTGTCCGCGCCGAGCGTGCGATCGATGATGTGGAGAAGATCGCGCGCAATCGCCAATTCGTGCATCGTCGTGCGTTTCAGCGTAGCGCAAAAGCGCTTGCGGCGATATCGAAAAAGGCGCGTGCGACGGCCCTTGCCGGCGGCGCGGCGGAATCCCGAAATACACGCGCGTCTCGAAGCGGCTCATTTGAGCTTTGGCGAAATCACGCAAACCGAAGCGACCGTCGCGGACGCGATTGCCCACCGGGCGCCGCGCCGGCCGGATCGTTTTTCGCGTCGCCCGCGACTCCGAATCGGTTCGGCAGCAGATCGGCGCCGGCCCGGCAATCGCGCGGCGGCGTTTACTGGCAAGCGGGATACTTTTCCGGATTCAGGCCGGCGGATGTGTAGACGTTGCGCGGATTCCACAGCATCCAGCCGTCCGAGCCGAATTTCTCCGCCGCGGAGATCTGCTCCCGGATTTCCGTCGCGCCGAAGGGACGGCGGTCGAAGGCGTAATCGCGAAAGGCCTGCAACCACGGACGAAACCGGATCGGCGCGGCGCCCGTGCGCTGGCGCGCGCGCTCCAGCGACCGATAGACGATTTGGTAGGAATTCCGCACCGGGTTGCGATAGCCGGGAATTCCGAACTGAAACCCCGACGGATAGAGCATCGGCGAAATATAATCGACGATCGCCGGCAAATCCTCGATCTGCTGGCCGATTTCAGTGTCGTTGAGGTTCCAGGCGACGTAGCCGAAAACATCCGCCGCGAGGAAAACGTTGTAGGGCGTCAGCGCGCGCCGCGTCTCGGCCAGAAAGCCGTCGATCGCCCGGACCCGGTTGGCGCGCGTATTCGCCTCGCGATAACGCAGGCCGGGCGTGTCCGGAAAACGCACGTAGTCGAGCTGGATCTCGTCGAAACCCGCGCGCGCCGCCTCGACCGCGACGGCGATATTGTATTCCCGCACCTGCGGCACAAACGGATCGGTCCAGGCGAGATGCAGGCGATCGGTGTAAAGTCCCCCCTGCGAGCATCGCACCGCGTACGCCGGCCGGGCGCGCGCCAGCCGATCGTCGCTGAACACGACGATCCGGGCGACTGTATAGACGCCGCGCTCGCGCAGGTCGCGGACCGTGGCGGCGAGATTCCCGACGGTAATCTGAGTTTGCGCGCCGACCTCGGCGGCCAGCGGTATCGCCGTTCGATAGACGATCTGCCCGCGCTCGCTCTTCAAATCGAACACGACGGCGTTCAGCTCGGTCGCCTCGATCAGATTCAGCGCCCGCATCCGCAGCGTCCCGCTGCCGATTCCGTATCCCGACAGATAGAGCGCCTTGGGCTTGAAGGGTTTGAGCGCGATCTCCCGCGGGCCGCGCGCGAACGCCGCCGCCGGCGTCTCCGCCCGCAGATGGCCGTAAGCGCGCGTTCCAACCACGCTGGCGTCGCCCGCGATCGTGAACGAGCCGTCCGCCGCGGTGCGCGCCACCGTTTCGCCCATCGTCACGAACGCGCCCTCGATCGGCGCGTGATTCGCGGCGTCGACCACTGTGCCGCGCAGCGTCCGCGCGGACGCCGGAGCGGCCGCGATCGTCAGAAACAGCAATCCGCACATCAGGCGCATCAGGCGTTTCATCGGTTTGTTTGCGACCTCGATCGCGACACGGCCGGTTCCGCTTCGACGATTCGCGCGAAGGCTTCGCCCCGATCCGCGTCGGTCATCAGATAGCGCGGCAGCGCCATCACGTTGTCACGCGTCGACGCGGGGCGCCTTTCGATGCTGAAAGCGGCGACATAGCCGGCCCGGCGCGCAAGCTCGATCAGCTCGTCGTCGTAGATGCCGAACGGCCACGCCAGCATATCGACCGTCCCGCCCAGCCGATCCTCGAGCCGTTTTTTCGAGGCGATCAGTTGGTCGTTGACGAATTTCCGATAGCCGCCCGGATCGCGCCGCCGCTTCTCGATATGAAAATTGGGATGCCAATAGGTATGGGATTGAATATCGAACAGGCCGCCGGCTTTCAATTCCGACAGCTCGCTCCAGGTCATCGCGTAGGAGGCGTTGGAAATCGCCGAGGGATAGATGAACAGCGTGACCGGAATCCGATATTGCCTGACCAGCGGCGCCATCTCGGTGAAGACCGTGCGATGGCCGTCGTCGGCGGTGATCGCGATCGAGTTGGGCGGCGGCGGCGGCCCCTCGTTCAAAAAGTAGCGCGTCACGACGCGCAACGGCACGACGGTAATATGATGATCTTTGAGAAAACGGAGTTGGGCCGCGAACACCGCCGTCCTGACGGTCATGCTGTCGGCGACACGCGGGCCGAAACGATGATAAACCAGAATCGGAATACGCGCCGGCGCCGCTCCGGCGCCGGCGCGCGCGGAGAGCGTCGCCGCGACCACGAAGAGCGCGCAAATCAGGGCGGCGAATTTGCTCCGGATACGGGTCATCACGCGAACGCAATCAGTAGATCAGGTACTTCGCGCGCATCCCGTCAAACGCGCGCAGCGGCGGGCGCCATCCGCGCGCGACAACCCGGGGATCGTCGCCGCGCTCGAGCGCCTCGAGCGCCCGGCGCGAACCGATCATGCCGAGCGTGTCGCCGACGCGGAATTTCGCCGGATAGAGCCGTCGGAGCGCGCCGATCAATTCGACGCCCAGCGCCGGCGAGTCGAGTTGGTCGCGATTGGTCAGTTTGATTCGCACGCCATGACAGAGCCGGCCCCGGTACGGCGCCGCCGCCGGACTGAAATCCGCAGGCGCGAAGGCGACCCCTGAAATTCCCCTTCGGTTCAAATAATCGGCGAGCCGGGCGCCGTCGATCCACGGTGCGCCGGCGAGTTCGAACGGCGTCGGAGTGCCGCGTCCCACGCTGAGATTGCCGCCCTCGACCAGCGCCACGCCCGGATAGAGCGCGGCTTCGGCAAGCGAGCGCAGATTCGGCGAGGGATCGATCCAGCGCAAGCCGGTCTCGTCGTACCAGTCGCCGCGCCGGTATCCGCGCATCGCGACGACATGCAGGCGCGCGCCGAGATGATTTTCCGCGTTGAACATCCGCGCCAGCTCGCCGATCGTCATGCCGTATCGCACCGGCATCGGAAAATAGCCGGTGAACGACTCCAGCGCCGGATCGAGCATCGGACCCTGCACCACCGCCGCGTCGATCGGGTCGGGCCGGTCGAGCACGAAAAACTCGATTCGGCGCGCGGCCGCCGCCCGCATCGCGTAAGCCATCGTCGCGACATAGGTGTAGAAACGCGCGCCGGCGTCCTGAAGATCGAAGACCAGCGCGTCGATTCCGTCGAGCATCGCCGGCGTCGGCCTGGTCACGTCGCCGTAGAGGCTGAAGATCGGCAGGCCGGTAGCGGGATCTGTCCGCGAAGCGATCCTCCCGTCGCGGTCGCCGGCGAGACCGTGCTCGGGCGTGAAGATCGCGACCAGCTTCACCCCCGGCGCGGCGCGCAGCAGGTCGCTATCGGCGGCGCCCGCCGCGTCGCGTCCGGTCTGGTTGGTGATCAGACCGATTCGCAAGCCGCGCAGCGGCGCGAAATCCTCGCTCGCCAGAACGTCGATTCCGGCGGCGACCGCCGGCGCCGCGCCGTCCGGGTAGTAGCGTTCGAGGCCGGGAACGGCCGCGGCGATCTGCGCCGGCGCGAGCGGCCCGGCCGCCGCGCAGATCAAATCGATAATCCGTTTGCGCAGCGGCCGTGCGTCGCCGCCGCCGTCCGGGTAGGTGCGATTGGTCAGCACGATCACATACACGCGCGTTACCGGATCGATCCACATCATCGTGCCGGTATAGCCGGTGTGGCCGTACGAGCCGGCGGGAAAGAGTCGATCGCGATCCGAGGCGAACGGCGCTGCGACGTCCCATCCCAGGCCGCGCCATCGCGTGGCGCCGGGCGGCGATTGCGGCGTCGTCATCAGCGCGACCGACGACGGGGCGAGTATCCTCGCCCCGCCCAGCCGGCCGCCGCCAAGCAGCATCCGCGCGAATCTCGCGAGGTCGTCGGCGGTTGAGAAAAGGCCCGCGTGGCCGGCCACTCCACCCATCCGACGCGCGGTCGGATCGTTGACCGTCGCCGGCGCGCGCGATCGCGATTCGGTCGGAGCGATTCGGCCGCCCTCGTCATCCGGCGGGTCGAAGCGCGTGTCGTCCATCCCCAACGGCTGGAAGATATTGCGCGCGCAATAGACGTCGAGCGGCAGCCCCGCAACGCGCCGCACCAGTTCGCCGAGCGCCGCGAAATTTTCGTCGCTGTAGAGGTAGCGCGTGCCGGGCGCGAAGCGCGGCCGATCCGCGGCCAGCAGGTTCATCGCGGCGCCGTAGCCCGACCAGCGGCCGGCCGGCGACAGATCGGCCTTCAGCCCGGAATAGTGGGTCAACAATTCGCGGATCGTGACGGCGGATTTTCCCGCCGCGCCGAAGCGCGGCCAGTAATCGGCCGCGGGAGCGTCGAGCCTGAGCTTGCCGCGCTCGACCAGTTGCATCACGGCCGTGGTGGTGGCGACGACTTTGGTGAGCGACGCGAGATCGAAAATCGCGTCGGCTGTCATCGGCGTGCGGACGAGTCCCTCGCGGCGCAGGCCGAAGGCGCGGCGGTAAAGCGTCGCGTCGCCTTGGCCAACTATCACGACCGCGCCGGGGATATGCCTGGCGGCGATCTCGGAATGAACAATTTCGGCAATCGGCGCGAGCGCCGCCGGCGTGAGCGCGACGGGCGCATTTGCGCCGGCCGCCGAATCGAGACCCGGACCGAGCGCCAACGACAGCGCAAAAATTAAGATCGGTAGAGCGCGCATCGTACAGGCTGGCAAGCCGCCAACCGCGACCAACATCGTAGCTCCCGACTCGGCGCGGTGGCCAGCGATTCATCGCGAACGCTGTGAATGATCGTCTGGGACTGGCAATTTCCGGAGGCAATTGTCAGCCGGGCTGAAGCGCGATATTCCGGTGCGCGTGTGCCGCGATCACCAGTCGTCGGGATCAGAAATTTCGCCGGAAATTCTCCGCGTTTTGTCGCCGTCGCATCTTTACAGCTCCACATTCGTAATCGTCAGGGAGCCGCATCGAATTGTCCTGCGCGGCGCCGGATGGGGACACGAAGCCGGCTTGTGCCAGATTGGCGCGGCGGTGATGGCCGAGGAAGGCGGAACCCACGCGGAGATACTTGAGCATTA
This sequence comes from Deltaproteobacteria bacterium, assembly GCA_021780225.1. Lineage (GTDB taxonomy): Bacteria > Desulfobacterota > Binatia > Binatales > Binataceae > JADMIL01. Next base: position 16,671 of record JAJXZF010000028.1, on the reverse strand, counting down.
TTATCGCGGCGCGACCGTCAGCGAGTGATTCCCGACCGCGCGGCGCGCGATTGAGGGATGGCGCCGGCCGGCCTTGAAATGGCCGCAGCGCGCCGCAACGGGGCGCGAATCCCGAAACTTGGCGGATTTCAGCCGCTCAATGGGCGGCCGCCGGCTCGCCGAATTGCGCGCACAGCTTGTCCGCGACCGCGTACAGTCGCGTATCGTCGCGCGCGCCGTAATAGGGCCCAATTCCAACAGTCGTGTCACCAGCCGCCATTTGAGGTCAGGTGAGGATCGGGATGTGGCTCTCCATGTCGAGATCGTAGCGGCCGTAGGGGTTGACGTGGTCCCGGATCAGCGGGGTAATGGCGTGTCGGTCGCGTGGCGTGAGTCGATTGGCCCAATGGGGCTGGGCGAGAACCTGCTGAAGCATGAGGGTGTTGACGAAGACCATGCAGTTCTGAAGCAGGCGCAGACTGAGCATGCTAATTTCCCGATCCCCGCGCCGATTGCCGCCAAGCTCGCCGCGTCGGGCGAAGAACACGGAGTCATTGGCGCTGTTCCAGTGCTCGATGACGTTGAGCCCATCGCTGATTTCCGTCGTAGCGCCTCATCGTGCAGGTAGCGGCAAAGGAAGATGGTCTTGACTGCTTTGCCCATCTCGGCGAGAGCTCTGTAAGTTGGGTGTTGGAGATTGTTGCGCGTGAAGCGACGCAGGATGGCCTCGGTTTCCGCAGTGCCAAGGCGCAGCGCGGTGGCGTATTTCACCATCTCGTCGTATTGCTGGCGGATCAATTCCCAGTCGATCGGGGGTGCGGACTGTCCGATCACGCTGGCGGTGGTGCGTCCGACCTTTTGTAAGGTCATCCCAACCACTGTCGCTCCCGCCAAGACCGTGAGGGCTGCCACGACCGTAACCAAAGCCACCGATCTTGCGCCCCTTGTCCGACCCGAAAATGCACCAAACCAAGCGAACGGGAACGACGGGGGGCCGAAAGATCGAGCCGGATACTAGTCCAAACAGCCCGCGACAATCGAGGTCCTTGCGCGAGGCCACCACGGCTATTCGGCGCGCGGCTGAACGTCGCGCTCGATCTGCGCCTGGCGTTCCCGCGCTGCGAGGCGCAAATCGTAGGTGCTCTGCAGGTTCAGCCAAAATTGCGGATTGACGCCAAAATAGCGGCCAAGCCGCAAGGCTGTGTCTGCGGTGATCCCGCGCTCGCCGTCGATGATCTGCGCGATACGGTTCGGCGGCACCCGCAGCGCCATCGCCAGTTGGTGCGGGTTCATATCGAGCGGCTTCAGAAACTCCTCGAGCAGGATTTCGCCGGGATGAATTGGGGCAAGCGTCTTAGACATATAGATACTAGAATGCAGTAATTAAATGCAGTTACGGCCATGGCGCCGCATTAGTGGTAATCAGTGATTTCTACATCGAATGCATCTCCCGCTTTCCATACGAAACAGATCCGCCATTGGTCGTTGACTCGGATGCTGTGTTGGCCTGCCCGGTCTTTCTTAAGAGCTTCGAGATGGTTGCCACGATTGATTGCCAGCACCCGGAGGTCAGTCGCAGCATCCAGTACCAGAAGCTTGCGGCGAGCCGCCCGCTGGATCGCCTGAAATCGGACGACCGGTTTATCGTTGAACATGGCTTCGGCGTCGGCATCCTTGAAAGACCGGATCGCCATGACTCTCAGCATATGACGCTCTGTGTCAAATGTCAAGCGTCATGGTCCGCCGTAACTGAGCCGATCGGCGCGTCGAACTCAACGTCTTCCGGGGTCGCGCCGACACGAGCCGCCCGGTCTGGCGCCACCTCTTTTGGCCACGGAACCATGGACGGGCGGTTCGGTTCAGCCGCGGAGACGAAGTGCCGTGCTCGGCAGCTGGGCTTTGCTTCTCACGGGCGCCGGCTTCTGGGTGTATTGGTGTCACTTTCAAAAATAAATGGCGCGAAATTTTGATCGTTATTTGGCGCGCTTGAAGCTGGCTTCGGCGCGCGCTCTCGATAACAGCCGCGAAATCGTGGCCGGGTGCACGCCGAACAACCGCGCCGCATCAGCGGCTGTCTTCCGGCCCTTGGAGACCATCCGCACAATCTCGTCCTGTTGTTGAGGAGTCAGCTTGGGCGGGCGCCCGCCAATCCGCCCCTCCCGCCGCGCGGCTTCCAGGCCCGCCCTGGTGCGCTCGCGCAGCATCGCGCGTTCGAACTCCGCAAACGCCCCGACCATCTGCATCATCATCCGTCCCGCCGGCGTGGTCGTGTCGATCGCCTCGGTCAGGCTGCGAAACCCGGCCTTGGCTTCCGCCAGCCGCTCCATGATGGTCAGCACGTCGCGCAGCGAGCGTGACAACCGGTCGAGTTTCCATACCACCAACACGTCGCCGCGGCGCAACTGATCGAGCAGCCGGTGCAGCTCGGGCCGGTCCCAGCGCCCGCCCGAGGCCTTCTCGCGATAGATGCGCTCGCACCCGGCCGCCTTCAGCGCGGCTACCTGCGCGGCAGTTTCCTGTTCGGTAGTGGAGACGCGAGCGTAGCCGAGCAGCATTGCGTAAAGCTATCGCCATTGCGTTTAGAAACGCAACACCTTTCTGCAATGCAAAAACCTGCGTAAATCCGCGAAAACGGCGATCCCGCGATTCGCCCGCACAAACGTTCGTTTTCGCAAGCTGTCGCCTGCCTAATCCTGATTCTGATACGTCACGGCGGCGCGGCGCATTGACATTGTAGTCACAAATGATTAAAATGTAGTCATGAACGTATCGGTTCGCGATCTCAAGGCGAGGCTGTCTCGATATCTGAAGGACGCCCGCGCCGGCCGCGACGTGGTGGTCACATCGCGCGGCCGGCCGGTGGTGCGTTTGTTGGCGATGCCGGAAGAGTCGGGCGAGAAGCCGGACCGTGAAGAACTCTTGCGCCGACTCAAGCTCATTTCCGGCGCGCGACCGGGGTCGGGCGGTAAACCGCTGGGCGCGAAGAGGCCCATCAGAATACCGCCCGGACACAAGACGCTTGCAGAAATAGTCCTGGAAGAGCGGGGTTGATTCTCTACCTTGACACTTCGGCGCTGGTAAAGCTCTACGCCGAAGAGATAGGGAGCGAAGTTGTGCGGCGGGCGGTGGCTGACGCGGGCCTCGTCGCCACCAGTCTTTTGTCTTATGCCGAAGCGCGTTCGGCGCTGGCGAGGAAGCATCGCGGCGAGGAAATCACGCGCAGTACGCTTAATCGATTAAGGCAGGAATTCGAGCGCGATTGGGAGCGGCTTCATCTGCTGCCGGTTGATGAAGCGCTGGTGCGCAAGGCTGGCAATCTGACGGAGGAACATGCTCTGCGGGCGCTGGACGCTCTTCATCTGGCGACCGCCGACGCCTTGCAGGCGGTGCTCCGCACCACGGTGACCTTCGCCTGTTTTGACGGTGCGTTAAACGCGGCGGCGAAAACACGGGGACTCGCATCCCTCAAGTGAAATCCATCATGCGACAGCTTCACGCCAGACCGGGGTGGGGGGGGGGTGGCATCCGCTCTCACCGTTGGAAACGGCCCTCTGCTTGATTGTTCTGCTGCTGATTTAGCTGGCGCTTCGCCCCGCGCTCTGCGGGGCGAAGCGCCAGCTAACTTCAAGCTTGGGTCACTTGGGTGCCGGTGAAAATTCGAGACTGCCGGACAACACCGCCAGCGCATCGTCGCCGCCAAGGGTCAAGCTGCCGAGACCTGCGCCGCCTTCGCCCGGACCGGATTTGCCATTGAGGTCGGCAAATTTCCCACCCGAGCCGCCCAACACGTAGAAGCTGCCGGTAAGCACCGTTGGTCCCACCGCCGGTGCCGTTGGTGCGGCGTCGACATCGCACTGTACGCCGTCAAAGCCGAGCGAGAGCGAGTTGGCACCTTTCCGACCGAAGGTAATCATCATGGTGCCGCTGGCCGGAGAACATGTGCCGCCGCTCCCGTTGCCGATTGGCGTAGCCGTCGTGACCACATTGAGATTCGCCGTAAACGTTGCTTGGCCAATCGGCGCGCCGTGCAGATAGCCGGTGAGCGCGAAGCAATCGACGCCCGTCGGCGTGCCGCTGGGGCAGGCCGACGTCTTGTCCAAGCCCGTTCCCGTACCAGCTGCGACGAAATTCTGCATAGTGACCCTGGGCGGCCGTGTGGGAGGCGGGGGCTTGTTTTTCGCCAGCGCAGGAGGAGCCGAAAGGGCCAACAAAACCGCAGCCGCCGCAGTGGTTGCGCCTATCACTTTAGATATCGTTGCACTGTAATACCTTCTAGCGATAATTTTCCCATTTCAGCCGAGATTTACAACTACTATGTGATCAACACGCCGATCACCTTCGATTTGAAGCCGGTGACGATCGAGGAGCGTGCCGCGTGGGTCGACCATCACAGCGCCGGCGCGCGCTACAGGCTCTTCGTCGCGGACGACGACGGACGCGTCTTGGGCTGGGTGAGAACCGGACGATTTCCCGACCGCGCAGCCTGCGACACGAGTGTCGAGACGACGATCTACTGCGCGCCGGAAGCGACCGGGCGCGGAATCGGCTCGATTATGTGCCGCGCGTTATTCGAAGCGATTCGAAACGAAGATATCAATCGCATCCTCGCCGGGATCACGATTCCGAACGAGGCATCAGTAAAAATCCACGAGCGATTCGGCTTCAAGCCGATAGGCACGTTCTCCGAGGTCGGGCGCAAGTTCGGAAAGTATTGGGACGTACTCTGGATGGAGCGCCCGCTTAGAATCTGACGCGCAGCACCTCAACTGCGACGGCGCCTTAGCATCTCGGGCGGATGCTCAAACGGCTTCGGGTTAAAGCCCGAACCCGTTCATTAACACCCTCCTTGAATTAGTCGCGTTTCGCGCTGAGCACGTAATCGCACGCTGTCAACGCCGATTGAATGTTGACCCAGTTTCAGCGGATCATCAAGAAGCCGCAATGCCCCGAACCGTTCATACCACGCCGCCGCGCGTTCGTCCTTGGCGTCGATCGCGAGCGCGACGCCGCCAACCTCGACGGCCACCGAGAGCGCTCTTTTTCCGGCCGCGAGCAGAAGCTCACCGCCTAAGCCGCAGCCTTGGACGGAGCGGTATACTGCGAGACGCCCCAGCCGCAACACCGGCGCTTCGTACCGGCCGAGCCTCCTTGTCACCGTGGCTGGGACTTTGGCGAATTCGATAGCGCCTGGACTAATCGTGTAATAACCAAGTATTCGGGTCGGTTCGGCCGGCGCAATCGCGACGAACGTCTTGGCGCCGCCGGATTCGTGGTTCTGACGCGCGTATCGCCGAAGATACTCGTTGAGTTCAGCAGACCCGCAGTCGACATTCTTCCGGTCGTGGCGCCTGCTGATCGCTTCCTCGCGCCAAACGATCCCGCTGCTCACGCTTTCGCGCGACGTCTGGCCGCGGCAATCAGCGCGGGGGTACGCTTCGGAGGTTTCTCCAACAGTTCGAAGACGCGCTTGGAATCGCGCTCCGACAGGACAATTAGCTCGGAGCGCTTCATTACTTCCCGTGCCGCCGGAAGAACGCTGCGCATGATAAATCTCGTAACGTCGAGCTGCTCCCGTGCGGCGGCTTCGGCAATAAGCCGCTTTTCTTCGCCGGTCGCCCCGAGTCCAATCCGATCGCTTCGGGAAGCGCGCCGCTACCGGCCATATTCGGGCCTCTCTCCTTTGCGATAAAAAACTTCGATCATAGAAGATCGCGCAGGTACGTCGTCCGCATAAGAGAAGGAGGCCGGAACACGCTCCCGAACCGCCTGCACGGTCAGACGTCTTCGCTCGTCCTCCGAACCGTCGCACCAAACCACACGATTCGGCCTTGTCAGACGGGCGACCGCATCAACCCAGTCCGAAAGCGAGCCTGAAGTTGATACCGCGAGGGGAACGTTCATCGGGCGATCTCCCGTCCGTGCCCGCTGTGCAAGGGAAACAAGCACCGCTCCGCCTGGGACAGAGAATCGAACATTGCCGAAGCATTCGGCGCCGCAACCAGCGCGTCCGTTGCCTCAGGATGTGCAAAAAGCTGCGCGAGCTTGGCCAGCCATGGAAGGTGCAACTCATGGAACTTGAGACCAAGGACGAAAAAGAGATGCGTGGGTCGGCCGTCCAGCGCGTCGAAATCGACACCGGCACGCGAACGGCCAAGCACCATAAAGGGTCGTACCACTTGCTCGGGATGGCGATTCATCGTGTGCAGAAAGGCCACGCCATTGCCAACGGCGCTCGGCATGATGTTCTCGCGCTCGATGAGCGCGCCAACGAACCAGTTTTTGTCTCGGACCAAGCCCAGGCGATTGGCGCTGTCCGCAAGCTCTTCAATAACGCCGATTTTCGTAGTGGCCGCGAGCTCCGGCACGATATGGCTGGGCTGAAAGCAGCTCGCCAGATCGAGCATCCGGCGCGGCGCCTGGGTTCGATTTTCGAGTTCAAGATGCTGCGGCGCCACGCCAAGCATCTGGTCATCAAGCCATGCATCAAGCATCGCCTTACGGAAGCGCCATTGGTTGCCGATTTTCACGCCGGGCAGCGCCCCCTCTGAAACGAGCTTCAGGACGGTGCGCTCGTTCACATTCAGGTACGCCGCGACTTGTCGCGCGGTCATAAGCCGGTCGCTAATCTTGATCGATTCTTCCGTCGCTTTACGGAGAACATTTGACACAGGCGTAAGATTACGTAAAACTACGCCAGAGCGCAATGAATTACCGTTATGATGCGACTTGCGAGGCGCAGACTTCTTGGAGCGACTTTTGAATGGATGCGTTTCGATGATTGTCGGCCCATCGGGGCCTGCGGCCTCTCCAAGCGCATGAGAGACTACGCGACACGCATGGGGAGGCGTTGTCGTGGGCGTCATGATGGTGCATTGCACGGTGCGATCGTCATCGGGGGTTGAGTGATGTGCGAGGAGGCGGAAAGGAAAACGGCTCAACCGCGCTTTCCTGAGTGGGGCCGTTCAGAATCGACGATTATCTCACCAAGGTGATTGGCGGTTCGAATCCGAGGCCGCCGGATGCGCCAGGCGTGTCCGTTGTATCCGAACGGACATTTGGGGGATGCCTGATGGCGCTGGCAAGCTCCTTTACGCCGGCCGGGCGTCCTACCTACGGTATCGAATCGGGCAGCTTCTCTGTGGCCTGCTTGGGTTCACCAGCGACGACCCGACGGACGGTGAGACGGCCGACGGACATCCCGGCAGGCATCTGCTCTGGCGCCGATATTGTGTTGCGCGCAACGTGGAGCCGTTGAACCTTCATTTCGCAGAGTGCTCGCCCTGCAAGTGTATGGACTGCGCACTGAATAGCCTGTTGGCAATGACGCTCTTCGCTTGGGCCTGCGCTCCGCAGCGAACCTGCGATAAACGTCACCCAACGCTGGATTGACTGATAACTGCTCTGCTTCGGTAATGCTCCCCGGTCTATCGGCCCGGCTGCTGCATTCGGACCAGAGTTGAGTCATTTCTGACATTTGCGAGGTTTGAGAAGAGCCGCGCATAAGTTGTGGCGCGGCTGGCGGAGAGCTGTCTTAAATGCACCTGAACATTCGGGAAGTCTCAAGACTTCTCAAGGTTTCCGAAAAAAGAATAAACGAATGGATCAGGCGCGGGATTTTACGCGCCGATCTTGTCAACCAACAATACCAGCTCCACCGGAGTGACCTTCTTGAGTTGGCGTCTTCGCGCGAGATCGACGTCCAAGCGGAAATCTTCGCGTCTCCCAAACCAGACGGAGAACACAACTCTTCGCTGGTCGACGCGCTTAGCGCCGGTGGGATTTTTCACGGACCGGGCGGCGCTGACAAGCCGACGGTGCTGCGCGGCATAGTTGATACTCTCACTCTGCCGCCCAAGTTCGACCGCGAAGCGGTCGCGCAGCTTCTGCTCGCGCGTGAGACGATGGGCTCTACCGCAATCGGCGAAGGTATCGCGATACCGCACGTGCGCAGACCCATTCTCTTGAACGGTTCGCCCGCTTCAATTTCGCTGTACCTTCTCGAGCGGCCAGTCGATTTCGGCGCTCCCGACGACAAACCTGTATTCGCGATTTTCCTGATAGGCAGTCCGACCGCGCGCATGCATCTGCACCTACTCTCGCGCTTATCGTTCGCGCTTCATGATCCGGAGTTGAGAGCGGCGCTTGCGCGCCGTGCGCCCTTAACGGAGATGATCGCTGAATTTCAGAGAGTGGAAGATGCGATCCCGCGTCGGCCGCATACGGACGCGTCTCAATCATGACCGCACTGCTGATCTCGCTGCTCATCTTTGGCGCGGGAGCCGCGGCTTCGCTTGCCTTCGCCAAGCGCGAACGCTGGCTGCGGATTTTCGGGGCCGGCGGCATCATTCTCGGGTCTGTGCTCGGGTTGGTCCCGGCGATTGGCGTCGCACTGGGAGCGCCGCCGCAGTCGCTGCGCGTGGCATGGGATGTTCCTTATGGCAGCTTATACCTGCGGCTCGATGCGCTGTCGGCTTTCTTCCTCTTGCCGACTTTTCTGATATCGGCGCTTGCCGCCCTCTATGGGACTGAATACCTCGAAGCCTACTGCGGCAGAAAAGCGCTGGCGCCTCCCTGGTTCTTCCTGAACGTGCTTACCGCCAGCATGGCGGTGGTCGTTTTGGCCAACAACGCAGTCCTGTTTCTCATGGCATGGGAGACCATGGCGCTTTCCTCGTTTTTTCTGGTCACCTTCGAGAGCGAGGAGGAGAGCACGCGTCAGGCGGGATGGATGTACTTAGTGGCGAGCCATATTGGCACGGCATTCTTGTTCGTGCTCTTCGTGCTGCTCGGAAAATCAAATGGGTCGCTCGATTTCGATCGCTTCAGTCCGGCTTCGAACGCCGGAGTACTTTTCGTCCTGGCGCTGGTTGGGTTTGGCGCCAAGGCGGGGTTTGTGCCGCTTCACGTGTGGTTGCCGGAGGCTCATCCAGCGGCGCCAAGTCATGTTTCTGCGGTTATGTCCGCGGTCATGATCAAAACAGGAATTTATGGTCTGCTGCGGATTCTAATTTTTCTCGGTCCAGTGCATGCGTGGTGGGGGTGGACGCTGTGCATCGTTGGCTTGAGTTCCGGCATTCTGGGTGTGTTGCTCGCGCTTGCGCAACACGACCTCAAGCGGTTACTCGCGTATCACAGCGTTGAAAACATCGGGATAATAGCTCTCGGCCTCGGTGTGGGTATCGTCGGACTGAGCGTTGACGAACCCTTTGTCGCGGTCGCGGGCTTCGCCGGCGCGTTACTTCATGTACTGAACCACGCAATATTCAAGGGCCTGCTTTTTCTCGACGCGGGCAACATCGTTCACGCTACCCATACTCGCGAGATCGACCACCTCGGCGGCCTTCTGCGCTGCATGCCCGGCACCGGCGTGACTTTCCTCATCGGAGCGGCAGCTATCTCGGGTTTGCCGCCACTAAACGGATTCGTCAGCGAGTTCTTGATTTACCTCGCCAGCCTTAAGGGCTCCGTATCGTTGGGCGCGTCGAGCAGCGTGCCGATGCTGGCAACGATCTCGGGGCTTGCACTGATCGGAGCTCTGGCGGTGGCGTGTTTTACCAAGGCGTTCGGCATTGTTTTTCTCGGTCATCCACGATGCGAGGGCGCCGGCCATCCCGAGGACGTCAACCTGGCGATGCTTGTCCCCGGATTTTTACTGGCGGCGGGATGCGTTTTGATAGGACTGTTGGGCTCCAGCGTGGTGAGGTCGATGGGTCCGTTGATATCAACCGCGACCGGACTGCCATCCATCCTGATCTCTCGCGACCTCATTGAAATGGGAAACTCCGTGGCGCGCGTTGGCCAATTCGGCGCCCTCCTGACCGGAGTGGTCGCGTTGCTCAGTCTCGCCCGGAGCAAGACGTTTGGTCGACGCCAAATTTCAACCGCCCCGACGTGGGACTGCGGGTATGCCAGCCCGTCGCCACGGATGCAATACACAGCGTCGTCGTTTGCGCAACCCCTGACAGAAAGTTTCGGGATGCTCTTGCAAACGCGTGAAGTCCTCACGGGATTAGAGCCATTGTTCCCGCAACGGGCGGAGTTTCATTCACACACCGACGATCCCTACCGGAGATATTTTTTCCAGCCCTTATTTCAGTCCGTCAGCCGGGCGATGGCGTCCTTACGGCCGTTACAGCAAGGGAGAGTCCAGCTTTACGTGTTGTATATCGTCGTAACCCTACTTGTGCTGCTGCTTTGGCAACTCGCCTAATCATGGCTGCTCCATCCTTGTTTCCGCTGATCGCGGCGGGCGCACTTGCTCCGCTGATGCAGAGCGTAATCATCCGAACCAAGTCTGTAGTGGCGGGGCGCGCGGGTCAGCCGCTGATGCAGCCGTACTGGGATATATGGAAACTACTGCACAAGGGCGCTGTTTATAGTCACACGACTTCATGGATTTTCCAGATGGGCCCCGTAGTCGGCCTTGCGTCCGTTGTTTTTGCGCTGACACTGCTCCCATTTGGAGGGTTCCCGTCGCTCTCGGCGTTCTCTGGCGACCTCGTCGTCTTTGCATACCTGATAGCGCTCGGCCGCTTCTTCACGGTTCTGGCGGCTCTCGACACTGGCTCCAGCTTCGAAGGAATGGGCGCGAGCCGTGAGGTGACATTCTCTGCTTTCACGGAGCCTGCTCTATTTCTGGCCCTTGCTGCGCTGGCACGGCAAACGGGACAGCTGTCGCTCAGTCTGCTGCTGGCAGCGGTTTCCCCCGGCGCATGGAGCCATGCGGCACCTATGCTCAGTCTGACGCTGGGCGCGCTGATGATCGTTTTTTTGGCCGAGAACGCCCGGATGCCAGTCGACGATCCGACTACCCATCTAGAATTGACCATGATTCATGAAGTGATGGTACTCGATCACAGCGGACCGGATTTCGCCATGATTCAATATGGCGCAGCGCTGAAGATGTGGCTGTTCGCGACAATCATCATCGCCGTGGCGGCTCCATGGCGCTCCGGCAATCGATGGGTCGATACGGCCGTCGGCTTGATGGGCATGTTGATTCTCGGAATTGCGACCGGCTTGGTCGAATCCACGATGGCGCGATTGCGGCTGCTCCGTGTGCCCCAGTTGCTCCTCGTCGCGATCGTGCTCTCGGCTCTCGCGCTGGCGTTTTAGCGGTATTGAATGATGATGCAACTGATTAACCCGATTCTCGTCCTTCTGGTGCTCAGCGGATTTATGCTTCTTGGTTCAAGCCGGCTGGCCACCTGTATACGATCGGTCGCTTTTCAAGGAGTGTTGCTTGGTCTTCTTGCCATCTCGATGCAAAGTGGACAACTGACCATATCCGGTGTGCTGCTTCCTATCACCACAGCAGTGGTCAAGGGCTTCCTACTTCCGTGGTTGCTCTCACGGGCCATGCGTGAAGCCGACACCGTGCGCGAAGTCGAGCCGCTTATTAGTTATAACCTGTCGATCATTTCCGGCGCCGTTGTTCTGGCTCTTGCCCTGTGGCTGGGAGAACGTTTACAGCTTCCAAGTCAGTTACCTTCATCACTTCTCGTTCCTGCGGCCCTTTTCACCAGTCTCGTGGGCATGATCGTGATAGTCAGCCGCCGAAAGGCTCTGACCCAGGTGGTCGGATACCTCGCTCTCGAAAATGGCGTTTACGCATTTGGCGCCGCGGCCGCTCTCCGGCTTCCAGTTCTCGTGGAACTTGGAATCCTGCTCGATGTCTTTGTGGGAGTGTTTGTAATGGGGATTGCGATATTTCATATCAGCCGCGAATTCGATCACATTGATACGGACAAGCTTGTAGCGCTGACTGACCGGCCGCGATGATTACGCTGCTCGTATTAATACCGGCTTGTGCCGGAATCGTGACGTTCTTCGTCGCATCGGACCGGCTCCGTCGTGGTCTGCTGATCTTCGCCGCCCTGACGCAAACCGCGCTCAGCCTTGAAACCTGGATTGTCTGGCCGACGCCGGTGCTATGCGGCTGGCTCGCGGAAGACGCGCTCGGGAGACTCATCGAGACTCTAACCAGCGTGCTGTTTCTGGCCGTCAGCTTTTATGCCGTAGCGTATCTTCGCGAAGAAAGAAGCCAGCCGCATAGCGATATCGAGGAGGGCTTTATCTTCTCCAACGCTCGCGAGGCGAGCTTCACTGGCTGTTTGCTGCTCTTTCTGGCCGCTATGACGTTGGTCGCCGTCAGCCAGCAGGTCGCGTTGCTTTGGATAGCTGTGGAAGCCACCACGCTCGCGAGCGCGCCGTTGATCTACTTCCACCGTCATCACCGTTCGTTGGAAGCGACGTGGAAGTATCTGCTCATCTGTTCAGTGGGAATCGCGCTCGCGCTGCTCGGCGTTTTCTTTTTGGCCGTCGCAGCGACAAGTCCCGATGGCTCAACTATCGCACTGATGATGCAAGACCTGCGCTTGAACGCGCATCACCTTAATGTCCCATGGTTCAAGGCGGCTTTCGTTTTGCTGCTGGTCGGCTACGGGACCAAGATGGGCTTGGCGCCGTTTCATACGTGGCTGCCGGACGCTCATAGCGAGGCCCCCTCGGTCGCATCGGCGCTCCTCTCCGGAGCGCTGCTCAACTGCGCTTTCCTGGGCATACTGCGCGCTCAGGAGATCTGTGTCGCCGCTGGCTTGGCCGACTTCAGCGACCGGCTGCTGCTCGCGTTCGGTTTGCTCTCGATGGCCGTGGCAGCCGTGTTCATTTCCGGCCAGACCGACTACAAGCGCATGCTGGCCTATTCTAGTGTCGAGCACATGGGGATTCTCGCCGTGGGCGTGGGTCTGGGTGGCGCCGCCGTTTTTGGTGCGGTGCTCCACATCATTAACCATTCGCTGACGAAGGCGATGCTTTTTTTGGTGGCTGGAAACCTGTTGGCCCTTTACCGCACCAAGAATACCGATGGTGTTGCGGGAGTGTTGAGCGTGGCGCCGGCATCCGGCGTGCTGTGGCTATTGGGATTGTTCGCAATCACGGGTTCTCCCCCCTTCGGACCATTCCTGAGTGAATTCACAATTCTGAAAGCCGCGCTCGATCAAGGCCAAATTCTTATCGCCGTCGCTTATTTGGCTATCCTGGCCGTGATTCTGGCCGCTATGGCCGCGCCGGCGCTCGCGATGGCGCAGGGGACACCGGCCGAACCCGTTGCTCCAGCGCGTCCGAGAAGCATGGCGTTGAGCGTGGCGCCAGCGATGCTCGGCATTGGAGTTCTAGTCATGGGAATCTATATGCCGCCAGTTTTGTCACGCGCGCTTCGTGAAGCCGCGCGCCTCCTCGGCTGAACCTCTTATGACGATCTCATTGCCATCGTTCCATAGCGGAGAGCCGGTAGCGCTCGCGAGCGTGCCGTGTCTTCCTGTGCGCCAGTTCAGAGCCGAAATCATTTCCGCAGTGCACGCCGGTTCCACTCTGACGGCGCTGTTCGGCGCACCTGCGGAAAATAGCGAGATACATTTGTTCGGCGTACTGGCCGACTCGATTTCCAGCAGCCTGTCCGCGCTTAGCGCCAAAGTGAACGAGGCCTACCCCAGCCTGACGGTCGAGTGCACGCAAGCGCATTGGTTCGAGCGCGAAATTGCGGAGCAGTGGAACATTGAGCCGCAAGGCCATCCGTGGCTCAAGCCGATTCGGTTCCACCCCCCTTATCGGTTGTCCGGGGCTGCTCGAACCCCGCTTAGTGGCGCAACCGAGTTCTTCAGACTTGACGGGGACGAAGTCCATGAGGTCGCTGTCGGCCCCGTGCATGCCGGAGTCATCGAGCCTGGTCACTTTCGCTTCCAATGCCACGGCGAGCGTGTTCTCCACCTCGAGATTTCGCTCGGCTATCAGCATCGCGGCGTCGAAGCCGCTCTAGCTGGAGGGCCGAACAAACGCGCGATCCACTTGATCGAAACGCTGTCGGGAGACAGCTCCATTGGACACGCGACTGCCTATTGCGAAGCGGTTGAAGGCTTGAGCGGGACCGCAGTCCCCCCGCGCGCGCTGGTTCTGCGCGGTATCGCCCTCGAACTCGAGCGGATCGCAAACCATACCGGCGACCTCGGTGCACTGGCGGGTGACGTCGGCTATTTGCCAACAGCGGCGTATTGTGGGCGGATTCGCGGAGATTTCCTCAATCTCACAGCCGCGATTTGTGGAAGTCGATTCGGTCGCGGCATGCTCAGACCTGGCGGCGTTTTATCCGATGTCGACGCGAATCTCGCCGGCGAACTCTCGCGCCGCCTGGACAAGGCATTAAAAGACGTCGAGGATGCGACCCGGCTTATGTGGGATGCACCCTCTGTGCAAGCGCGTTTCGAGGACACCGGCGCCATAAATGCCGCCACCTGCAAGGCGCTCGGACTCGTCGGCCCGGCGGCTCGCGCCTCGGGCGTCGAGCGGGACGTTCGGCAGGACGCCCCTAGCGGGATCTTCAGGTTCGCTCAGATTCCCATATCGAAGTGGAACACAGGCGACGTTTTCGCCCGCGCGTGGGTGCGATGGCTCGAAATCCAGCGCTCCGCCGTCTTCGTTCGAGAACAACTAGCCTCGTTGCCGCAAGGCCCGACCCGGATTGCGGTTTCGCCGATGGCGCCGGCTTACCTGGTCGTGTCTCTCACTGAAGGGTGGCGCGGAGAGATCGCACATGTGGCTATCACTGATGATAGCGGACGATTCGCCCGCTACAAGGTGATCGACCCGTCATTTCGCAATTGGATGGGCTTGGCGATCGCCATGCGCGATCAGCAAATCTCCGATTTCCCCCTCTGCAACAAAAGCTTCAACCTTTCCTACTGCGGTCATGACCTTTGAGGAATTTCGGTGGCGAGCTTACTGCTAACCCGGCTCCGGCAAGGCAAGCGCACATTGCCGTTTCCTGATGCCGAACCCAACCTGCCGGACCGCTTCCGCGGTCTGCCCGTAATCGACCAGTCGCGATGCCGGGTCGGCTGCAAAGCCTGTGTTGACGCCTGTCCCACCGAGGCGATAGCCAGCGACGGCTCTTTGCAAATCGACCTCGGGCGATGCCTTTTTTGTCCGGAATGCGTGAGCGCCTGTCCGGAAAAGGCGATCGAGCTCAGCCACGAACATCGCCTTGCGGCAAGCACCCGGACCGATTTGCTCTTGAAACCCGGTCAAACGCTCAAACTCGCCGACCGGCTCGCCGGCGAGATCCGTCGTGTTCTCGGCCGTTCCCTCAAACTCCGGCAGGTGAGCGCCGGCGGCTGCAACGGATGCGAAGCGGATGTCAACGTCCTGAACACGGTAGTCTTTGACCTGGGACGCTTCGGAATCCAGTTCGTGGCCTCACCGCGGCATGCGGACGGACTTCTGATCACCGGTCCGGTCACCCGCAATATGTATCTCGCGCTTGAGAAGACCTACGCGGCCGTACCCCACCCGAAGATCGTGATCGCCGTCGGAGCGTGCGCGATCTCGGGAGGTCCGTTCAGCGATCATCCCGAGGTTCTCAATGGCGCGGGCAATGTTGTGCCCATCGATCTCTTCATTGCTGGATGTCCGCCACATCCGATCACAATTCTCGATGGACTGCTGCGCCTTACCGGCAGAATTGAAGGTTCCGCCGCCGTGGGTAAATCATCGTGAAACGCAATCAAAACAACGAGGGTATCTCTCATAATCCGGCCAACGCGCTTCTCGTGACCTGCTCCGAAAGCGCGTTACATACGGCGTTCGCGACTTTATTGGATCCCGCCTGCATATACCAAAACTTTGGCGGGACACTCCCCGCGGGCTGGAGCGACTCGGGTTGGGGAACGGTTGACTATGCAATCCAGCAACTGGGGATCAGGCGTATCGTGCTTTGCGGGCACTCGCACTGCCGGGCTCCAATGATGCAGCCAGCGATAAGCCAAATTGATTCTGCAGCCGTGGCATCAGCCACGCCGGTCAATTCTCTCGATAGGTTGACCTTTGACGAAGTAGGGGTTCGTTCGCAATTGTGGTTGGTGAAGCAGATGAGGAGGTTGTCCTCATTTCTTGATCGCAGCGCTCACCGAGCTGATATCTTTTCGTATGCCCTTTGGTTTGACGAGGATCGAGGACCGATCTTTACATGGCCGTCAACCACCGAGCGATTTGCTCCCGCCGATGACGCGGAGCTCCTACGGCTTCTAAGCCTGCTTGGCCTATCCCGCGAAAGAGCGGAAGACGTGCTGACTCGGTTTGAAGAATTCTCTCACCTCTCTATCTCGGGTTGACCCAACAGTCGTGTCACCAAGGGCCACTTGGTCGTGGTCGTCAACGCTATGTTAAGCCGCTGACGTCATATTGCGGTACAGGGTCGAGCGATTAACGCCGAATTGCGCGGCGATATCCTTGACGGGCACCTCATTTGAGCGCAGCAGAGCGTGAATCGTCTTTAACTCCTTCTGGCTGAGCTTCTTTGGCCGTCCGCCCTTGCGGCCCCGAGCTCGCGCGGCTTTAAGGCCAGCGAGGGTTCGTTCGCGGATGAGATTGCGCTCGAACTCCGCCAGTGCGCCGAACATGTGGAACACGAGCTTCCCGGCGGGTGAGCGCGTGTCGATGTGCTCAGTCAGCGAGGCAAATCCGACGCCTCGTCCCTGGAGTTCCTGCGTCAGTCGAATCAGATCGGCCAGGCTGTGATTTTGACAATGCGGCTTGGCCCACTTTGATATTCAGATTTGGCCCACCCCCTACGTTGTTTTTGATCGCTCCTCGTTTCGCGCTCTAAAAGTGATCCACCTTCCAGAGTTCTTACTTTCTCCC
>JAJXZF010000081.1 GCA_021780225.1 Deltaproteobacteria bacterium | reverse complement strand
GTTCGCGCTGTACGTCAGTCCGGTCACCCGCGAAGCCTGATCGTAACTGTACGCCGCCGCCCCCCCCGTTCGGCAGCATCAACTGCGTGCGCCGTTTGCGCGACGAGCGCGAGGGGCGTTATCAAGAGGGGCAAATTCAGCGGTCGGGACGCCGACGCCGCGCGCGATACGCGCCGGACGCGCCCGCGCCGCCAAAGGAAATCACACGATGGCGAAAATTGCGCTGGCCTTCACGATCATGCCCGACAGCCCCCTGCCGGCCATCATCGATTGGGCGCGGGAGGCCGAAGACGCCGGTTTCGACGGCATCTTTTTGACCGAGGCGAACAACGATTCGCTCGCCTGCTCGCTGGCGATCGGTTTCAACACCCGCCGCGTCAAGCTCGGCACCGCGATCACCAACATCTATTTGCGCCATCCGAATCTGCTCGCCAATGAGGTCGCCGCGGTCCATGAACTGACCGGCGGACGGTTCATTCTTGGTCTCGGCACGGGGCATCGGGAGAGCAACGGCGCGATCGGCATCGAGATGGGCGGCCCGGCCGATCCGATGAAGAAGATGCGCGAAACGGTGGCGACTCTGCGCCGGATGATCGAGGGCGGCAAGACCAATCCGAAGGTGAATGGAAAGACGCCTCTCTACATGGCGGGCGTGTCGCGGCCGATGGTGCGGATGGCGGGCGAAATCGGCGACGGCGTGATTTTCAATTTCTTCCCGCCGGCGCGGGTAAAGGAAGCGCTTGGCGAAATCGCGGAGGGCGCGAAAAAGGCGGGCCGCGATCCGAAGGAGATCGAGCCGACCCTGTTCGCGACCGCGTTCATCTCGAACGATCTCGAGTTGGCGCGCAAGCCGGCGCGCACCCTGCTTTCCCGGTACGGCGCGTTGCGCTTTTACGGCAATATGTTCGCCCACGCGGGTTTCGAGCGCGAGATCGAGGGAATCCGCGCGGCGGGCGGCGACGGCAAGGCGGCGATCGCGGCGGTGACCGACAAGATGATCGATTCGACCCTGCTGGTGGGAGCCGAGGCGCGCGTGCGCGAGCGGCTGGCCGAGCTGGCCGCGCCCGGAATCGGATGGGCGATCGTGTTTGTAAATCCGGTCGGAGAAGATCGCGCGAGCGCGGTCAAACGGGCGATTCGGGCGTTGCGACCCTAACTCGCCGGCGGCAGCGGATGCGGATTGCGCCGGACTTCGAGATCCTTGTTCTTCGATTTCCAAACCACCGGCATCCGGTCGATAGCGTGGTCCAGCCACGGCAGGTAGCGGCGGGCGCCGGCGGGATTTTTTTGGACCGGAACGATCACGAATTCGGCGTGATTTATCGCATCGATGGTGCGGTCGGATTCGTGCCCGATATCATTGCCCGGCAACAGATAGGCGGTCGGCGCCGGCATCATGCCCGGCCATACCGTGTCCGCGCCGTTCATGATGCTGATGACGATTCTGCGATGGCCGCGGGTTAAATCCTCGATGGTCCGCAATTCGGCGCGCTCGGCCGGCGAAATCCATACGTGAGCGTATTGAGAGCTGTAAGACCACTTGCTCCATTCTCCGTGCGACGAGTAGGCGAGGCCGTAATTGGACATGATTGCGAGCACGGCCAAGACAGCGACCGGCGCGAAGTTGAAATCATCGGACGCGGCGCACGCCGCGAGACCCATCACGAGCGCGAACGAATAATTGATCCACGACGTTGGCCCGCCGAACATGACCAGCGCCGCCACAACTTGAGCGGCCGCGCAGAAGACGATCGATTCCTTGAGACGCCGGTCGAGGCCGCCCGAGACCTCGCGGCGGATTAGCTTGCTCGCGACGACGGTCCCGGCGCCGGCCAGCCAGATTCCGCCCAGAATCCAGAAGGGCACCACCGTCACGAAAAAGTTCACCAGCTTCGTGCCGTTAAGCGTGAGAAATTCATGGCCGCCGCGATTGAAGAGGCCGAAGCCGAGCGCATGATAGTCGCGAATTCCGCCCGCTGGGATGATCGACGCGATCAACGACCGCAACCCGAACTCCAACCCCAGCACGATCGCCAGCAGCGTCCCGACGACCGCCGCAGGGATGGTTTGTCGAATCGCGGAGTTCCAATCGAAATTCCGCGCACCGTCGCGAGCGCGATGGGCCGCCGCGGCGACGATCGCGATTAGAATCATCAAACCGAAAAAATAACCCATCTCCGGTTTGGCAAAGCAGGCCGCGGTCGCCAACGCCAGCGATTGACGACGCCGATTTTCCGCGAACGCCGCCAAGGAATTGCTCAGCAGCGCGGCTTCGACTCCATGCGCGAGCGAAAAATAGGCGCCCGGAATCGCGATCGGCAATGCGACGATTATAATTCCGACGCCGATGGGATTGAGGCGAAGCGTTCTTGCGAATCGAGCGGCCGCCAATGCGACGGCGACAGCGCATACGAGCGACGCCAGGTCGTATGCGGTGGGCGTCAGTCCGAACCATCCGAACCAGAATTTGCCCAGGAAGATCGGCAGCAATCCGTAGAAATATCCGAAATCCACCGCCGGACGCATACCGTGCGCCGCCAGATATTGAACCGTCAGCCAGGCGCCGCGATCGCCAAAGAATACGCTGCCCAGACACATGTCATGCGGCAGTTGCAGGAGATTGATGGCGATCGCGATTGCGATAAAAGTTATCGCGAGCGGCCGAAACGACAGTGGATGCGCGGGCCGCTGCCGCCAGTTCTCGAAAAGCCTCCGGGTTTCCGGCTCTTTCGGCAGCGCGGCTATGGTTGCACCTGAGCGGCGCCGGGCGGCATCATGCGCGGTCCCGTCTTCAAGATGCGGAAAAAACTCGTTATCCGGTCGTAATTCGCGCCAAGATCGCTTACGCCGCAGCGGGATTTCGAGCGCATCTGGACCACGCTCCGGTTCGTTCCGTCCGGACGCACCTGAATAACGAAGTCGTCGTGAAATTTGAACAGGGCGGAGGTGGCGACGCCTTCGAGCTCATGCGCGGCCGGGTCGTTGCGGGTAATCGTCCAATTGGGGATTTCGCCGGCGAGTATTTCCACCCGCTTATAGATGTTATCAGGCGTACCATCGAGCGTCAGCGGTTGCAGCGCCGGATAGTTTTGCGCCTGAATCGGCGCGATTTTCGGATCGTAGGCCAAGCCCTCGCCGCATTCCGACCGCTGCTTCAGCGCGGCTACGAATTGCGGCGGATTTTGCGTGTCGGTCGTGATGTCGTTGATCGGAACGGCCCGATGGCGCAGGACGACGCCAATGATCGGCGCGGCAATCAGCAGGCCCAGGATCGTGCCGATTCTGGCCCGGATCTGCCCGCTGCGCCGGTCTTCGCCGCGCGTCAGCAGCATCCCGAGCAAGCCGAGGACAATCGCGATCCCGGCGAAGAAGAAGCCGATAAGGAAGATCTGGAAACCTTTAAAAGGCGGCGTCAGGCCAAAATGCGCAGCGACGATTCCTGCCGCGACCAAGGCGACCGCCAGTAATCCGTCATAGAATGCCAGCCACGCTAGTACCATCGTCGTCTCCGTCATTCCGGCGTGAAAGCGCGCCTGCGATAGTTGGTTATATGATGCGCCACGTTATTACAAAGCCCCCGCCGCCAAATCCGTCCTGCGGCGCCGCCTGATGTCCCTGACGGTCCCGCGGCGCCATTCCGCGCACCGCGCCGACCTTAAATTGCGACGCGATCGCCGCTCGGATAGTGTGATCGGTTACCACGTCCACCAATGGGCTGGCGCGTTCAAATATTAGATGGAAACGACCGCTCAACGTATCGCCCTGCTTCGCGACCTCATTGCGCGCCGGATCGTCCTGCTCGACGGCGCGACCGGCACCTCGATTCAGGGGATGAACCTGCACGCGAGCTATTTTGGCGGTCCCCATCTGGACGGCTGCAACGAAAACCTCGTCGCGACCAGCCCCGACCGGATTCGCGAGCTGCATCGCGGTTTCCTTCAGGCCGGCGCCGACATAATCGAAACCAACAGCTTCGGTTCGACCTCGATCGTGCTGGCCGAATACGGCCTTGCCGATCGCGCCCGCGAACTCAACCGGCTCGCGGCGCGACTCGCCCGCGAGGAGGCCGACGCCGCATCGACGCCCGCCAAACCGCGTTTTGTCGCGGGTTCGATGGGGCCGACGACGCGCAGCATCTCAGTCACCGGAGGGGTGACGTTCGACGAACTGGCCGCCGCTTATCAGGAACAGGCGGAGGGTCTGATCGAAGGCGGCGCCGATTTGTTGCTGCTGGAAACCGTGCAGGATTCGATCAACTGCAAAGCCGGGCTTGCAGGTATCGACCGCGCGCTCGACGCGACCGGCAGCGCCGCCGGTATCGCGATATCGGGCACGATCGAAACGATGGGCACGCTGCTGGCCGGACAGGATATCGAGGCTTTCTACGCCACCTTCGCCCATCGCGATTTGCTCTGGATCGGCCTCAATTGCGCGACCGGGCCGGACTTCATGACCGACCATCTGCGGACGCTCGCGGAAATCTCGCGCTTTCCGATCGCCTGCGTGCCCAACGCCGGCCTGCCCGACGAAGAGGGCAATTACAACGAGACGTCCGACACGCTGGCGCACAAGCTCGAACGCTTTATCGCCAACCGATGGGTGAACCTGGCCGGCGGATGCTGCGGCACCACGCCCGCCCATATCGCGGCGCTGGCGCAGGTCGCGGCCGCCGGCCAGCCGCGCGAAATCTCCGCGCCGCGCCGCTCGATCGTCACCGGCATCGAGGCGCTGACGATCGATGACGACGCCCGGCCGATAATCGTCGGCGAGCGCACGAATGTGCTCGGCAGCCGCAAGTTCAAGCGGCTGATCGGCGAGGGCAAGTTCGAGGAGGCCGCCGAAATCGGCCGCTTGCAGGTGCGTCGCGGCGCCCACGTGCTTGACGTCTGCGTGCAGGACCCCGACCGCGACGAAAGCGTGGACATGGCGGGCTTGCTCGGCACGCTGGTCAAAAAGGTCAAAGCGCCTCTGATGATCGACACCACCGACGCGCGCGTGATCGAGGAATCGCTCAAACGCACGCCGGGCAAATCGATTATCAATTCGGTCAATCTTGAAGACGGCGAGGAGCGCTTTCGCCGGGTCGTGCCGCTCGCGCGCGAGTACGGCGCCGCGCTGGTGGTCGGATGTATCGACGAGGACAAACAGCAGGCGCAGGCGATCACGCGCAACCGCAAGCTCGAAATCGCCGAACGTTCCTATCGCCTGCTGACCGAGAATTACGGCGTCGAGCCTGAAGACATAATTTTCGATCCGCTGGTCTTTCCGGTCGGCACCGGCGATCGCAATTACGTTGGGTCCGCGGTCGAGACGATCGAGGGCATCAGGCTGATCAAAACCGCGATGCCGCGCGCGAAGACTGTGCTCGGCATCTCGAACGTCTCCTTCGGACTTCCCGACAGCGGACGCGAAGTGCTGAACTCGGTGATGCTCTATCACTGCGTGCAGGCCGGGCTCGATCTCGCGATCGTGAATTCCGAAAAGCTCGAACGCTATCCGTCGATTCCAGAGGAAGAGCGGCGGCTCGCGGAAGACCTGCTCTGGAACCGCGGCGACGACCCGATCGCCGCCTTCGCCGCCTACTTCGGCGCCAAGAAGGCCAAGCCCACCCACGCCGAGCGCACTTCGATGCCGCTCGATCAGAGGCTCGGCCTCTACATTCTCGAAGGCTCCAGGGACGGACTCATCGACGATCTCGACGAGGCGCTCAAGACGCGCCCGCCGCTGGAAATTATCAATGGGCCGCTGATGGCCGGGATGGACGAAGTCGGCCGCCTGTTCAACGCCAATCAGATGATCGTCGCCGAAGTGCTGCAATCCGCCGAAGCGATGAAGGCCGCCGTCGCCCATCTGGAACCCTTCATGGACAAGGCCGACGGCCTCAACAAGGGCACGATTATCCTCGCGACCGTCAAGGGCGATGTGCACGATATCGGCAAGAACCTGGTCGATATCATCTTGAGCAACAACGGCTACCGCGTCGTCAACCTGGGCATCAAGGTGCCGCCCGAGGAGTTGATTCGCGCCTGCGAGAAGCATCGCCCGGACGCGGTCGGCCTCTCAGGCTTGCTGGTGAAATCGGCGCAGATGATGGTCGTGACCGCGCAGGACCTGAAGAACGCCGGCGTGAGCTGCCCGATGCTGGTGGGAGGCGCCGCGCTCTCCGCCCGCTTCACTCGCCTCAAGATCGCGCCCGAGTACGCCGGAATCGTCGCCTACGCGAACGACGCGATGGCAGGATTGGACCTCGCGAACCAATTGATGGATCCGCGGAGGCGCGAGGCGCTCGCGGTTGCGCTCGATCGCGATACGGCGCGGATGCGCTCGGCGGCGGCGAAACCCAGCGCTGAGGCTCAAACGCCCGCGCGGCGCGGACCCGCGCTCGTTTACGAGGGGCCGATTCCGGAACCGCCGGATCTGAAGCTTCATCTGCTGCGCGACTACGACCTCGAAGAGATACTGCGCTACGTGAATCCGGTGATGCTCTACACGCGCCATCTTGGCTTCCGCCATTTTGAGCAGGCGCTGGCCGCGGGCGACGCGAAGGCGCTCGAACTGAAGGCCGCCGTCGACGCGGTCGAAGACGAGATGCTGGCGCGGCCCGATATCAGCGCACGCGCCGCGTATCGCTTCTTCCCCGTCCATTCCGACGGCGACCGCACGATGTCGGTTTACTCGCAGGACGGAAAGCGGGTGCTCGAAACTTTCACCTTTGGCCGCCAGTCCGACGCGCCCGGCCTTTGCCTTGCCGATTACGTGACGCCGGCGGCGTCGGGCCGGCCTGACTATCTGGCGATGATGGCGACGACGATCGGCGACGGCGTGCGCGCGCTGGCCGAGGAATGGAAAGAGCGCGGCGACTATCTGCGATCGCATATCCTGCAGGTGCTCGCGCTCGAAGGCGCGGAGGCCTTCGCCGAACTGCTGCACATGAAAATCCGCCGGATGTGGGGAATCGGCGATCCGGAAAATCTGACGCTCAAGGATCTTTTCCAGGCGCACTATCACGGCAAGCGTTTTTCGTTCGGCTATCCGGCCTGCCCGCGGCTTGAGGATCAGGCGCAATTGTTCCGGCTGCTCGAAATCGAACAGAACGATCTCGGCGTGCGCCTGACCGAGGGCTACATGATGGATCCGGAAAGTTCAGTCAGCGCGATCGTATTCCACAATCCCCTCGCCAAGTATTTCAGCCTCTCGCCGGCCGATATCGAAGCGCTGGAGCGAGAATTATCCGCACCGACCGTCGCCTCCGCCGCCGGCTGAATCGCGTTCGAGGCAACGCGAGGCGCCGTTCCGAGGATTTCCGCGTCCGAATCGCGCGCGATTCGGCGTTGCGAAATTCGCACCATTTAACGTCGTATATGACGCTAGCTTGACTTGGCTCGGCAAAGCGCGATACGGCGCATTCCGATTTAAGTTCTGGCGCACAAATACTTTCGCGTGTGTATGATTTTCTTCTCAATTCGACGGTCTTATTTCTTGTTTTATACTTGCGAGTTCGGTTAGGCTCGATACAAGCTACAGGAAACGTTACATCTTTTTGCGTGATAACGCGGTTGGTTATAGAAAACGACGGAGGCGACCATGAATGCTTTTCGAGCACCTTCCCTCTTCCTCTTGGCAATAGTCTCCCTGATGTATTCCGGATGCGTCGTGATCCAATCCAGTGCGATTAGCCAGCGCGGCGAAGCCGGACAGCCAATCAGCGCGAACGCGAGCGACTACGGAATTCTGCGCTTGTCCGCGCCCTACGGGCTGGCCAATCAGGCGGATACGCAATTGGCCGCGCAATGCGCCAACGGCGAGTTGACCAACGTTCAGACCGAACTGTCGATGCGCGATTTCCTTATCGTGCAGCTCTACAATCTCTCGGCCGCGGCGCTTTGCTATGTTCCGCCGCCGCCACCGCCGCCACCCGCGCCGGCGCCGCAGACCAAAATAATTTTGCGCGGCGTGCACTTCGCCTTCAACAAAGCGGCGATTCGCGACATCGATCGGCCCACGCTCGACGAAGCCGCGACGACCTTGAAAGCGAACCCCAACGTGACCGTCCATGTTGACGGCTACACTGATGCGGTCGGCTCGGCTGCATACAACCAGAGGCTTTCGGAGCGGCGCGCGCAGTCGGTTGTCAATTATCTCGAGGGACAGGGCGTATCCGCCGGACAGTTGCTCCCGGAAGGGTTCGGCAAGTCGAATCCGGTGGCGAGCAACAAAACGGCGGACGGCAGGGCGCAAAACCGGCGGGTCGAGCTTGTGCCCGCAAACCAGTAACACTCAACAAAACTGGAACTCAGAAAAGGCGGGAGAAAAAACATGAAACGTCTGACCGCAATCCTGGCGATTCCGATGCTCGCGTTGAGCGTGATGCTTTCCGGATGCGTAATGATCGAATCGAGTTCGATCAGCAGCGGCGCAGCCGGCGGACAGAAGGTGAGCGCAAGCGCGAGCGACTGGGGCGTGCTGGCGCTGACGGCGCCGTACGGCGTGACCAACTCGGCCAATTCCCAGCTCGCGTCGCAATGCCAAAGCGGCAAGGTCGGCAACATCCAGACCGAACTCTCGATGCGGAATTGGGTGCTGGTTCAGGTTTACAGCGTCACCGCCGCGGGCGTCTGCGAATAACAATTACACACCAGCCGTTCCGGGCTCGCCCGGAACGGCTGGTGGTTCCACGTCCTGATTGCGCGATCGCATCTTGGCGATTCCGAGCGATTGCCGCGGCTGCCGCAGCGAGGCGTTATCTCTCGCCGACCGATACCAAGAGTAGATAGTTCACGTTAACTCGCATCATCGCCCGATCGGTCCATTTCGAGTGCTTGTCCGGCTCGGTTGAACGCGGTTACGCAATTCGACGACGCATTCGCCTTCGGCAGCGCATGTTCTAGCAGGCTGTTGATAAACGCCTGAATTTCGTTTCGGTATAGTTCGTCGAAATGAGTAATCCAGTCGGCGGAGGAACGGGCGCATGCGCGGCGAGGAGCGGCGGCAGCGGGCGATGCTGATGAT
>JAJXZF010000006.1 GCA_021780225.1 Deltaproteobacteria bacterium | reverse complement strand
CTTGCCCTTCGCGCTCCAGACCATCGATGCAAACGTCCGCTGATTACCCATCACCCCACCTCCCCATCTAACAATCGACCGTTTCCTTTGTACACGAATCGATCGGCCTGTGCAGAGCTTCCCTAGGGTGGTGTCCCGCAAATAACTTCCACCTGACGCCTTATCAGCTCGGCGCGCAGGCCCTCACCGCGGGGCGACCAGGGGTGGATTGCCGGGTCTGGGCCCGGCAATGACGAACAGAGGTCGTCATGCCCGGACTTGATCCGGGCATCCACGCCAAGCGCAAGATAGACGCAGAGTGCAAACTTATTCAGGGGACGCCACACTAGCCGAATCGAAACTGGATAAGACGCGGGCGGCGCTCCGATTGATCGCCGCCCGCTTTCATTTCCGCAAAACGATTATTTTCGGACGATCCGCCGCTTGATTCAGGCTCAATAGCAATTCGCCCGACCACGCGCCGAGCGATGCGTCAGCCGAGGTATTGCAACGGTGGAGGAGCGACGGCCAGTTCGGCGCACAGTTCGCGATAGCCAGCAAGATCGTCGACGGTGCGGAAATAGCCGTCATGAAAATAGCCGCGCAGCGTCGCGCCCCGCGCGAGCGCCGGCGCGAAAACTTCGTTCATCAGGCCGAACGGCGCCGCCGCCGGCGTCATCGTGAGGACTTCCGGTTCGCAGACCATCACGCCGCAATACATATACGGCCGGAGGGTCGCGGCGACCGCTTCGCTCATATCAGCAGGAAAATCATTGAATTCGCCGGCCGCGCGGCCCTTGAGCAGACGCATCCGGCGGATACGCATTTCGTCATCGCACTCGATCCGGCTGTACGGATCGTCTTCGGCGCACGCGCGCAGAAGAAACGTCGCGGTCGTCGCGCGTGCGCGATGAAACTCGATCATCGCGCGCAAATCCAGGTCGCTCAGCGTGTCGCAATTGAGCAGAACGAATGAATCCGCGCCAAAAAAATCGCGCAGCGCGAGCAGCGGCCCGCCGGTGCCGGCAAGTTTCGGTTCCGGCGAGTAAGCGATCCTCAATCCCAGTTGGCCGCCGTCGCCGAGAGCGGATTTTATCTTCTCGCCCAGATGATGAATATTCACTGCGACATCGAGAATTCCCGCCCGCCGCAGCATCAGCAACGGATAATGAATCAACGGCCTGCCGCCGGCTTCGAGCAGCGGTTTGGGCGTCGTGCCGGTGAGCGGCTTCAGTCGTTCGCCATAACCCGCGGAAAGCACCAGCGCCTTCATTCGCGATCGCCTAAGCGCCGAACGCCGCCCGCAGACCGGCGAAATCGCCGCGCCCCGCAAGCATCCGGCGCGCCTGCGCGAGCGCGTAGGGAATGAAGCGCGCATAACCCGGTTTGCCGTCGAGTTCGAGGCGGCGGAAACGGCCGATCACTTTGAGCGCGTGTTGAATCACGCAAAGCCCGTAGCTCTCGACAAACTCGTCCATCCCGAGCGGCATCGAAGGGCCGCGCCGCAAATGGGCAGTGTAGTAATAATCCAGCACGCGCCGCTCGATCGCCGGCGTAATGGTTTCCGACGCGTTGCGCGTGGTCAGCAATACCGCGAGGTCTTGCGCCGCCGGCGCCATCAGCGCGTCCTGGAAATCGATCACGCGCAGGCGCGGCGCGCCTGTGGAATCGAACTGCAGATAGAGATTTTCGCCGTGATAGTCGCGATGCGAGAGCACGCGCGGATAGCCGCCAAGGCGGGCCGCCAAATCGTCGAGATCGCGCGCGACCGCGTGCGCCTCGAAGCGCCCCGGAACGTCTGCGGCGCCAAGCTCGACGAACTGATCCAATTCCCATCGGAAGAGCCGTTCGTCATACGCGATCTTCGCCGCGATGCAATCCGCCGGCAGCAGCCCGGTGCATCCGCGATGGATCAAAAGAAGCTGGTCGGCGGCCAGACGATATAGATCTGCCGCGTCGCCCCGCGCGGCCGCGACCGCAAGCGGCAATTCGCCAACATCCTCGACCAGCAGCATCCGCGCTTCGGCGGCGGCGGCGAAAAGTTCCGGCACGGCGACTCCGCCCGCGGCCAACAGAGCGCGCATCGTGATCCACGGCGGCTCCGGCGGCGGAGCTGACACGAGGCTCAAGGCGCGAACGTAATGCGGAAGATCGTCCGGTCCGAGATCGACCGCGATCGCCGACGGCGGCGCGCCGGCACGGCCACCGTTAATCGCGACGCGCCAGAAACGGCGCGTGGAGGCGTCGCCGCGAAGTTGCGTAATTGAGGCGATCGAGGCGTTCGGCCATCGACGCGCGACCGCCCCAACGATCCATCGCTGAGACGCTGACGGTGTGGCGCTTTCCGCTCCCGAGGTCACGATGCGCGTCAGCCGGCGTCTTCGGCCGTCTCGAACCCCATCAGTTCTTCGTACAGCCGTTCAATTTCTTTGCCGAGCTTTTCGTAGCGTGCAATCAACTGATTCGCATCGGGCCGCGCGAGATAGAAATTCGGATCGTTCATTTCCACACCGATGCTCGCCCGCTCGCTCTCCACAGCTTCGATTTTCGTTTCGATATCCGCGCGGCGGCGCGCGGATCGTGAGCGGCGCCGTTCGGCTTCGCGATCGAGCGGGCGGGACACAGCCTTGCTCGGCGGCGCGCCGTTATGATTGCCGTTCGCCGCCGCATCGGCGCTCGATTTCAAAGCGTCGGACGATCCGTTGCGCGCCGCGCGGTCCGCGGACGCGCCACCGGGAGCGGCGCCGTCGGCGCGATTCCCGTTTTCGACCATGGGACGGACAGCGGAACGCGCCTCTTCCTCGGCCTTCTTGGCGAGATAGTCGTCGTAATTTCCCAGGTACCGGGTTGCGTGGCCGTGGCCGACCTCGATCACCTGCGTGACGAGCTGGTTCAAAATGTGACGGTCGTGGCTAACAATTATCACCGCGCCGGGAAATCGCTTCAGCGCTTCGAGCAGCGTCTCTTTGGCGACGATATCAAGATTGTTGGTCGGCTCGTCGAGCAGCAGGCAGTTGTTGCGCCGGGCGATAACCTTGGCCAGCGCAAGCCGCGCCCTTTCGCCGCCGGAAAGCACGCCGACGCGTTTATTGACCTCGTCGCCCGAAAACAGCATCGCGCCGAGCAGTCCGCGAATCTGGCTGGTGGTCATGCCCTGCGCATCCCGGCTTAGCTCGTCGTGGATCGTGCGATCATAGTCGAGCGATTCGGACAAATTTTGCGCGAAGTAACCAATTTCGACGCGATCGCCGACGATCCGCTCGCCGCCATCAAGCGGTTCAATGGCCGCGAGCATGCGAATCATCGTCGATTTTCCGGCGCCGTTGGGACCGACCAGCGCGACCCGCGCGCCGCGCTCGATTTCCAGGCTTACGCCGCCGTAAACCGTCAAGTCGCCGTAACGCTTGACGGCGCCGCGCAGCTCCACGACGCGCCGGGCGCCGCGCTCGCATTCCGGAAACGCGATCGACGGCGGCTTTTCGAGTCCAGCCGGCGGCCGCAGGCGCTCGATTTTTTCGAGCTGTTTGATGCGGCTTTGCACCAGCCGCGCCTTGCTCGCCTGGTAGCGGAAGCGGCTGATAAACGCTTCCATGTGCTCGATTTCGGCGCGCTGCTTCTCGTACGCCGCAAATTCCTGCTCGAAACGCCGCTCGCGTTCGACAAGATAATAAGAGTAGTTGCCGTTGTATTCGATCAACGCGCCGCGCGCGACTTCGACCGTCTTGCGGGTGACGCGATCGAGAAAATAGCGATCGTGCGAAACCAGGATGATGCCGCCGGCGTAATCTTCCAGATAATCTTCGAGCCAGTTGCGCGCTTCGATATCGAGATGGTTGGTCGGCTCGTCGAGCATCAGGAATTCGGGGCGGCGCAGCAGCAGTTTCGCCAGCGCGATGCGCATCCGCACGCCGCCTGAAAACTCCGCCACGTCCCGCGCGAGATCGCTTTCGCGAAAACCCAATCCGAACAGGACCGCCGTCGCGCGGCTTTCGGCGCTGTAAAAATCCTGCCGTTCCAGCTCGCTGAGCACGTCTCCAAGTTCGTTCAGCGCCGCGTCGTGGACGGGACCGGAATGCTCGCGGGCAAGGATTTCTTCCAGCTCCAGCCGCCGCTGGTCGATCGAGCGCGCCTCGGCCAGCGCCGACAAGGTCTCTTCGAGCACGGACCGGCCGCCCATCTCGGGCGAATCCTGATGGAGATAGCCGACGCGGGTGCGTTGCGGGCGGGCGATGCGGCCGCCGTCGATCGGAATCAGCTCCGCAATCGTGCGCAGCAGCGTGGATTTTCCAGCCCCGTTGAGTCCGACCAATCCAACCCGGCCATCGTCGGGCATCGCCCAGCTAACGCCGTCAAAGATGGCGCGACCGCCGTAGAACTTGGAGACCTTGTCGAGCGTAAGCAACGAAATTTACCGCCGGGCGATGCGCCTGCCGGCGATGCCGCGGCGCGAGTCTATCGCGACGTTCCGAGCCGTGAACGCCGCTTAATCCTTTAATCATACCGGGCGGGTCGCGACGGCGAAAGCAAACCCCTTGTCGAAGCGGCAGGCGCTTGACAAAGTATCACTATTACTGATTTGAATGATCAGACCGGCTAATACCTGAAATCTCGCATTCAGGAGCGCGAGCCATGCCTAAAAAGGTAATGTCGGTTCTGGAGCACAAAGGCGCGAAGGTCGTGACCGTCACTCCGGCGGCGACGATCGCGGAAATCGTAAGCACGCTCAATCGCAATCGGATCGGCGCCGCGCCGGTTATCGCCGAGGACGGTTCGCTGGCCGGAATCATTTCCGAGCGCGACATCATCCGCGGAATCGCGGAGCATGGCGAATCGGCCCTGGCGTTTCCGGCCAGCCGCCTGATGACGCGCGAAGTCCAGACCTGCGCGCCCGACGACCCGATCGTCGAACTGATGGAAACGATGACGCTCAAGCGCATCCGCCACTTGCCCGTGGTTCGCGGCGGCGCGCTGGCGGGAATCGTCAGCATCGGCGACGTGGTCAAGCAGCGTCTGGAAGAAGCGCAGGCGGAACTTGAAGCGCTGCGCAGCTATATCGCGTCCGCGTCCTGACAATCGCGCGGATGGCCAGCTTGCGCGCTCGCAAGCCGTGATTCAGGCCTCGAATTGGAGATTCGTTTCGACGAATTCCTTCCGCACCGGCTCCCACACGAACGCGGCGGCGCGCACGAAGCGGCCGTCGCGAACCGACATCACGACGTATGCCGTGTCCGGATAGTCGGGCTCGTCCGGGTCGAACGAGCAGGCCTGCGCGCGATCGGTCGGCGAAAAGTAGGCGTCGTGATCGGGATGCGAATGATAGACGACGGCGAGCCTTAATTTGCGCCGATCGATCTCGTTGAGCGCCGCCAGATGCTCCCGCGGTTCCATCAGGAACGCGGTGCGCGCGTCGCGCGGAAACGCCGCGGGATCTTCCGCATGTTTTTCGTTCTGTATATTGCGAATCGGCCGGACTTCCTCGAAGCCGGCTCCCGCGAGTATGAAACCGCAGCATTCGTGCGGGAACTCGCGCTCGGCCTGCGCAATGATCGCGTCGAGACTGGCGCGACGGAGCGTTACGTTTCGCATCCGGCCACCTTCCAGCGGCGAAGGCGTCGCCGCCGCATGATCAATAGCATCCGGAGCGCGCAAAATCGCGTATGGCGCCGGCGCCGCGCTTGCCGGGCGGCCCGCCGGCGCTGTAGGTAAAAGGCCATGGAACGCACATCGATTCGGCTGGGCGGCGTCGCGCTGAATTCGTCGGTGATGAACGCCTCGGGACCGCATTCCGCGGAGCGCGGCGAAATTTTCGAGCTGACCGCGCGCCATAACGGCGCGATTGTCTTCAAGTCGTGCAATATCGCCGGCCTGGAGGCGCCCGAGAACCTGAAAAATCGCGGCGTCGAACATTTCGCCGGAATCGCGCGCGAACTCGGCGCACGCGGCAAACCGGTGATCGCGAGCGTGGTCGGCGCAACCGAAGACGAAATCGTCGCGGTCGCGGGCACGCTCGATCGCGCGGGCGCGAAAATCGTCGAATTGAACCTCGCCGACGACTATGTGCAAAAATCCGTCGCGCCGTTCGCGAGTCTCGATCGGCTGAAGGCGCTGATCGGGCGCGTGCGCGGAGCCGTTCAGGCCGCAGTCGCGGTCAAAGTTCCCCCGCGGATTGAATATGAAGCGCGCGCGATAGCGGACTTGTTCAAGGCGATGGGCGTCAAAATTGCCGTTTGCGCCAACGACCTGCCAAAGGATTTCGCAATTGACCTCGCCTCGGGAACGGTCAAGGGACCCGCCCGGCCGCTTTCGCAAACTCATGCGTTCTTTCAGGCGGGCGAAGGCCTTCTGGATATCGTCGCGGTAGGCGGCGTGAATGGCGGGCGCGACGCCTATATCGCGCACCTGACGGGCGCACGCGCGGTTGGCGTGGGTTCGGCGCTGATCAAGGAAGGCGCGGGCGCGCTCGGCCGCATCGACCGCGAACTGGACGAGATGCTGGCGGCGCAGGGCAAGGGCTCGGTCAACGAGATCATCGGCGCGGTCCGCTTCTCCGGCTAAATCGTCGCGCCGGCTTCGCGTCGTTCCATAACCGTGTATCTGCGCTTAGCCGCACTCGCTCGGGAGCGCTATTCCAACGCTTGCTTGCCGCGCTTGACCACGCTCTGATAGTCTTGCGCGGCTAAGGGTTTCGGCTAACTCACGTCCAACCGCATCCGTCCCCGTCGTCTAGCTCGGCCTAGGACACCGGCCTTTCACGTCGGTAACACGGGTTCAAATCCCGTCGGGGACACCAAATTCGCCAATGAACTCAATGGTTTTTTGGCCACTAGATTCTCGTCATTGTGGAGATGGCGGTTTTGGTGGCGGTTGCAAAAAAGTAGGTTCTCCGAGGGGTCTGTTACCGACTTTTTACGTTGGTAACACGGGTTCAAATCCCAATGAATTCAAGGCTTTTTTCGATTTGAGCTTTGGCGGATAGTCGACAGTCTGCCAACGGTTCATTCATGGCCGCGCAGTGATGTAAGCTTCTAAAGACATGCCGATACAACACAAAGGCAGTGGGATCATCGTTGAAACATACCTAACGTATCAGGAGTTATCAGGTCAGCGTTCAACATTTAGTGAATTTCAGACTGAACTCGCGCGGTTTCCGAGCGATGTTGTTTTACGTGTATGCAGCGGCTTGAACATCCTGCTGTTCGGCTGGTCGCCACATTTCGATAAAGATCTACATGACCGAATTGTTCGAGTACTATGTCCGGCTGCTTGGGAGGTGACAAATCGCAACGCGCTGAAAGTCGTTCTCCATCGTCAAGTTCTGCTCTTAGTGGCAAAAGAAGCATTGAGAATCGGTCCTCACGCCGTCCCAAGTCTTCCAATAATTCCGGATATGACGCGGCTATTTACCATGGCGAACGACCAGTTAGCCGGTGGCCCTACAGAGGAGGGGGCAAGCACCACGATTGAGTTAATTTCTCGGTTTATGTCGGTGTCAGAATTTCAATTCGCTCATCCGGCGATCAGGCTGTCGCGCCCTTTCGTGATGCTTTCCAAGTTCGCTGAGTTGATGCCGGAAGAGGGTAAGCCATTTAATATCCCGGAAATGTTCGAGAAGACGACTGAAGTGTCGCCCGAAGTTTACTTCCCTCTCGTAATGGGTTGCATGACAAAGTACGTCAACTTCGGTTTAGAGCAGTTCATGCCCTCGTCGCCAGACTTCGCACTAGGATTTGAGTGGTTCAGCACGACAAATTTAAGCACGGAGCAGCTTGAGCTTTTCTTTGGCGATTTGTCTGGAGATTACGAAGAATTCCACGAGTTGTTTAAGCGGCTTGATCGAGGTGTTAGTGATTTCTCGATCTTTCGGGAGCGGCCAATTGTGCGCCTTGGAGATCGCTTTCTTCCCATCGATTTTTCGTTTTTGGCGGCCAAATCCGAAAGTGCTTTCTTCTGGCGGGCCCAGAGTTCTGTCCCAAACGGTGAGAGAGAAAACTTTCACGCCTTTTGGGGAGTGCTCTTCGAACGGTATATGCACCGGATGCTGAAACAGGCTGTTGACCAGAAGATAAATCGATATTTCGCTTCACCGCGCTATGTCGACCCTCCAAATGACCAAGCGTGCGACGGCATCATTTTGTGCAAAGGGTACGCGGTTTTTCATTGAGTTCAAGGGTTCTATGTTTAGAGCGGACGCGAAGTGGAGCGGTGACACGGCTCTCCTGGAGAGAGAAATTCGAACGAAGCTAGTGGTCGAAGATGATGGAGATAGGAAGGGAGTTAGGCAGCTCGCTAATGCGATTTCTGAGGTTTTCGAGCAGAAGCGTGCGCTGATAGGGGTGGACCTTGGCGGAATATCGAAGATATATCCGGTTGTTGTTACCTATGACGAGATCGGAGATGCGTGGTTTCTCGCAACCTATTTGAATGAAGAATTCAAAAAAGTCCTCAACAGAAAAAAGCTACGGCGGCTTAAAATCACGCCTACTTTCAGCATGTCCGCTGACCAATTGGAAGGGCTCGCTGGCACATTTAAGAGTATAGCTTTCAGTGATATTCTTGATGGTCGGTATAAGCAGGAGCCAAGTCTTAAGATGCCGTTTGGCTTATCAAATAATCCTGCCTTTAAGGATTTGAAAAAACTGGAGCCGCCAGCGACCGTGGATGAGGGCGCGGCGGAATTGATACGAGAGGCAACCAGATTTTTCCCGAATGAATGAAACTTCAATTTACTGCTTAGCTTGATTTCCAATCTTCGTATCGAGCCGCAGCCAAAGCGGTCTTCGCCTCGGCCCCCTTTAGCGCCCCGGTCTGAATTTTAAAAAGAACGTCCTTTGCTTTCTCGCCGTCACCGACAAGGCAATTAAGGCTGGCGTCTATTGCTGTCGCATCTCGTTTGGTGTCCGTTTTTCTCTTGTTCATGGTTCGGTCGGGGCTAGCAGGCTGTTGAGGAAGGGGTTTGAATACTCAGTTTGATCGCCGCTGTGGTGATGATGGGCGGCTCAGTTGCCGGGTTCAGCGGTGTTCGCCCGCCGCGGCGAGCGCGGCGGGGATGTGGAGCC